>JAKSMG010000009.1 GCA_024400755.1 Bacteroidales bacterium | reverse complement strand
CTTGACATTTTCCTAAAAGTTTTTTGTCCAACTTTTAGGGTTCGCCTCACGCGCCACGTCTCTACAAATCGGGCAGTTGTCGGCTAAACGCTGAAACTCGCTGGCCTCGCAGGCTTGGCCAGCTCAAACAGCCAGCGTTCTTAACGCCGCCACCCGCCTCGATTTGTCACGCAATTCGCTTAGAAGGCGGAGGATATAAAGTGCCGCAGGGAGAAATGCCGACATCCGGTGCGGAACGGGCTGTGAATGGGTGGTGGCCTACAGCGGCGTGCGGAGGCGCGAAGGTGTGAAAGTTGAGAAGATGATGATAATTCCCATCCATTGTTGTGTGTTTCAATGGATTGAAATATAAAAACATAGTTTGCGTTTCTTAAATTGTATTAAAAATCTCAATCCAAGTGATTCGGATTGTTCTAAAAATGATAATCCGATTGATTTATTTTGTATTTTTGCCGCATAAAAATTAAATTCAAAATAAAAAATGAGAAAGAAGTATATTGATTTGATTCAGCAAACTTACGAATTTCCACAAGAGGAATTTCAGGTGGAAAACAATGAATTGATTTTCAATGATGTCCCCTTGATGGATATTATCAAGCAGTACGGGACTCCGTTGAAAATTACCTATTTGCCGAAGATTTCTCAAAATATTCAGCGTACTCGACGTTGGTTTAATGTGGCTATCGCCAAGTCAGATTACCAGGGCGATTACCATTATTGTTATTGTACGAAAAGTTCTCATTTTGAATTTGTCCTTTCTGAAGTGCTTAAAAATGATGTCCATTTGGAAACTTCGTCCGCTTTTGATTTGAACTTGGTGGATACCCTAAATGAGATGGGCTTGTTTGAAAAAGATAATTATATTATATGTAACGGATTTAAGAAAATTCAATATATCGACAACATTTCAATGATGTTGGATAAGGGGTTTAGCAACATCATTCCGGTGATGGACAGCAAACACGAATTCGATTTGTTGAATGAAAAAATCAATTCCAAGTGCAAGATCGGTATCAGAATTGCGGCAGAAGAGGAACCTCGTTTTGAGTTTTATACTTCACGTTTGGGAATCAGATACAATGATATTATTCCTTTTTATGAGAATAAGATTAAGTCGAATCCGAAGTTCCAACTCAAGATGTTGCACTTCTTTATCAATACCGGCATTCAAGATACGGCTTATTATTGGAATGAGTTGACGAAGTGCGTTACGCTGTATTGCGAACTGAAAAAGCGTTGCCCAGAGTTGGATTCCTTGAATATCGGAGGTGGTTTTCCCATTAAAAACTCTCTCGGATTTGAATATGATTATGCTTATATGGCCGAAGAAATTGTTTCGCAGATCAAGCAGATTTGCGATAGGGAAGGCGTGCGCGAACCGGACATCTTTACCGAATTTGGTTCCTATACCGTGGGTGAGGCGAGTGCGGTTCTGTTTTCTATTCTGCAGCAAAAACGTCAAAATGACCGTGAGTTGTGGAATATGATCGACAGTTCCTTTATGACTACTTTGCCCGACACTTGGGCTATCAACCAACAGTTTATCATTCTTGCCGTCAACAACTGGGATCGCGAGTACGAGCGTGTTTTCTTGGGCGGATTGACTTGCGACAGTCACGATTATTATAATTCGGAAGCACATTTGAATGCGGTTTTCCTGCCGAAGATTCACCAAAATGAAGAGGTTAACTTTGAAGGCAACGGCAAGATTCCCGAATCCAATTATTATGAAAACGAACCACAGTATATCGGTTTGTTTAACACGGGGGCTTATCAGGAGGCGATTGGCGGTTATGGCGGCATCCAGCATTGTATGTTGCCCGCTCCAAAGCATATCATCATTTATCGTGACGAGGAAGGTGAACTCTGTACCAAGTTGTTCGCCAAGGAACAGAGCTACAAGTCGATGCTCAAAATTTTGGGTTATTAATTTTTTCGAATAATGCCCGAAGATTCGTTGCGAATTGATGTTCACGGCTTGACGGTGGAAGAGGCCTTGTTTGACGTGAGGGAATTGCTGTCCAAAGCGCCGAAAACCGTTGAGAAAATCGTTGTCATTCACGGCTGTAACCACGGAACGAGGCTCAGGGACGCTGTGCGAAGTCAGCTGCGTTCTCCGAGAATATTGGAAATCTGCCCAAGTTTTTTTAATGATGGCGAAACGGTGATTTGGTTGAGACGTTAAAGAAATTTTGTGTAACTTTGCAATTTTAATGTAATGTATAAATATTAAAATTGTAAAGAAATGAATCTTTCAGGAAGAAGAGAAAGCTCCAACGTGGACGACAGACGCCGTATGGGCGGAAAAACTATTGGCGGTTTAGGTATCGGTGGACTGATTATCGCAGGAATCATCGTATGGATTATGGGCGGAAATCCGCTCTCTGTATTGCAAAATAGCAATGTAAGTGGTTTGACGACAGAACAGTCTTCCACTTATGCGCCTTCGGCGGAGGAGGAAGAATTGGCTTCGTTCGCGAAAAAGATTTTGGCAGGAACCGAGGACGTGTGGACGGCCGAATTTGCCAAAATGGGCAAGACCTACGTGCCTCCAAAGCTGGTCCTTTTTACCGGTAGCGTTCAGTCGGGTTGCGGCGGGGCAAGTTCTTCGACGGGTCCGTTTTACTGCTCGGCAGACCAATGTGTCTATTTGGATTTGTCCTTCTTTATGGATATGAAAAAGCAGCTGGGGGCAGATGGTGACTTTGCATATGCCTACGTCATTGCCCACGAGGTGGGACATCACGTGCAGTATCTGTTGGGAACCTTGCAGCAGGCACATAACCAAATGAGCCGTGTGAGCGAAACCGAAAGCAATAAAATTAGTGTGAGATTGGAATTGCAGGCCGATTTTTATGCGGGAATTTGGGCTTATCACGATAACGAGATGTTCGGTTCCCTGGAAGACGGCGATATTGAAGAAGGCCTGAACGTGGCTTCCAAAATCGGTGACGACTACCTGCAAAAGAAGGCACGCGGCTATTCGGTGCCCGATTCCTTCAACCACGGTACGTCTGCCCAACGCGTGAAATGGTTGAAAAAGGGCTTGACGACAGGTAATCTTAATAATGGGGATACGTTTACACCATCCTATTCTCAGCTCTAAAATGTTTAATTGTCCTCAAGTCTCAATTCTTAATCCGTAAATGATGATGGAACCTATCGCAGAACAAATCAAGCGTTTGACCGACGAAATTAATCGGCATAACTATAATTATTATATGCTCGATAATCCGACGATTAGCGATTATGAGTTTGACCAACTGTTGAATCAGCTGATCTTGTTGGAAAAGCAGTATCCTGATTATGTGCTTCCCGATAGTCCGACACAACGCGTGGGCGGTAGCGTGACCAAGCAGTTCAAGACGGTGAAGCACGTGTTTCCGATGCTTTCCCTCGGGAATACCTATTCGGAAGAAGAGTTGCAGGACTTTGATCGACGGGTGCACGAACTTGTTAACGGAAATGTTGAGTATGTTTGCGAACTCAAATACGACGGCTTGGCCATCAGTTTGGTTTACGAAAAAGGTCTTTTGGTGCGGGCTGTAACTCGTGGCGATGGCGTTCAGGGAGACGATGTAACCAATAATGTCAAGACCATTCGAACCATTCCGTTGAAGTTGCAAGGTGATTTCCCAGACTTGTTTGAAGCGCGTGGCGAGATCATTATGAATCACGAAAACTTTGAAAGACTGAATAAAGAACGGGAGGAAATTGGTGAAAATCCTTTCGCGAATCCTCGAAATGCGGCTTCCGGAACTTTGAAACTGCAAGATTCGGCGGAAGTGGCACGCCGTGGCTTGGACTTCAAACTCTATTTTGTGATGGGACATCAACCATACGCCGACAATCATTTTGACAGTTTGACAAAACTGAAGGACTGGGGATTCCGTGCTCCCGACGTGATGGTGAAGGCACAGTCCATTCGTGAAGTTATCGACTTTATGCACGATTGGGACACACGTCGGAAAACCTTGCCTTTCGATATTGACGGCATCGTTATCAAAGTGAACGATTTTGCCCTGCAGCAGCAAATCGGTGCCACTGCCAAGAGTCCACGCTGGGCCATTGCTTATAAGTTTAAGGCTGAACGCGTTCCTTCGCGTCTGTTGAGCGTGGATTTTCAGGTTGGCCGTACCGGTATTGTGACGCCCGTGGCTAATTTGACGCCGGTGCCTTTGTGCGGAACCATCGTCAAAAGAGCAACTTTGCATAATAAAGACATTATCGATTATTATGATATTCACGAAAATGATGTCTTATATGTAGAAAAAGGAGGCGAAATCATCCCCAAAATAGTGGGAGTGGATGTGGAAAAGCGTGAATTGGATGTGCCTAAGGTGAAATTTGTAACGCATTGTCCTGAATGTGGAGCGGAATTGGTGCAAAATGAAGGTGAGTCTGGCGTTTTCTGCCCGAATGACTTGCATTGTCCACCTCAAATTAAAGGAAAATTAGAACATTTCATTTCTAGAAAGGCAATGAATATCGATTCTTTGGGAGAAGGCAAGGTGGAAATGCTTTTTGATAATGATTTGGTGAAAAATCCGGCAGATTTTTATACCTTGTCATACGATAAATTGATCGGTTTGGAAAAGAAATTGTCTTCAACGGATGGAAAAACGGAACGTGTGATTAGCTTTCGGGAGAAGACCGTAGAAAATATATTAAAAGGTATCGAACAGTCTAAGACAGTGGGCTTTGAACGGGTTTTGTTTGCCATCGGCATTCGTTATGTGGGAGAAAATACGGCTAAAAAACTGGCTCGCTTTTTCAAGAATGTGGATGCTTTGTCCAATGCCACGAAGGAAGAACTGATGCAGGTGGATGATGTGGGCGAACGTGTCGCCACCAGCATTATCGACTTCTTTTTGCAGCCGGAAAATCTGGAGATGATTATTGCCTTGCGTAATGCCGGTGTTCAATTTGAACTAAGAGCAGAAGAAACCGTGTCTTTATCCGACAAATTAAGTGGAAAATCTATTGTCGTGAGTGGCGTTTTTTCTATTCCTCGTGATGAAATGAAGCAATTGATAGAGAAACACGGAGGAAAAAATGTCTCTTCTATCTCAAAAAATACTGATTTTGTCCTTGCAGGCGAGAAAATGGGACCTGAAAAGCGGAATAAAGCTCAAAAATTGGAGATTCCAATCATTTCAGAAGAGGAATTTTATGAGATGATAAAATAGCCAAGAAATGAAATTAGCGGGTCTTTATAAGCCTGTTGATGATAATAAAAAGCGGCGGCATTCATTCGAATGCCGCCGCTTTTTATTGGCTGATAGCCGTTATAACTTTCCGGCACGTTTCAGCTTGTTTTGTTCGATGCGTTCATATTGTTCCAAGAAGGTTGGAAGCATATTGATAGGAATACGTTTGTTGCAAATGATGTCTCGTTTCGGATTGAGAATGAACATCGTAGGATTGCCGGTCTCGTAGGTGTTGTAGGCTTCCAGGTAGTCGATGTTGCCTTTGTTGCCGCCAACGACCAACCAGGGGTGTCCTTCTTCCTTGACGTATTGTTTCCAGCGTTCAGGCGTGCAGTCGTTGGCGATGGCGAAAACGTCAAAATTACGGGTGCCGGCGGTTTCCAAAGAGTCGTAAAGTGCTCTTAACTTCTTGGTTTCACGGCGGCATTCGTGGCAATCTGGGTCAAAAAACCAAAGAATGACATACGGTTTGGACAGTTTATGCGAAGAATGCCATTGCTCGCTGGTGTCGGGAATGAACAATTCGGGAGCGTGTTGTCCAATCAAAAGTGGTTCTAAGCGTTCTACACGCTTACGGTATTTCCCAATCAAATCCTCGTCCATCCAGTAGCATTTGCCTTTCAATTGGTTGTTTTTGGCAATATGGATAAATACGCCGTCGTGGCCAATGTTTTTGCTGGATTCATAGTAGCGTGACAAATAATTGACCATATATTGATAAGTGATTGTGTCGGTGCATTTGTCTATCGTAAGATCCACATATTTGTTTATCGTATCAACATCTTGATATTGTAGCACACGTTCAAAATATTCTTTGACTTTGCTTTGTAAAACAGGCATAAATATCATACGGCCGTCGGCTAAATCCACGTTGTCCCAGAAGTGGGTTCTATAGTAGGCGGAACCGGCTTCCACGTCAATATCTCCGTTTTGATCCAATATCTCCGGCATATCGATTTCCTTGTATGCCTTTTGCATTTTAACGAAAAGATAATCAGGATGTTGTGCGATTAATTGATCGATATAGTCCAACATTTCTTTATTAACGTCTTCCATTTGTTTTTTGTAAATGGCAGAGCTGTCGGTAAGGTTCTTGGTGTCGCATGCTTTCTTGGCCGTACTGAGTTTGGTCATTTCCTTTTGTGCCGCTGCGGTGTGTCTTTGAAAATCAACCAACAATTCGTTTTGAGGCGAATTGATGACAGTGGTCTTGTCGGGATTGCCCAAGGTATCGGTGGTAATGGTGAAAAAAGGTTTGTCGTCAATCATAAAACTTAAGTATTGAACTCTTTTTTGTGCGACAAGACTATAAAAACCTTCTTCTAACTTTTTCGTGTTCTTAAATCTGAAAACACCCGGCGTAACGGGCTTTGCGGAGTCGCGCAACATTAATTTGCCATCAAAATTGATGGTGAGAAAGACAATGGTATCTTTGGCACCTGGAATGTTGAAGGTAAAGTCGTAACTATAATCTTCTTTGTCTTTTTTCTTGTTTGTTTTGCCTTTTTGCGCGAAAGTGCAGGGCATAATGATAAACAGGGAAAGAATGAATAGAAAAAGTTTGTTCTGTTTCATTTTTATAATTTTTTTTATTCTAAATTCTAATGAATGAAAAAGTTGTGCAATTCTTCTAACGGAAAACTGTGTGCAATTATTGTATGGTTTTTGTCTAAAAGATAGATGACGGGCGTGGTGATGATGTCGAAGTAGTCGATGAAGTCGTAGTTGGGCGTGTCGATGCCGTCGCAAGTGTTGATCCAGGAAAGTTTTTGTTCCCGACAAAATTTATCCCAGCGTTCAATGTCCTCGGTGATGGCCACCGCAAAGACTTCTACATTATAATCGTTGGCATATTCTTGATAAAAAGCGTGCAATTTGGGAGTCATTTCCACGCAGTCGTCGCAATCGGGATCCCAAAACCACAAGATGATGTAATCTTTGGTAATGTCTGACGAAAGGTGTTCCTTGTTTTGTAAATCGTAGGCTTTCAAGGCGGGAATGGTCTGGCCTGGCAGGATTTTGCGTTTTCTATCGGCCGTGCGCTGATAGTATTTGATGAGATCTCCGTGTAGGGTGGAGAAGGTCTTGCCGTCACAGAAATGATCGTATAGCATTACAAACACCTGTTCTGCGGACATATTGTTCATCGTGCGGTCAAACATATTCATCAGCAAGGATAAATAATATTCGAAGGACTCCGTGTCTTGAAAACGATGCAGGAAATCCATCACCTTGGGTCCGATGGTGTCGGCGTGTTGAGGCAGGATTTCGAGGAAGTAGTTTTCAACGTCCAGATAAACGGGCGTGTGCAGCAAACGTCCATCGTCAAAGGTGTATGAGTCAAAATAGTGATGGATAAGTTGTTGGTATTGTGTCGAGTCATCGTCGTTGTCCTCCGAAAGAAGCGACGGGTTGGAAAGATTGTATTTTGCTTTGATGAAATGGCCTAAAAAAGAAGCAGGAATCGCTTCGTGGAAAAGTTCTGCCACCTTGTAGGGATTGTCGGAGGTGGCCAGTTTTTTTTGAAATTCGACGAATTGTGTGTTTTCGTCAGAACCTTCCACAGTGGCTGTAGCCACAAAACGTGCGTCAAATTCTTCGCCGTTAACGCTGAATTTGCGGTTGTGGTCAATAATGAGATTGACGTATTCGTTGCCCTGCTTGTCCACCACGGCATAAATTCCCGTCGGAATGGTCTTTTTGTTGTTCTTAAAGACAACACTTTTATGACCTTTGACCTTGGCAGAGTCGAAAATGAAAACTTCCTGTCCTTTGTACCCTTGCAGATACAAACTTCCTTGGCTGATGTTTTGGGCGTTGATTTTGATTTCGTATCCGGAAACATCGGCAGACTGGGCCGTTGCGGTAAACATAGCCGTGACGAACAAAAAGATAAACGTCAGTGTCTTATGGATGTTTTTCATATTACATTATGTATTAACTTGCAAAAATACAAAAAAATGTTTTGCTGTCTGCCAACAAATAAAAAAAAACAGGGACTACAATATTATTTTTCAGGATTATCTGCTTAATCTTGTAGAGATTTCGGTGTCTCCGACGCGAAGCGGAGAACGGAATCTCCTTACAAGATCAAAAGGGATAATTACATTTTTCTTCAAACTGATTATTTTGATTATAATTAATGCTCTTTGAACTGACATTTTGTCAGTGCCGAGACTTTGGCAAAGTTATTGCGTAAAGGATGGTGTGAAATTAAGATTATTACAACCATGAATTTAAACAATTTAACAATCAAGACACAAGAAGCAATTGCCCAGGCACAGATGCTTGCCGCTGCCAACCAGCAACAAAAAATTGACAATCTGCATATATTAAAGGCGATTCTTGATTCGGATGAAAATGTTATCCCATTTATCATAAAGAAGCAAGATGCCGATCCAAAAACGATTGCGCAAGTCGTTGAACGACAAATCAAGAATATTCCCAAAGTTTCGGGAGGCGATCCGTATTTGGCGGGCGGTGTGCAGACTGCCATTCAAAAAGCGATGATGCTGAGTCAAGAAATGGGCGACGAGTTCGTGTCGCTGGAACATTTGTTCTATGGCATTTTCTCCGCCAATGACGAGTCTTCGAAGATTTTGAAAGACGCCGGCTTGACGGAAAAGGGAATCAAAATGGCGATTGCCGAGTTGCGAAAAGGCAGCAAGGCAACGAGTTCCACCAGCGAGGAAACATACAATGCGTTGAACAAGTATGCTACCAACTTGAACGAGGCGGCTCGAAAAGGCAAGTTGGATCCTGTCATCGGCAGGGATGAGGAAATTCGCAGGGTGCTGCAGATCTTGTCGCGGCGTACCAAGAACAACCCCATTCTGATTGGTGAGCCAGGTGTTGGTAAAACGGCTATCGCTGAAGGTTTGGCACATCGTTTGGTGAGTGGCGACATCCCCGAAAATCTGAAAACCAAGCAGTTGTACTCTTTGGATATGGGGGCTTTGGTCGCAGGAGCCAAGTACAAGGGCGAGTTTGAGGAACGTCTGAAAAGCGTGATTAAGGAAGTCATTGACGCTGATGGCGAAATCATCCTTTTTATCGATGAAATCCATACGTTGGTCGGTGCCGGTGGTTCTGGCGACGGGGCGATGGATGCGGCCAACATCCTAAAGCCGGCGTTGGCACGTGGTGAACTCCGCGCTATCGGTGCTACCACCTTGAACGAATATCAGAAATATTTTGAAAAAGACAAAGCCCTAGCTCGGCGTTTCCAACCGGTGCTGATTGATGAACCAGACAAATATTCGGCTATTTCCATCTTGCGTGGTTTAAAAGAACGCTACGAAACGCATCATCAGGTGAGAATCTTGGACGAGGCGATTATTGCAGCTGTTGAGTTGTCGCAGCGCTATATCACAGACAGGTTTTTGCCCGACAAGGCCATTGACCTGATTGACGAAGCCGCTTCCAAATTGCGTTTGGAAATCAACTCCGTTCCTGAAGAATTGGATGAAATTGAACGGAAAATCAGACAGTTGGAAATCGAACGCGAAGCCATCAAACGGGAAAAAGCGGAAGACAAGGTGGCTCAGTTGAGCAAGACGATTTCCGAATTGCAGGAACAACGCAATGACATCGCGACCAAATGGCGCAATGAAAAAGATATCGTCGATAAGATTCAGAATAAGAAATCTAAAATAGAAGAGTATAAACTGGAAGCCGTCAATGAGGAACGGCAGGGCAATTACGGTCGGGTGGCAGAATTGCGTTATGGCTTGATTAAGAGTGAGGAAAACGATATTGCCAAACTTCAAGAAGAATTGTCTCGAATTCAGGCAGATAAGGCAATGGTGGATGAGGAAGTTGATGCTGATGACATTGCCGAAGTGGTGGCTCGTTGGACGGGAATTCCTGTGAGCAAGATGATGCAGAGCGAAAAAGCCAAACTGCTGAATCTGGAAGAAGAACTGCATAAGAGGGTAGTGGGGCAGGATGAGGCCATCTGTGCCATCGCCGACGCTATCCGTCGAAGCCGTGCCGGATTGCAGGATATGCGCCGGCCTATCGGTTCCTTCATCTTTATGGGAACAACGGGCGTGGGTAAAACCGAATTGGCAAAGGCACTCGCCGAATATCTGTTCAACACCGAAGATGCCTTGATTCGTTTCGATATGAGCGAATTCCAAGAAAGTCACTCCGTTTCTCGACTCATCGGTTCGCCTCCGGGGTATGTGGGCTATGATGAAGGCGGACAGCTTACCGAACGCGTGCGTAGAAAACCCTATTCCGTCGTGCTTTTTGACGAAATCGAAAAAGCCCATCCCGACATCTTCAATATTTTGCTTCAAGTATTGGATGACGGTCGATTGACGGATAACAAAGGTCGTACTGCTGATTTCAAGAATACGATTATCATTATGACTTCTAATATGGGTACGAATATTATTCAGGATAATTATGCCGATAGAGACAATTATTCGGACGAGGAAGTCTTCGAACGTACCAAGGCCGAAGTGACGGATTTGCTGAAGAAGTCGTTGAAACCCGAATTTGTAAACCGTATTGATGAAATCGTAATGTTCCAACCTTTGTCCAAACGTGAAATTAAGAATATTATCAAGCTGCAGGTTGCTCAGTTGAATGACTTGCTGGCGCAACAGAACATCAAGGTTGAATTTACCAAATACGCCTTGGATCAACTGGCGGAAATGGGTTACGATCCAATTTATGGTGCTCGGCCGCTGAAACGGGTGATTCAGAAAAAGATTCTCAACGAGTTGTCGAAGATTATTCTGGGTGGGACCTTGAATACCGACGAAGTTATTATGGTTGATTCTCTGGAAGAAGGAAAATTCTCTTTCTTTAATAAGGAATAATGTTGCAAAGATAATGTCAAGAAACGGAATTATCTTTTCCGTCTTGCAAAGTTGCCAAATTTATGAATGATTTTCCGTTGCCGATAGGGTAGAGACGCAGCACTGCGTCTCTACTACTAATGGTGTGCCAGTGCAATAACCGCAATTAATGTTCAATTTCTTCAGCCGTCAGGCCTGTTGTTTTAGTAATGATATTGATGTCAACGCCTTGATTCAACAATAATTTTGCCAAGTCTAGCTTTGCCTTCGCTTCACCCTCTGCAAGTCCCTCTGCTTTCCCTTTTGCTTCGCCCTCGGCAAGTCCTTCGGCAAGCCCCTCAGCCTTTCCTTCTGCTTTCCCTTCGGCAAGTCCCTTTTCAAAACCTTCTTTCAGGGAGGTCTTCCGCATATAGTCCAGGGCATCCTGCACGTCTTCGTATTCCAGCACGCTCTTGGTGTATTCTTCCTTTTCCATAGTTGTTAGCTTTGACATTCGACACGTTTCGTAGAACTTCCTGAAGATGTCGCTTTCCTGCGTGCTGTCCTGCTCGTCCATCTGCCCGATGTTCTTGAGGAGGTACAGCCACTTGCTCATCTCGTCCTTGAAGTCCTCACGATTGATTTGCGCTGCAAATTTAGTCAATTCCACGAAAAAAAACACAATTTTTTTAGAATTATCCCTTTTAGTCTTGTAAAAACTTCTTTTTTTACGAGAATGTTTTTTTTCGTTACTTTCTTTATGACCCAAAGAAAGTAACCAAAGAAAGGTTTACCGCTGCCTAAGCGCTTGCTACAAATCGGGCAGTTGGCGGCTAAACGCTGAAACTCGCTGGCCTCGCAGGCTTGGCCAGCTCAAACAGCCAGCGTTCTTAACGCCGCCACCCGCCTCGATTTGTCACGCAATCCGCTTAGAAGGCGGAGGATATAAAGTGCCGCGGGGAGGAACGCCGATATCCGGTGCGGCACGGGCTGTGAATGTGTGGTGGCCTACAGCGGCGTGCGAAGGCGCTTGCGTTACAAAAATGCCAAAAACAGATACTGTTTGTCCAACTCTATTGGCAGCGGCATTTTTGTCCTACTTCGCCGCCGCTGTCAGCCGGCACGCAGAGCGGGCGGAATTGATGTCGGCTTGATCTTTTGGCTACTTTTCTATCAAGAGAAAAGTAGCGGAAATTATTTATAAAAGTCAATACTAAAATACTGATTCATAAACTGTTATAAACATGCTATTTTTTGTGTTTTTTCTGTCACTTCTTCCTCCAAAAATGTCAAAAGAGCAAATTGGCAAATTTGTCTGACAGACTTCAAATGATTGAAATTTTCGGAGAAAAATGACGTATTTTGGTAAACGACGTACGACGGGCAGAAACTGAATGATTTTTAACAAGCCAAAACGGTATAATTCCGAAAAAAAATGTGTAACTTTGCCATTCAAATTAATTGTAAGATAATGAATACAAAATTCAACCAGTTCGTCATTCGACATTCTCAGTATTTTATCTATCTGATAGTCTTTTTGCTGATTTTTTTGAATGGCGTAAAACGAAATCCGTCGGTGGCACTGACCATTGCAGTCATTGATACGCTGTTTTTTGTGATGGCCTACCAGTTGTTTTGTTTGGTCTTTATGCATCCGCCAAAATGGTTGCAGCGTGGTCTGGTGAAAATCATTGTCATCATTCTTATGATTTTTGTGATGAGTCATTTGCTCTTTGGTATAGAATATTTGATGATTCGTTGGCTTCCATTTGATATTACGCCGCCTGCCGAAGATTTTATGCCGTATATCAATCTGACGCATTATATGAGTGGACTTTTGCTGAATATTGGAGCGTTGTGCGTGGCCATTTACAAATATTCCAATTTGTCGTTGTTGCAGGCCGAGGCATTGAAGCAGGAACGTAATCTGATGAAATTACAACTACTTCAATCACAGATAAATCCGCATTTTTTGTTCAATGCGTTAAATAATATCTATGCCTTGGTTTATACCAAGAACGATATCGCTCCCGATGCGTTGATGAAGCTCTCCGATATGCTTCGATATGTGACAGATTACGGGCAAAGCGAAAAAGTCTTGTTGTCGAAAGATTTGGAATATATTCAGAATTATATTGATTTTCAAGAATTGAGAATCGGTAAGAATGAAAGGTTGTCCTATAAGGTAAGTCTGGATTCGCAGTCGTATTCGATTGCGCCGATGTTGCTGCAGCCTTTTGTGGAAAACTGCTTCAAACACAGCGACATCACGACCAATACCGATGGATTTATCAATATTGATATCGAAGCGAAGGATGGTTCTTTGATTTTGCGTACGCGGAATAGCGTGTCAAAGGGACATAATTTGCGTACCGATGCGGAGCAGAATGGCGTGGGCTTGGGAAATGTCAAGCAGCGTCTGGAGCTTTATTATCAAGGCAACTATTCGCTTTCTCTCGAAGAAAGAGAGGATGTATATCAACTTTCATTGGCATTGAATTTGAATAAATAGACTATGGAAAATACTGCTGAACAATTTTATACGGTTTTGATTGTGGATGACGAGCATTTGGCTCGAGAATTATTGATGGATTACGTGTCCAAGATTCCGATGTTGAAGTTGGTGGCCACCTGTGCCAATGCGATGGAGGCGATGTCGTTTATCCAGCAGGAGCATATAGATATTTTGTTGACCGATATTGAAATGCCCGACATCACCGGTGTTGAGTTTGTGGGCAATTTGCCGTATCGTCCCAGCATTATTTTCACGACGGCGTATTCTCAATATGCCGTCAGCGGTTATGATTTGGGCGTGGTGGATTACCTGCTCAAGCCCATTGCGTTTGCCCGTTTCTGCAAGGCGGTCAACAAGGCGGTGGATCGAATTCAAATGAAAAACGCCGCACAAATGAATGAAATTCCCGAAAAGCTTGTCAAGGAGGATAAAAAAGAGGGCGTAGAACGGGATTATCTGTTGGTGAAGGCGGATCGTAAATTCTATAAGGTGAATTACAGCGACTTGCTGTTTATTGAGGGTCAGCAGGAATATGTCACTTTTCATACCAAACATAGAAATATAACGGCCTTTTATTCCTTGAAAAACCTAACCGATATGCTGCCTTCCGACCAATTTGTGAGGATTCACAAGTCCTTTATCGTTTCAAAGTCGCAAATCGAAATTGTTGATCCGAACAGTGTGATAGTTGCCGGCACGGAGCTGCCCATCGGACCGAGTTATCGCGACAGCGTGATGCAGCAGTTATAGGTGAGGTTGAAAAAATATTGAAATCCATAGAATGAGAACACAAATTATTCATTATTTTTGTACACTTAAATTTTTGTTATGGTAAAATTCACTCATCTCCACGTCCACACGCAATATTCCATCCTTGACGGTATGTCAACTATTCCGGATTTGGTTAAGCGTTGTCTCCAAACCGGTATGAACTCAATGGCCATTACCGATCACGGCAATATGTTTGGCATCAAAGAGTTCTTCGATTATGTGGATAAACATAATGCTTCTGTCAAATCTGAAATCAAAGATATAGAAAAGGAACTTGAAGCGGAAACCGATGCCGAAAAGCAAGCGGCACTGCAGGTGAAAATCGTGGAAGTGAAACAGAAAATCTTCAAGCCGATTTTCGGTTGTGAAGTTTATGTCGCCAAGATTACCAAGACTAATCCTACGGGCGACCATACCAATTGCGTGGGAAAGGAGAATGGCTATGGCAACCACTTGGTGCTGTTGGCCAAAAACGAAACAGGTTACCATAATTTGTGCAAGATCGTTTCCGCGGCCTGGGTGGACGGCTATCACTACAAACCGCGTATCGACCATCAGTTGCTGGAGCAGTATCACGAGGGACTGATTGTTTCGTCGGCTTGTCTGGCGGGTGAGGTGCCGAGAGCAATAGAGAATCAGGATTTGAAGAAGGCCAAGGAAATCATCCTTTGGTATAAGAGCATTTTCGGAGATGATTATTATCTGGAACTCCAACGACATAAAACCGACAAACCGGGCGGCGATACCACCGTATATGAAAAACAGGAGATGGTCAATAAGCATATCTTGGAGTTGGCAGCCGAAACCGGCGTGAAGGTTATCGCCACCAATGATGTCCATTTCGTCTTGGAAGAACACGGCGAGGCCCACGACCGTCTGATATGTCTCAGTACGGGCCGAAAGGTGAGCGACGTGGATCGTCTCCATTATACCAAGCAGGAATGGCTGAAGTCACCTGAGGAAATGGAAACCGTTTTCCCGGACGTGCCGGAAGCGTTGGCCAATACGCAGGAAATCGTGGATAAGGTGGAAACCTACAAACTCAAACACGGTCCTATTATGCCGATGTTTGATATTCCCGAAGAATTTGGTACGGTGGAACAGTATAAACAACGCTTTTCTGAAGATGATTTGAGGGCTGAGTTTGAAGGCGATGAGGAAGGTAAGGGTCGTATCGATAAACTTGGCGGTATTGAGCGAGTCTATCGTATAAAGCTGGAAGCTGATTATTTGCGCAAACTAACCCTCGACGGCGCCTATATGCGTTATGGCAATCCCGTCCCCGAAGATATTATGGAACGCATCGATTTTGAGTTGAGTGTGATGCGTAATATGGGTTTCCCGGGCTATTTCTTGATCGTGCAGGACTTTATCGCCGCTGCTCGAAATATGGGTGTGTCGGTGGGACCGGGTCGTGGTTCCGCTGCAGGTTCAGTCGTGGCTTACTGCTTGAAAATCACTGATGTGGATCCACTGAAATATGATTTGCTGTTTGAGCGTTTCCTGAATCCGGACCGAATTTCTTTGCCCGATATCGACGTGGATTTTGACGATGAAGGCCGTTATAAGATTTTGGATTGGATCACCCAAAAATACGGTAAGGAAAAAGTTGCCCATATCATTACCTATGGTACAATGGCTACCAAGTCAAGTATCAAGGACGTGGCACGCGTGGAAGATCTGGAATTGGACAAGTCTAACGAATTGGCAAAATTGGTGCCGGATAAACTGCCCGAAGATCCAAAGACCAAGAAAGCTCCGAAAGTCAATATGGGAACCTGCTTGCAGTATGTTCCTGAACTGAAAGAGGCGGCGGAGTCGGGTAGTGATAAGGTAAAACGAGTGCTGCACTATGCCACCGAACTGGAAGGAACGGTGCGTCAAATCGGCATCCACGCCTGTGGCGTCATCATTGGTGCCGACGATTTGACCAAGTTCGCCCCTCTGGCCACTATCGAGGATAAAGATACCGACCAACGGGTCTTGGTTACCCAATACGAGGGTTCTGTGATCGAAGATGTGGGATTGATTAAGATGGACTTCCTGGGGCTGAGTACCTTGTCCGTTATTCGCGAAGCTCTGAAAAACATTAAGAAATCTCGTGGCGAAGATTTAAATATCGATAAAATTTCACTGGAAGATGAACAGACATTCCAACTGTTCTGCAATGGCGACACCGTGGCTACTTTCCAGTTTGAATCCCCCGGAATGCAAAAGCATTTGCGCGAACTCAAGCCAAGCAAGTTTGAGGATCTGATTGCTATGAATGCCTTGTACCGTCCTGGTCCTATGGACTATATCCCGCAGTTTATCGAAAGAAAGCAAGGCCGAGAGGAAATCAAGTATGATATTCCCATTATGGAACGTTATCTGAAAGATACATACGGTATTACGGTGTATCAGGAACAGGTGATGTTGCTGTCTCGTCTGTTGGCGAATTTTACCCGTGGCGAATCAGACACCTTGCGTAAGGCAATGGGTAAAAAGCAGAAAGATAAGCTGGATAAGTTGAAACCTGAATTTCTGTCTCGTGGTCAGGCCAATGGTCACGATCCCAAAATCCTGGAAAAAATCTGGGCGGATTGGGAAAAGTTCGCTTCGTATGCGTTCAATAAGTCACACGCCACCTGCTATTCCTGGGTGGCATACCAAACGGCTTACCTCAAAGCCCATTACACGGCTGAATTTATGGCGGCGAACTTAACCAACAACATCAACAATATGGAAAAGATTACCGTGTTCATCGAAGATACCTTGAAACACGGAATCAAAGTGCTGGGACCGGATGTGAATGAGTCTGAGTTGACTTTCAGCGTCAATAAGGATGGAAATATCCGTTTTGGCTTGGCCGCTTTGAAAGGGGTGGGGGCAAGTGCCGTTGAAAACCTGGTGGAAGAACGCGAGAAAAACGGTCCCTATAAGGATTTCTTTGATTTTATGCGGCGTGTGGACTTGCGCAACTGCAACCGTAGAGTGCTTGAATCGCTGGCATACGCGGGGGCTTTTGACTGCTTCAACGAAATGCACCGTGCCCAATTCATTGCGGCAGATGCGGGAGAGAAAAATTTCATTGAAAAGTCTATCGCATATATTTATAAGGAACAGAATAGTCAGGGACAGTTCTCGATTTTTGATGCCCAACCGGAAACGGCTGCCGAAATGCTTCCCGAACTACCCGATTGTGAACCGTGGAGTCAGGTGCTGAAGGCTCAACACGAAAAGGAAGTGGCCGGCTTTTACATCACAGGTCATCCTCTTGATGAATATAAGTTGATTATTAAGAGCTTTACCAATTGTCGCCTGGCGGATTTGTCTAACAAGGAATATTTGGCCAAAAATGAAGGCAAGGAACTGAAATTCGCCGCTATGGTGGCGGATGCCAGGGCAACGGTGACCAAAAACGGAAAGGATATGGGTATCGTTACGTTTGAGGATTATGATTCTTCGTGGACTTGGCGACTGTTTAGCGAGGATTTTACTCGTTACAAGCACCTGTTTGAAGCTGGAAAGTTCGTGTATGTTCGGTTTAAGGTGGAAAAACGATATATGGGGAAGGATTATACGGGTGAACCTTTTTATAATCAGAAACCGATAGAAATATGCTATTTGAGCGACGCATACGGACATTTGTGCAAGGGAGTCGTTATGCAAATGGATATCCTTGACGCAACGGCCAATTCGGCAAACCAGATCAAGCAGGCTTTGGAAAGTGCGCAGGTTGAAGCCAAGGCAAACTTTACCCTTGTAATCAATGAAAAGGATAAAAAGTACAAGACCAAGTTTGCTAATTCTCAACTGAAGATTAATCCTGAGGTATTTGTGAAAAGTTTGGAAAATATGAAACTGCCTTTTGATTATCAATTGACATTGGAATAATGATACGGAAAGTTACGATTATCGGTTCTGGAAATATTGCCCATTGGATGGCCTATGCGATGCATAAGGCGGACATCGAGATTTCGCAAGTGTATAGCCGGACATTGTCCAACGCGATGGCCTTGGCGAATCAATATGATGCGGAGGCCATTGACTCTTTGTCGGATTTGAAACCTAATGGCGATTTGTACCTTTTTGCCGTTAAGGACGACTGCTTTGACGAATTATTGCCCCAGTTGCCGTTCAAATTGCCATTGGCTGCCCACACCGGCGGGTCGTTGTCGATTCATATTCTCAAGGATTATGCCGAAAATTACGGAATCATTTACCCCTATCAGAGCTTAAGCAAAAATATGGTTTTTGACGGTGTCGTGGTGCCTTTGAGTGTGGAAGCTAATGTTAAGCAGGCAGAAGACGATTTGATGTCCGTGGCTCGAAAAATGTCTGATCTTGTGTCGTATATGGATGAAAAACAGCGTTTTGTGCTCCATCGGGCGGCTATTTTTGGCTGTAATTTTACCAATGCGATGTATCATATCGCCTACGACATTTTGAAGGAAAACGATATTGATTGGCAGATGATCATTCCCCTTTTGCAGAACACTTTGGATAAAGTTAAAGTGATGACGCCGAAAGAGGCCCAGACGGGTCCCGCCAAACGCCGCGACGGCAACGTGATAGAAATGCACCAGGCCTCGCTGACCGATGCCCAACAGAAGGAAATTTATCGACTGATGACCGAGTACATCATTTCCCACGATTAGGAAAATCTCGAATCAATTGCGAGGGGAAAACTTTTTCTGTACACAAATAAAAAAAACGGCGAAAAGAATTTTCGCCGTTTTTTATAGGAAAAATAGGTAAAGTCTTGATTAGAGTTGTGAAATACGGATAATTTCCGTAGCTGCGGAAGCCGTCATCGTTGGTAATTCGCAGATATTGGTAATCAGTTTCCATAATTTCAATTCGGCACTGTCAATATGGTTGTCAGCGGCAACGATAGTACCGAGATAGGCGGCAGCGTACATCTTCTGTTCGTCGTTCATATTGGAAACGACGGCCACGGAATTGGTCGCTTTGATTTTTTTTGCTTCTTTCAACAGCTCGTTGAAGTCTTCTTCGGTATCACCGAAAGTCTTGGTAGGGATAAGAAGCGCGTTTTGTTCGCTGTCGGTCATTTTGCCGTCAATGTAAGCCATCGTGACGGCCAAGTTCAATATAGAAATTTTTTCGATTTTGCTAAATTCCATAGTTTCATTATTTATCCCTACTCTTAAAAGGATTTTCGGGAACTCCTATTATTTGCCGAATAATTTTTTTTACAGAATAACCAAAAATATTCATTTTGCAAAAATACATATTTTTTTGAATTGAATGCGATTTGTGAAATTTTTTTATAGCGATCTTCTCCTCCTGCCATTTCAATCCTTTTTCTTTGTATCTTTACCCCTTGAAAAAATTACTCGCTATCCCTTGAAAATGAATAAAATAGCTCCAATCATTCACTCAATGCGTCTGCGCACGTTGCCACTTTCTCTATCAGGCGTTATTCTCGGCTTGTTATTGGCCGTCCCGCAGGTCCAATGTTCTTACGGGGTGGTTCCATTCCTGTTGCTCACTACTGTCTGCCTGCAAATTCTGTCCAACCTTTCCAATGAATTGGGCGATTTCCTCAGTGGCACCGATGGTGATCGGCGTGAGGGACCAATGTACAGTCTTGCCGAAGGACGTATCTCCGTCTCTCTGTTCCGCCGTCTAATTGGCGTTTTTGTGGCCTTGTGCTGCGTTTTTGGCTTGGCAATGGTTTGGCTTTCCTTTGGTAATGTATGGTCGCTCAAACCGCTTGCTTTGTTGGCGTTGGGCGCCGCCGCCATCTGGGCCGCTATGCACTATACGCTGGGAAAAAATCCTTACGGCTACCGAGGTCTCGGCGATGTCTTTGTCTTTATCTTTTTTGGTTTGACGTCGGTGCTCGGTTCCTATTTTGTGATGGCACATTCTTTCAACTCTTGGACGTTGTTGCTGCCCGCCACGACGATCGGTTGTTTTAGCGTCGGGGTTCTCAATGTCAACAATATCCGCGATATTGAGTCTGATCGGACAAACCGGGTGACGGTGCCTATCAAAATCGGGGTGCGAAAGGCCAAAATTTACCAGACGACACTCGTGGTGTTAGGGTGGGGAAGTATGCTCGTTTTTTCGACCATTCATTTTACTTCCATCCTAAATTTCTTGTATTTAATAACTTTACCGCTTTATATTCTACATTTGGTGATGGTTTGGAAGCGTTCGGGCAAGAATTTGGATCCGGCGTTGCCTTTGTTGGTCTTATCTACGTTTGTATTCGCCGTGATTGCCGGTCTTTGTTTTTAATTGGATGAATAATTGTTTTGCCTATGATCTATTCCACTGAAAATATCGCGTCGCTTTTTGATAGTATCGCTCCGCAATACGATAAACTGAATCATCTGATGTCGTTGGGTATCGATCGTCGCTGGCGGCGTAAGGCGGTGCGTGAAATCGTGGATGTATCCTCGCCTTTATCGGTGCTGGATGTCGCTACGGGTACGGGCGATTTTCTGGCTGCCATTGCGAAAAAGTCTGGCCCCGAAAGTCAGCTGACGGGGGTGGATTTGTCGGAGAAAATGTTGGCGGTGGCACGTCAAAAGCTGCCGGCTTCTATTCATCTGGAAGTCGGTAATGTCGAAAAACTGCGTTTCCCCGATAATTCTTTTGACCGAGTTTCCGTGGCTTTCGGCATCCGTAATTTCAATCATCTTGAACAAGGACTTTCCGAAATGTGCCGAGTCTTGCGTCCTGCTGGAAAATTGGTGGTTTTGGAGTTGTCCTATCCCGATAATCCTGTTTTGTTGCTTGGCTATAAGTGCTACGCATTCCATATTTTGCCGTTTTGGGGCAGCTTGCTGGCTGGTAATCGCGAGGCTTATTCGTATTTGCCTGCGTCTATAATGAAGTTTCCCAAGCCGGATGTGATGATTCCAAAATTGAGAAATGCTGGTTTTTCATCGGTTTCGGTTCACCGTTTTTCTGCGGGAATTTGCTTGATGTACGTTGCCGAAAAATAAAAAAAACTCGCTATCGAAAAGATAACGAGTTTTAGTATGTCTTGATGAATGTTCATCAGACCTTGATTTCTACGTCAACGCCACTCGGCAATTCGAGTTTCATCAAGGCGTCGATGGTCTTGGTGGTTGTACCGTAAATGTCCAACAATCTTTTGTAAGTAGAGAGTTCAAATTGCTCTCTTGATTTCTTGTTTACGAAAGTCGAACGGTTTACAGTAAAAATCTTTTTGTGTGTTGGAAGTGGAATAGGTCCCACAACAACAACTTTGTCATCCTTCACTGCGTTGATTGTCTTCACAATCTTTTCAGCAGATTTATCTACCAATGTGTGGTCGAATGACTTTAGTTTGATTCTAATTCTGTGACTCACGTTTGTTTGTTTTTATTGGTTTTTACTTGAAAATTGTTTTTATCTCTCTTTTTTATTCTTGAAATATTATAATAAAGCGAATCTTCCGACATTGAGAATGTATTCCTTCACTTCGGCGGGAACTTCCGCATATTTGAGAAATTCCATACTGTAGTTGGCACGTCCAGAACTGATCGAACGCAAGGTTGTGACATATCCGAACATTTCTGCCAATGGAACTTGTGCCTTAATTACCTGATAACCTATCTTCGCGTCAATTTGTTCCAATACGGATCTTCTGCGATTGAGGTCGCTGGTCACGTTGCCGATATATTCGTCAGGCGTGGTGATTTCAACCTTCATAATAGGTTCCAAGATCGATGTTTGCACATTCTTGATGGCTTCTCTGAATCCTATCTTGGCACAGACTTCAAAGGCCATGGCATCCGAATCCACCGTATGCGTGCTGCCGTCCAAAATGGTGACGGTCAATGCTTCCAGAGGAAAACCGTATTTGCCATTGGTCATTGAAATTCTGAATCCCTTTTCGGCTCCGGCGATGTATTCCTTCGGAATGACGCCGCCTTTAACCTGGCTTTCAAAGATAAGGCCTTTCTTGTCGCTGTCGGTCGGACTGATTTGGAATTCCAATTCGGCGAAAGAACCCTTGCCGCCGGTTTGGCGCTTGTAAGTCTCGTGATGCTTGACAAAGTCGTTGATAGCTTCTTTGTAAGTAACTCTTGGCTTACCGTGATTGCAGGCCACGTTAAATTCGCGTTTGAGGCGGTCCAAAAGGATTTCCAAATGCAACTCGCCCATACCGCTGATTAAGGTTTGGCCGGATTCTTCCGAAACAGTCACGACGAATGTCGGATCTTCTTCGGCCAACTTGCTCAAAGCCTGCATCAGTTTGTCTTCATCGTCTTTGGTCTTCGGCTCAATGGCAATCTGAATGACGGGATCAGGAAAATCAATGTTTTCCAGCAGAATCGGATGCTTTTCTTCGGTAAGACTGTCACCGGTCCTAATTTCCTTCATTCCAACCAATGCCACGATGTTGCCTGCGGTAATGCTTTCCAGCTGCTGCTGCTTGTTGGAGTGCATCTGCATAATTTTCGACACCCTTTCGCGTTTGCCGGTAGATACGTTGTAAATCATATCCCCGGTTTTCAGCGTGCCGGAATAGACCTTGATAAAGGTGAGCTTCCCAACGTAGGGGTCGATGGCAATTTTGAAGGCCAAAGCCGAAAATGGTTCCTTGTCATCAGTTTTGCGCGTTTCTTCCTGCTCGCTTTTCGGGTTGATACCCGTGATGGCGGGCATATCGGCGGGGGAGGGCAGGTATCTGACAATGGCGTCAATCAGTCTTTGCACACCTTTGTTCTTGAAAGATGAACCGCAAAGTACAGGTGTCAACGTATTGCTGATAGTGGCTGTTCTAATGCTGCTCACGATTTCTTCGGTGCTCAGACTGTCAGGATTGTCAAAAAACTTCTCCATCAGTTTGTCGTCGAGTTCGGCCACGGTTTCCAACAGTTGATTGCGGTAGTCTTCCACATCGTCGAGCATGTCGGCGGGAATTTCGCATTCTTCGTAGGTGGTTCCCTGGTCTTCCTCATTCCAGACGTAGGCTTTCTTTTCAATCAGGTCCACGATGCCGACAAAGTTTTCCTCACTGCCGATAGGCAGTTGTAAAACCAACGGCTTGGCTCCTAATTTTTCCTTGATCTGGTCAATGACGGCATAGAAGTTGGCTCCCATTCGGTCCATCTTGTTCACGTAGCAGATACGGGCCACGTTGTATTTGTTGGCCTGTTTCCATACGGTTTCGGACTGGGGTTCAACTCCGCCAACCGCGCAAAAAATAGCGACGGCTCCATCTAATATTCTCAAAGAACGTTCTACTTCGACGGTGAAATCCACGTGTCCCGGCGTGTCGATGATGTTGATTTTGTAGTCGTCGGATTGATACTTCCACATTACCGTCGTCGCGGCGCTGGTAATGGTGATGCCTCTTTCCTGTTCCTGCACCATCCAGTCCATCGTGGCGGTGCCTTCGTCAACTTCACCAATCTTGTAGCTTTTTCCCGTATAATAGAGTATTCTCTCGGTCGTAGTGGTCTTACCGGCATCAATGTGTGCCATAATACCAATATTCCTGATTTTTGATAAGTCTTCTGACATAATCGCTCTATTTCGGGAGTATTATAATAATGTATATAATTATTATTAGAATCTAAAGTGAGAGAATGCCTTGTTAGCTTCTGCCATTCTGTGAATATCTTCCTTACGTTTGAAGGCAGCACCTTCTTCTTTGTAAGCTTGCATGATTTCAGAAGCCAACTTCAGTGCCATCGTTTTCTCGTGGCGCTTGCGGGCAAATAAGATTAAATTCTTCATGCCTACGGATTGCTTTCTTTCAGGACGCAATTCTGTAGGAATCTGGAATGTCGCACCACCAATACGTCTGCTCTTTACTTCCAAAGAAGGAGTAACGTTGGCCAATGCCTGTTTCCAAACTTCTATGCCGTTTTCGTTTGTTTTTTCTGCAATGATATCAATGGCTTCGTAGAAAATTTCAAAAGCCGTTGACTTTTTTCCCTTTAACATGATGTTGTTGACAAATTTTGTTACTGCTACATCATTGTACTTTGGATCGGGAAGGATAATCCGTTTTTTTGGTTTTGCTTTTCTCATTGTGTAACTTCAATAATTTTGTTATTTACTCTCGAGACACCCATTTTAGTGCTCAATTTACTGTTTGTTTGTTAGTTTGCTTTCTTTTTAGGACGTTTTGCACCGTATTTTGATCTACCTTGCAAACGGCCTTCAACTCCTGCAGAGTCCAATGCACCACGAACAATGTGATATCTTACACCTGGAAGGTCTTTCACACGACCGCCTCTAACCAATACGATAGAGTGTTCCTGCAAATTGTGGCCTTCGCCCGGAATGTAAGCATTCACTTCTTTTCCGTTGGTCATACGTACTCTCGCTACCTTACGCATAGCTGAGTTAGGTTTCTTAGGAGTTGTTGTGTAAACTCTCAAACATACACCGCGTTTCTGCGGACAAGCGTCTAACGCTCTTGACTTGCTCTGTGAAGTCAGTTTTTTTCTTCCTTTTCTTACTAATTGCTGAATTGTCGGCATACAATTAAATAATTTAACCTTTTGTTTTGTTAATAATTTTTCCCAATTTTTGGGACTGCAAAAATACAAATTTTTCTTATATATTATATTAGTTGATTAATTTTTTTTCTTTCAATGATTTACGAATTGCGAAAGGGGGTAAATTATTGAATATAAATAGTTTATGGTAATAGCGACTCTGCTTGATGCGAAATGTTTCTCTTTCTCAAGCTTAATATTCAATCAATGAAAGAGTTAAAATCGGAATTATTGGGGATAAAATTGAAAAAAATCTTTTCCATTACTTTCTTTGCCGCCCAAAGAAAGTAACCAAAGAAAGGTTTTCCGCTGATGTAGAGACGCGGCGCGCCACGATAATTCCCCTCCTTTGTTGTGTGGTCCAATGGATTAAAATATGTAAATTAGGCTGAGATACACAACAAAAAGGAGGGGTGGCCGCAGGCCGGGGTGGTTATGTCGGCTTGATCTTTTGGCTACTTTTCTATCAAAAGAAAAGTAGCGGAAAATTATAAATAAAAATTGCAACTTTACAAGACTAAAAGGAATAATTCCGAATAAAAATTGTACCTATGCTGCATTAAAAAACTAACACAAACCTGTATAACACAAACTTGTGTGATACTATTTTGTGCGATTGTTATTGATTTAATTATAAGACATTTATAGTCTTATTTCCCTTTTCCCAATTCACTCAAAAGCTCTCCTACCACAAAGCAACTGCCTCCCACAAAGACCAAATCCTCCGCGTTGGCTGCCTCTTGAGCGTTTCGGTACGCATCTGTCACGTTGCCGCAAATTCGGCATTCCCAGTTCTGGCTTTGTAGTTTTGCAGCCAGTTCTTCTACGGGCAACGCCCGCTCAATCTTGGCCTGACAAAGATAGTAAACGGCTTCTTTAGGCAGCAAGGTGATGACTTTGTCAATGTCCTTGTCCTTTACCATTCCAAAGACGATGCGCAATTGCCGACAAGGGTACTGTGCCAGTTGTTTCATTGTAAGTTCCAGTCCGCCAACATTGTGTCCTACGTCGCAAATGGTGAGTGGCATCTTCTGCAAGATTTGCCAACGACCTTGAAACCCCGTGTTGCTGATTACGTTTTGAATGGCGGCGGCTGTCACGTCGCGTTCACTGGGCCAAAGTTCCTCAATGACTTCTATGGACTGAAGTACGGTTTTGAGATTTTTTAGCTGATATTCGCCCTGCAGAGGCAAATAAATGTGTTCGTACAAGGTGTCGCCCAATACGCCTTTGATGGTCAAGTCGTTGAAATTTCCGTCAAAGGAATAATTGTCTTGTGCCAAAAATAATGGAGCGTCCTTTTGGTTGGCCACGTCTTCAAAAACGGGAAAACTTTCGGGGTGAAATTCACCAATTACAACAGGCGTTTTCTCCTTGATGATGCCGGCTTTCTCAAAGGCGATTTTGGCGATGGTGTCGCCTAACATCTGTGTGTGTTCCAAAGAAATATTGGTGATCACGGAGAGTAGGGGACGCAGTACGTTGGTGGAATCCAGTCGCCCGCCCAGGCCAGTCTCGATGATGGCCACATCTACCTTCTCTTCGGCAAAATAATGAAATGCCAATGCCGTCGTCATTTCAAAGAATGATGGCTCCAATTGGTCAATTTTAGTTTGGTAGCGATTGAAAAACTCCACCACCTTTTCTTCGCTGATCATTTGTCCGTCAATGCGGATCCTTTCCCTGAAATCCACCAAGTGTGGTGAGGTGAACAAACCTGTCTTACAGCCTCTTTCCTGAAAATAGGAAGCCAATAGGTGGGCGGTAGAACCCTTGCCGTTGGTGCCGGCAATATGCACGGATTTGAATTTCTTTTCAGGATGTTGAACAATGTCCAATAATGCCTCGATGTTTTCCAGTCCTTCCTTATAGGCGGCTGCACCGATTTTGTGGTACATTGGATAGGCGGTGAAAATCTTATCCAATAATGATTTATACATAATTCTAAATCTTGATTTCTAAACTCTTGACGGTGCGCACTCCTTCACTGCAAAATTTCCCAATTTTAAATTCCCGTTCACAGTTCACTGATCACAGCTCACTTAAAAACAATAATCCTCAGCTCTTCCTTCCCTTTTTTGTATATTGCCGTCTTGGCTTTGGCCACACATTCAGCTTGGATTCGGCTATTGGTAATCGTGGTCGGATATTTGCTGTTGTTGACGACGCGTGCTTCAATGACGGTGCCGTCAGCACTCACGTGAACTTCAACATAAACTTGACCTGTTTCATTAACCGTGAGATCCGGCATATATTTGTATCCTCTATTTCCGGAGCCGTAACCGATTCCTCCGCCGCTTCCGTCACCTTCCCCAGGACCGAGACCCGAGCCCGTTCCGCTGCCGGTGCCAGTGCCGCTTCCACCGCCTTTTCCACCGCCTCTTCCGGGACGATATGCGGAATTTGGATCCGGCTTGGGTTCTTCGACTGCTTGTGTCTTGGCACTATTGGGCTTGCGGACGTGACTCGTAGGAACGGCCGGTGCCTCTTCCGCATTCTGTGTGGCTATCTGTTCTGCCGAACTGCTTGCCTGACGCTGCTGACTGGGTGCTTCAACACCTCCGCCACCTCCGCCGCCAACAGACGATAATTCAATTAAAAGTGCTTTCTTGGCTGGCGGCGGCGGAACCGTTCTCGTGAATCCGCAGCATATCATAAAGACCGTTAACACACCCATCGCGATGACGGTCACAATTCCTGATATGATTTTGTATTTTTTGTCGTTGTCCATGGTGTCGTGAGTGAATTTCGTCGAATCTTTTTTGTCGTTTTTATGCGAAAACGCATACGCTATTATTCTATTTGCTAAACCCTTAACCCTTAACCCTAAACCCTAAAGATTACTTGCCTTCCGTGGCCAAGACAATCTTGTATCTTTCTGCTTCTTCAAACTGCTCGTTCAATTCGTTGAGCACGTCCATCAGGGCCACGACATTCTCAACGGGAACCGACTTGTCCGCACGCAGGATGATGGATTTTTGCTCCGAATTGTCATTGACCGTGGCGGCCTGCAATGCGGGAAGCAATTCCTCGTACGGAATCGGCTGCGACTGACTGCCTTCCGGATTGACGTAGTAGTTCTTGTCGGCATCAATGTAAACTTCTATGTTGCGCGAAGCCAACTGCTTCCCCGAATTGCTCTTGGGCAATAAAAGATTGATGGCGTTCGGGGCAACCAGCGTCGATGTGATCATAAAGAATATCAACAGCAAAAACACCAAGTCGGACATGGATGCCGAGTTGAACTGGACATTTTGTTTATTGTGCAATTCTATATTCATCGTCGTAATTCTAAAATTATTAATTGATTTAATTTATTGATAATGAAAGAATTACATCGGTTCGTGAAGCAAATCCATAAATTCGGTCGATTTGGCTTCCAACATATAGACTACGTTTGAAATACGGCTGACTAATATGTTGTAGAAGAAGTAGGCGATAATACCTACGATCAAACCTCCAACAGTGGTGATCATCGCGGTATAAATACCTGTTGATAAGGTGTTTACGTCAAGATTGTTGGGGTTGGCGGCCATATTGTGGAAGGCGATAACCATACCGACAACGGTACCCAGGAAACCCAACATCGGACCGGCACCCGAAATGGTTCCGATAATGGAAACCCTTTTCTCCAAGCGTTGGATTTCCAATTTGCCGGTGTTTTCAATGGCGGCGGCAATGTCGTTGAGCGGTTTGCCCAAACGGGAAAGTCCTTTCTCAATCATTCGGGCCAACGGCGTGTCGTTGCCTTTGCAAAGCGCAACGGCAGAGTCGATTTTGCCATCGTGGATGAAATCCTTAATGTTGTTCATAAAGTTACGGTCCTCTTTGCTCGCCTTGTTCAAAACCAATAATCTTTCAACAAAAATATAAATGGCCAGGCAAAGCATAATGATCAAAGGTAACATAATCCATAAACTCGCAGGATCGAAAACCAGTTTGAATATGCTGAGTTCTTCTTCTTTAACCTCGGTGGCGGCTTCGCTGACAGGGGCCACGGCCTGTAATAACGTTAGGTAATTCATAGTCTGAAATTTTTTTACAAAAATACTATTACTCTGCTTATTCTGTTTGTTTTACATAACGAAAATTCTAACAAGTTATTGTTGATATTCTTTCGAAAAAAGAAAAATCAACACAATGAAAAATTGTATTTTTGTAAGATGTTTATTTATATTTTGAATTTGTTCTATAATGTATAACGCACACCAGAAAAAGAAAGTACAACCTCAGGTTCACAACCAACTCAAGTCGCTAAAGATGACTTCGCAAAAGGCTGTGGCGAAGTCAAAGAAAGTCAAAAAGTCGAAAGGCAAAAAAGAAGGCACGTCTTCTGCTCACGCCTTTAGTCTGTTGAGTCCCCGTGCCTTGCAGATCTATGGCATCTTGTTGATGGCTTTCTCGTTGTTGCTGTTGGTGTCTCTTGTGTCTTATTTATTCCACCATACCGCCGACATTTCTCACGTTAATTCTACCACCGAACCTGGAAATGCGGCCGGTACGCTGGGCGCGCATCTCGCATATTACTTCGTGGATGGCTGTATGGGAATATTTTCCGTCGGTTTCGCCTTCCTGTTTTTCCTCTATGGCGTTAGACTTACTTTCGGCAAATCCTTGCTGCCACTTTTCAAGACTTCCGTGACAACGATCCTGATTATGGCTTGGTTCTCTATCCTTTTCGGTCTCTTTTGTGCCAATACCGATGTGGAATTTCTTTCAGGTTCTTTTGGTAATTATCTGTCAGAAATTCTTCACGTGAATGTGGGATGGGCTATTTCAATATTGATCCTGATCGTTTTCTTGTTCGTTATCCTGATTCTCTGTTTCGGCTTTTCTATGAATACTCTGCTGAAGGTAAAATTGCCTCATCCACAACGTTATGATCAAGATGAAGATGACGACGAAGAGCAAGAAGAAGATGACGTTAAGCCGGTTCGCAAGTCTCTGTTTGGTAAAAATCGCAAAAAAAAGGAAGAAGTGCAGTTTGAACCGCAAAACGAGGATACGAAATTGTCCGATTTGTACATTACCAACAAAAACGAACTCAGCGACGAATATCGTGGCAATGTGTTTACCTTCGACGAACCCAAACAATCTGCATCATCAACCTCAGAGAAAGTTGAAGACAATGACTTTTTCATAAAGACGGAAGAACAACCGATTACATCTAATCTTGTCGCTTCGCAGCCGGAAAAGAAAAAATACGAGGAGGTGCCGTTTGAGGTGAAAATCGCTACGGGAGAACCCCAAGCGGACGAACAGGCGAATTCAACCGAGGATGAAGATGTGCCGGCAGTGGATGGCGATTCTTCCGAAGAGGTTGAAAATGCTCTTCTCGCTGAACCTTTAGAGGATTACGATCCACGTAAGGATTTGTCGTTCTACAAGTTTCCTACCTTGGATTTGTTGAATGATTATCCTGCTAAGGAAGCCAGTGAGGAACAGATGCGTCGTGAATTGACCGAGAAAAAAGTGCGTATCGAACAAACCTTGAGTAATTTCGGCATTAGCATCAAGAATATTACGGCTACGGTGGGACCAACCGTGACTTTGTACGAAATCGTCCCCGCGGAAGGCGTGCGTATCAGCAAAATCAAAAATTTGGAAGACGATATCGCCTTGAGTTTGGCCGCACTCGGCATCCGTATCATCGCTCCAATTCCCGGACGAGGCACCATTGGTATCGAGGTGCCGAATAAGTCGCCGAATATTGTTTCTATGAAGGACGTGTTGGCTTCCGATAAATTCAAAAACAACAAGTTCGAATTGCCTATTGCCTTGGGTAAGACAATCAGTAACGAGCCGTTTGTGGTTGATTTGTCTAAGATGCCGCACATGCTGATGGCCGGCGCTACAGGTCAGGGTAAGTCCGTGGGCTTGAACGCTATCATCACTTCGTTGCTATATACCAAGCATCCTTCTGAACTGAAGTTCGTGCTGGTAGATCCAAAAAAAGTGGAATTTACACTTTACTCCGCTATCGAAAATCATTATCTTGCCAAACTTCCCGACGTGGAAGAAGCTATCATTACCGATACCAAGAAAGTGGTGCGTACACTGAACTCGCTCTGCGTGGAAATGGATCAGCGTTATGATTTGTTGAAATTGGCTAAGACCAGAAATATTAAGGAATACAATGCCAAGTTCTGCTCTCGTAAGCTGTCTCCGGCTTTCGGTCACCGCTACCTTCCCTATATCGTCTTGATTATCGATGAGTTCGGCGACTTGATTATGACGGCGGGTCGTGAGGTGGAATTGCCTATCGCTCGTTTGGCCCAGCTGGCACGTGCGATCGGTATCCACTTGGTTATCGCTACCCAACGTCCTTCCGTTAACATTATCACGGGTATGATCAAGGCAAACTTCCCGGCACGTATCGCTTTCCGCGTGACATCTATCGTCGATTCCCGTACGATTCTTGACGGTAGCGGTGCCAACCAGTTAATTGGTAAGGGCGATATGCTTATTTCTACCGGCAGCGACTTGATTCGTCTGCAGTGCGCTTTCGTCGATACTCCGGAAGTGGAACGCGTGGCCAACTATATTGAAGAACAGCAGGCCTATCCCGAAACGTTCCTCTTGCCATACGTGCCAGATACCGACAGCAACGACAAGATGGGCGACGAGGAGGACAGCCAGTTGAATTCCGACGAAATCGATCCGTTCTTCATCGATGCGGCAACCCTTATCGTACAGACACAGCAAGGGTCAACTTCAAGCATACAGCGAAAAATGAAACTGGGTTACAATAGGGCAGGGCGTATTATGGACCAAATGGAGGAATTCGGTATCGTCGGACCAGCGGAAAGAAGCGGAAAACCTCGCGAGGTTAAGGTGAAATCTACGGAAGAACTCAAACTTATTCTTCAAAAAATGGGATTAATTTAAACTTTTGGATGTTAAACATATCACAATATATTATAATGAATAATGGCCCTCGGGCTCTAATACGATATGATATGAAACGATTAACTTTCTTATTAGCTTTTGTCATCTTGGCCGTCAGTGTGTCGGCTCAAGATGTGGATGGCGGCGCAACCACGATCCTGAATAAATTGTCCGCTAAGTATCTTGCCTATTCTACAATGAAAATCGACTATACCTATAAGTGTGAACAAAACGAGAAAGTGGTGGACACTAAAACCGGTACGATGACGATAAAAGGGGATAAATATACTTTCGTCTTCGGAAATCAAACCAGTTTCTGCGATGGCAAGACACTTTGGAATTATCAAAAAGACATTAACGAAGTCTCGATTTTTGAATATATCGAGGCGGAAGATAATTTGCTGAATCCGGCTAAAATTTTGTCTGGCTGGGCAAAAGAATATCGCTCCAAATTTATTCGCGAAGAAAGTAAAAATGGAAAAATCCTGCAAATCATTGATTTGATGCCTCTCAAATCAAGTTCGTTTTATAAAATGCGTTTGGTGGTGGATAAGTCGAAACAAGAAATTAAGAGCATTGCCGCCTACGAAAAAGGCAAAACCATCTATACCTATTCCATAGATAAATTGGTCACCAATGCGACTTTAGATGACGCATCTTTCCGCTTTGACGTGAAAGCCCATCCTGGTGTGGATATTAATGATATGAGATAGAATGAGAAAGTTAGGTCTGTTTGGTGTTTTTCTGTTGATGGTCTTCATCTTGGCTTCGTGCGATTCAACCAAGGTGTTGAAGGATAATCAGTATATGCTGATGAAGAATACCGTGACAATGACCGATGTGAAGGGCGATGAATTTTCTAATATGGTGGATTATGTGCTTCCATTGCCCAATAATAAGTTTATGGGGGTCTTCAACGCCAAGACAGGTCTTTATGCCAATAATCAACCTAAAGTCGATAAGAAAACTGGGGAACTGAAAGATACGAAATTCCGCAAGTGGTTGCGCGAAAGTGTAGGGGAGCCGCCTGTGCTGCTGGATTCAATGATGATTGCCAATTCGGAAATGAAATTGAAGACGGCAATGAAAAAAATGGGTTACTTCTTTGCGGAGGTGTCTTCGGAAGTGGTGTTCCCAAAACCTAAGAAAGCCCAGGTGAATTATTACATAAAGGCAAATGAACCCTATTTCGTCCGTCAGGTGAATATGAATGTGCCTATTTATGATTTTAGAAAGATATTGGTGGTAAATTCTCGTAATGCCTTGATTAAGCGAAATATGCGCTATGACGAAGATCTGATTTCCTCGGAAATAGAAAGAATGACGGTCTTGCTGCGTGACCAAGGATATTATAATGTTAATACGTCTCTGTTTTATTGCGAGGTGGATACGATTGACGCCCAAAACCATTTGGATGAAAAAGGTCATAAAACCTTGACGCTTACTTTTGTGATGGATACTTCTTCCGTGAAGGATTTTGACAAATATCTGTATCGTTATTATTTTGAGGATGTGACCATCCATACAAATTATAATATTGTCGATCCGACTTCTGTCACATACGATACCGTGACTTTCTATACCTATCGAGATAAGGGCGATTCTACCACCTATCGTTTCCTTACGCCTGAGGTGCCCGATAGATATAGGAAAAACGGTAAGTTGAAAAGAGACTATAAGTATCGTACGATTACGGATAGGATTTACAGTAAGCGCGGAACGATGTATTCGGAAAATCTGTATTCCCAATCCAAAAAGGGATTGAATGATTTAAATAATTTCAGTACGATCGATATTGTCTTTAAGGAAGATGAACGGCTGCGGGATACGGTAAATAAAATCGGATTTCTGAATTCGGAATATAAATTGGTACGTCAGCGGGTGCATAGTATCAGCGGCCAGGTGGATGTCCGATCAGATAAAACCAGTTTGTCGTTCACTTACGGCAATAAAAATATTTTCAAGGGAGCTGAAAATTTCAGCTTCAACGTCTATGGTAGTTATTTTTACTATTCGCTAAACAACAAGTATCCTGAATTTGGTGCCAGTGTCACCATCGATTTTCCACGCTTGTTCTTGTTTAAGCATCTGCAAAAACCTGAGGCCTTGAAATATATGACGACCTTGAAATTGGGCGGTAATTATTCGGGCTTGTATCGTCGTTGGATGTTTAATGTGGGCTATTCCTATTCTTGGGCTCCGAATAGGTTTGTGAATCACATGGTAATGCCGATTGAATTGAAAACAATCAATACAGATGATAGCCGTAGCAGGCTTTTTATGGATTATTATACCGAGTCATACCAGAGGCGTTTCGATAAGTTTTTCCTGTTGTCATTTAAGTATAATTTCAATTATGTCGTGCCGTTCAAGCAGTATAAACCCAAGCATAAAATGCGTATTTCCATTTTTTATGAATCTACGGGTATGTTGTTGGGCGGATTGAATGAGCTTTTTGCCCACGATCAGCGTTGGAAATTGGGTTCATATAAGTACACTTCTTTACAGGGACTTGAATTTACGATGAATTATAGTTATACGATCAATACTGACAATATCCTGGCTATCCGTGCCAATGCCGGGGTTAAGCTGCCTGTCGGTGCCAATTCGATTATTCCATACGAAGAGGGGTATTTCTTGGGTGGCAGCAATAGTATGCGTGGTTTCCCTTTCCGTGGTGTCGGTCCTGGCAGTCACGCCAATCCCAATAAAATAGAATATACGGGTGATGTTAAAATGGAATTTAACGTCGAATACAGGGGAACGTTTTACAAGGCCTTTAAATATGGCGTTTTTTTGGATGCGGGTAATGTTTGGTTGGCCCAAAAATACGAGGATATGGAAGACGCGGTTTTTAATATCAACCGCTTTTATAAGGAATTGGCGTTATGTGCGGGCGTTGGAATCCGCTTGGACTTCAATTTCTTTATCATTCGTTTAGATTATGCCGTGCCAATTTATGATCCGCGCTGTAAGGATATTGGTCCTTGGATCAATAAAAAATGGACGGAAGGAGTTCGACAGTCGGATAAGGTGTGGAATTGGGCACAGGGCTTTAAATTTGCAATCGGTCATGCTTTCTAAAGAGGATTTTCGGTTGCTGTTTAGGAAAAATATTCCTTTTGAACCCACGACGGGACAAAATGTCGCGTTGTCAATGCTCTCCGAGTTCATTACCACACAGCAGTTTAATCCACTTTTTGTTTTAAAGGGCTATGCCGGTACGGGTAAGACAACCTTGGTGAGTGCCCTCGTGAAAACGTTGAACCAACTGCATCAAAAGGTGGTTCTGTTGGCTCCGACAGGGCGTGCGGCCAAGGTTTTTTCTGTCTATTCTGGAAATAGGGCTTTTACGATCCATAAGCATATTTATCGTGTCCAAATGCAGGAGGGAATCTTGCACTTCAGCCGAAAGGAAAATAAGCTGAATCATACCTTGTTTATCGTTGACGAAGTTTCAATGATTGCCGATTCTCAGCAGCGTTCCGAATTGTTTTCGTCACGTAGCGTGTTGGAAGATTTGATAGGTTATGTTTTTGAAGGACAGCATAACAAGTTGCTCTTTGTTGGGGATGATGCCCAGTTGCCACCAGTTCATTCCGATGAAAGTCCGGCGTTACAGGTCGAATATCTCAAGCATTCTTTTAATTTGAATGTGGAATCCTGTCAATTGACAGATGTCGTTCGACAGGCCTTGGATTCGGGTATTCTTTTTAATGCCAATCAATTACGGGAAAAATTGCGATGTGATGATTTCGATTTTCCCTATTTTTCGGATCGAGGATTCCCTGATTTTCTGCGTATTTCGGGCGGTATGCTGGAAGAAGAACTGAATTCGTTGTACAGTAAGTACGAACACGATGATATTGTGTCCATTACGCGTTCCAATAAGAGGGCATTTATGTTTAACACCGAAATCAGAAATCGAATATTGTTTCGAGAAAACCAGATTGCAACTGGGGATTATCTGATGGCCGTGAAAAACAATTATTATTGGGTGGATGAAAGTTCGGATGTGGGTTTCATCGCCAATGGGGATATTATGGAAGTGTTGTCCATCAATAAGATACAGGAAATTTACGGTTTCCATTTTGCTGATGTGACTGTGCGTTTGTGTGATTATCCGCAGTATCCAAATATTGACGTGAAGCTGATTTTGGAAAGTTTGGATTGCGAGTCGGCATCTTTGTCGCAGGAAGATACCAATCGCTTGTACCAAGAGGTGTCGATGGATTATCAGGATATTGCCGACAAACGTTTGCGTTATCTGAAAATCAAAAAGGATCCGTTCCTGAATGCCGTGCAGGTTAAATTTTCATATTCGCTGACTTGCCATAAAACACAGGGCGGACAATGGCCTGTTGTATTGGTCGATTTGGGCTATTTACCCGAAGACGGAGTGGATAAGGAATTTGTGCGCTGGCTTTATACGGCATTGACTCGTGCCACCGAGAAGGTGTATTTAATTAATTTTAAAGATGAAATGTTTGAAACAATGGTATAAATTGGTCTGTTATGAAAACTAAAACAAAAATTTTGCAGGGAACGACTTTGGTTTTGCTGATAGCGTCATTGGTGTTTTTAATGGTGCAGAATGCCACTCTTGGTGATGGTGAGATTACCCAATGGTGGCTTTTGAATTATAAGTCCTTGGTGAGAATCAATATCGCATTTATCGTCTTGGCACTCATTAGTATATGGATTCAAAACACAAAAAATACCAAGCGGCTGTCTATTTGGAGATTCCCTATTATGTTTATTTTTATAATGTACTTGGGATTTACAACCGGCGGTTGCCAGTGTGCGGTGGGATATTTTCAGCAGGCAGTTCTGTTCTTATTGGGAAATGAACGGGCAATTGCGGTTTTCGTCGTTTTTTGCGTTTTGCTGTTCTTAACGTATGTTTATGGAAAGGTTTGGTGCGGTTGGATTTGTCCTTTGGGGGCTTTGCAGGATTATCTATATTTGGGACGCTTCAAAAAGTTGAAAAATGCCAAGATATTTCAGATTTTCCGTACTAAAACGGCACAAATCGTGATGAGAAGCATTCAAATTTTTGCGGTTGTTGCCTTGGTGGTTTTGCTCGTCGTGAAACAGATGCCCTGGTTTTGTCGTTATGACCCTTTTCGAGCCATCTTTAGTCTGTCAGTTCACGGCACTTTAATGTGGATTTTGGTCTCTTTGCTGATTGTTTCGTCAATGCTGATATATCGTCCGTTCTGCAAGTCGTTCTGTCCTATGGGCTTTGTCTTGAATTGGGTTTCACGTATTCCCGGAGCTCATCGTATTCAGATTAACGATGCCACTTGCGTTCGGTGCAAACGCTGTGCCAAGCGCTGTGAAATGAGGGGCATAGAAAGCCGTAAATTAAATTATACCTGCATTCATTGTGGCGAATGCCTGGTTACCCACTGTAAGTCAATTAGTGCCAAATAATAAATCATAACCTCAATTATAAAAAATAATATGAAGAAAATATTGAATATGTCTGTGCTGATTTTGTTAATTTCCTGTATGTCGTGCGGTAATGGCACAAAGGAACAGGATGCTTCCGCTGCGTCTCAGCAGGATCAAACGGTAGATGTAGAAACCTGCTCGTTGCAAAATGATGAGAGAAATCCGATGACGGAAGCGGATCTCGCGGCTTATAAACCTTCACCTGCGGGAACCATCGTGATGGAAGAACGTGATGAGGCCAATCATTGCGTCAGATATCGTTATAAGACCAAGGGAACCTGTTCGCAATTGATTCAGTTTGAAATCGACGACAATCAACAAATTCATAATGTGTCGTTCTACAAGGGTTGTAACGGCAATGCGAAAGGAATCGGCATATTGGTGGAAGATATGGCTGTTGACGAAGCCATCGGAAAATTGGAAGGCGTGAAATGCACTTCAACCAAGAACGAAACCAGTTGTCCCGACCAGTTGGCGAAAGCACTGCGTTTGGCTACTGGAAAATAGAGGTATGCTTATAGTTTTGCGATCAAATTGATGAATAAAAATTTAAGTCGTTTCTTTGTTTTTCTAAGTGTAAAATTGAACGTATGACAGGAAAAATTGTCTTTATAAAAAATGTACAATATTTTATTGATATTGTCGTTTATTATATATCTTTGTGTTTTGAAAATATTATCAATAAATAGTCCAATAAAATGAATTCACAAACACATAAATGGGCGTTGTTTTTGCTGTTAAGCATAGTCAGCACCTTGACTTTTGCCCAAAATTGTACTATAAAAGGTACGGTTGTGGATGCCGAAAAAAATGACAAGTTATTCTATGTCCGTATGAGTTTGGTTGAAAACGACTCTTCAACGAACGAAATGCTGACGACTTTTACCGATGCCGAAGGTAATTTCACAATAGAAAATGCTCCCAAAGGCGATTTTGTGCTGCGGGCAAGTCTGGTGGGTTATTCCATTATGTCGCTGCCGGTTAATATTCCCGGTGATGGCTCGGTGCTGAATCTCGGCACGTTGAAATTAGCCCGTCAGGGAAAAAGTTTGCGTGAGGTGTCGGTTGTGTCTGAAAAACCTGTGTATTTGATTGAAGGGGAAAAGACGCTCTACAACGTGGCCGACGACCCGACTATCCAAACAGGAACCGCGGCCGATGCTTTGCAGAACGCTCCCGGCGTGGAAGTCGATATTGAGGGAAATATCACTTTGCGTGGCGTTTCTTCGGTCGATATCTGGCTCAACGGCAAACCATCACACCTTACTCAAGACAACTTGAAGGAGTTTATCCAACAACTTCCAGCCAATTCGTTGGAGCGAATTGAAGTCATTACCAATCCTTCTGCCAAATACAGCTCCAAAAGCGATGCCGGCATTATCAATATTGTCACGACATCCAATATCAAAAAGAATAGTTTTGTCAGTTTCGGCATTCGGGGTTCATCTACGCCCAATGTGGGACCGTGGGTGTCGTATGTGTGGGCCAACGAAAAATGGTCCATCAACTTCTATATGCACGGCTCGTATGGTCAGAGAAATAATACTACGACGAATACTGGTCTGCGTTTGACCAATGAGGGCGATACGTCAAGTTATGAAGTCGGTAGTGGACAAAGAAAAAACCATAGCGTTCACGGAGGCGTGAGTTTTAATGCTTCTTGCACCATCGATTCAATGAATAGTATCGATATGTGGTTGGGCTCTTGGCCAAGTTATGATAATAGCCGAAGCGCAACCACCGATTCCAGAACGGAATTTTTACGTCCAGGAGGACCGGAAAATTATGAATATTCGGGACTAAATTTGTCCAAATCCTGGAATGCGGGAGCTTATACAGGAATTTGGTACCAGCATGATTTTGACAAAAAAGGTCATAAAATAGAAGCCAATTTGGGCGGAAATTTCGGATTCGATAATTCTGCTTCCGGTTATTACCGAAAATATGTTCAGCAATCCGATATGAATAGACGAAAAGACGGCTTGTCGAAATCCAATTCCTATGGTTTTGACGGTGGGGTGGATTATACGTTTCCGTATCACAAAGACGGGGAGTTGGCTGTGGGTATTAGCGGAAGTTTCGAACGCTCAAACGATGCCGAACATTACGACACATTGGCTCACGATGGTTCTAATCGTTTCATAACCGATTCCTTGCGGTCTAATGATACTAAAATGATGGAAGGAGATTTTGACGCCTACTTTACATTGGAACATCGATTCGGAAATTTTACCTTAAAAGGCGGTCTGCGTGGACAATATAATCATTTTGATTATCAGTTGATAAATTCTCCGGCGGATAACGTGAAGAAGGATTATTTCAGTCTGTTTCCGTCGTTGCACTTGTCCTATCGCACCGAATCAATGCATAATTTCAAGTTGAGTTACACGCGTCGCGTGCGAAATCCGTCGGCTTCGCAACTAACTACTTACCGGAATTACGGTGAGGACGGTTTTTCTATGGGCAACCCTGATTTGAAGCAGACTTTCACTAATTCGGTAGAAGCGGGTTGGACCAAGTTCTTCCCGAAATTTGGTAGCGTGGGCGTTACGGCCTATTTCCGTAATTCTAAAAATGAAATCAATTCTCTGTCAGATGTGATTTATGATCCTGTGTTCGATAGAATCGTGACGTTCTCTCAGCCTCAAAATTCAGGTCAAAGTCTGGCAACCGGTGGCGAACTGAACGTGACCTACCGCTTGAAGGCCTTTATGAACATCCGCTTTTATGCCAATGTGTATTATACCCAGTCGAAGTTTATGTTCCGAGATGGCGTGCAACACGTGACGCCCAATTGGAATTACAGTTTCCGCTTGAATTTCTGGGCAAAATTGTGGAAAGTGTTGGAAGTCTTCGCTTCAGCCAACTATAGCTCTCCGCACGTGACGATGTTTACGACCACCAAACCGCGTTATTCTATCGACTGCGGTCTCCGTGCCGATTTCTTCAAACGTAAATTGTCCGTCCATATTAATGTAAACGATATTTTCAACTGGAATAAGAATGCGACGGAAAACAATAATCCGTATTACATTACCTCCAGTACGTCAAAGTATGTGAGCCGTTTTATCAGTGCGGGTATCACTCTTCGATTCGGTAAAATGGAATTGGAATCAAAAGCACAGCAGAGTGGGGGAAATATGGGCGGTCAGGAACAATAAATCGGGTTTACCTGGTGATGTGAAACACCTGGTGCTCGATGTTTCTCGCATTTAATATTTCGTTCACGCGAACTTCGTCCGTGTCGGTGATGAATACTTGTCCAAAATGATCTTGACCAACCAGGTCTAAAAGCTGGGCGGTGCGTTTTTTGTCCAATTTGTCGAAAATATCGTCCAGGAGCAGAATTGGTTTCAAACCCTTGCGCTCATAAATGTAGTCGAATTGGGAGAGTTTGAGCGACAATGCGTAGGATTTCTGCTGTCCTTGCGAGCCAAAACGTTTCACCGATCGGCCGTCAATCAAAAATTGAAAGTCGTCTTTATGTATGCCGAAAGTAGTGTAACCGGACTTGTGGTCGGTGATGGCATTGTTTTTCAAACCATCGGCAAAAGACATTTCCTGCAGCCCAGATTCGTAGGCAATGCCAACTTCTTCGCGTCCCTGCGACAGGTATTGATAATGTTTGTTGAAGACGGGTAAGATATTGTCGATGAATCCCTTCCTTTTTTGAAAAATATACTCTCCTAAAGGAATTAGTTGATTGTCAAACACTTCTAATAATATTGGATCGTAATTGTTGTGTTCGATAAAGGATTTGAGTAGCGTGTTGCGTTGGAGAATGATTTTCTGGTAGGAGATGAGTTGCTGGAGGTATTCTTTGTCGAATTGGGAAATAATCATATCGAAGAAGCGGCGGCGTGTGTCGCTGCCCTCATTGATGATGTCGTTGTCGTAAGGCGAAACCATTACGAGCGGATAGCGTCCGATGTGGTCGCTGAAACGGTCGTATTCCTTTTGGTTGGCCTTCATCGATTTGCGTCCACCGACTTTATAGGTACAGCCGATATGGGTGGTGTTTTCTTGTTGACGATTGACAAAATCGCCGTGGATGGCGAAAAAGTCGGTGTCGAACTTGACGGAGAACTGGTCTTGGGATGAAAAGAAACTTTTGCAAAAGCAAAGGTAGTAGATGGCGTCTAACAAGTTGGTTTTGCCGCTTCCGTTTTCGCCCACAATGCCGTTGACATTGGCACTGAAGTCAAATTCGGCCGTCTCGTAACTTTTGAAATTGGATAGCGTGATATGTTGGAGATACATAGTGTCAGTTCAGTTCCTGTGCCTTAACCACTTTGACGATGTGGTCTTTATGGGAGATGGCAATGAGTTGGTCGTTTTGAATTTGGTACTTCAAAACGTGTTTTTCCGTCTTCTGCAATCCTTGCAGAATGGCTACCCGTTGTTTTCTTATTTCATCCTCGTACATGGTCTTGGAAAATTTGTTTATAAGTCGTTAAATCATAAATTTCCTCGGCTTCTCCTTTGATTTTGGCCATAATGAGCTGGTGTTTGAGTTCCGAATTGTCAAAAATCATAACGTGGTCGCAAAGGGGAATATAGACCGAAGACAGATTTTGTAAGCCACGGAGGTAGCGTCTTTCAATGACAAAATCATCAACGGAATGACCGCCTTCCAAGGTGCGGAGACGTACTCGTTCCTTGGCTAAGTCAATGCTGTTGAGCCATAAAAACAAAAGACTAACCCGATAATCGTGTTGTTTGGCATTCTCGATGATTTCCTGGTAAATCAAGGCCGAAAGTGTCGTTTCTACCGCAAAGTCAACCCCGCGTTCGATAAGACTGCCGATGCGTGTCAACATGATTTTGCCTGCTTCGTGGGTGGCCATCTCCGGCTGAAACGGAGAAATGCCCTTGGCAATTTCGTCCGCGTTCACAAACTCCCGGCAATTGAGCGTGTCGGGTAGCAGGTGAAAAGCGGCGGTGGTTTTGCCTGCTCCATTACAACCAGCGATGATGTACATATTCTTCATACAAAATCATTTCATTCTGCAAAAATAGCAAAAATATTTAATCATAATAAATGTTAAAAGCGTTTTTTTTCAACGTTTCGTTTTTTTATTTCTCTTTTTAGTATTTTTGTAGAATCAGTTGAAAATATAGCGGTGGAGCTGCATTCGCTTGAATTTGTTAAAAGAGAGATATAATAAGTTGCGATGAAAAGGAAGATAATTGTGAAAAAATCAAGTTGTAATATGAATGTGAAACGTTTTCTTTTTTAAATTAAAGTAATAAAACATGAAAAAACTATCATTATTTATCATTGTCGTCCTGCTTTTGGCATCTTGCACAAAGAAGGCGGATAGAGTGTTTGTAAATGCAAAAGTCTATTCCATTTCGATGGATGGTACTGTTACTCATGCTGAGGCGGTCGCTGTTGCTGACGGAAAAATCGTTTATGTGGGAGATGAAGCTGGCGCAAAGAAGTTTGTGGGGAAGAATACGGAAGTGACAGATTGCAACGGCAATACCCTGATGCCTGCCTTCAATGATGGTCATATGCATTTTTCAATCTCGGTCCGTCGTTTCGGGGTGGTTGACCTGAATTTTATGCCGTCTCTTACCGACACTCCCGAAAATGTGGTAAAGGAGATTCAACGGCGTGTGAAAGAATATGCGGATGCTCACCCAGATGAACCTGTCATTCATGGTAGTGGTTGGAATAGGGCTTGGTTTCAAGGTGCTCTTCAAGGCCCCGCATATCAGTTTACCCGTCACGATATAGATGCGGTCGTTGCTGATCGTCCTGTGGTTTTGGACAGTTATTGCGGACACGTGGCTATGTTTAACACTAAGGCATTGGAATTGGCGGGTGTGCTTTCCGCTGACACACCTGAACCAGAGGCGGGTGTTCTCCGCAGAGACAAAGACGGTATTCCCGATGGTTATGTTCAGGAACCTGTGCTGATAGGTCCTTTGTGCGCAAAGATTCCCGACTTCGACTTTACTGAACAGCAAAAACGGGATGGTATGCTTGTAGCACAAAAAATGTTTCTCGGCAAAGGGTATGCATTGGTGACAGATTTAATGAAAACTCCAGGGGCATACGAGTCGCTTTTGGCGATTGCCAAAGACGGTTCGCTCAAGATGCGAACAAGTGCGACATTCCTCATTATGGATGCAACTCGTGAAGAAGATATGCAGTACGCAATAGACCATAGAAATGATTTTAATGTGGGCGATATGCTAACCATCAACACTGTCAAGTATTTTGTTGACGGTATGCCTGCGACTATTGCTCCGTTGACCCCTGAATATCTGAAAGAAAACAACCTTCCAGAAGATTATGTGGAACCTCTGCTTTGGGATGAACAACATTTGGTGGAATCGTTCAAGAAGGCTATTGAGGCTGGATTCAACATCCATATACATTGTATGGGCGATCGTGCACAAAAAGTGGCCGTAGATGCTCTTATCGAGGCTCAAAAACTTGATCCCGAACACAAACTTCGAAACATCATAGCTCACAATATGTTGGTTGACCCTGCTGACATTATCCGTATGGGCGAGAATGACATTATAGCCAATGTGCAGCCTCTCTGGATGAATGATAATGAGGTAAATGACCCGGCAATGGCCTCTGTTTTTGGTTTGGAACAGCAAAAAAGATTTTATCCGTTCAAGAGTTTTGTTGACGCCGGTGTGGTGTGTGCAAATGGTTCAGATTTCTCCGTCAATCTTCCGGATCCGTTTGCGGCAATTCAGATTGCCATGACACGCAAAAATGTGGCTACAGACAAGACTTGGTACGAGCTATGCAAGGATGTCCCCGCAATGAACCCCGCCGAGTGCGTTACATTGAACGATGTTGTAAAGGCATTGACAATTAATGTGGCTTATCAATTGCACATGGAAGATGTTACTGGCTCTATTGAGGTTGGTAAGTCGGCGGAACTTATCATTCTTGATGGTGACCTTGAAAACACCCCTGTTGGAGATATCTGTAAACTTAATGTAATTGAGACAATAATAAAAGGTAAGACGGAATATAAGGCGAAATAATAACGACCTCTAATATCAAAATGATGTATTGACGTTTGATTGTTGCCCTGATTGTGTCGCTTTCAATATGGTTGAGGAATCTGTGACGTGCAAGTTGCTCTTCCTCAAATACTTGTGCCTGCGTTCCAATAAAATGTCCTTGTGTTGGTCGTAAAGGGAGTAATTTTGTAAAAAAATATTGTTCAGGATGAAGAAATAATTCGTATCTTTGCAGCATCGTTTTTCTTTCTGGATTTTATTTGATGGATTACTCAAAAATCCCAAATGACGGTCTATGATAGAAATTAGAAGTCAGGTAAATTTCTATATAAATGATAAACTATAGACGTGGTTGGCTTCTTGTTGCGTAAAAAAACAAAAATCTATTATATGAAGAAAAAATATAAGTACTTAAAAGCTTTAGGAACTTCTGTTGTGTGCACGATAGTTGCTGCCATAGTCGTCATTGTTATTCAGACTTTTACCAATAATGCTGTGGAAAAAAAACTCGTGGACAAACTTCTTGTGGATATTCCGGAGCAGTTAAATTCTGAGTCGGAGTTAAGAAGAAAAAAAATTGAAGAGTATGACCAGTTGTTTCAAAGAGATTTGGCTACGGTCAAATTTGTGATGGAAACGGATGGACTGACCAATTTCTTTGATAAACTCAATAATGAGCATCTTGCCACAACCGTTTATTTGGTCAATAGAAAAGGTAAAATCATTAATGGAACGGATGACGGTTGTATCGGTAAACCTCTCGGAGAAGTGTGTGATTTGACTCCCGAAGAGTATTCGCTGATTGTTGATCCTTCAGCTAAACAAAGAAAATCGGAAACTTATGTGAATACTTCCATAAAGAAAAGTGCAGACGGAACGCTGATGAAAGTGTTTGCTACAAATTTAGGCAAGAATAGACTGGTAATGCCTGCCGTTCTCAAAGGAAAGTATGCTTCGGTTTATTCACTAGATAACTTGAGTAGCATTTTTGGCTATGTTGACGAACGCTTGATGGTTGTACCTATTGACAATAAAACCTTGAAGTTTGGAACTTTTAATATCGATGTGCAGGATTTTAGCAATCAGCCCATTTCGGTAATAAATTTGGATGCATCGATTACCCGTAAACCCAGTTTTGGACATTCCGAGGCATTGGGATATGGTTACACATACAAGACGGTACAATATAAGTCTGATATTTTTGGAGATATTACCATTTTGGCATTTTATATAGATGAAGGTGCTGTGCCGGTTGAACCTCTCTCTATCCTGTTGGCAACCATCTTGATCGTTACCTTCCTTTTGCAATTGTATAGCTTCTATATCGATGAAGAACCTGGTAAACTACAGATTAGAATGAGCGGAATGCGTAATATCGCAAAAACGAACTGGATGATAGATACAGAAAAGACACGAATTCTATTGCCCTTTTCCTTGGTATGTATTGTAGTAGTTACTGCTGCGGGATTTTATCTCAATTCATTCAATATGGTTGCCAATGAATCTTGGATTTCAAGATGGAACATTTTGTCGGTTTCTGACAATCTCGGTAAGATAGATAAAAAGTTTCATAATGATGCTGATGCGGTAACAGAAGATATTGCTGGCTTTTTAAGCATTACCGCTTCCGTTTTGGAGGAAAAACAGCATTCCTTGCTTACGTGCAATGATGAATTGCGTCTGAAAAGGATTAGGCAGAAAGATGGTTCGATTAACATCGTTGAAGTGCGCAATCCATGGCTTTCAGAACTGGCAAATGTTGAGGAAGCTTGCGATATTTCAGTCTTAGATGATGAAGGCAAATTGCTGATCACAAGTGGAACACAGCGAAATATCGCTTTCTCACGGAAGGACTCGGTTACGGCCTTGGCCTTTGATGTTATTGATGGAATTGCGGAAAGCCGGCAGTTTGTTGATGGAGATTATGTGGTTTTTTGTGTTCCCTTCGTGCTTCGCAGGGATGGCGTGACGAATGATGTTATGCTGGTTTCGCGTTTTGACAAAAATGCAATAGAGGTAAACTCGGTTAAGGAGTCCATCACCAGTGCGTTTGATGCTGCTTCTGATGCTGGAAATTGTCATTATGTGATGGCTACCGCCAATGAGGAGAAACGGTTGGTTTATGTGGCCGATATTTTAAGTGCAGAAACGGAAAATATACCCGAAGAGGCATATAAAGATGGTTATTTGGGTTTTCAAAGTGTCAAAGGCGAAAATTATTTGGTGGCTACAAAGCGAGTAAGCGGTGCAAAAGGAGATTATTTTATTATGTCGTTCGTGCCTTGCGATAAAGTGTATGATGGTCGCGCTACGTGTGTCGCTACCACTTTTGGCACAACTGTGTTCATAATCCTTATCCTTCTGGTTGTGTTGCTGATCTATAAACCCAAAACGGTGGACGAATTGAAACTTGATATGGAAAAGGATTTGGAAATGCGGAAAAAAATGACACTGATGCAGTTGGAAAAATTGAACGTGGCCATTGCAAAAGCACCGACAGCCTCGCAAAGAATTTTGGAAACCATTGGTAAAATATGGATATTAATCCTTTTCCTAATGGTATTGGTACTGCTGAAGGGAATATTCGGCTATTCTGAAACGTCTCTTTCCGGTTACCTGATGTCTTTCAATTGGCAGAGAAGTGTCAATATCTTTTCCATCTCGACAATGATTGTGGTGACATTAAGTTTCTCGTTTGTGATTTTCATTCTCTCTAAACTGATGTCCGTTTTGAGCAATGCACTCAATGCCAACGTCGAAACAGCGTGCCAATTGATGGTGTCACTCCTCCGTTATGCAGGCTATATCGCAGTGCTCTTTACAACCTTATATATGTTTGGCGTGGATACTACCGGTGTCCTGGCATCTTTAGGAGCTTTCTCTGTAATGGTCGGTTTGGGAGCCCAAAATCTGATCAGGGATGTCCTTGCAGGAATCTCAATAATAATGGAAAAAGACTACAAGGTGGGAGATATTGTAGATATTGGAGGCTTCTGCGGTAAAGTGAATGAAATAGGTATCCGTACAACGAAGGTTGAGGATATTGATGGGGATGTGAAGATCTTTTACAATAGTGCCATAAGTGGCGTCGTTAATAAAACCAGCAGATTGTCGGCCGTGCGCTTGGATGTCAAACTCGATGCTCAGCATTCGTTTGTTCAGGTAGAACAAATGTTTGCGAAGTTCTTTGAACGTATCGTGGGTAAATATCCTCAAATTAAGGACGATTGCAAGTATCTCGGTGTGCAGGATTCTACCCCTGGATTTAACGTATTCCGGTTCTCAGTACCTTGTGAAGAAATAGACCGTGTGCCATTGCGCCGTGTCTTGATTAAAGAGTTTAGTGAATTTTGTAAAGAAGAAAATATTAGTAAATTATAATATGAAAAAAATATTTGCATTTGCGTTTTTGTCTTTGTGTGTGACCTTGGTCTCAGCTCAGGTGGAAGGAGACCTAGATGTTAGTGGAGATTGGAATTTCAAACAGAACAATACGGAAATTCTTGATTTTAATTTGAAATATAAAGGAAAGAAGTTCTTTATAGGTACGAACATCTACTTCGGACATAGTTATCAGCCCTATTCGGTGACGACTTGTCTGCTCGATGAAAAGAAAGAGGAAAATGAGTATTACAAAGAGGAAAACAAAGATGTGAAACAGAGAACCTTGGGTGCTGGTGCAAGTATTAATTTTGGATATACTTTCAATGAATTCAATATTCTGACAGCTTCAATAGGCTATGGCTATAATGGCAGAAACGAAACTTCTCATTTGTTGACCGATCGCTATAATGCCGACAGGTCAATCCTTAATGGTACTCAATTTGATACTACGTTCTTTAAGCGACACGATATTAATGCAGAAATCGCCTATACACATAAATTTTCATCGAGACCGAATGCACGTTTGGACATTGTGGCCTCAGAGGTCGTGGATATCAATTCAGATCTGAATCAAAGATCAACATCCGGAAATTTTTATCCCGACCCCAAAACATACGCTACATACGGAAACCTGAATGGATTCGATACCAGATGTTCGATTTCGTACAATGATTTGTTCAGCTTCAAACGTAGTCAACTGAAGTTGAATACGGGTCTGGATTTTATTTCAAATCAAGATCTTGATGCGTATAATGCTGCGACATTGATGGATAATACCTGGCGGGATTCAATATCATACCGTCAGTCGTACTTCTATACGGCCAATGCCATCGAACCATACGTGAATCTTACTTATACCATTGGCAAGTTTGATATTTATGTGAAGGAGAGGGTGCAGTTCTATAAACAAACGCTTATGGACAAATTGGAGGAGAAACTGGTCCAAAGAAATTTAGAGAATCTTTTTGATAAGTTTGATGTACAGAATCTTCTGAATGCAGGTGTTCAGTTTCGCATTAATGAAAAACACGCATTGGAACTCTATTACAGCAGGTCAATCTCTCGCCCGGATTATAAGAAATTGTGTCCTACGCTGATGATAGGCGAATCGGAAGGCGAGTACATTATGGGTAATCCGGAACTTAAACCGGAAGTCATTAACAAGGTTAATCTCGGATATACTTATAAGAGAGATGCCTTTGTGCTGAAACTTGACGTGAACTATTGTAACAAACGTAACTCATTTGAAAAAGTTATTGATGTCGCAAGTCCACAGGCATCTGATCCTGGCGTGAAGACGTTACGGACTTGGATTAACAATAAACGACAGGATTCTTTTGGATCAAAGTTGGATTTTAAGATGAATGGAAAAGTTGTCAATGCGGAAATCTGGGCAGGAATGAGTTACGATATTTATGGTAACAATAAAGTGGCTAATAAGAAAGAGTTCAGTTATGAGATAGGAACCAATGTTGAAGTATCGCTCAATCCAACTACGAAGTTAAGTTCAAGCCTTGTATATCTTAGCGCCCGAGAATCCGCTTACAATCTTTCGGGAGAGGACATTATCGCAAATCTTCGCTTTGTGAAGACTGTCATTAAAGGATTGGATATATATGTGGAATTGAATGATATTGTGGATAAGGCTGTCTATGAAGAAACTTGGAATGAAGATAAAAATTATTTTAAAATAAAAAACACGAATCCTGGACATAGAGCATTGCGTTTAGGTATCAATTACCGATTCTAATGATATTTTGAGATTTTGGTGAATATGCGAAATTTATTATAATATTAAATGAAAAAGTATATCAGCCGCCTATGGTCAATATCTTCCGGATTGGCAATCTTAAAATGGAAAATGCTTCCTGTGCTTTTGCTTAGAGTGCCCACAATGACGTGCTTTAAGTGAAAAAAAAACGAATGGAAATTAAATATCATCAATTAATTTAATGGTTTATTACTATGAAAAAAATTATGTTTTCTTTAGTCGTTATACTCTGTGTAATGACAGGATGTAAAAAGCAAATCGCAGACACGGTGGTTTATGGTAGTATACATACTGCTGATATTGAAACACCTGTGGCTGAAGCCATCGCCATCAAAGATGGCAAATACATTTATGTTGGTGATAAAGACGGGGCAGCTGCCTTTATTAAAGAAGGAGTTACACAAATCATAGACCATACGGGAAAAGGTATGGTGATGCCGGGATGTACTGAGGGACATGCACACTATCTTATGGGTAATGCGTTGGTATGTTTGGGAGGTCTTACCATTAGTAACGAATCTGACGGAATCGATTCGTTTTTTGAGAAAGTGAAAACAGCCTATGAAGAGGCAAAATCGGAAGGGAAAAGGGGAATATTTGGAATGGGGTGGAATTATCACACTTTCACCGCCGAAGGTATGCCAACCCGCGATCAGTTGGATGCGATTTGTCCAGATATCCCACTATATGTATATGATTCCGAAGGACACAAAGCTCTGGTCAATACGGCGTGCCTTCGCAATGCTGGCGTTATGGATGAAAGTGGAAATGTGTTGAAATCCCAAATCCGCGGTGGTGAAATATGTATGGATAAGAATGGTAAGCCTAACGGTCTTCTGTTAGAACAGGCAGCCACCTATGTCCGTAACAAAGGTGTTGACTTTAATGATCTGTTTTCGCTCGAACCGGCTACAAAAGCGCTCGAAATGTCCTGCCAGATGCTTTGGGCTAATGGTTATACAACATACATGGACGGATGGTCAAACTATTTTGGCAACAGCAGCATTTATGAGGCAGCGGCAAAACTTGACAAAGAAGGCAAACTGAATCTTCTTTTAGGATTGTCATACGAAATTGAGAGTTCCTGCGAAGATGTGGACGCTGAAATTGCTAAGGCAGTAGAAATGAAGAAATATAGCAATGAACATATTTTTGCTAATTACATCAAACTTTTTATTGACGGAACGGTAGAAGGTGGCACAGGACTTACTCTCGAACCTTATCCGGACGGACACCCCGGTATTGCCAATTGGGAAGAAGATGAAGTCGCCGATATTACAGGAAAAGCCAATGCTCAGGGACTTACAATGCATATCCACACGATGGGTGACGGAGCCGTGCATCGTTGCGTGAATGCTTTTGTAAACAAAGGCACGAAAGAAGCTCGCAACACCCTGGTTCACGTCCGTAATATGCCCGAAGAAGATTACCAGAGAGTGGCCGACAATGATATTGTGGTCGTTTGCGGAATTTTATGGCACGTTCTCGCTGACGAAATGAAAGAATTGGTCAAAACTTTGGCACCTGCCAATGTGGCTGACAAATCCTATCCAATGAAATCATACTTTGACTGTGGTGCAATTATGACCTCACACAGTGACTATCCTGCTACCTTCGGTTCTCCTAACGATCCTTTTGGCATTATGGAAATTGCTGTCACAGGCAGCTTTCAATATCCTGGGAATTCCGACAGATATACCTCGCCTTGGTGGCCAGAAGAACTCATAACTATTGACCAGGTGTTCAGTGCACTTACTATCAACGGCGCATACCAAATGCACGTGGAAAATGAACGAGGAAGCATTAAGGTCGGAAAATGGGCCGACTTCGTACTTACGGATCAAGACGTGTTTGAATGCCCGGTAAGGGATATTCATAAGACAAAAGTGCTCTCTACCTGGTTCGAAGGAAAGAAAGTTTATGAAAAACAATAAAGTTGAGCGTGGTTAAATCTGGGACTAGCCCCTTCCTTTTTATTATTAACGAAAATAATATGCTCAAGATGTTAAATTATGAATAAACGATGGATTATTATAATTGCATTGTTTTCAACTTTTTCATTCTCTTTCGTCGAAAAAGGAATTCTACTCCAAATAATATTATTTCCACAGTAAAAAAACTTCATAGATTGGGTATTATTCTGGATTATTAAGTATTCTCAAATTGTTAGTGTGTGGCAAATTTACAATATAACTGTGCTGATTGCAGGTTTGAGATTCCCGTTCTAAAGAATATGGTGTCACCCTGTTCTCTTTATATTGGCATACGATATTCCCAATCTACAACGATTGAAGAAGGTGAAGGAGTTTACAAAACGCGAATGATAATTTCGACTGAAAATAGGGGTAAAGATGCTTGATGCCAAACTATTGTCAAACAGAAAATCCTTGATTTTAACAGACAATCATACAAAAAAATGAAATAATGTAGTTGCAAGCAAAATTTTTATTATTTTTGCAGTCAATTTTGAACTATAATAAAATCATAAATATGAAAGCTAAAACTTTATTCCGCATTGTATTAGTCCTCGTAATTATCGTCCTCGCCGTATTGGTGATGAGAAGCATTATGAGACCTGAAAAATTTAGAGCAGTATATAACGAACGCTGCGAAATCATCAAGGAAAAACTGATTACTATCCGCGACTTGCAGGCCGTTTACAAAAACGAATATAAAACGTATATGAGTGATGCCGATAGCTTGGCAGATTTTGCCACCAACGGTAAAGTCAGCATTATCAAGAACGTGGGTGAAATTCCAGAAGGTATGACGGAAAAGGATGCACTTGCGGCAGGTTTGCTTCGTAAGGAAACCGTTGAGATTTCTGCTGCTGAAAAGGCAATGGAAACCGACGCGACTCGCAAAATTGAAAACTTTAAGAATTTACAATACGTTTTACATCAAGATGGACCTAAATTCCAAATCCAAACAGGTTCTATTGCCAGCAAAACATACGAAATTCCTGTTTATATGATTGTTGTTCCTTTGGATGACATCTTGTATGATATGGAAAAATCTATCACTCCGGCAAACGCTGGCGCATTCACAAAATTAATCAATAAGATCTTTTATGGCGGTTTGGCTGAAGAAACTCAATATCGTTCACAATATAAAGATATTATTATGGGTTCTTTGACTGAAGCCAGCACAAGCGGCAACTGGGAATAATGATGAAATTTGTAGATTTCTTACCATACGACAAATCCATTTGGCTTTTTCCAAATGGATTTTGTCTTGTAGAGCGGACGCCTTCGCTTCGTCAACAGTCGTTTCTGTATGCTGATGGTGATATCTTGTCTGTGAAGGCCATAGAATTTTTTAAGCTGACTCCTTCGGATAATCCCGAAGTGGCTGTCGTGGTGGCCAATGAACCGCCTATGCTGATGCCCACCGAGTTGTTTGATGCCAAAGACGCAATGAAGTTGATCTCCTTGCAGTATGATGCCGCCAAAGTGGAACAAACCTTCGATACCGAAGTGGATGTGTATCAAATGATTTATTTTCTCTACAAAGACGAAAAATCGGCATTGGATAGGTTGGGCATTCGGGCACATTATTTGTCCTATTGGTCATTGGCTTATCATTTCGTCTTGCAGGAATGTGCTTCCGCCAACTTGATTTGGGCCGACGAACATAACGGATACCTCGATTTGCTGGTTCAGAAAAATAATAAACCGATGCTTTTCAATCGATTTAAATACGTTCAAGCGGAAGACGAATTGTATTTTTTGATGAATGTGAAACAACAATTCCAACTGGACGATAAAACTGTCGTCTGCTTTCACTCTTATTTGACTCGTCCTTCCTTGAAAAGTTTATTGACAAAATATATTGATAAATATACGATTATAGATTAGTACGGGATGAGAATCATTAGTGGAAAAAATAGAGGCAGACAAATCACTGCACCAAATAATTTACCGGTGCGTCCCACTACCGATGTGGCTAAGGAAAGTTTGTTCAATATTCTCAATAACTATTTCTATTTTGATAGGGTAACCGTGCTGGACTTGTTTGCCGGTACGGGAAACCTTACTTACGAATTTGCGTCGCGTGGCGCGGTGTCGGTAACTTCCGTGGATAACCATCAGGGTTGTGCCGACTTTATCCGTAAAACTACCGCGAAATTGGGTTATAACCAGGTTTCGGTCATCAAGGCGGATGCCTTTACCTTTACCCAGCGTTGCCATCAGCAATTCGACATTATTTTTGCCGACCCTCCTTACGATATGGATAATATTTCACAGATTATCGACAATGTTTTTGAGCACAATTTGCTGAAACCAGACGGCTGGTTGGTGATGGAACATCCTAAAGTTCACGATTTTTCACAACATCCCAAGTTTTATCAGCATCGAAATTATGGGAAGGTGAATTTTACCTTTTTTGTGAATATGACCGAAGAAAATACCGAAAAGGAGGAGGAATAAGATGGATGATAGCAGAAAGTTTCTGATTGTCGGTTTGGGCAACGCCGAAGATAAATACAACGGCACTCGTCATAATATCGGTTTTGAAGTGGTGAATGCCTTGGCGATCAAGTTGGATGTGAAGTTCGAAATGGGGCGTCACGCTTACGTCGCTCACGCTAAGCACAAAGGCCGCAGTTTGACACTGATTCTTCCCACTACCTATATGAATTTGAGCGGTAAGGCCGTGAAATACTGGCTTGCCCAAGAAAAGATTGAGGCCAAATCGATGTTGGTCGTTTCTGATGATTTGGATTTACCCGTTGGGGATATAAAAATGAAACCCAAGGGCGGTCCTGGTTCCCATAATGGTCTTGGTCATATCGTAGAAACACTTGGACATCAGGATTTTCCGCGTATTCGTGTCGGTATCGACAAAAATTATCCGCAAGGATATCAAGTCGATTATGTGTTGGGAAAATTTCCTCCTGAAGAAAAACCGCTGGTTGACGCTGCCGTGGAAAAATCTGTGAATGCCATCCTCGCCTTTGTCACTGTCGGCATCGAAAAAGCCATGAATCAGGCGAATACAAAATAGACCGTTTTTGTTGTCATTTGTCAGATATTACGAATGAGACTGCTTTTATACGTTTTTTCTTTTTTTCTTGCCTTGACATCCCCGACTTTCGCACAAATGTCATCTCATAATGATTATCCTCTTAGGAAATTGGAAATGAATGACCAGTCATTGAAGGGTGGGGCAGGAATGCCCGATGATACGCTTCGGTCTCCTCAATTTATTGATTTTAAGAAGGAAATTCAGTCGTATAAATACAAATCGACGCGATTGTACTGCGTAAAAAATACGAATGACAGTGGTTTTTTCTTGTCGTTTAGATTTCCTGTCGGGGAATTGCATAATCTACGTCTTCCTTTGTTGTCGGCTTGTTTTTTTGCATTGGAAAGCGAGGATATGCCTCGTGAAAAATGGCAATCGACACTTTCCGAATTGTCCTGCGCGGTGGATTATTCCTGTATTGACGACTATTCGGTCTTGACGTTGAGTGGTGCGAATAGTAAAGATATGGAGTCTGTACTGAGATGCTTCGCACAACTTTTGGCCAATGTTCACGCCAACGACAGTCTTGTGCGGAATGTGATGGCTAATTATGAAAAACAGCGTATGGACGCCAAATCGGTGCCTAATGCCATTTTTGGTGCACTTTCTCGTTATGCGATGTATGGTGAATCCTTAACCCGTTACACTTTGTCGAATGAACAATTGAAAAATCAAAATGCGGATTCTTTGTGTGACTTATTGCGTTATTTGTTGTCGTATCGTCCCGAAATCTTGTATTATGGCCCAATGGCTAAGGGAAATTTGACTAAAATGCTCAATAAGTACTACAAAATGCCCCGAAAGATGAATAAATCCAGCGAAGAAAATACTTTTGATTTGATTCCTGTAACAGAAAACAGGGTGTTTTTTCTTCCGTATAACTTGAAAAAAGCTCGAGTGATGATTTATCATCGTTCAGAGATGAACAATGTGGAATTGTATCCCATTGCCAATGTATATAATTGCTATTTTGGTTCTGGCGATAGTTCGGTGACCCATAAGGAACTGAAAGACAAGCATTTTTTTGCACAATCCGCATTTGTCCTGCCGACCGATAAGGATGCCTATATGTATAATTATGACTTTTTTGCAACGTCGGCTGACAATTTGTTGAATGCTCTTGCCGCGATGGAGGAATTGAATAAAGAACTGCCGCTGTCGCAAACAGATTTTGATAGGGCGAAAGAAGTAGTGAAAAACAAACTCGCCAATTCTCGAATTCCTCAAAATGTGTTTTTGGATGTCTATTTTTTGAATCTAAAACGAGGTTTTGAAAGTGATTATCGAAAGTTGATGTACGAAGCCATTGATGCCTTGACTTTGGATGATATGGTTGCGTTTTATACAAAATTCATTCAAGACAAGCCGCAATTTCGTGTGATTATGGCCGATGAAACCGAAATTGATGGAGATGAGTTGCAGAAACTGTATGGTCCAATAACGAAACTGACGATAGATCAGATTTTCGGTTATTGAAATTTTAGCGAAATAAGGTTTCGGCAATGCCGTCGGCAAAAAGTTTGCCTTCGTCGGTGAGCAGGATAGAACTCTCTGTTTGAGTATAGTAAGACGTATTGATTTGTCTTAATTCCTTTTCGGCATATTGCCTGAAGGAAAGGCCAAATTGTTGTTCAATATTTTCTAAGTTGATACCGTTTCGGGTGCGTAAGCCGAGCATCACGTATTCGTTGTAGTGATCGTCAAGACTGAGTTCCTCGCTATCAAAATCGGAACATCCTTTTTCCACATATTCTATGTAATGCTGTAAATGACTTGCATTCCATTTTCGGCTGTGTCCGTTGAATGAATGAGCCGATGGTCCTAAACCCAGATAGGGTTGTTGGGTCCAATAGCTGTAATTGTGTCTCGAAATCTGTCCATTTCGGGCAAAGTTGGATATTTCGTATTGTTCAAAACCGCCTTCGCGAGTTAGTCGAAGTAATTGATAAAATTCGTCTTTGGCAAGGTCTTCGTCAATTTCCGGTAGTTTATTTTGCTGGATTTGCTTCCACAGAATTGTGTTTTCCTCTTTGGTAAGCGCGTAGCAGGACAAATGACTGATGGGCAAGTTGATGGCTTGTCGCAAATCCTCTTCCCATTCGCCTTTCTTCCGTTGCGTAATGCCATAAATCAAATCAATGGAAATGTTGTCAAAACCAGCCTTTTTTGCTTCGAAAACCACCGATATGGCTTCTTCCGCACTATGTTTGCGACCTAAAAATCGCAGCGTCTCGTTGTTGAACGACTGCACCCCAAAACTAATGCGGTTGATGCCGAGAGAAATCAGGTCTTTGAGGTAGTTGCGTTCAATTTGTTCGGGATTGGCCTCTATGGTAAACTCAAAATCCGAAGACAATAGGTAATGTCTTCGGATTTTATTGATTATAGATTCTAATTCGTTGATTTTTAATAGGGTGGGAGTTCCTCCCCCAAAATAGATTGTGTCAAGTTGCCGTGAGGGAAGGTAGTGTAATGTTTGCTCAATCTCACATTCCAATGCGTCTAAAAAGTCTTTTTTCTTAGATAGTGCGACTGTGGAATAAAAGGCACAGTAAATGCATTTTTGTCGGCAAAATGGAATGTGGATATAGAGCCCGTTCATTATTTTGATTTTGGTGCGGGAGCTTTTTTCATTGCTGCTTTTTTAGGATCCATAGGACGTTTCGCATCATGGTTTTTGCCGTCATGATTTTTGTGGGCACATTGGTTTTTGAAACTTTGTTCCAAATGATAGAATTTGGATAATTCGCGAGGGGTCAGAACCGATTTGGCATCGTTGTAGAAGCGTTTGTCTAAATTGAACATTTTTTCCTTGAAGTTCATTTTTTGGCTGAGATGGAAGGAAATCTGTTCATCCGTCATTTTGCTTTCATCCTTGAGCATTTCACGAGTGATTTTCTTGCTGTCGTATGCTTTCTTCAAATTGGCATGCAAAGTTTGCTCGCTTTCGATGTATTTGTCATAAATTGCCCAAAACTTTTCGGCTGTTTTTTCAGATAAGGAAAGGTTTTCTTTAATATAGTTGCGTTTGAGCTGAAGAATCTCTTGAAAATTGTGTTTCTTTTCAGGAGCGATGGTTTTGTTATTGGCAGCTACCGGTTTGGCTGCTGGAGTTTGCGCGTTTGTGTAGTTGGCGGTACACAAAGAAAGAACCAGGGCTATGCCCATCAACAAAAATAAACGTTTCATAATCAAAAATTTTAATATAAATAATCTTCCGACATTTCATCATCGTAATAATCGATGATTTGATAGTCAACATTGTCCAAATTGCTTTCTTCGATAACGACAATGGGGTCGTAGGTGGCAGTGATGTCGTTGTCGTTAGCCGATGCCAAGAGTTTTTGGTCGGTATTAACGGCATTTTCAGCAAGATTTTGATTTTGTGTGTCGTTTCCGGTAGAGAAGAGTCCGATGTTGAGCACAATGACCAAAACGGCTACGGCAGCCACGGCGGCGGCAATCGTGTAGATTTTGCGGTGTTTGACGACCTTTTGCTCTTGTCTGACTTTGGCCATAACGTCATTTTCCAAATCATCAAAATAGTTTTCGGGAACTTGGAAAGGATTCTTTTTCGGTACTTGCTGTAAAATTTCAGTATTTTCCATTGTCAATTAAAAAAACACAATGATAGACTATAGTTTTGTCGAAAGGTTTAATGCTTTGATAAAAATTCTTCCACTTTTTGCACGGCGAAATGATAGGAAGCTTTTAAGCCGCCTTCTGTGCCACCAAAAATCTTGGTCATTTCTTCGTAAGGCATTTCGTCATAATAGCGTAGCGTAAAGACTGCTCTTTGCTTTTCGGGAAGTTGCTGAATGGCCTCTTGGAGCAATTGCTGAATCTTGTCGCTGGATAAAAAGCGATCTTCTGCAACGACTTTGGTGACATAGTCGTTGTACCCTTCCTCGTCGATGATGTTGAGGACCTTCTTTTTGCGGTCGAGGAAAGTGAGTGTTTCGTTGACCGCTACTTTGGTAATCCAGGTTTTAAGTCCCGCTTCGCCACGATATTGATCCAGATGAGTCCAGATTTTGATCAGTACGTTTTGGGAAATGTCATTAGCGTCTTCGTGGTTGAAAACCAAGCGGCGGATAGTGAAATAGATATCCTGCTTGTATTTTTTCACCAGAAGATTGAATCCCTGTTCTTTGGTTCTTTCCTTACCAAAGAGTTCGATTATTTCTTGATCGCTGATGTCCTGAGGCATATAAATTATTTTCTTTGCATTGCTTTCTTAGCGGCGAGAATGATATGTTCCTTGTCCAAGCCGAATTTTTCCATCAACTGGAATGGTTTTCCGCTTTCACCGAAGTGGTCGTCAACGGCTACCATTTCAACGGCGGTAGGCAGGTTGCGGCAAAGCAGCTGACATACGGAATCGCCTAAACCTCCGTTCATCAGATGCTCTTCGGCGGTTACCACGCAGCGTGTCTTGGCGGCACTCTTCAGAATGGATTCGCTGTCTAAGGGCTTGATGGTGTGAATGTTGATGACTTCTGCGGAAATGCCTTCCTGTTCCAGTTGGTAGGCGGCTTCCAGGGCGGGATAAACCAAATGTCCCGTGGCAATGATAGTTACGTCTTTGCCTTCGTTAAGCATATTGGCTTTGCCGATGACGAATTTTTGGTCGGCCGGGGTAAAGTTAGGCACGGCGGGACGTCCGAAACGGAGGTAAACGGGTCCCACGTATTCTGCGGCGGCAATGGTGGCGGCTTTCGTCTGGTTGTAGTCGCAGGGGTTGATGACAACCATATTGGGCAGGCCCTTCATCAAACCGATGTCTTCCATAATCTGGTGGGTGGCACCGTCTTCGCCCACGGTGACGCCGGCGTGAGAACCAGCAATCTTCACGTTGAGGTTGGAGTAGGCCACGGTCATACGGATCTGGTCATATACGCGTCCTGTGATAAAACCCGCAAACGCTCCGGCAAATGGAATTTTCCCACTCAATGCCAAACCGGCGGAAATGCCAATCATATTGGCTTCGGCAATGCCTGTTTGTATGAAGCGGTCGGGATGTGCCTTTTTAAAATCTCCCATCTTTAAACTTCCTGTGACATCTGCACATAAAGCAATAATTTGGTCATTTTTTTCGCCAGCTTCCGCTAAGCCGGCACCGAATCCTGAACGGGTATCCTTAAGCTCATTACAAATCAAAGGTTTCATATCATAAAAATTTTTAGATTGCAAAAATACGAAATTAGACGGAATAGAGTTATATAAAATGACTATTTTTGCATTTTAATTATATATTACTAATTAATAAGACTTCCAATGTCGAAATCTAAGGCCGTTTTGCTTTTGTTTACTTGCTTTCTGCTCTCGTTTTCGGCATTGGCACAGGTTCCAAATGGAATAAAAAAAGGTACTGTCGTCCTGGATTCGATGACGGTTTCGATTGATTCTGTTTCCATTATTCCCAATACTTTCGTCTTGGACGGATTGGATTCAGCCGATTATGAGGTGGATTTTCTGAATGCGAAAATCCATCTTTTGAATGAAAAGGTACTTGGACAACGTGTTGATTACACCTATCGCAGTTTTGGAATGAATCTTCTTCATCCGCAGCAGCATCGTCCCCAAACCTTAAATTATCGACAACGTAGCAGTATGTATCAGTCAATGACCCCTATTGTGCCCAAGACGGAAGAGCTTTTTGCCAACAACGCTTCCAGTTTGCAGAGTACCGGGTCCATATCAAGAGGGGTTGTCATCGGTACCAATCAGGATTTTATACTCAATTCAACAATGAACTTGCAATTGTCGGGACAGTTGGCCGAAAAACTGACTATCGTGGCCAATATCACCGATAAGAATGTGCCTATTCAGCCCGACGGCAATACGCAATCCATTCAGGATTTTGATCAAGTGTATATCAAACTGAATTATGATAATCGTTTTATGCTCAGTGCCGGTGATATTGAAACCAAATTTGATCAAGACGCATTTCTGAAAGTCAATAGAAAATATATGGGTCTTGAGTTTAATGCCGATAATACGTTCAAAAACGGGGATGGACTGAAAAACACGGTCGGTGGCGGTGTGAGCAAGGGGAAATACGTGAAAAAAAACATCACGCCTATCAACGGGGTGCAGGGACCTTACCGCTTAACAGGCGAGCAAAATGAAATTAATATTGTCATCATTGCGGGAAGTGAACGGGTGTATATCGACGGCCAGCTGTTAACACGCGGCCAAGATCAGGATTATACCATAGATTATAATACGGGCGAACTTAGCTTTACCGTGAAACACTTGATGACGGCCGAAAAACGTGTCATCGTGGAATACGAATATTCGGATAAACATTATGCACGCTATAATCTTTATACTTTTAATGAATTTACCCACGAAAAAAACGGAAAGTTAAAGCTGAATGTGAATCTTTTTCACGAACAAGATTTGAAAAATCACTCCATTCAACCCGAATTGAATAATTTGCAGAAACTTTTTCTGTCGCAGTTGCCGCCGGATGTTGAAAACGGCCTTTATCCTCACGCAGATTCGGCTTATTATAATACGAATGAGATTTTATATGAATTGCGCGATACTGTGGTGAATGGCGAAAATTATCTGGTTTATGTGTATTCCACGAGTGTGACGAAACAGCTGTATCGTCTTGGTTTTTCCTTGGTGGGCGAAAATCAGGGAAACTATGTGCTCGTAAGCAGCGCGGCCAATGGTCGTGTTTTTCGGTGGGTGGCTCCGGTCAATGGCATTCCGCAGGGTAATTACGAGCCGGTGCAATTGCTGACTACACCGAAAACCCAGGATTTGGCCACGATTGGCGCCACATACGATTTTAATGCCAATACAGGTTTGTCGGCAGAACTGGCGTTGTCTAACTATGATGAGAATAATTTTTCCAAAAACAATAAAAATAATGTGGGTTTTGCCTATATGATGCGTTTTCATCATCAAAAAGAATTGAAAAACAAACAACAATTGCTGAATCCGTGGTTTTTTTATACAAAAGTGTTTTACGAATTTATCCATAAGAATTTCCGAGTCTTTGAAAGTACGCGCGAGGTGGAATTTAGGCGAAATTATAATCTGGATGAGGACTATTCCAAGCGTTTTTCGGAACAAATGGCCCAGTTGACCTTGGGTTTTCAAAATGCCGAAATTGGTGAGACCCGCTACGATTTGAACTGTTTGTCGCGTTTCGGCAGTATGAATGCCCTGAAAAATGAATTGACCTCCAATATCCATAAGCAAGGATGGAAGTTCTCGACGGCGACTTCGTATTTGTTTACCAATGATTCCTTGCAGAAAACCAATTTCGTGAAAACCTATAACAATTTGTCCAAGTCTTTTCGTCAAGTGGAGGTCGGCATAAAGGAAAATTTTGAGTACAATGCGATGCACGACCGTTTCTCCGATTCGTTGAGAATGGGCAGCAATGGATTCAACGAGGCGACTTTCTTCTTGAAAAACAGCGACTCTTTGCCGTATCTTTTCCAGATTTCCTATAAAAATAGAGTGGAAAGTATGCTGAAAAACAATGCGTTGGTTTTGGGAACGATGAGCAACGACGCTCAGTTTTCTTTTGAGTTGGCCAAGTTGAAAAATAATCGTCTAAAAGCAGATTTGACTTATAGAAATACGCAGATTCGTAATCAGGAAGGTCGCTTTAACGGAGAAAATTACTTTTTGGCAGGGATTGACTATACCGGTCGCTTTTTCAAGAACGCCATTGTCCTCAATACGCATTACGAAGCGGGAAGCGGGATGGAACAGAAAATGGTGTATTCGTATTTGAAGGTGGCGGAAGGGCAGGGAGTCTATACCTGGAACGACTACAACGGCAACGGTATTGAGGAATTGGACGAGTTTGAGGTGGCGGCATTCCAGGACCAGGCCAACTATATCAAGGTTTGGCAAACCGGCAATGAATACATCAATACTTACAATAATCAGTTTTTGCAGACGATTCAGTTGCGGCCTGCCAATGTCTGGGCTAATAAAAAGGGAATCAAGGGTGTTTTGGCAAGATTTTCCAACACCACTACCTTTAAAACCGTACAAAAAAACACGTTCACCCATAATGCGAACGCTATCAATCCTTTCTATTTCAAATATGAAGATTCCAATTTGGTGTCAAGTAATCTTGCGTTCATAAATACCTTGACCTATAACCATAAATCCGTTTTCGGAATTGATTTTACGGTTCAGGTGAATAAGAACAAAAGTTTGCTTTATTACGGCACTGATATGGGTGGCTATAATATGCAACAGCTTGTCGTGCGTGGAAATCCTTGCGATTTTCTGTCGCTCAAAACAGATTATGCGCATTCAGAGAAAAGCAATTATTTCCAATTTATGTCTTCCCGAAGCTATCGAATTGAAATGCATCATACGACGGCCGAGGTAGATTTCCATTATAAAAACAAGTTGTTTGTTCAGTTGTCCTATTTGTTTTTCCATAAGCGAAATCGCTTGGAATTTCAAAAGGCCATACAGCATAAGGTGAACCTGGAAGTTAAATACAAAATGCTGAAAAAGGGAAATTTGATTGCGGATGTGGCCTATATCAATATGAATTACAATGACGTGGAAAACACAAGTCTGAGTTATGAAATGCTGGATGGCTTGAGTGTGGGGCATAATATGACTTGGAATGTGAAGTATGAGGCGAATATTACAGACTTTTTGCAACTTAATTTGCTGTATCAGGGTAGATATACACAAGGAAATAGGGTGGTGCATACGGGAAATTTGGAAGTGCGAGCCCATTTTTAATGGATGAGCTTGTCCAAAAAAAAATTAGAGCGTGAAAAATTTTATTACTTTTTTAATTATCTGAATAATAGATAATTAGTTTGAAAAAATCTATCATTGAGGGTTGAAAATTGATCTTGTTGGAAAAAAAATGAACAATTGTTGATAACTTTAAAGATTTTTTTGTATTTTTGGTGCTTGAAGTTGAATAGAGTGGGGTGAGGTAGCTATATACAGCTCGAAACGGAGAGAGAAAAAGGTTTTTTTCTCCTGTTTCGGTTACTTATTAACTACTATAAGATGTTGAATACAAGGAAGATAAAGAAAAACTGAAGCAATATAAAAAAGCCCGAACGAATGAAGAAAATAGGTGCACTTTTACTCCTTTTCGTTGTGTGTACGATGAGTGTATTTGCGCAAGATGACGCTCAATTTACGCTATTTCCGTGGACAACGATGTACTACAATCCCGGAGCTATGGGTGAACAGAGTAACACTTTGTGTTTTACTGGCGTTTACCGACAGCAGTATCTTGGATGGCAAGATGTATATCAGGATGAAAATGGAAATATTACCAAGGAAAAGACTGCACCACGTGAATTTTTGTTCAATATAGAGTCCTATCTACGCAAATTAAAAGGTAGTTTAGGACTTTCTATTTTAAGTGACAGGGTAGGCTTCTATAATAATATAGGTATTCGCTTCGGTTATGCGTATAAATTAAAGATTCCTACCGGCCATCTGGGAATCGGTTTGCAGGTTAGCTTTTATAACCAGGCCGTTGATGGTAGTAAGTTGCACGCTTTACAGACGGGTGATGCCGTTTTGGATAAGCTGAAAGGCGAAGAATCCGTGATGGATTTTGACGTGAACTTCGGCTTGTTTTACAAGGCAGATCGTTGGAATGTGGGTATTTCAGGAACTCAGCTGATTACCAAGGCGCGTTTGTCTGGAGACAACAGCGTGTTGAATAGATCTCGCCAGTTATATTTACACGGTGGTTACACCTGGATCTTGCCTTGGAATCCAAGTTGGACCTTGGAACCATCTGCATTGTTGAAAACTGACTTAAAGACGGTTCAATTTGAATTGATGGTCTTGACGAGATACAACGGTGTATTCTGGGGCGGTTTGTCGTACCGTATCAACGATGCCGCTTCAATTTTGTTCGGTGCGAGACCGTTCTATAACAATTCCAACAATTACCTGAAAGGTATCGATTTGGGTCTGGCTTACGGTTTTACGACCAATAAACTTGGTTATCAACAAAATAGGAGCTATGGAGATTTGGAAGTGATGATTAGATATTGCTTCGACATATATAAAGAGGAAGTATTTTCTGGTTATGGTTCAACCAGAAATATTTATAAAAATGAATATTAATACAATAATTATAGATAATAATCGTTTTTTTCTAACATAAAGAATAAAAAAATGAAAAAATTTGCAGCATTGTTATTGGTCGTTTGCTTGATTTTTATGTCTTGCAAGAATAATGGTGACGGCCAGTTGGTCGGCGTCAAGGATCGTCCCGACTTTATGGATGTTGAACCTTTTGGAATGGTTTATATTCCCGCAGGCCACTATATGATGGGTGCTGGTGATGAAGATGTTCCTTTCGCTTTGACCCATCAGTCTAAAAATGTTACCATCACGGCCTTTTGGATGGACGAAACCGAAATTACCAACAACGAGTACCGCCAGTTCGTATATTGGGTGCGCGACTCTTTGGCTCACGTTCTTCTCGGTGAAGCAGAATTGACAGAATTTGAAAAATATGGTCATTACAAAAAATATAGCAAAGGTGAAAACGAAGGTGAAGTGATTGAACCTAAGTTGATCAACTGGAAGGAAGAAATTCCTTGGGATTCAGACAACGAAGAGGTTCAAGCCGCTTTGAGTCCATTGTTCAATAAGGTCAACACTCGTTTTTATCATTTCCGTCCTAATTCAACCAATACGGCAATGTATAATTATGAATATTGGACCTACGATTATAGAAATTACCGCGACCCAAAAAATCCTGATGATTTTGGAGCATCATATAAGGAATTTGGAACCGATAACGACTATGAGTTCGGTGGTATGTATGCCAACCGTCCAAGTCATTTGAATAATGGTTATACCCGTTTCATTCACAAGAATGTGGTGAATATTTATCCCGACACCTTGGCTTGGGCTCACGATTTTACTTATTCTTTCAACGAACCTATGTTGTTGAACTATTTTTCCAATACAAGATATGATAATTATCCAGTTGTTGGTATTAGCTGGATTCAGGCAAAGGCCTTCGTTCATTGGAGAACGATGTTGAGATTGTCTTGGTTGGGTTCAAAGGCATACGAAAACGAACAGGAATTCCGTTTGCCTAATGAAAGTGAATGGGAATATGCCGCTCGCGGTGGCAATAACCTGGCTTCTTATCCTTGGGGAGGTCCTGCCACTCAAAACCAAAACGGCTGCTTCTTGAGCAACTTCAAACCACAGCGTGGTAACTATATCGCTGACGGTAATCCTTATCCAAGTATCGTGGCTCATTACCATCCGAATGATTTCGGTTTGTTTGATATGGCCGGTAATGTTGCTGAATGGTGTGAAGACGCATACGACGAATCTGCCATCAACTTCACACACGACTTGAACCCTCAATATACTTACTATGCCAAGAAGAATGATACTCCTGAAAAGAAGAGAAAGGTGATTCGTGGCGGTTCTTGGAAAGATGTCAGCTACTACACCAGAGTATATGCCAAGACATACGAATATCAAGATACTTGTAAGTGCTATGTTGGCTTCCGTTGCGTTCAAAGTTATATGGGACGCCAAAGAGGCGATAGCAATAGTGCTTCGCACGTTTATTAAAATTCGAAAAAATTCATAATTAACAAAATAACTTAACAAACAAAAAAAAATCATTATGGGACTTTACAAATTCGTTAGAAGTAAAGGTTACAAAAACTTTATGACCAAATTGTATGGCTGGGGTGCTTCAATCGTTATTTTAGGTGCTCTATTTAAAATTCAACACTATCCTGGTGCAGGCGTCATGTTGATGCTTGGTATGGGTACTGAAGCCATTATCTTCTTCTTCTCTGCTTTCGAACCTCTTCACGTTGATTACAATTGGGCATTGGTTTATCCTGAATTAGCCGTAGGTGACGAAGATCAAGAAACACCTAAGAAAGCTGACAAAAAGAAAGCTATCGCTGGAACTACTCCTACTCAACAACTTGATCAAATGCTTACTGAAGCTAAGATTGGTCCTGAATTAATCGAAAGTTTGGCAAGCGGAATGCGTAACTTAAGCGAAAATGCTCGCAAACTTAGTGGCGCCGCAGACGCTACTGCTGCTACCGATGGTTATGTTAACAACTTGAAGAAAGCCGCTGAATCAGTTAGAAACTTGACTGTTCAATATGATAAGACTTCTAAATCTTTGGATACCGATTCCAACATTTCTGCCGCATATCTTGAAAATGTACAGAAAGCCGCTAACGCAGTAGGTAACTTGGCTAAGATTTACGAAGACACTACCAAGGCTTTGAAGACTGATACAGGTTCTTATAATGATCAATTGAACAAATTGAACCAGAATTTGACTTCTATCAATACTATGTATGAAATGCAAATGAAGAGCACCGAAGCTATGTCTAAGGCAAGCAAGAATATTGAAGACAGTATGAATAATTTTGCCGCCAACTTGAACGCTTCATTGGCTAATACTGAAATGTACAAGAAAGAAGTTGACCAATTAACGAAGAATGTTGCCAAATTGAGCAATGTTTACGGTAAGATGGTTGCTGCTATGAATGTGGCAAACTAATTTTAACTCAATTAATCTTATAATTATAAAAAAGAAGTAATATGGGTGCAACAAATTGTCCGGAAACCCCGCGGCAAAAGATGATCGGTATGATGTATTTGGTGCTGACCGCTATGTTGGCATTGAATGTGTCAAAAGATATCATTGAAGCCTTCTCATTGGTTGATGAAACAATGGTTTCGACAACCGATAATTCAATTGCTAATAATGAAAGTGCATACTCTTGGCTGCAGGCACAAAAAATTATTCAGGGTGCTGAAAAAGTGAAAGATGCCGAACAAAAAGCCAATGTCTTAAAGCAAAAGACCAATGCTTTGATTGACGAAATCGAAGCTATGAAGAAAGAGTTGATTATCTACGTTGATGGTTCTTACGAAGATAAAGACGGTAAGCCTAAAACCGTTAAGACGATTGATTCTAAGGATGAAAGAAGTAAGCCAACCCAATTTCTCCTCGGTCAAGGTCATGCTAAAAAGATGAAAGAATCCATTTTGAAGTACAAACAAGACATCTTGGCTTTGGTTGATGATCCTCAGCAACGCAAAGGTATGTCTGAACTTCTTGGCTTGAATGTAGAAGAAACCTTTACTGGTAAGGAAGGTGCGGTTAAGCAGTCTTGGGAAGAACATATGTTTGATGATGTTATCATGGCTGCGACAGTTACCTTGATTAATACTACCGAAGGTGAAATTCGCAACGCAGAATCTAAAATGCTGGAATACATTAAGGCATCTATCAGTGCTAATGACTTTAAGTTTGACAATATTTCTGGTAAGGCCATTCCTGATTCCAGAATGGTGTTCACTGGTGACAAGTACACCGCAGATATCATTGTGGCTGCATACGATACCAAGCAAACCCCTGAAGTTTATTACAGAATGGGTGCTGATACTATGACGGTTGACCAAATTGGTAATGCTACCAAATTGGAAGGTGAAAATGGCCTTGTTCAATTGGAATTGGCTGCTAGTAGCCTTGGTGAACAAAAATATGCCGGTTTGATTAAGGTTAAAGCACCAGACGGAACAGATCAGTGTTATCCATTCAGCGATCGTTATATGGTGGTTAAACCATCTGCAACCATCTCTGCCGATAAGATGAATGTTCTTTATGCTGGTATTGCTAACCCAGTATCTGTATCTGCTCCTGTGGCTCCTGATCAGTTGTCTGTTAATTTCCCTGGTTGCGGTGTTACTCGTGCTGAAGCTGGTAAATTTAACGTTTCCGTTCCAACCTCTTTAATTGGTAAAACCGTTGAAGCAACTGTTAGTGCCAAAACTGGAAATAAGACTCAGGCTATGGGTTCTACTACTTTCCGTGTTAAACGTGTTCCAGATCCTCGTGCCACGATCGGTGCCAACATTAGAGGTGGTAAGAGAAGTAAAGCAGAATTGACTTCTAACCCATTCTTGAGAGCTTCAATGGGTGAAGATTTCGCATACGATTTGAAATGGAAAATCACTTCTTATCAGGTTATCTTTATTTCCAAAGGTTACGAAGACAATCCTTTGACTTGTACAGGTGCCAACTTCAGCGAAGCCGTGAAGTCAAAGATCGCCAAGTCTCCAGCCGGTACAACCATTATCTTTACCGGTATCAAGGCATCTTGCGAGGCTGGTCCGAGAACTTTGGATGAAATTACCATTCGTTTGAAATAATTATTAAAGCAAAAATATCATGAAAAAGTTAAGTCTATTATTCATTGCTCTCCTTGCTTCTACCGTTGCTTTCGCACAGGTAGATGAAGGCGAGGAAACAGAGCAAGTTCAAGAGCAGATTGAAGGTAGCACGATGGTGCAGCCGGTTCGCAAACCTGTGGAAACTCCTTGGAAACAAGAAACGACAGGTGAATTTGCAGAAGCTGTTCCTTTTGCCTATCAACGTCAAGCCGATGTGATGTACTATCACGTGATTTGGCGTCGTATTGACCTTCGCGACAAGAAAAATCATCCTTTTTATTTTCCCGCTGAAACTAAGGGCACTTGGAGAAGTTTGGCTCAAACTATTTTTGATGCCATTGACTTTGCTAATCCCGATAACGAGAATTCTTTGCCAGTCTATAGCGACGAATTGTGTACTACTCCTTATTCTCGCGAAGAACTGCAGACTTCTTTGACTCGTGAAATCCAGCAGCCTATTGTTGATCCGGAAAGTGGCGACATCATCGATTATACTACCATCTATGAACAATTCAGTGCGAAAAACGTGATGTCTTATAATATTAAGGAAGTTTGGTTCTTTGATAAGCAGACTTCTAAGTATTATGTTCGCATTCTTGAATTGGAACCCATTTTGGAGTATGAACGTGAAACTGCAAGTAGCAGCAACTATGATGATGAAGAAGAAGCTGAGGAAGAAGTTCGCGCTCAAAAAACAAGAAGACGTATTGGTCACATTTACTATGAAGAACTCAGACCTTTCTTGGTAAAACAAGAAATCTTCAATGTAAAGAACAATGCACAAAGATTGTCATTTGACGATGCCATTACTTTCAAGAGAGATTTCAATGGCTATATTTACGCAGAAGACAATGTTTATGATCGTCAGATTTCAGAATATATTGCCAATGCTCGTGATCAGATGATTGAATCTGAAAGAATCACAGAAAAACTTCGTACTTACGAAAGTGACCTCTGGGAATTCTAAAATAAATATTACTTTTTCATGATTAACATATAAGGAAGGCTTTGCGGCCTTCCTTTTTTTATGACAAAATGTCAGTCTTTGTCAGTGTATTTTGATTTTCAATAACCACTTTTGGCATTGAATTATATTCGACTGAACAAATAATGTGAAAATTCGGCATAAAATCAGTAATGAAAATATTTGGCATAATAATTGCAAAGGGGGAAGTGTTGTCTTTCAATGACGACATTGGAATTGAAAAATAAAAAGAATAATAACAATTAAAAATTACAATTATGGGAAAAATTATTGGAATCGACTTAGGAACCACGAACTCTTGTGTTGCGGTAATGGAAGGTAGCGAACCTGTAGTAATACCTAACAGTGAAGGTAGAAGAACCACTCCGTCTATTGTGGCTTTTGTTGGCGACAATGAACGTAAAGTGGGCGATCCTGCCAAACGTCAGGCCATCACGAATCCAACCAAGACCATCTTCTCCATCAAGAGATTTATGGGTGAAACATTTGACCGCGTAAGTAAGGAAATTGAACGTGTACCATATAAGGTGGAACGTTCAGCCAACAATATGCCGGTGGTGAAAATTGACGATCGTGCCTATACTCCGCAGGAAATTTCTGCTATGGTTCTTCAGAAAATGAAAAAGACTGCTGAAGACTATTTGGGTACCAGCGTTACAGAAGCTGTTATCACCGTTCCTGCCTATTTTAGCGACTCGCAGCGTCAAGCAACGAAAGAAGCCGGTGAAATCGCAGGTTTGACTGTGAAACGTATTATCAACGAACCTACGGCTGCTGCTTTGGCTTACGGCTTGGACAAGAAAAAATCAGATTCAAAGGTGGCCGTTTTCGACCTCGGTGGCGGTACTTTCGATATCTCCATCCTTGAATTGGGCGACGGCGTTTTTGAAGTGAAATCTACCAATGGTGATACTCACCTCGGTGGTGACGACTTCGACCACAAAATCATTGACTGGTTGGCAGAAGAATTCAAGAAGGATTTCAATGTTGACCTGAGAAAAGACGCAATGGCACTGCAACGTTTGAAAGAAGCCGCAGAAAAGGCCAAAATCGAACTCTCCAGCTCTAATTCTACGGAAATCAACCTTCCATACATTATGCCTATCGATGGCGTTCCACAGCACTTGGTACGTACTTTGACCCGTGCTCAGTTTGAACAACTTTGCGACGACCTGATTCGTGCCACTATCGAACCTTGTAAGAAGGCCTTGTCTGACGCAGGTTACAGCACTTCTGATATCGACGAAGTGATTTTGGTGGGTGGTTCAACCCGTATCCCAGCTATTCAGAAAGTGGTGGAAGATTTCTTCGGCAAAGCTCCTTCAAAGGGCGTTAACCCAGACGAAGTGGTGGCTATCGGCGCCTCTATCCAAGGTGGCGTGCTGAGCGGTGATGTAAAGGACATCCTTTTGCTTGATGTTACTCCGTTGTCACTCGGTTTGGAAACCCTCGGTGGTGTGATGACCAAGTTGATTGAATCGAACACGACCATCCCAACCAAGAAGACGGAAACCTTCACTACGGCTGTGGATAACCAGACTTCCGTAGAAATCCACGTGTTGCAGGGTGAACGCCCAATGGCCGCTCAAAACAAGAGCATTGGTCGTTTCCACTTGGATGGCATTCCGGCCGCTATGAGAGGAATTCCTCAGATTGAAGTGACTTTCGATATTGACTCAAACGGTATTTTGAATGTAACCGCTAAAGATAAAGCTTCTGGCAAGGAACAGAAGATCAGAATCGAAGCTTCGTCAGGTTTGTCTGATGACGAAATCAAGAGAATGAAGGCCGAAGCCGAAGCCAATGCCGATGCCGACAAGAAAGCCAAAGAAGAGATTGACAAACTGAATGCCGCCGACAGCTTGGTATTCCAGACTGAAAAGCAGCTGAAGGAATTTGGCGACAAGGTTCCCGCTGACGACAAGGCCAAGATTGAAGCAGCAGCCGCTAAGTTGAGAGAAGCCCACGACAAGAAGGACATGGCTGCTATTGATGCCGCTACCGCAGAATTGCAGGGTGCTTGGCAAGCCGCTTCCGCAAAGATGTATCAGCAGAATGGTGGCGGTGCCAATCCACAGGATCCATTCGCAGGTGCCAACCCAGGTGCTGGTCAGGCCGGTCCTCAGGGTGGCAACAACAATGGCAAGAACGACCAGGAAGTTCAAGACGTGGACTTTGAGGAAGTAAAATAACAATGAATAGTGCAAAAGTAGAAACAGCGTATATTTATATGCTGTTTCTACTTTTTTATTTTGTTAGCTGACAAAAAATGGGAATGCGTATAGAGTAGTCGTATTTTTTATTCAAATTTATCTGTAAAAAATAATATTATGGCATCATTATTGTCTTTCAATGTTCCAAATTCTCCGCGCGTTGTATTTGGTGCGGGACGACTTAACGAACTTCACACTCTTCCTATGCCTGGACAAAAGGCACTTGTCGTTATTAGCAAAGGCAAATCTACGCGGGCCAATGGCTATCTTGACCGTTTGGAGAACGAGTTGCGTCAATCGGGGTGTGCCTATGTCGTTTTTGACCGTATTCAGGCCAATCCGTTGAAAGAAACGGTGGAAGAAGGTGCCGAATGGGCTAAGAGCGAAAATTGTGATTTTATCATTGCCTTGGGAGGTGGCAGTGTGATGGATTCGGCCAAGGTTATGGCTATGAAAGCTACCAACGAAGGTGACCTTTGGGACTACGTGATGAGCGGAACAGGTAAGAGGAAGACTCCGATTCATGCTCCGCTGCCTTGGATTGCGATTCCGACCACCGCCGGAACGGGTTCCGAAGTTGATGCCGGCGGCGTAATCACCAATCTCAAAACAAAAGAAAAGTTGGGCATATTTTCTTCTTTCGCCACATACGCAATCATTGATCCGGAACTGCAAACCACCGTTCCTCCGGAATATACGGTTTTCCAGGGTTTTGACGCCCTTTATCAATTGTTGGAGGGTTGTCTGTGCAAATCAGCCAACTTGTATAGCGATATGCTGCAAGAGACCGGTATTCGCCATATCGTGGAAAATCTGCCGATAGCGTACCGAGATGGTAAAAATGTCGAGGCACGGGCAAAAATGGCCTTCGCCACAATGCTTTCGGGAACTTCTATGGTGGTCAGTACCTGCACGGCGGAACACAGCATTGAGCACGCATTGAGTGCGTACCACGAGTCGCTGCCGCATGGTGCCGGACTCATTATGATCAGCAAGGCCTATTACAATGCTATTCTGCGTCAGCACGTGGCCGACGACCGCCTTATTCGAATGGCAAAATATATGGGAAAGGAAGATGCCGCATGTCCAGAGGATTTTATTTCGGCACTCCTCGATTTTCAAAAGATATTTGGTGTTGATGAACTTAAAATGAGCGATTATGGCATTGTTCCAGAGGAGTTTGACGCAATGGCAAGCAATGCGATGACCGTTATGGCCAGACTTTACACACAGGATATACAACCCCTCACGCACGAGGAAATCGTAAGAATCCTGCAAGAATCGTATCGATAAATCGGCTTGATTGAAGTTAGAATCATATCGATATATTCGCAAATCAAATAACTGAAAATTTTATATCTTTAGTGTTGATGGTTTATACAATGCAAGACGCTATTGTGTAAACCATTAACTTGTTGTGTTTTTATTCAAAAAATTAATGGTCCTGTCCGCAGCCATCACCACCGAACAATTTATTTTCTGCCGTAGCAGCAAAATGTGCTGAAATTGTTAATTTCATTTTTTTGCTCGATTTTTTGCACTTTTTCCTTTAAAAATTGCTATTTTTGCAACATATAAATTCATTTTGTTGCAACTTATGAGCATTGAAGAACTTTCTCGTAAAACCACTGTGAATATTCAGGAAAAGGCCAACCTTATCTGGACCATCGCCGACAAACTCGTGGGCACTTACAAACCGCACGAATACGGAAACGTGGTGCTGCCAATGTGCGTCATCAAGCGTTTCAGCGACGTGCTCGCCCCCACCAAACAGCAGGTATTGGATACCAATGCCCAATTGGACAAGCGTGGCATTGCTGTTAAAGCGGGTTTCCTCACCAAAGCATCGGGTTACGATTTCTATAACCTTTCGCCTTTCACATTGGAAGGTCTGCTGTCTGATGCAGACAACATAGCCGACAACTTCCGCAGTTATCTCAACCATTTTTCCACCAACGTCATTGACATTTTGGAGAAGTTTGACTTTGACAAGGAAATTACCAAGTTGGACAACAACGGCATCCTCTACAATGTCATTCAGGAGTTCTGTTCCAAGAAGGCGTATATGGGTTTGGATGTGATTTCGGCTGTGGATATGGGCTACATATTCGAGGAGTTGGTACGCAAGTTCTCTGAAAGTTATGACGAACAGGCGGGAGCGCACTTCACTGCTCGGGACATTATCTACCTGATGGCAGAACTGTTGGTTGCACCAAAAAAATCGAGTTTGAATGAGGAAGGCATCACCGCCACGATGTACGATATGGCGATGGGCACTTCGCAAATGCTCGACTGCCTATCCGAGAAACTCCACGAGATTGACCCTGAAGCCAACCTCACGGAATTCGGTCAGGAGCTCAACGAACAGACCTTTGCCATTGCCAAGGCAAATATGCTCATCAAGGGAGGCAATGCAGAAAATATGAAACACGGCAACACTCTTTCCAACGATATGTTCGAGGGCTTCACCTTCGACTACATCATCTCCAATCCGCCCTTCGGCATTGAGTGGAAGAACGAAAAGGCGAAGGTGGAGGAAGAACACAAGAAGGGCGAGTACGGACGCTTCGGGGCCGGTCTTCCGGCTATCGGCGACAGCCAGCAGCTGTTCGTGCTGAACGGTGTAGCCAAGCTGAAGGACAACGGACGTATGGCGATTATCCAGAACGGCTCCCCGCTGTTCAAGGGCGATGCCGGAAGCGGCGAAAGCAACATCCGTGGCTACCTCTTGGAGAATGATTGGCTGGAAGCTATCGTGCAAATCCCCAACGATATGTTCTACAACACCGGCATTGCCACTTACATTTGGATTGTAACCAAGGACAAGTCCGCCGACCGAGTGGGCAAGGTTCAGTTGATTGATGCGAGCAAGTGTAGTGTGAAGAGAAGAAAACCGCTCGGCAACAAGCGTAACGAGTTTGATGAGAATTGCATCGCCCTGATAACGAAGGCCTACAAGGCCTTTGCCAACGATACCTACGCCGATGGCGATTTGGTGGTGGAAAGCAAGGTGAAGGACAACGAGGATTTCAAGTTCCGCAAAATCACCGTGGAATATCCATCTGTAGAGACGCACGGTCTGAGGCGAACCCTAAAAGTTGGACAAAAAACTTTTAGGAAAATGTCAAGATATT
>JAKSMG010000008.1 GCA_024400755.1 Bacteroidales bacterium | reverse complement strand
TAGCCAAAAGATCAAGCCGACATAACCACCCCGGCCTACGGCCACCCCTCCTTTTGTTGTGTATCTCAGACTACTTTATATTCAATCCATTGGACTACACAACAAAGGAGGGGAATTATCATCATCTTCTCAACCTTCATACCCTTTTGCCTTCGCACGCCGCTGTAGGCCACCACGCATTCACAGCCCGTGCCGCACCGGATATCGGCAATCCTGCCCGCGGCACTTTATATCCTCCGCCTTCTAAGCGGCTTGCGTGACAACTCGAAGCCAGCGAGTTTCAGCGTTTAGCCGACAACTGTCCGATTTGTAGAGACGTGGCGCCGCGTCTCTACATTAACGGGAAACCTTTCTTTGGTTACTTTCTTTGGGTGGCAAAGAAGGTAACGGAAAAGAAAAGCATTCTTGAGTGAAAAATCTTTTACAAGACTAAAAGGGATCGTTTTATTTCGTTTGAAATTCAAAATAATCGTATATTTGCATTCCTTATTTATATGTTTTGTAAGGACACATAAAGAATATAACCGAATAAAATGTAAAGACGTTCTCTATGGCACGTTTGGTGATTACATCGAAGATGAGCAGGTTGATGCGGAAAATTCCGCACAAAATACTGATTAACAGTCGTTTTGTGGGCATTATGCAAACGCCTGAAGTGGTGGTAGATATGCCGTCGGGGCAGTATGAGCTAACTATTCAGAGTATGTTTCCCTATTTTTCCTCTACGCAAATTGTGACTGTTCAAGAGGCGTCGGAAACACATTTGGAGTTTGCGGATCGTGAACTTTGGTGGGATATTTTGTTTGTTGTTGACATTGTCCTTTGGATCGTCAAGCGATTTTTACATTTGGCGGCGCCGTGGACTTGGATTTATGAGATTTTTACCAATGGTTATTTCGTTTTATGGCTGATTTATGAATGGAGAATCAGAAAGAATTATTTTCGGGTGAAAACTTATTCTTTTCCATCTGACAAATAAAGTCGCTTATTTTGAATTGGAATTATCTTTTTTCGTCTTGTAAAGAGATTCCGACTTTGCTATGCTTCGTCGGAATGGAGATGAGTCATTGGGCAAAAAGTAGCGGCGACGGAACACAACTGCGATATAGTTCTGACACGGTGTCGCCGCAAACATCTCAACAAGATTAAAGAGGATAATTCCGTTTTGAATTGATACTGAGAATGATTGCGCCAACCAGCGCAGCAGTGAGTGAAACCAGTAGAATAGTGAGTTTTGCGCTGTTAATGAGGGCTTGTTCGCTAAATGACAGAGACGTGACGAAGATTGCCATTGTGAAACCGATGCCGCCTAAGAAGCCCGCACCAACGAGATGGTTAAAACGCAGGTCTTGTGGAATTCGGGCCCAATTGAACCTAACGGCAATGAACACGCCGGACAATATGCCTAAAGGTTTCCCAAAAAACAGGCCGCTGGCGATGCCGGCCACGTGAGGCTCATTTATGATTTGGGTGATGTTGTTGAAGTTGAATTGACTTTGTGGGAAAACGTCGTGCAATGGTATGGCCGTGTTGGCTAAAATAAAAAGCGGTAGAATAACGAGATAAACAGGATTGTGCAGACGGTGTTCCAATCGTTTGGCCGGAGTCAAAACCGGGGTTGTCGCAACGGATGTTTTAATGTAACTATGTGAAGGAATCAATAGGGCGACCAGAATACCGCTAATAGTGGCGTGGATTCCTGTCTTCATCAATAAAATCCACAGACAAATGCCAGCTGACAGTAAAAAGAACAAAAGTGTTTTTTCGCCTTTGACAGTTTTTGGTTTGCTGAATCTACTTACGAAAAACAAGATTCCGAAAAGTAAAAGGGTGAATGCCAGGTATATGAAACTGAAGTCAGATGTGTAAAAAATGGCGATAATGAGGATGGCACCTAAGTCATCGAAAACGGCCAATGCTGTGAGGAAGACTTTGAGTGATTTGGGAACCTTACTGCCTAAAATGGCGATGATGGCCAATACGAAAGCAATGTCTGTGGACATAGGGATGCCGAATCCGTTTTGGCTGGGAAGTCCCCAGTTGAAGCCGAGGTAGAAAATGGCAGGAAAGAGCATGCCGCCAATGGCAGCGGCAATGGGTAGTATGGCGTGTTTGGGAGATTTTAGTTCGCCTTCTTGAAATTCTCTCTTTAATTCAAGGCCAATGAGAAGAAAGAAAATGGCCATTAGTCCATCATTAATCCAGTGGGAGAGCGGGTGCCCTCCCACGGAATGGTTCCAAAATCCTTGGTAACTTGCGCCAAAGGGGGAGTTTGCAAAAATCAGTGATCCTATTGTGCAAGAGATAAGCAATATTCCAACAAGGACATCTTTAGATAATTTAGACATAAATTTCATCTTTCAAAGGGTTACGATGATTTTTGCGAATTTTATAGAAATGATAGATGAAAACCGCGAGATTTGCTGCCAATGCAATAGCACTGACTGTAAATAAGGCACGGGGATCGTGGGAAGAGGGAACACCTAATCGTGGACTGTCAACGAATGTTGGGACACTCATTGTGAACATCATCCAGAATGCTAATGTTTGGGCACGATGTTGCAGCCAAGCCCCCTTTTTGATGAAAAATGCGGGAATGGTACAGGACACGAGTAGGGCGGCACCCGCATAAAAGGCGTGGTCGGAAACGCAATTGTAAACGTAGGCGAAATTCCATAAGTCGTAGGCGATAATCCAAAACCATTTCATATCGGGCCAAATCATATCTCGGCTTTTGTCTTGACTGACGTAGATTCCCAAAAATCCAGAGATGGTAAGGATATTGAGTATTCCGGCGATGCCGTTCATGATGTTCCAAGGCCCCGACATCATCACGACGCCATCAATGATTTGTCCGTGAGCGTGGAAACCATATACTTGAAAATCTCTAATGCAGGCTTCTAAAATATTGATGGATAAAATAAACGGAGGAAACAGAAGCAATGCTTTGGGAATTTTTCGATTTGGAGTGTCGTTGATGTTACAATTATTATTGCAACCCTTTTTTCCTGTTCCCCAATAGCGGATGATTAAAAACCCCAAACATCCGGCAATGGCGGAATAAACTTTTACCCAATGGAACCAGGTTCCCGTGCTGGCACCGCTTCCTGGTGTTGCGGTATAGGGAATCCACAAGGCAAAAGGTAGAATCAAAGGGAGAACAACGAATAGACTCAGCGCAATCCACTTGTGCGACCTCGCCAATTCGTTGAGGACAATGAGTCCAAGTGTCACACCGCACCAGGCAAGCAGTGTTTCCCAAGTTAGACCGTGAAAAAGAAATCCGTCGTACATAATCTTAAAGTTTTATGAAAAGGGCCGTCCGTGCGTGACGGCCCGAAGAAAAATGATGATTTATTTGATTTCGGTTTTCCATAAACCGTGCAGGTTGCAGTATTCGTAAACGGCAACGGGCTTGTCTTTGCTGTAGAAAACGGCTTTGGGTTCCATCCCCGGATAGAGGTAGGCGATTTGTCCGCCATCTCTGGTCTCAAAATAAATAAACTCAATGTGATGTTCTTTCAGCATTGGATGGGCGGTGCTGCCCACTTCTACTTTCCACATATTGTTATCCATTGGAGTGACTATGGGAAGATGTTTTTCTGCGCCTTCTTCTTCGGTTTTGGGCGTCAGTTCTTCCATATATTCACTACAGCATTCGACCATTACGCCTGAATCGATGGCCTTGATTACTACATTGCCGCAGATATTGCAGCGGAAAAATGATGTTTTCATAGTTTTTTTGTTTTAATGGTTAAAAAAATCTGTTATTAAGCTTTCTGTTTTAATCCAAGGTTAAACTTGGGGATTCGTATTTTCTTTGGGACAATTCTTGGTCAAGTAGGTAAAGACCGCCGTTGTCTCCGCCGAAGTTTTTCATTTTGTTAATCAGGTCGCGGGCGTTGTCTTCTTCTTCGCATTGCTCAGCGACGAACCAATGGAGAAATTCTCGGGTGCGGAAATCGTTGAGATGTTCTGTCTCGGCATAAATGTTGTGGATCAGTGAAGTCACGTATTCTTCGTGGTTGAGTGCTTCCTGAAGTGCCTCCATACAGCATTTGAATTCCTTGTCGGGTTTTGCGATGGCTTGGAGACAAACCTTTTCGTCGTTGTTTTGCAGATACCGGTAAAACAGCATGGCGTGGTCGCGTTCTTCTTGAGCCTGAACGTAGAACCAATTGGCAAATCCATCTAATCCTTTGGCTTCAAAGTAGTTGCTCATTTCAAGATACAGGTAGGCGGAATAAAATTCCTTGTTGATTTGATCATTAAGCAGATCGGCGATTTTTTTGTTTAACATAGCTTTTGTTTTTAATGGTTAATACTGTGGGCGATAATATGAAGTTCGCCCGTTTTTATAATTCGAATTTTTTTAAATCTTCTTCTACGGTGCTGATGGTTGACAATCCAAATTTTTCTTGGAGCGTTTTCAGTACGGTTGGTGAAATGAATGCGGGAATGGTTGGCCCGATGTGAATGTTTTTGACTCCTAAAGAAAGTAAGGCCAGGAGGACGATGACCGCTTTTTGTTCGTACCAGGCGATGTTGTAGATGATTGGCAAATCATTGATGTCGTTGAGTTTTAAGGCATCTTTTAAATTGATGGCAGTAAGGATGAGAGAATACGAGTCGTTGCATTGACCGGCATCTAAAACGCGGGGAATGTTGTGTACGTTTTTGAAATTTAGTTTGTTGTATCGATATTTGGCACATCCGGCGGTCAGAATGATGGTGTCGTCAGGCAGATTTTTCGCAAATTCCGTATAGTAGTTGCGGTTTTTCATTCTGCCATCGCAGCCGGCCATTACCACAAATCTTTTGACTGCACTGCTTTCAATGGCTTTAATGATTTGCTTGCTCAATTGCTCCACTTGATGGTGGGCGAATCCGCCGGTGATATAGCCGTCTTCAAGAGCGGTGGGCGGTTCGCAGGTTTTGGCCATTTCGATGATTGCCGAAAAATCCTTGTGACCATTTTCGTCTGCTTCGATATGTGGACTGCCTGGAAAACCTGCGGAGTTGGTCGTGAAAATGCGTTTCTCGTAATTGGCACCATCAACGGGTGGCACAATACAATTGGTGGTAAACAGAATCGGACCATTGAAATGGGAGAATTCCTCTTTTTGGTGCCACCACGAACCGCCATAATTGCCAACCAAGTGTGAATATTTTTTTAGTGACGGATAGTAGTGAGCTGGCAACATCTCTCCGTGAGTATAGATGTCCACTCCAGTGCCCTCGCTTTGTTCGAGTAGCATTTCCAGGTCGTGAAGGTCGTGGCCGCTGACTAAAATGCCGGGGTGTTGGCGGGTGCCCAAATAAACTTCTGTGACTTCGGGATGTCCAAAAGATAAAGTGTTGGCCATATCCAGTAACGACATGGCCTTTACTCCCATCATTCCGGTTTGAATAACCACTGCGAATAACTCGTCAATTGATAATTGTTTGAGGCATAAGTCGGCGAGAGTTTGTTGGATATAATTGTCTAAACTTTGGTCACAAAATCCCAAGTTGCGGGCGTGGTTGAGGTAGGCGGCCATCCCCTTCAGTCCGTAGGTGGTGAGTTCTTTGAGAGAGCGGATGTCTTCATTGGATGTTCTCAAGACACCCACTTCGCTGGCCTTGATGGTGTAATCCGATATGGGACCGTGCCAGTGTACGGCATCAACCTCCGGCACATTGACATTGTGCTGCTTTGCCGTCTGAAGCAATTGGTCTCGAAGGGTAAATCCCTGATGAATTTTTGACATGATGGCATCCCTGTCAAAATTGGCATTGGTGATAGTGGTAAAAAGGGCGTCTTCGACGAAGATGTCAACGTCCTTGGATACACATACGTGGCTGTTGCGCAGAGCCGTACTGACAATTGACAAACCGCGGGTGGCGAAGAGAAGCATGTCCATCGCGGCTGAAGTGGCGGCTTTTTTCCCACATACGCCGGCAATGGTGCATCCTGAGTTCATGGCTGTTTCTTGGCATTGGAAACAAAACATTTGATTTTTCATGGCGCGTGTTTTTATAGTTATTATATATTATATTTTATGTCTCTCATTCACAGATTATTACGTCCGCTTTTGGAATGATTGACGCTGCAAAAATAGATGCTTTTTGTTTAGGTTTTACATCTAATTTTTCTGCAGGTGTTATTGATAAAATCGATAATTAAAATGTTGCTTATTTATAAAATGGTTGTATTTTTGTGCCGAAAAAAATATCACTATGACACTACAGCAATTAGAGTACATTTTGGCGGTCGATAAGCATCGGCATTTTATCAAGGCGGCGGAGTCTTGTGGGATTACGCAATCGACTTTAAGCACCTTGATTCGTAAGTTAGAAGAAGAATTGGATATCATTATTTTTGATCGAAATAGTCATCCGGTAAAACCCACTTTGGCAGGGGAGCAGATTATCAATCAAGCCAAGGTGGTTTTATTCCATTCCCGACAATTGCAGGAGATGTCGCTCTCGGAGCGAAAAAAGGCCTCTGGGCATATTCGTATGGGGGTTACGCCGACCATAGCACCATACATTATTCCGAAACTGTTTCACTATATTGATGAGATTCCGGAGGTGACTATGCAGGCCAGCGAACTGCACCGCCCCCAGCTTATCCGTCAGCTGAAGGAAGCGGATTTGGATATGGTGATTATGTCCTTGCCTCATAAGGAGGAAGGTTTGTTGGAAATACCGCTATATGAAGAGAAATTTTACGCTTACGTTTCTCCTGATGATGAGTTGTGGAAAGAAGAAAGCATTTGTTCCGAATCTCTCAATCACGAGAATATGTGGGCACTGAAAAATGAAATTTGTTTTCAAAAGCAGGTGTCTGGTTTTTGTGATCAGGAGTCGGAAAGGACTTCGAGATATGAGTCAGGAAATATTGCCACCTTATTGCATATTGTTAATGAAAATAAGGGCTTTACGGTTGTTCCGGAACTTCATTTGCCGATGCTCAGGACGGAACATCTAAAAAATATCCGGCCGCTTGTCAATCCTGTTCCAATTAGGGAGGTGTCGTTGTTTTTGCGAAGCGATTATGTCCGTGAAAGTCTCATCAACATTATAGTGAAAGGCATTAAAACCATTATTCCGCAGGAAATGCTGAACGAGCGTATTGTCAAATATCAAGTTCGACTATAAAAAAATATTCGTCAAAATACTTCGAAAACAAAAAATAATAGTTCGTGACATCAATATTTTTTGTATTTTTGCAAGTTATATTTGAAGAATAATGTTTGAATTTATAAAAAGATATGCCTTGAAAAAACACCTGACAGAGCATTCGGTTGCTCGTGACAGACAGGTGTTTTCGCTCCGTAACGCAAAGACTATCGGCATTCTCGCCGAAATTACGGATGAGGATTCATATAAAGAGATATTTGCCGTCTTTTCCAAGTTGCAAACCATCAGTAAGGTGCAGATGGTGGGTTATATTGATGAAAAATCGGTGCCTTTTTATTGTTTGGATCAGTTGGCGGCCGACTATTTCTGCAAAAAGGATTTGAATTGGTACGGCAAGCCGGAAATGGTGCAGGTTAATGACTTTATTGATACGGATTTCGATATTCTGATTGACTTTACTCGACGGAATTTGCCTCCTATTCAGTATATGCTGACATTGTCGAAAGCCAAGTTTATTGCAGGGGGAAATAAGGAAAATCAAGAATATTACGATTTGATTATCGAAGGAACAGATTCTCATAAGAAGCTCTTCGAAAATATCTATGTCTATACTCAAAAATTAATTGGCGAATAATGAATACTGCTTTATTGAAAGGTTTAGGGGTAGCTTTGATAACGCCCTTTACGCGACAAGGTGAAGTCGATTATGAATGTCTTTCCCGTTTGGTGGAGGATTTAATCGAAAATAGAGTTGATTACTTGGTGGCCTTGGGTACTACCAGTGAAACTCCTACGATGTCTGCCGATGAAAAGCAAAAAATCGTACGCATAGTCGTCAAAACGGCGGCAGGTCGTGTGCCGGTGGTGATGGGTTGCGGCGGACCTTCTACCCAAAGCGTGATTGAGCAGATTCAACAGGCAGATTTGGACGGCGTTTCGGCAATTTTGTCCGTTACTCCTTATTATAATCGTCCTTCCCAAGCAGGTTTGAAAGAGCATTATCGTCTCATTGCCGACCATTCTCCACTACCCATTATCCTTTACAATGTTTGGACTCGTACTTCCTGCAATATTGATGCCGATACCACACTTTGGCTGGCCAACGAGTGCGAGAATATTATCGGGATTAAGGAAGCATCCGGCAATATTAATCAGATTATGCGAGTAGTGAAGCATCGTCCGGAAAATTTCCTCGTCATTTCAGGCGACGATGCCATTACACTTCCTCTGTTGGCGATAGGTGTTGACGGTTTGATTTCCGTGGTGGCCAATGCTTTCCCGTCGGAAATTAGCAAAATGGTAAACCTGGGTATGAATAACCGTTTTGTGGAAGCCAGGGCTATTCATCAAAAAATGTTGGATATCACGCAAGCTTGTTTCAAAGAAGGAAATCCTGCGGGAATTAAAGCTGTCTTGGCTTTGCAAGAAAAAATTGAGTATTATTTGCGTTTGCCTCTTACTCGTGTTTCCGAACAACATCAGCAATACATTAAGAGTCTTTTAGCCGATTTTTAATGAAAAAATTTATTTCGTTATATATTTTCTTATGCTTCATTTTTTGTCTTTCGGCACAAAATGAAAGGAACAATCTGTATGATTATCCTGAAGCTTATGTGGAAATACAATCCCTCACTCCGCAGCAATTATGGCAGTTGTCGCACCAGTTTTCAGTAGATAAAGTTACGAAAAATGAATCTTTATTTGATGCCCGTTTTTGGTTGGGTCCCTATGATTATGACGATTTTTTGGCTGCCCATTTGCCTTTTTCGTTATACCAGCCGACAGAAAAGTACGGCGAACTGGAAATGGCTACGACTTACGAGCAAATGGCGTCTTGGGATAAGTATCCGACCTATTCGGTATATTGTGCGATGATGGATTCTTTTCAACATCGTTATCCGTCACTTTGTCGCATAGACACCATCTTGGATGAAACCCCTAATCATCATAGTTTGCTGGCGGCTTATATAGGAAGCAATTTGGATGATACCCACACCCGTCCGCAGGTTTATTTGGCATCGTCCATTCACGGTGACGAGCAACTCGGATTTGTGATTTTGTTGAGAATGATAGATTATCTTCTTCAGCATTATTCTGACGACATTCAAGTGCAAAATATTGTAGATCAGATTGATATTTGGATTTGTCCTGTCGAAAATCCGGACGGTATGTATTCTCAAAGTGATGATGTTATTGGCGGTTGGTCTTGGGGTGGATCAGGATCTCAAAGAGCTAACGCCAACGGTGTTGACCTGAATCGAAATTTTCCTTTGGTCGGTCAGCCCTCAAAAGATTCTCAAGAGCCCGAGGTGCAATCCATTATGGAATTTGCGTCAAGGCACCATTTTACAATGTCGGCAACTTTGCACGGAGGTAGCGAAGTGTTTAATTTTCCTTGGGATAGTTGGACGGAAAGTCAGCATCCACACGCGGATAACGAATGGTGGTGGATGGTTGGACATAACTTTGCCGATACTTGTCACAAATATGCTCCATCGCATTATTTTATGGAAGAATATAATGGCGTGACTCCCGGCGGAGATTGGTATGTCATTACGGGATGTCAACAGGATTATATGAATTATTATCAGCAAGATAGAGATGCGACGATAGAGATTTCGGGTGATAAATCTCCCGACGCAGATGAATTGCCTGACTTCTGGAATTATTTGAATCCGTCGCTCTTGCATTATTTTGAAGCCAGTCTGAATGGCATTGCCGGTGTGGTTACGGATTCGATAACCGGAGAACCACTGGAGGCGGAAGTTTGGGTGGAAAATCACGATGAAGATTATTCCAACGTACATTCTCATCTTCCTGAAGGTAAATATTTTAGACCAATAAAATCAGGTTTGTACGACGTGACTTTTACGGTGGATGGCTATCAATCGAAAACCATTCAGGTATCGGTGGTGGATGGACTTGCACAACAAGTTGATGTGCAGCTTGTTCCCGTTGAGGTCGGCATTAGAAAAACAGAATTGGCGTCGTTCAAAATGTATCCGAATCCGGTAACGGAGTGTTTACATATCACGTGTGAAAAGGGTATGGAGTTCCAGTCTTGTGCCATTTATGATGAGGCAGGACGGTTGTTGTTTCATTTCGACTTGTCGGGAACTGAGGTTCTGTTGGACGTTTCCTGTTTGGCAAAGGGATTGTATTTTGTGAAAATTGGCGAAAAAACGGAAAAATTTGTCCGTATTTAACCTCGTTGAAGGTAAAAAAATACCTGTCAATTTCAATTCTTGATTTTTTTATTTTGATAAATTTGGGAGGTCCTGAAATTGTGTCGAAAAAAATCGTATATTTGCCGCCAATTTCAAAATAATATTCTTATATAAATTTAATAATAAAAAACGATGAAAGTTTATCAAACCAAAGAAATTAGAAATGTTGCCCTTATCGGAGGTAACCGTACCGGAAAAACCACTCTGGCCGAAGCAATGGCTTTCCATGGTGGGGTTATTAGCAGACGTGGTACCGTTGAAGACAAAAACACTCTCTCTGACTACCGCGATGTGGAGTTGGAAAGACAACAATCCATTCAATCAACTGTTCTTTATTCAGAATTTGGAGGTTCAAAGATCAATATGATTGATTGCCCGGGTTTTGACGATTTCATCGGCGAAACTATTGGCGCTCTTCGTGTAATGGATTCTGCCTTGATGGTTATCAATGCACAAAATGGTGTTGACGTTGGTGCTGAAATCCAATGGCGTTGGACTAAAACTATGAATGTTCCTGTTGTATTCGTAGTGAACCAGTTAGATCACGAAAAAGCCAATTTTGATGAAACTTTACATCAGTTGAAGGAATATTTCGGTGGTAGCGTTATGGCATTGCAATATCCGGTTAACGCTGGCGTAGGTTTTGATTCCGTTATCGACCTGCTTCAGATGAAACTGTTGAAATTCCCTGCAAACGGCGGTAAAATGGTAGTGGAAGACATCCCTGCCGACCAAAAGGATAAAGCAGAAGAAATGCACAGCGCATTGATTGAGGCCGCAGCTGAAAACGACGAAGCCCTGATGGATAAGTTCTTTGAAGAAGGAACTCTTTCAGAAGAAGAAATGGTGAAAGGTTTGAAACTCGGTATCGCCAACCGTGGCACTTTCCCAGTGGTATGCTGCGCCGCACGTACCGACCAGGGTATTGATCGTTTGTTGGATCTCATCATCAAGAACTGTCCAAGTCCTGATGAAATGCCTGCTATGAAGGCCACTAACGGCAACGAACACAAATGTAACGCAGCCGAACCTTTCGTGGGTTATGTTTTCAAAACCTCTATCGAACAGCACCTCGGCGAAGTTTCCTTCATCAAGGTTTGTGATGGCGAAATCGCTAAAGCCGCTGACTTGTTGAATACGGTTACCAATACCAAGGAAAGAATTTCTCAGTTGTTGGCATTTGCCGGTAAGAACAGAGTGGAAGTTGAAAAGGCTGTTGCCGGTGATATCGTGGCTACGATTAAGTTGAAATCTACACCTTGCAGTTCTACTTTGGTTGCAAAGGGTGATGATGTAATCGAACCTACCGCATATCCAGATCCTAAGTTCCGTACCGCAGTGAGAGCTAAAAATACTGCTGAAGAAGAAAAATTGGGTGCTATTTTGAACGAAATTCGTAAAACTGACCCAACTTTCTTGATGGAACAGTCTAAGGAATTGAAACAGATGATCATTTCAGGTCAGGGTGAACAACACCTGAACATCGTGAAATGGATGGTTGAAAAATTGAACAAGATCGAAGTTGAATACTATGCTCCGAAGATTCCTTATCGTGAAACTATCACGAAGTCTGCAGAAGCTATGTATCGTCACAAAAAACAATCTGGTGGTTCTGGTCAGTTTGGTGAAGTACACATGCTCATCGAAGCTTACTACGAAGGCATGCCAACCCAGACCAAATACCCAATCCGTGCCACTGAAAGTTATGACCTTCCTTGGGGCGGTAAGCTCATCTACAACAACTGTATCGTAGGTGGTGCTATTGACGCACGCTTTATGCCCGCTATCTTGAAGGGTATTATGGAAAAAATGGAAGAAGGTCCTTTGACAGGTTCTTACGCTCGTGATATCGTGGTGAACATCTACGATGGTAAAATGCACCCGGTTGACTCTAACGAATTGGCATTCAAATTGGCAGGCCGTAACGCTTTCAAAGATGCCTTCAAGAACGCTGGTCCTAAAATTCTGGAACCTATTTATGATGTTGACGTATTTGTTCCATCAGAACGTATGGGTGATGTGATGACAGACTTACAGGGCCGTCGTGGTATTATGATGGGTATGGATAATGAAGGTACTTTCCAAATTATCCACGCTAAGATTCCATTGGCAGAAATGAACAAGTATTCTACCACTTTGAGCTCAATCACTTCAGGTCGTGCTTCTTATAGTATGAAATTTGCTGAATATCAACAAGTTCCTACTGATGTTCAGAGCGAAATTATCAAGAAATACGAAGAAGAAAACAAAGACGAAGAATAGTATATCACATTTTATATTTTACAAAGGACGCAAATTCTTGCGTCCTTTTTTTATTCTAAATAAATAATATGTATATTTGCAAATCAATTGAGAAAAATATCTTGTATTAATCATTAAAAATTTAAAACTATGAAAAAGTATTTTGCTGAAATGATTGGAACCATGGTATTGGTCCTGATGGGATGCGGCGCGGCTGCCATCTCTTGCGCTCCTGGCGTTTTGACAACAGGTATAGGCTTTGCCGGCGTTTCTTTGGCTTTCGGTTTATCCGTATTGATTATGGTGTATGCCATCGGACCTATTTCGGGCTGCCATATCAATCCCGCCATTACGATTGCGATGTGGGTGAATAAGAAAATCGCTTGCAAAGACGCCTTAATGTACATCTTGTTCCAGGTTATTGGTGGTTTCATTGGTGCCGGTTTGTTGGCATTGATGGTGGGCCATTGCGATGGTTTGGCAGTAAATGCCATTGACCCGTATGGTTTGGGATACACTCCGTGTCAGGCTTTTGTGACTGAAATGGTGATGACCTTCATCTTTCTGATTGTGATTTTTGGTGCAACGCACGAAAAGGCACCAGCAGGCTTCGCCGGTATCGCTATTGGTTTGTCCTTAACCTTGATTCACTTGGTGTCAATTCCTGTTACCAATACTTCTGTTAATCCTGCTCGTTCCTTGGCAGTGGCCGTTTTGGACTGCAATGCCAATAACGGTATGACCGACCTTTGGCTGTTCATCGTGGCTCCTATCGTGGGTGCTGTTTTGGCTGCTTTGGTATGGAAGGCCTTTGAATGCAAATGCTGCTGCAAAAAAGAAAATGCCGACGCATAATTAGTTTGAAATATGAATAGAACAGACTCTTTCGGGGAAATTTTCCGCTTGACAGATGGGGGTGATACCCACGGACCAAAGATGTTTGGCAGGATTGACAATTGTCCCGCGGGAGTTCTGATAGACTTTGATTTTATACAATCTGAATTGGCGCGTCGGGCTCCGTCCCGTGACGCTAATTCCACACGCCGAAGTGAACCCGATATAGTGGAGTTCACTTCGGGTGTTTTGAATGGGGTGACTACGGGAGAATCACTGTTTTTTGAAATCCCCAATAAAGATGTTAAAGTAAATGAGTCTGCTTGCTTTGTCATTAAACCGTCACACGCTTCGTATGTCTATAAGGAAAAGTATGGTGCACAATCCAATGAGGAATGTGGGCGTGCGTCGGCGCGACAAAGTGTTTGTCGGGTGGTTGCAGGTGCTATTGCCAAATTGTGTTTGAAACAATATGGAATAGAAATTACGACTAAAACGGTTGAAATGGGAAAACCTGCTTGCGAAGGCGATACTTTTGGTGCCAAAGTTGAATGCAGAATTAAAAATTTGCCTGTAGGACTTGGCGAACCGGTTTATAATAAGTTTCATGCGCGTTTGGCCTTTGCGATGATGTCTATCAATACGGCCAAGGCTTTTGAAATAGGAGAGGGTTTTGCGGCGGCTACAATGAGCGGCAGCGAGTTTAACGATACTCAAAATTCTGATTTCTCATTCAACAGCAACCACGATGGGGGCGTGCAGGCGGGCATTACTAATGGTCAGGAAGTGTATTTTAAGGTGGCTTTCAAACCCATTCCGTCTTTACAGTGTGAACAAAAAACCATTGACTTTATGGGAAATTCAATAGTTTATCAGGCGAATGAACGGAACGATCTTTGTGTGGCTCCTCGCGTACTTCCGGTTGTGGAAGCGATGGCCGCGATGGTGGTGTTGGATTTTATACTTCTTAGAGAAGAAAATAGGATAAAATAGTGGCGTAAATAGAAAAATGACATTATCTTTGTCTTTTAATTAGAAAAAAATATGAAAAATAGAATACGGCGATTGGTCTTGGTATTGTTGAGTTTAACGTTGATTGGGAACGTATGTGTTGCCCAAGACGAAGCCGATCCCTGTGAGCAGACACCTTCCAAGTCTGCGGAAAAGTTGTACAAAAAGGCTCGCGATTTGCAAAAATCGGGCAAAAAGAGCGAAGCCATTGAAATTTATGAGGAATTATTGGCGGAAAATCCAGAATATTTAGAAGCTCAGTATTATTATGCGCTGGCCTATTATCTGCCCATTGAATTGGATCATTTTACTTTGGATACGAAAATCAAGAAACAGAATGCGGAAAAGGCATTGGCCGCTTTTAATGCGATTTACGCAGTCTGTCCTTATTATAAAATACATTTTAATTTATATGCGGCACGATTGGCTTATTTTACCGAAAATTTTCCTGAAGCAAAAAAATTTGCTCAAGTGATCGTGGAAAATCCTGATTTGGTAAATAAATTGGAACAGATCGATGAAGCTCAACTGATCATTAAGAAAGCAGGATTTTATGATGAAATAATAAATCACCCGGTGCCTTTTGATCCCAAACCGGTTCGGGGAATTTCAACAAGGTCGGATGAATATTTGGCAACGTTATCGCCCGATGGTTCCACCTTCTATTTCACTCGGCGTATGGATGTGGTGGACAATACCCCATTTGGCCATGGAAATACGGTCAATAGGGAATATTTTAGTTTTAGTCAAAGGCGGGCGGACGGAACTTTTGGGAAAGGCGAACCTCTTCCGTCCCCGTTTAACAAGTCTAATCACGAAGGAAGTCCGGCTATCAACTTAACTAACGATATGTTGGTTTTTTCAAGGATGACCAAAGCTTCTGTTGGCGGAGGAAATTATCCGAATTATGATTTGTATTGTTCATATTATATTGATGGTGAATGGACTCCGGCGGAAAAGTTGGGAGGCGGCATCAATCGTGATGATTCTTGGGAATCGCAGCCCTCATTGAGTTCTGATGGAGAGATGCTTTTCTTTGCCAGTGATCGACCAGGTGGATTGGGAGGTTCTGATATTTGGTGTTCAAGGAAAAATGCTTCAGGCGAGTGGCAGAAACCGGTGAATTTGGGTCCAACAATCAATACATCCGGCAATGAACGTTCTCCATTTTTGCATACGGATAGTAAGACGCTTTATTTTTCTTCTTCCGGTCACGATGGAATGGGCGGTATGGATATTTTTTATTCCAAAATGGATGAAAACGGTCGTTGGTCAAAACCCAAAAATATTGGACATCCTATTAATACAGAGAGAGATGAGGTTGATTTTTTTGTTAGCTTAGATGGAAAGACAGGATATTTCTCATCAGACCAATATACAGAAAATGGTATATTGATTGGTGGCGGTTATGATGCACCGCAAACGCAAACGTCGTGGAATATTTTCCAATTTACTTTATACGAGGCGGCTCGCCCGCATTCAATGGTGATCATTAAGGGTAAGGTTGAGGCCGATGATGGAGAAGTGGAAAATGCCGTTGTGGAAGTTAGAAATTCGGAAGCGAAGGTGGTGAGCAAGGCCAAAGTGAATGCCAATGGCCAATATGCCGTGGCGGCGGAAGTAAACAAAGAACATCCTGAAAATCTTATTGTTAATATTAAAAAGGAAGGGCATTCCTTTGATACGAAAATGATAACGGTGGCACCTGAACAAGAACCTGTGATTACCAACGATGCGGAAGTGAAAAAGATTGAAGTGGGCAAGACTTGTGATTTGCACGATATAAATTTCAGTACCAACGATTATAGTTTGACGGAGGAATCTAAGCAAATGATTGCCCTTTTTGTCGAATTTTTAAATGAGAATCCTTCCGTGAAAGTGGAAATACAAGGACATACCGATAATGTGGGTGATGACAAGTCCAATCAATTGCTGTCCGAATCGCGTGCCAAATCGGTGTATGATTATGTGGTAAGCCAGTTGGGAGATTCAAGCAGACTTCGTTATAAAGGTTATGGAGAGTCAAAACCGATTGCCGACAATAATACGGCGGAGGGAAGAGCAAAAAATCGTAGAACGGTCTTTGTGATTTTGGCAAAATAAGATAAGATGGAAAAGAAAATTCAGAATAAGGATATTTATTTTTTGGGAATTGGCGGGATTGGTATGAGTGCCTTGGCTCGTTATTTTCACCAAAGTGGAAATCGTGTGTATGGTTACGACTTGACACCGAGTGCCATAACCCAGCAGTTGACTAATTTGGGCATCAACATTCATTATGATGAAAATATTGATAAACTTCCGGAACACGTTGATTTCGTGATTTATACGCCTGCTGTTCCCCAGACTCATTTGGAATATCAGTATTTTCTTCAGCATCAGGTGCCAATCTATAAGCGTTCCCAGGTATTGGGAATGATTAGTGCGGAAATGCCGACCATTGGAATTGCCGGTACGCACGGAAAAACTACCACGACTTCTATGGTGGCGACCTTGTTGCATAAAAATCTTCCGATGTTGGCTTTTATTGGCGGCATTGCTAAAAATTTTGACTCCAATGTCGTGATTGAGGATAATCCGAAGACAATGGTGGTGGAAGCGGATGAATTTGACCGTTCTTTTTTGACCTTGTTCCCCAAAGTCGGTGTCATTACATCTATGGATGCCGATCATTTGGATATTTATGGTGACAAATCCAAATTAATAGAATCATTCCAATTGTTTGCCAATCAGGTTAGTGACGTGCTTGTCGTCAACGAAAAAGTGGCTCATCAACTGAAACATCCACATAAGTTGTTGTATGGTTTGGATGAAAAATGTGATTATTATGCCGATGAGATAGAGTTGGAACAGAATGCAGCCAAGTTTATGCTTCATTATCGTGAGGAAGGGAAAAGTCGGGCACTGCCGGTTCGGCTTTCGGTGTCGGGAAACTATAATGTTTTGAATGCGTTGGCAGCTTTTGCGGCGACAAGAGAATTTTGCAAAAGTCGGCATATTCAAATTGAAGAGCAAGTCCTATTGTCGCAGATTGGTATATATAATGGGGTAAAACGCCGCTTTGATTATCGTATTGAGCGGGACGACTTTGTGTATATTGATGACTATGCTCATCATCCGGAAGAAATAAGGGCTTTTGTAACGGCTGTAAGAAAAATTTATCCTGACAAGAAAATATGCGGAATTTTTCAACCGCATTTATATACGCGCACAAGAGATTTTGCTCCTCAGTTTGCCGAAGTGCTTTCAATGTTGGATAGCGTGATTTTACTTCCAATTTATCCGGCTCGAGAGCTTCCAATACCGGGAATTACCTCCCAATATCTGTTGGATATGCTTAGTTGTAAGCAAAAAATACTTCTTGAGGCAGACGAGGTCATTCAATATGTAAAATCCAATAAATCAGATGTTTTATTGACATTGGGTGCGGGTAATATTGACCGTTTGGTGCCTCAAATTGAAGAAAGTTTATAAAAAAAATTTTTTTTGACTTTTATATTGAAAATTGTTGTACTTTTGCAACGTCAAAAACGGGATATAGCGTAGTCCGGTTATCGCGCCTGCTTTGGGAGCAGGAGGTCGCAAGTTCGAATCTTGCTATCCCGACCAGGAGGTTCCGTAGCTCAACTGGATAGAGCAGCTGCCTTCTAAGCAGCAGGTTCTGCGTTCGAGTCGCAGCGGAATCACGCTCAAAAACATAAAGTTTGTAACGTTTGTTGCAAACTTTTTTTTATGTCCATTTTCCCTGTCTTCGGATCCTTATTTTTAATAACAATAGGTTCGTTTGAATAAAAATTGTATCTTTGCTAAATGATTTTAGTTTAGATTCTATTGTTATGAGGAAAAAATTCATATTGCCATTATTATTGGCTCTTTGTACACTGACGTTGCAGAATTGTTCAAGGTCACTTCCGCCCTTGGCTGGCGGATACGGCACCCTATCGGAATTGTCTGAAAATGAGAGTCAAATTTTTCAGCAAGTTATTCAAGGCAAGGAGTTTTTCAAAGATTGGAAGGCGGTGCAGGTTAGTCGCCAAGTCGTAGCGGGAACTAACTATCGATTTATTTGTTCAACGAATAAAGGACAAAAATCCCTGTATGTTTTTGCTCCACTTCCAGGACGTGGTGAAAATAGAATCACGGGTGTCGAAGGGTCACATAATGCCGCAGAAGTGGTCGTGGATGCGGAAACCAACGAGGTTATAGGACGTTATGTTTCGGAAACGGCAACAGACTATGTCATCGAAGTGCAAGATCAAGTTCCTGTGAATAAAGCCGGTAAGAAGAAAGTTTTTGTTTGTGCGGCAGCGGGACAAGGCATTGTTTATCCTGCTGATTTTGGAATATTGAATGTCAAGGAGAAAGCCTGTGCCCAATCTAAAACGATTGCAACGATTGCTTATAAGGAGGGTGAACTGCCCGAATGCTTTCCGTGTTTGGGAATAGAATCACAATATTACAAAGTCAAATTTGATGGAAAAATAGGATTCGTTCCTGTTCAGTCAATGCATTGGGATTCAATGAATACATTTTAAATGTATTAAAGTATAATTCTGTTTTGAAATACAAATAACGATCAATATGACAATGAAAAAAAGTTTTTATGACATTTTCAAACAATTAAATGATACGCCGCGGCCGTCTCATCACGAGGAGCGTGTGGCTGATTTTCTCTGTGATTTTGCCAAGGAACAAGGGTTGCGTTATCGCCGTGACGCACAGAATTGCGTGGTGATTGAAAAAGATGCCACGCCTGGTCATGAGAATGCGGAACCTGTCGTAATTCTAAATCACATGGATATGGTATGCGTAGCCAAAGACGGTTATCTACGCGATGGACATCGGTTTGATCCATTGAAGGATGAAATTCGTGCCTACACGGAAACGGTTAAAAATTCTGACGGAACAGAAACCCGCTGGATGAAGGCGGAAGGAACTTCGTTGGGAGCCGACAACGGTATGGGACTATCTATGGCACTTGCCATCTTGGCCGATGATAGTATTGTTCATGGTCCGTTAGAGGTACTTACTACCACCAATGAAGAGGATGGAATGAGTGGAGCGGAAGCGCTGTCCACGGATTTTATCAAAGGACGCAAGGTTATCAATCTTGATTCTGAGGCATACGATGAAATTACTGTCGGAGCCGCAGGTGCTTACCTGCAGGTTGCTCATTTTAAAGCCGATTGGGCGAGCGTTCCAGAGAAATATATTTTTTATCGTATAGTGATTGATGGTGGTTTGGGCGGCCATTCAGGTGTCGATATCAACAAGGGACGTTGCCACGCTAATCAGATAATCTGTCGTTTTATACAAAACTTTGGCTTTGATAAACTGATGGTATGTGCCATCAATGGCGGCACGGCTAATGCGTCTATCTCATCGGTTGCGGAAGTTGTCGTGGCTGTTCAACCTGAAAATGAAAAAGTTTTGAAAGATGCTGTTGGCGAATATAACGACAAACTTAAGCAGCAATTTGCCACGACCGATGCGGGCATCAATATGCGTTGCGAAGAGGTGAATCCGTGCGGACAATATTTGCGGAATGCCAGCGATATGGTGTCCGCTATCAACGAATTGCCTATCGGTATGATTGCTATGCGTGAAGATATGCCGGGGACGGTTATGACCAGCAATAACGCAGGCCGCATTTGTACCACAGCAGATGAGGTTACCGTTTCGTGTCATTCTCGCAGTTTCAGCAATGAAACGATGCGTGAATTGGGACAGCGTATTACGTCAATTTTCAAAAAACACGGTGCCTATGATGTGGAATTATTAATGGATACTCCTGCTTGGGTTGAACGTCAGGATTCCCCATTATTGGCATTGACTTGTAAGACATTTGAAGATGTTCTTGGTTTTGAGCCAAAGAAAGTAGCTATGCATTTTGTTTTGGAGGCGGCATATTACGTACAAAAGTATCCGGGTGTGGAGATTGCCTCCATAGGACCGCTTATTATTGAACCGCACTCCACCTCCGAGCGTGTCAACCTTGACACTGCCGACAACATTTGGAAAGTTACCGTGGAATTGCTGAAAAGGTTGGCATAAAATAATCCCACGCACCACCGTGGTGTCGCGATTCAATGCGTCCGGAAAACGAATGGACAAAAATAACGAACGTAATGTTTTAAATCGTATTTTTGCTGCCTAAAACTATGCGTTAACGATCTTCGTTGCACAATTATGCAAACTCGAGAAAAACAAATTATATCTGTGACTGTCTGGGGTGCAGTGGCGAACGTGCTGCTGACACTGGTGAAATTCGTGGCTGGAATTTGGGGCCGAAGTGCCGCTATGGTGGCCGACGCCGTACATTCTCTGTCGGATCTCATCAGCGACGCCGTGGTGCTGGTGATGGTCAAAATTGCCGGTAAGGGAAAGGACAAAGGTCACGATTTCGGTCACGGAAAGTTTGAAACACTGGCAACGCTGGCAGTCAGTTTGCTGCTTTTGGTGGTTGGCGTCAGCCTGTTGTCACATGGCATTGATGAAATTAGATTTGTACTCCGTGGAGGCGTGATTGCCAAACCCGCTGGAATTGCACTTTGGGCCGCCTTGTTTTCCATTGTGATAAAGGAACTCCTGTATCAGTGGACAGCACGCGTGGGCAAGTCCGTGAACAGTCAAGTAATGATTGCCAACGCATGGCACCATCGCTCAGATGCGTTGTCCTCAGTGGGCGCATTGGTGGGTATTGGCGGTGCTATTGTGTTTGGCGGCCAGTGGACCGTGCTTGACCCGATTGTGAGTTGCGTCATCAGTGTCGTCATTGTCGTGGTGGCCGTGAAAATGTCCATCCCCGCATTGAGCGAATTAACAGACGCATCGCTTCCTGAGGAAACGGAAAATAGAATTGTGGAAATCATCCATACTGTTCCTGGTGTCGAAAATGTCCACAACCTTAAAACTCGACGAAGCGGTTCGTGTATTATTATCGATGCTCACATTGTAGTCAACCCACAGATGAGTGTGGTGCTTGCTCACGATATTACCGTGAAAATTGAAAATGAACTTTGTGCTGAATTTGGCGAACAAACACAAATTTCCATTCACGTTGAACCTGAACTCGAAGCCAAATGATATTTGTCCCCTTGTATCATAGCCTTATTACAAGTGCTGTGATTGTTTTTCTGTCGTGGCAAAGCAGAGGAAGAAATCCCGTTATATAACGCAAAGAAATGATTTGGACGATTCTCGTGAAGTCGTCGCTGATGTGTTTGTGGTCATTTTTTACTTCCCAAAATTTATATTAGAAAGAAAATGAAGAAAAATTGGGAAATCTAAAAAAATATTTGTAATTTTGCTTGCTATATACTAGAATAAATATTTCAATAAAGTAAACTCATAAAAATAAAGCAAAAGGATGAATAAAAGCAAATTAGGTCTTGATTTTGAGAAGGTTGCGTCCGCAAAGAAATTGGCTAAATGTATTGCCGACGACGTGCAAAAATTTGTGGATGTTTATACAACAGTGGCCGTTGAGCGTACATTATGCCGCTTAATTGGTATTGATGGAGTTGACAGCAATGAAGTTCCACTTCCCAACGTGGTGGTTAATGCCATTCACGAAAAGGGTTTGTTAAACCAGGGTGTCCTGTTTTATATGGGCAATGCCATCTTGGAAACGGGACTCAATCCTCAACAAATAGCAGAACAGATTTCTGCGGGAAAGTTGGATGTCACCGCACTGAAAATTAATCCTGTCGATAAAATTAAAGCAGCTGTTGATCCGTACGTTCAACAATGTATCCAAAGAATTAAGGCCAATGTGGCTAAACGTAATGAATACCTTAACACGATTGGTGAAGGACCAAAACCATACATCTATGTGATCGTGGCTACGGGTAATATTTACGAAGATGTGGTACAGGCTCAGGCTGCCGCTCGTCAGGGTGCCGATATCATCGCCGTGATTCGTACCACCGGTCAGAGCTTGCTTGACTATGTGCCGTATGGCGCGACTACCGAAGGCTTCGGTGGTACCTTCGCCACGCAGGAAAACTTCCGTATTATGCGTAAGGCCCTTGATGAGGTGGGTGAGGAAGTTGGTCGTTACATCAGACTTTGCAACTATTGCTCTGGCCTCTGTATGCCGGAAATCGCAGCTATGGGTGCCCTCGAACGCTTGGACGTTATGTTGAACGATGCCCTCTATGGTATTTTGTTCCGCGACATCAATCCGCAGAGAACCTTGATTGACCAGTATTTCTCTCGTGTCATCAACGGTTTTGCCGGCGTGATTATCAATACGGGTGAAGACAACTACCTGACTACGGCAGATGCCTACGAGCAGGCCCACACCGTTTTGGCTTCCGACTTGATTAACGAACAGCTTGCCTTGCTGGCAGGTATGCCCGAAGAACAAATGGGTTTGGGTCACGCTTTCGAAATGAATCCAGATCTTGAAAACGGTTATCTCTATGAGTTGGCACAAGCTCAAATGTTGCGCGAAATTTTCCCGAACGCTCCTTTGAAATATATGCCTCCTACAAAGTTTATGACCGGTAATATCTTCAAAGGCGAAATTCAGGATGCTCTATTCAATTCTATCGCTATTTGGACAGGTCAGGGGTTGCAACTTCTTGGTATGATTACCGAAGCCATTCACACGCCGTTTATGAGCGACCGCTATTTGGCTATCGAAAATGCGAAATATATTTTCAACAATATGAAAAATATTGGTGATGAGGTTGAATTTAAGGAAGGTGGTATCGTACGCCAACGTGCTGCCAAGGTCTTGAATGATGCCCATCAGTTGCTGGAAAATATGGTGAATGAAGGTCTGTTTGAAGCACTTAACAAAGGTCTGTTCGCAGATATCAAGCGTAGCAAGACTGGCGGAAAAGGTTTGAATGGCGTTGTTACCAAGGGCGAAAATTATTTCAACCCGTTTATCAAATTAATGAAAGAAAATAAATAGTTTAAGTTAGAGAAAATTTCTTCTTCTAAAAAATTAAATTTAAGAATAATAAAATACAATATATTATGAGCGGAGGATTATATTCGATGGAGGAAAAGGATTTTGACAAATCCCTTGACCTGACCAAAATCAAACCTTACGGTGATACAATGAATGACGGTAAAACACAAGTTAGTTTTACCTTGCCGGTTCCTTGTGGTGACGAAGCTATCGAGGCGGCTAAGCAGTTGCTGAAGAAAATGGGACTTGAAAATCCACAAGTCGTATATTATAAAGAACTTACCAAGGGATTTACCTTTGTCAATTGTTATGGTTCGTGTGCCCATACCATTGACTATACCACCATCCACGTTCCCAAGGTTGAAACTTCAGTGATGGGAATGAAGGAAACGGATGATTACATTAAGGAAAATCTCGGTAGAAAAATTGTCGTTATTGGTGCCAGCACGGGTACGGATGCCCATACGGTGGGTATCGATGCCATTATGAATATGAAAGGCTATGCCGGCCATTATGGTCTGGAACGTTACGATATGTTTGAAGCATTGAATATGGGAAGCCAGGTGCCCAACGAAGAATTTATTGCCAAAGCCATTGAATTGAAAGCTGATGCCTTGTTGGTTTCTCAAACCGTTACCCAAAAGGATGTCCATATCAAGAATTTGACAGAATTGGTGGAAATGCTTGAAGCGGAAGGCTTGCGTGATAAGGTTATTCTTGTGTGCGGCGGTCCCCGTATCACGCACGAATTGGCCAAGGAATTGGGTTATGATGCCGGTTTCGGTATGAACAGTTATGCCGACGACGTGGCATCGTATGTGGCTCAGGAAATGGTAAAGAGAAATAATAAGTAGTTTTGAATATATAAACTTAAAATATTTTATCATGGAAAAAAATGAAATGAGAGAAGTTATCGCTAAGCGTGTGGCAAAGGAATTACACAATGGCGATGTCGTAAATTTGGGTATTGGCTTGCCAACAATGGTCCCCAATTACTTGCCCCAAGGCGTTGAACTTACGCTTCAGACCGAAAATGGTATGATGGGTATGGGTCCTACTCCCGAAGCAGGAAAAGAAGATCCTAACCTCATTAACTCGGGTGGTGGATTTATTACGGCTCAACCGGGTGCCGTAAGTTTCAGTTCAGCCGACTCTTTCGCCATTATCCGTGGCGGTCATGTTGATGCAACGGTGCTGGGTGCTATGCAGGTGGACGAAAATGGTGACTTGGCCAATTGGATGATTCCTGGCAAGTTGACCCCGGGTATGGGTGGTGCCATGGATTTGATCGTGGGTGCCAAGAAGGTTATTTTGGCAATGGAACACACCGCCAAAGGTAATCCTAAAATCTTGAAGAAATGTACGCTTCCTTTGACTGCAAAAGGTCAGGTGAATTTGATTATTACCGAAATGGGCGTGATGGAAGTTACTCCTAAAGGTATTGTGTTGAAGGAAATCCATCCTGAATTTACGGTGGAACAAGTACAAGCGGCAACCGAAGCAACTTTGATTATTGCCGATGATTTGAAACCAATGAATATCTAATGATATTTGAGTAAGGGACAGTTTTTGTCTCTTTAAATAAAACCGTGGAACACGATAGGGTGATTCACGGTTTTTTTGTATTTTTGTGCGTTAATTTTTGCCGACAATGAAAAAAATTGTAATGCTTTTAGTGATGGCGGCCCTGTTTTGTTCCGCTTGCCGTTATGAGGAAGGTCCCGGAATCAGTTTTGTTGAGCCGGAAGAACGAATCATCGCCAATTGGATGGTTGATCGTGTGTATAAAAATGGCGAATTGGTGACGGAAAGCGATAGAATTGCCAATAGACCGGGTAATTTATATAAAATTTATTATCAGAGAATTTTAGATGTCTATACGTTTTATAATGACGAAATCCGTAATTCAAATTACGGGGATTGGGGCTTTGAAGATAACTATAAAAAGTTGGTGATGAATTTTAAGATCGTCAACCAACGGTACTATTATGTGGCTCGAATCAAAAGATTGACCCAGCACGAGTTATATTATGAATATGACGACGAATACGGCAATCACTGGCGTATGGAACTGATTTGCAATTCTCGTCGCAATTAGTTTTTTAATCACCTAATGACATACCGATTTTGCGGGCGGTATGTACCAGAAAATCTGATTCGGGATTAACCAGGTGCGGTTTTTTGAGGGCATCTTCAAGAGGAACGTATGAGATGTTGGGATGACGATAAGTAACCAGGTTACCATATTTTCCTTCTTTCACCAACTCGAATGCCTTCACGCCAAATTCGGTGGCTAAGATACGATCGTAGGCAACGGGAGTTCCGCCGCGTTGCAGGTGTCCCAAAACGGTAACGCGAATATCGTGTTCAACGCCAAGTTCTGTCAGCTCCTGTTTCAGTTTGTCTCCAACACCACCTAATTTGATATGCTGATCTCCAACGGCAGTGGGTGCGGAACCGGTTACTTTGCCGTCTAAGGATTTGGCACCTTCAGCAATGACGATATTACAGAATCCCATTCCGTTTTGATATCTTTTTTCAATCTTTTCTGCAATTTTTTGAGGGTCGTAAGGAATTTCCGGAATGATGCAGACATCGGCTCCGCCGGCAATGGCCGTGTGGAGGGCAATCCAACCTGCATCACGCCCCATCACTTCCATAATGAAGACGCGATTGTGGCTTTCTGCCGTCGTTACGATTTTGTCAAAACATTCGGTGGCAATTTGTACGGCCGTCTGGAAACCGAATGTGAAGTCCGTTGAAGACAAGTCGTTGTCAATGGTTTTAGGCACTCCGATGACGTTGATGCCGATTTTTCCAAGTGCCAGGGAAATGGCTTGGGAACCGTCACCGCCAATGTTGATTACGGCGTCAATGCCCAGATTGTCCAAACGCTTTTTCATTAGTTCGGAGCGGTCTTCCATCACCCACGAGCCGTCATCCTGCTTCACCGGAAAATGAAATGGACCTCCTTTGTTGGTGGTTTTGATAATGGTGCCGCCTTTAACGTGTAAGCCGGAAACCATTTTCTCATTCAGCTCGATAATTTCAACGGTGTCTTTGAGCAAACCATTAAAAGATTCGATACAGCCAAATACCTGCCAACCTTCCGCACAGGCACTCTTAACAATTCCTCTGATGACCGCGTTTAATCCTGGACAGTCGCCACCACCTGTGGCTATCAATATTTTTTTTGCCATTTTTCACTATAAATTAAAATGCAAATCTACACTTTTTTTTTGAAATGGCATTTTCCTGTTCATAATTATTATTTCTAAAAAAATCTTTCATCCTTGCTTTTCAATATTATGATTATTTATTGTATATTTGCCAATTAAAAACATAGAAAAATGACCATACCAGATTCAAGTTTCTTCCCTTTTATGACGGATAAAAACCAGTTGCGTAAAGTGGCGGCCAATATTCGACAAATTATGAGCGATTATATCACAACATACGGATTGAAATCGCTTGTGCTTGGCATTTCCGGAGGCATTGACAGTGCCTTGTGTGCGGCTTTGCTTCATCCTGTGTGTCAGAAAAATAACATTCCATTGATAGGGCGTTCCATTACGATTGAGACCAATCCCAACGATGAGGTGGCACGTTCCTTGACGGTGGGGGAGGGCTTTTGTGACGATTTTCAACATCTGGATTTGACCGATACGTTTTTGGAAAATAAAAAACTGTTGATTCATTATGATGATTCACAGTTGTCCAAAATGCGCCAGGGAAATATGAAGGCCAGGATGCGTATGATGGTGTTGTACGATTTGGCACAATTGTATCGCGGTATCGTTATTTCAACAGATAATTATACGGAATACTTGACTGGATTCTGGACCCTGCATGGTGATGTGGGGGATTATGCGCCCATTATGAATCTATGGAAAACGGAAGTATTTAATATGGCAACGGCCCTGCTTGACGAGTGCGATGCAAAGTGCTATGACGCCTTGTTGTCTTGTATCGAGGCCACGCCTGTCGATGGTTTGGGTATTAGCAGTTGCGATTGCGAGCAATTGGGTGTTCCTAATTATTATGAAGTCGATAAATTGTTTGCCGCCTATTTCAATGGCGATAAATCCTTGGAAGACCACGTCTTGATTCAGCGCTACAAACGTTCTCAATACAAGCGTACCAATCCGCTTTCTATTCCGAGAAGTAACTTCTAATAAAATTTATACTGAAATGGCAGAAGGTACATTTGTAATTGTGGATGCCGGGGCTACCAAAACCGATTTCGTTGTGTTGCAAAACAAGGAAATTGTTCATCGTTTTGCGGATGCCGGTATCAATGCCAATTATGCAACAGATGAGCAAATCCAAGAGGTGTTTTCCCGTTTTGTGTCAACACTGCCAAATCCATATCGGAAAGTTGACCGTATGGCGTATTATGGTGCGGGTTGTGCCAACGAACACAGTGCTTCTCGTATCGCGAGTGTCATTATGGCATTCTTCCCACAAATCTCGTTCCAGGTTTGTTCCGATCTGTTGGAAGCGTGTCATGCCTTGTGCGGACAACAACCCGGATTGGTGGCCATTTTGGGTACCGGTTCCAGTTCGTGCCTCTACGACGGACAAAAAATTATTGACCGTGCTCCATCGTTGGGCTATATGATAGGAGATGAGGGAAGCGGAACCTATTTGGGCAAAAAGTTCGTCACGGCATATATGATGAAAAAATTGCCAGAAGTTGTAGTGACAGAATTGGAGCAGCACTTTGACATCAATCCGTCAAAGGTGATACACCGAATTTATCAGGAATCCCATCCCAATAAATTTTTTGCGTCTTTTCCGCCGTTTATTCAAGACCATTTGGATATTCCTGAGGTGAAAAGTCTTTGTAAATCTGCTTTTGCGGAATTTTTTGATTCTCAAATCGGATATTACGATAAAAATGCCTATTCAAAAGTGCATTTATTGGGTTCTGTGGCTTTTCATTTTCAAAATGTCATTCAGGAAGTGGCGCTGGAGAAAAAAATCAATATGGGAACCATTATCGCTTCCCCTATGTCGAAATTAATAAACTATTATACGCAAGATTTGTAAAAAAAAATGATGACTATCTCAAATCAACAGGAATTGCCTTCTGTGGCCGCCGACTTGTTGCAAAAACATAGCAACGACCGTGTTTTCGGCTTTTATGGGGAAATGGGTGCCGGCAAAACGACGCTGATTAAAGAACTTTGTCGCCAATTGGGCGTGGAAGGAACCACTTCAAGTCCTACTTTTGCCATCGTCAACGAGTATTTTGGCAGCGACGGCTTGCCCATCTATCATTTTGATTTCTACAGAATTGACTCTGTTGACGAAGCTGTTAAGATCGGTTTTAACGATTATTTGTATAGCGGATCTTACTGTTTTATTGAGTGGACCGAAAAAGTGGAAGAGTTGTTGGCTGGAGAGGATTTTGTCAAAGTGAAAATCGAAGTTCTCGGCGATCAAAAGCGTCGTTTTATCTATTAATATAAATGATATGGATTTAGCATTGCATTATCTTCCAAACGCAAAAACACAGGAACAGACGTTTATGCTGGACTTGTGTGAAAAACAGACAAGTATTGGGTTGGTTAAAGGCGATCGACCTATACCGGATGTGCTTTTGTGTTCGCCTGAAGTAGTGCAAAAACTTACAGAACAGGAAATTAAGGTTTTTGTTCAACGGGGATATGCCAGCCATACTCGTCTTACCGATATGGATTATGCCAATGCGGGTGCCGAAATCGTCGAAAATTTCACCGACTTGGCGGCATCCACCAAAATACTTTTGAAATTTTCGCCCTATACGAATGATGAACTTCAGCATATTCAAGAAAATCAAATTCTGATTTCAAGGGTGGTCGTTTCGGAACTAACTCCGACATACCTTGATCTTTTGAACGAAAACGAGGCATTTGCCATTGCAATTAATTTGATTACGGATAGGGATAATTGGAGTATGCTGGATAATATTTTGATGTCTTCTGCCGATGTGGATATGATGAATAAACGATTGGGCTTGTTTATTTTGCCGCTGTTGGAAACATTGGTTTCTTCTAAAAATATACGTGCCGTGGTGCAGACCAATCCGGCATTGTTGCAAAGTATTTATTGTTTCAAGGGTATTTTGTGTAATAAGGAAATTGCCGACCATCTTAACCTAATGTGGAAAGACATCCTTTCTCTGTGTTTAGATTTGAATTAAGAGAGGGTTTGGTGCCGCCCAGTGCAATGTTGCTGCGTCTCTACTACTCGGGCATCCATTTCCGTTCTCGGAGAACGTATCTTCATAACTCCACATCAGGACGAACGAAGTGAAGTCCGTGATGTGGGGTAACACAATGCTCGGCCATCCAAGCTTCTCGGAGAGAAGCCACATCACTGAGCAATGGGTAATTTACAATTTGCAATGAGCAATTGAGGTGGAGATTCCGCTGAGACTGCTTTGCGTCGGTCTTGCGGAATGGCGAGGAGGCATTTGTAGAGACGTGGCGTGCCGTGTCTCTACTGCCGTTTGTTGTTCGTATTTTAACAAATCAATTTTTCGCTTGTTAATATTAACTTCCTATAAATCTGATTTTTAGCAAAATAAAAATTTATCAACAATGGTATGATTGTATTGTTTTTATGTTTATTTTTGCAACGTGATAATAAAAATAATAATTATTATTTTCTACAATATTAATTATCAATATTGAACTTATGGAAGAAAAGATTTTTGATGAACAGATTTGCTACATTGATCCGCTGTCCGATTTTGGCTTTAAGCGTGTGTTTGGCCTCGACGGCTGCCAGGAGGAACTGAAATATATGCTCAACCTTTTCGTGTCGGAGCGATTTGGAAGGATTTCCGAAGTGCAGTACCTTCCCAACGAGGTGGTGGGACTGGACGAATACGACCGCAAGGTGGTGTTCGACGTGCTGTGCAAGAACGAGCGCAACGACTACTTCGTGGTGGAGATGCAGAAGATTCGGCAGCGCTTTCCCATCGAAAGGGGCCTTGCCTACGCCAGCCGCCTCATCAGCAACTCCATCACCGTCAAGGACAAAAAATACCATATTGCGAAGGTGTGCGTGGTCTGCCTTATGGAGCATCCCGACAGACTGGCCCTGAAACGTGGGGAAAAGGTGTGGTTCGTGAACTACAAGGACGACTTCGGCAACATTATTTCCGACAACCCGACGTTTTGTATCGTAGAATTAGGTATCTTTGCACGCGAAAAGAAGGTCCCGAAGACGGAACAGGAAATCTTGGCCCACGTGTTCAACAACATGCGCAAGATGACGGAGCTGCCGCAGCAGGCGAGCGGAAATTCCTTTTTCGAGACGATGTTCAGGCGTTGCAACTACAAAAAATTCAGCGATATGGAAAAGGACGAGTACAAGAAGAGCATTTGGGATTATGCCGACGTGCAGAGCGGCATGGAACTGGTTCGTGATGAGGCGTTTCAGGACGGGATGGAGAAAGGAATTGAGAAGGGAATTGAAAAAGGCAGAGCAGAAGGTGAAGCCCAAAGCAAAATACTCATTGCCCGTAATATGTTGTCTAAAGGGCTTGACAGTGCTTTAATTTCAGAACTTACTGGTCTGACGGAAGAGGAAATTAAAGGTATAGGGTTTAGGGCTTAGGATTTAGAACAACTTTCAACCCACTTACAATAATCATACAAGGGCTTTGTGCGGTTTCGTGCGAAGCCCCTTTTTCAATTTACAATTAACGATTTACAATGTACAATTAGGGTGGGGATTCCGCTGCGCTATGCTTCGTCGCCATTCCGCTGTTCCCGATGTATGGAGGGAACAGCGAAATCCCTTCACAAAAACGGGGAAAATGAAACTCATTTTCCCCGTTCAATTTTATAAATAGACTGCTATTTAAATGCGTTTTCGCTTAAACCATCTCCGTTTAAGGATAGTCTGGAGAAGTAGGAAGGAACACGTTTGCCCATATATTTGTCCACATACATCTTGGCCATATATTGACCCATCATGAAGCCGTGGCCACGCATACCCACCAACAAACCGTGTTTGGGGTCAACAATGTAGCGTGGTTCGGTATAGTATCCCGACCAGAAGGCCTGGAAGCCGACAGTGGCCAATTGCGGAATCCAATCGGTGAATACTTCTGAGAAGATGTCGAGGAATTCTTGGGAGTTGCATTTTAATTCCTTGCCCATTTCCATCGCGTCAACCGCTGGAGATGCACAACCGATGATTTGTCCCGTTTCGGCGAACTGCTGTCCATAAACTGCTATGAAGCCCTTGTAATGTCTTCTGTCGATGAGCATATCCAAGGCATCGCCGTCTTTGCCGAGCAAAGGAAGTCGGCGGGTGATGAACGCTTGGTGGCGAATGGGGAACAAGCCGATTTCCAAACCCAGTTGAGAAGCGAACTTGCTGGCGTTGGCGCCCAAGGCGTTTACAAAATGTTCGCAGTGGTATTCCACGTATTGCTTGTCGTGGGTTTGCACCAGGGCGATAAATCCGTTGGCGGATTTCTGAACTTCCAATAAGTGACAGTCTTCCAACAAAGTGCCACCGTTTTGAATGGCAATGTTCCTAATGTAGTTGATGACCAGTCCAGGAGTGGCTTGCCAACAGTTGTTGGTGATTAAGGCCGCTTTGTAGGTTTTGTTCTTAGGATTGAAATAGGGTGAGATTTCTTTTTGGAAATCCTTGCGATCTACCATATAGCCGTCAGACCAGGCCAAAGAGGCTTCGAGTGCCTTGTAGGTGTCGTTGTCGTGGGCAAAACCAACGTAGCGCGTGGGCTTGAAGTTGATATTCGTGGCTTTTTGCAATTGCTTGAAGATGGCTAAATTGTGGTTGGCAATGTCGGAAATTTCAGGAAGTGAGAAGGCAGGACGTCCACCACCGATGTTTCTCCAGGAAGAACCCCTGTCGGCATTGGCCATAACGACTTTCTTGCCTGCTTCGGCAAAATATCTGAACAAGGCACTGCCCGTGATGCCGCCGCCGGCGACAAAGACATCGCATTTCACGCGTTTGGTCGCTTTATTGCTGATGTCGGTAATCAGTTTTTGATTATTGGACGGATAAAGTTCTCCCAAGCTGATTTGGTTGGAAAGAGGTCCGCGTGGCGTGGCGTCTCCAACAACTTCTACGCCGTAGCTGCGAAGCAATTGCTTTACCCTTGGAATGCAACGCTTGCCGCGGCAAGGTCCCATACCAATGCGGGTAATGTGTTTCAACTCGTCAACAGAGATGATTTTCTTGCCCTTGACGGCAGCCAAGATGGTGTCAATCTTAACGTCATCGCAATGGCATACGTAAGTGCTGTCTTTTCTGTATGATTTTAATGGAGTTTCATCAATTTCTTTGGGATATTTTTCCTTCAGCACGAGGCCGGTGACGTTGGTGATGTCGTCTCCTTCCACGGTGAGAGCTTTCACACGTGCAACATTGGTCTTGTTTGGATTTTCAGTGATTTTTTCAATGACACCTTCACCTATAATCTTGCCGTTGTCGTTTACCAAGAATACTTCTGAATTTTCGTATGCCTTATATTCGATAGGTAAAAACAGCCAATTCTTGCTTGGATTGTAACCAAAGAGGGCCAAGCCGGGGCAATGCGAAACGCACTTCATACAGCCGATACATTTTTTATAGTCAATGATCGGCACCGAAGAAGTGGTGGGCTTGCTGATGGCACCTTGCGGACAAGAGAATGTGCAAGGGTTGCAGGCAAATCCGTAGAGACAGTCGGCAATGACGAAGCCCTTTTCTTTCATTCTGGCTTCACTTGGTTTGCGACGTTCTTCCAAAACGCGGACCGGGCGTTGCTGTGAATCAATGTAGTCTCTTGAAATGGACAGGTATTCTTCGTAGTTGATGCGCTGACCCATTTGCTGGGCGATTTCGTAGGCGGCTTGCTTGCCTCTCAATACGGCACAGGTGCCTTCACCAACGCGGATGGCATCACCCACGCCGAAACAGTTGAGTCCAAACAAGGTCTTGCCTTTACGCAAGAGTTGGTCGTCTGGAATCAAGCCGGTACAGATGTTGATGATGTCAATGCCTTCAATGATTCTTTCCGTTCCCTTGACGGGCTTGAAATCCTTGCATTCGGCAATGACAGCGCCCGTAATGCCGGTGTGTTCTCTGTTGGGAATGGCTTTGAGCAGTACGTGGGAAGTATAGATAGGAATGCCCAGTCGGCGAACCCTGTTGGCTTGTACTGGAAAACCACCTTCGTGATCCATCGCTTCAATGATGGCCACGACTTCCGCGCCCGCCTGTGTGGCTTGGTAAGAAGTAAGGTAGCCGATATTGCCTGCACCAACTGACAAAATACGTTTTCCCAAGAGCGTGTGTTCCACGTTCATCATCTTCTGCACGACGGCGGCTGTGTAAACACCGGGCAGGTCATCGTTCTCAAAAGCCGGAGTGAATGGTACCGCACCCGTGGCCACGATCAAATATTCCGCGTCAATATAATAAATGCTGTTGTCGGCAATGTTCTTGACGGCAATACGCTTGCCATCCAAAATGTCCCAAACGGTAGAACTCAGCATAATGCCGGAGTGATCTTCGCCGGCCAGCGTCTTGGCGATGTCAAAACCACGCATTCCACCATATTTCTGTTCCTTTTCAAAGAAGAAAAATTGGTGAGTCTGCATATTGAATTGTCCACCAACACGGTCGTTGTTGTCAATGACGATGTTGGGAATGTTCAACTTGTTGAGTTGTTCACGACAAGCCAAACCCGCAGGTCCTGCACCGATAATGGCGACTTGCGTCTTGTAAATTTTAATTTCTTGTTCCTTGTCAATAGGAGTGGCTTTGGGAAAATAACCGCGGGAAATTTCTTCCACCTTTTTGACATTGTCCACCTTGGTGATACAAATTCTCCGTACTACACCGTCCACCAACATTTCGCAGGCACCGCACTTGCCAATGCCGCAATTTAAACTGCGTTCGCGTTTGTCCAAACTGTGGCTATGCACGGGAAATCCTGCCTGATGTAAAGCCGCGGCAATGGTGTAGCCCTTATAGCCCTCCACCTTTTTACCGTTGTACTCAAAAATGACTTTTTCCGATTTTGGAATCTCCAAAATAGGGTGTTGTTCAATTTTATTCATAATTTTTGTGATAATTTATTGAAATTGAGATTGTTAGATTATATTGTAATATTGGCAATAAATTTTTACAAATATAAATTTTTTTTCTTAAAATATTAAACTTGAAATAAATTTTATGCGTTATAGATAATTTTTAACGAAAATTCGTATCTTTGCCCGTAAATCAAATGTTAGAACTATGGAAAAGTATCACATTAAAATCAATCAAAGAAAAATCAAAATCTGGACGTGTTCGTTCTATATCACTTACGCCGTGGTGTTCATCTTAAATATTTTTTTGACGATTTCATTGCAACTAAGATCGTATCTGGATTTGATATTGATGCTGATATTCTTCGGTGGTATTTTTTTTATGTCAAAGAAGTTTTCAAAATATCCGTTGCAAATTTCGCTTTATGATGATAGAATTGTCATTAATCGGTATGTGACGGTCTGGTCATCGGAGGATTCTTCCTACTATGGCTATAGGGCGAATGTGGAAATGAGCGAAGATGAGGGCTGGATTCATTTGGTGGATGAAACCAAAAACTTCAGCACGAAGTTTAAACACTCGGAAATATCCGATGCTGATTATGAGAAGTTAAATGAATTTTTGTCAAAATAAATAATCTCTTCACGATGCAGAAAAAACTGTTTATTCTCGATGCCATGGCTTTGATTTACAGAGCTTACTATGCTATGGCCAAGTCTCCCAGAATTACCTCCAAGGGGGTTAACACGTCGGCAACCTTGGGCTTTACCAACACCTTGTATGAAGTGCTGCGACAAGAGCAACCCACGCATATCGCCGTGGCTTTTGATACGGGTGCGCCGACACTACGTCACGCCGATTTTGCCGCCTATAAGGCCAATCGTGAAGCGACTCCCGACGACATTATCAATTCGATTCCCTATATCAAAAAGGTTATTGACGCCTTTAACATTCCTATGGTGATGTTGGACGGCTATGAAGCCGATGATATTGTGGGAACGCTGGCCAAACGGGCAGAAATCGAGGGTTTTCAGGTTTATATGATGACTTCCGACAAGGATTACGGACAACTGGTTTCCGATAATATCTTTATGTATAAACCGGCAAAGTTCGGTCAGCCGGCACAGGTGGTGGGCGTGGATGGCATTTGTGAGAAATATGGCATCCAAAAACCAGAGCAGCTTATCGATATCTTGGGTTTGTGGGGCGACGCTTCCGATAATATTCCTGGCGTTCCCGGAGTGGGCGAGGTGAAAGCCAAAAAACTCGTGGGAGAATTCGGCTCAATCGAAAATATTTATGCCCATATCGACCAAGTAGCTAATGCTAAATTGAAACAGGCATTGATAGACAACCAAGAACAGGCCTTGATGTCTAAAATGTTGGCAACCATTATTTTAGATGTTCCCATTACTTGCGATTTTGAAACTATGAAGTACGACGGTCCAAATCCTCAAAAATTGAAGGCCGTTTTTGAAGAATTGGAATTTAGGGCTTTGTCCAAGCGGGTGTTTTCCGATTTGTCGTTGAATCCGGGAGAAATCGGAAAGTCTGATCCCGCACAAGTCGATTTGTTTGCTTCACCTGTTCCTGTGGAAGAAAATGAGGAAGTAACGATGCCGGTTTATAAGACTTTTGAATCCTTGCCGCATAATTATGTGCAGCTTTTTGATGTGAAAGAGCTGGAAATCAAGCCCAACGCTACTTTCTTTTTCGATTGGCTGTTGGTCAATGATAAAATTGCGGGATTCGCACTTGCTGAAAATCAAAATACGATATATTATCATTTGTTGGAAGAGCCCACCCGTTTTAAAAATCTGCTGAAGTATATATTCGAGAATGAAAATCTGGTGGTTTCTTTTGAAATGAAACCTACTTTTAAGTTCTTTCACGGACTGAAATTAAATTCGAAAGCATCTTTTTTTGATTTGCAGATTGCCCATTATTTGATTCAGCCGGAGAATTCTCATAAATTGAAAAATTTGTCTGAGAATTTATTGAATTATTCTTTGATGGAAGACAATGCCGCTTCTCATTTGGCCGTGTGTGAAAGGGTGGAAGTTTTTGCCCAACTGTATCCGCTGTTGTTGAACGAATTGACCAATAATAATTTGATGTCCTTGTTCAATGATGTGGAGATGCCTTTGGAAGAAGTGTTGGCAGATATGGAATATACTGGGGTCAAGTTGGATGAGCACGTACTGCAAGAAAATTCACTGACTTTGGCACAGGATTTGGCCGATTTGGAAGAGCATATCTATGCCTTGGCAGGCGAAAAATTCAATATTGCTTCGCCAAAGCAGATGGGTGAGATTTTGTTTGAGAAACTGCGCATTATCGAAAATGCCAAGTTGACGAAAACCAAGCAATATCAAACAGGAGAAGAGGTTTTGAACAAGTTGGTGAACAAGCATCCGATTGTGTCGTTGATTTTGGAATGGCGCCAGTTGTCGAAGTTGAAATCCACATACATTGATGCTTTGCCGCAGTTAATCAATCCCAAGACGGGGCGTATCCACACCACCTATACGCAAACGGTGACTTCCACGGGTCGATTGAGTTCCGTAAATCCAAACTTGCAGAATATTCCGATTCGAACCGAGCGAGGAAGGGATATCCGCAAGGCCTTTGTGGCTTCCAACGAGGATTATGTAATGATGGCGGCGGATTATTCTCAGGTAGAATTGCGTATTGTAGCACACGTCTGCGGTGATGAACGAATGATTGAGACATTCCGTCAGCATAAGGATATTCACGCGGCGATGGCTGCTCACGTATATAAAGTGGCGGAAGAGGATGTGACAAGTACGATGCGTCGCAATGCGAAGACGGTTAATTTTGGTATTCTATACGGCATTTCTGCTTTTGGTTTGGCAGAAAGACTGCATATTCCGCAAAAGGAAGCCCGGGAGTTGATTACGGATTATTTTGCCGGTTTCCCAAAAATCAGTCAATATTTGTTGGACACGATGGAGTTCGCACGTCAAAACGGCTACGTAGAGACCTTGTTGGGACGTCGTCGTTATATTAAAGACATCAATTCTGCCAATGCGATTTTGCGTAAGGCGGCGGAACGAAATGCCATTAACGCGCCTATTCAAGGTACGGCTGCCGATATGATAAAAATTGCCATGGTCAATCTTGCACGCGAAATCAAAGCTCAGCAATTGGATTGCAAAATGGTCTTACAGGTCCACGATGAATTGGTCTTTGAAGTACGTAAATCTGAAATTGAGCAGATAAAAAACACGGTACGGAAAATTATGAGCAGTGCTTTACAACTTTCGGTACCGTTAGATGTGGATATCAATGAAGGTGTGAGCTGGTTTGAAGCCCACTAAGCTTTGGCTTATTTACATTTCAAACCTGTTTGGGTGGTTTCGTCAAAATTGCTCATTGCAGAACAATTGTCGTAGGCTTGATCTAATTCTCTTTCAAAGTCGATGGCGTTTTCAACGGTTCCGCCGTTTTTCCAGAGAGAGCATTTGCATTTTTTCGTGCAAGAAGAAATGCAAATCACCAAGCAAAAGGCCAAAAACAGAACAATGGCTTTTTTCATTGAGTAAAATATTATTGGTAAACGCAGGCTACTTTGCCGTTTACTGATGTTAAAATCTTATTTTGATTATCTTGATAGACTTTACAAGCGTGCTTTCCGTTTGGTTTTTCATAAATGATAGTTTCATCTTCAAATCCGGGAACGGAAGTCGTGCAAGAACACTTCTTGTTGCAAGAAGTGAAAAGTAAAGCCATAATGCCAATAAATCCTAATATTTTAATAGCATTTTTCATTGCTGTCAAAACTTGATGATTAAAAATGGCAAACAACTGAATCGTGGAAAGTACCCGTGTAGATTTGGACGGTGTCAATTTTGTTCAAATTTGCACATTCCTGCTTGGTTGCGGGGCCAATATCATAGTTCTTGATGACGTTGCCGGTTTCTAAACGGTGATAATCGCAAAAACATTCTCTTTTGCAAGAAATTAAACTGCAGCCAACTAACAAGACCAAACCGATAACAAATAATGCTTTTTTCATAATCTATAGATTTAGAACGCAAAGATAAAAATTTTTTTTGAATAAAAAAACAGTCCTTCTAATTTTACCTGCTTATTTCAATTAATTGACTTCCAGCTTGATAGGGGGATATTTTTTTCTCTTTGACTAAAATTTCAAGTTCTTCGATTTTGTTTTTGATAACATTATTGGAATAAAAATTGTTTTTTATGGAAAAATCCACCCAGTCATAAAATGTTTTGATCAGTTGTTCGTCGCGTTGTTTAAAGAAGTAGTGATTGCTTTGGGTAAGGTTTTTAAATTGGCAAATGATGTTCCATACGTTTTCGATGCCGTCGTTGTTCAGGGCTGAGCAGATGTCGGCGCGGGGTTCCCAGCCGTTTTCGTTGGGAGGAAAGAGCTTGAGGGCAGAGCGGTATTGGGCTTTGGCGGCGGTGGCCTTTGAAAGGTTGTCGCCATCGGCTTTGTTGATGATGAGGGCATCGGCCATTTCCATAATGCCACGCTTGATACCTTGCAGTTCGTCGCCGGCACCTGCCAACATTAGCAAGAGGAAAAAGTCAACCATAGATTTGACAATGGTTTCCGACTGCCCTACGCCGACAGTCTCTATCAAGATGACGTCAAAACCGGCTGCTTCGCAAAGAATGGTGGTTTCTCTTGTCTTTCGGGCCACGCCGCCCAGGGTAAGTCCCGAAGGGGTGGGGCGGATGAAGGCGTTGGGGTCAACGGATAAGCGTTCCATACGCGTTTTGTCTCCTAAAATGCTGCCCTTGGAACGTTCGCTGCTCGGGTCAATGGCCAAAACGGCCACTTTGTGTCCCAAATTGGTCAAATATTGTCCAAAACTTTCAATAAATGTGCTTTTCCCGACACCGGGAACGCCGGTGATGCCGATGCGAATGGAATTGCCAGAGTGCGGAAGGCATTTTTCTATGACGGTTTGTGCAAGGTCAAAATGATCGGGATTGGTGCTTTCCACCAATGTGATGGCCTGGCTCAAAATTACACGGTCGTGGGCCAATATGCCATTAACATATTCATCCGCGCTAAGTGCTTTCCGGCTGGCTTTTTTGCGCTGAAAATAGGGGTTGACCGAGACGGGCTGTTCAATGCCTTCTTGTACGGATAATGCTGATTTATATTCTTCCATAATCTTTAACTGCTAAAATTATTTGCCCACAATAATGCGTTGCCCTTCACGAATAAAGTCGGAACGGAGTTTGTTCCATTTTTTTAAATTGCTAACACTGGTGTGGTATTTACGGGCAATGCCAGATAGGGTTTCGCCTTTCTTGATTTTGTGATATTTGGTGGACTTTACTTCGACTTTGACCGGCTGTTGCTGAACAACGATGGGTTTTTGCACGATTTCGGGCTTCCCTATGATGGGCTTCGAAACGATGGTGTCGATGACCGTTGTGTCGTTGGGTAAAATGGCAACAATGTCGTTTTCGCAACTTATGATGCGACGGGCTCCCTTAAAGCGTGCCGCATATCCTGGACTGGCAGAATTATCCACTCTGATGTTGGTTTTGTTGGTTGAAGAGTGGATGAAGCGGAAATTGTGGGCGGCATCGATGTCGGTTTCAATCACAATGCCGACGTGTCCAATGGCAAGCCTGCCTCGAGAGAAAAATACCAAATCTCCGGGTATCAGTTCTTCCTTTGCCACTTTCTTTCCTACCAAAAACATATCGCGAGAACTGCGTGGAAGCGTAATGCCAAACTGATTGAAACAGTAATAGACGAATCCCGAACAATCGAAATGGTTGGGACCGGCAGCTCCGTATTTGTATTTTGAAGTGGGCTTTTTGTAAAAGGCAAATTGAATGATGGAATCGATGGTCGGACAAGTGATTTGGGATTCAAAATTGGATGAAACCGTGTCTTCAGCGTAATTCTCGTAAAGGATGTCGTCTTGTGCGTAAAGGATCAACGACATCATAAACAGGGTCAAAAGTATAAGCGTTTTTTTGAGCATCTTTTGTAATTTACAGGGCAAAGGTACGATTTTTTTGTCAAATGGGAGGCTTTTTCTTTCCAAAAAAACGAGCCATTTTGTATCCAAATTAGGATTATATTTTCAATTTTTATTATAAATTATTGATATTCAGTTTTTTATAAATATATTGATTAAGGTGTGTTTTTTACAAAAAAAATTGTATTTTTGCATAACAATATTGCGGGGTAGAGCAGTGGTAGCTCGTCGGGCTCATAACCCGGAGGTCGCAGGTTCGAGTCCTGCCCCCGCTACTAAGGCGGGATGCGGTGCATCCTGCTTTTTTTATTTAGAAAATGAACAGAAATACGAATAAATGGAAAGGCCATTTGGCGGCATTGGCGGTTTATGTTATTTTTGGCATAAATCCGAATTGTTCCGAAGCCGTTGTGCCCGAATATATTTCCCCTCTGGCGTTTACTGCCGTGCGAATGCTTTTTGGGGCCATTGCTTTTTGGATTTTGTCGCTGTTTGTGCCGCGAGAAAAGGTTGAAAAAAGGGATATGGCACTTTTTGTCGTGGGTGCCGTCGTGTTGGCAGGTACGCTTCTGGCTTTTGGGGAGGCTTTTCGTTATACTTCTCCGTGCTATGTGTCGCTGATTTCGGCAACCAGTCCGTTGCTGGTGATGTTGATGGCTGCGGTATTTCTTAAGGAACCGATTTCTCTGCAGAAGTCGGCCGGGGTGATCGTGGGCATTTGTGGTGCGTTGATGATCGTGCTTTTTTCTTGGAAAATCGATGCCAACGCCACACCCATTGGGTTGACACTCTGCTTTGTCAATATTGTCTTTTATGCCACTTATTTGCTAATCACTAGAACCGTATCCCAAAAATATAATCCGATAACGATGATGAAGTGGATGTTTTTAATGGGCTGTATAATTTGCATCCCCATTGCCATTCCCAATATTTCGTTAGACTCTTGTCCTATTTTTTTTACCGCTGTTCCAGTGATGGCCTATATTAATTTGGCTGTGGTGTTGGTATTTGCCACCGTGGTATCTTATTTCTTGTTACCTTTCTCTTTACGCTTTTTGCGACCAACCACGGTAAGTATGTATAGCAATTTGCAGCCGGTGGTGACCGCTTGCATTGCCATTGCTGTCGGACAGGATATTTTTACTTGGAACAAGCCCGTGGCCTTGGTCTTAATTTTGATAGGTGTTTATTTAGTCACTACTAGCCGCGCAAAAGATGATGTCTCAGTCAAATGATACGATTAGTATGCAGTGCCTCTATAATTATGTAATTGTTGACGATAATCTGAACATACACAAAACTATAAAAAATATTTTAGCAAGTTGTGACTGGTTGGTGTGTGTGCACACTTTTACGTGTTTGTCTGATGTTGTTTGCTTTATGCAGTCGGCACAAATCGATTTTATGTTCTTGGATTTGGACCTTCCGGATATGAACGGACTTGAAATTTTTAATCTATTGAATAATGTGCCGTGTATTATATTGATATCGGCATATATAGATCAATTTTACGAGGACATTTGTTCCAATATCCATAAAGGAATTGTAGCTTGTGCCGAAAAACCAATTAATCCTACAGAATTGATAAATCTAATGGCTTGCCTTCGGGAAAGGCTTTAGTCTAAAAATGAAAAGATGGAGTTTTCAAATTGTTCCTTGGCGTAATCCGCTGTGATTTTGATCTTCTTTTTCTTTGAAGATGGAAATTCGAACATCGCATTGGTCATTATTTTTTCAATGATGGAACGCAGACCGCGGGCTCCCAATTTTAATTCTACCGCTTTCGACACGATGTAGTTGAGGGCGTCTTCGTCAAAACTCAATTCAATGCCGTCAATTTCAAAGAGGCGGATGTATTGCTTGATCAATGCGTTTTTGGGTTCGGTAAGAATGCGTTTGAGGGCATCGGAATCCAATGCGTTCATATAGGTGATGACTGGAAAACGTCCGCATAATTCCGGAATGAGGCCAAACGTCTTGAGGTCTTGGGCAGAAATATACTGCATCATATTGTTTTTATCCAGTTCCTGATGCTTTTTATTATAGCCGATGACATTGGTGTTCATTCTTTCTCCGATGATCTTGTTGATGCTGTTGAAGGCACCGCTTCCGATGAACAGAATGTTCTTGGTATTGACCACGGTGAATTTTTGTTCTGGATGCTTACGGCCTCCCTGAGGTGGTACGTTGACCAATGAACCTTCCAAGAGTTTCAGCAGTGATTGCTGGACACCTTCTCCGGATACGTCCCTGGTAATAGAGGGATTGTCGGCACCTTTGCGGGCCACTTTGTCTATTTCGTCAATGAAAACGATACCGCGTTCGGCACGGGCTACGTCGTAATCGGCGGCTTGCAGCAAACGGGTAAGGATGCTTTCCACGTCTTCACCCACATAGCCGGCTTCGGTGAAGACGGTGGCGTCGGCAATGCAGAAAGGAACATCCAATAATTGGGCAATGGTTCTGGCCATCAGCGTTTTGCCAGTACCGGTATCGCCAACCAAGATGATGTTGGACTTTTCTATGTCCACATCATCTTGCTGGTCGTATAGAATTCGTTTGTAATGATTGTAAACGGCGACGGAAATCACCTTCTTGGCTTCATCTTGGCCGATGACATATTCGTCTAACTTGGCTTTGATTTCCTTGGGCTTGAGCAGATTGACTTTCATCTCGGAGCGTTGGCGTTGACCTTCTTCTTCCCGAATGTCCCGCATTACGTCATTCACGGCTTGAACACAATTCTCGCAGATGGCTCCGTGAAGCCCGTGGATGAGAATGCGGTCGGATGTAATATGTGCCCCGCAAAAACTGCAGATTTCCCCGTCTTTAACTTTGGTCATTATCTTTCGCTTTTAAGCACTTCGTCAATCATTCCGTATTCTTTGGCTTCAATGGCGGTCATCCAATAATCGCGGTCGCTGTCGGCCCAAACCTGTTCGTAATCCTTGCCTGAATGGTGGGCGATGATTTCGTACAGTTCCTTTTTCAACTTCTGGATTTCGCGGGCTTCGATTTCAATGTCGGAAGCTTGTCCTTGCGTACCGCCCATTGGTTGATGAATCATAATGCGGGAATGGGGAAGAGCGAAACGTTTTCCGTGAGCTCCCGCACACATCAATACGGCAGCCATCGAAGCGGCCATTCCTGTGCAAATGGTCGAGATTTCGGGCTTTAAGTACTGCATCGTGTCGTATATGCCTAAACCGGCATACACGCTTCCGCCAGGACTGTTCAAATAAATTTGGATGTCGCGTTCAGAGTCTTGTGATTCCAAGAATAACAATTGTGCCTGGATGATATTGGCCACGTCATCATAAATGGGAACGCCCAAAAAGATGATTCGGTCTTTCATCAATCTCGAAAATACATCCAACTGTGTGATGTTCATCGGACGCTCTTCAATAATATAAGGCGTGATGTAGTCATTCTGAATGGATTGATATTGTTCGAGGCGTAAACTGCTGATTCCTCTATGCTTGATAGCGTATTTTTCAAATTCGTTCATAACTTATTCGGCTTTTTTGCTTGATTTAGCTCTGGTCGTCTTGGCTTTGGGTTTTTCTTCACCTTCGGCTTCAGTCTTCTTGGTACGGCAGGTTCTTTTGGGTTTTTCTTCGCCTTCGGTTTCTGCCTTCTTGGCAGTGGTTTTCTTTTTGGCGGCAGGTTTGGCCTTATCTGCCTTCTTTTCTACGTCGGCAACGAAATCGTCATAGCTTCCGCTCTTTTCAACCGTGATGAAGTTCTTGCTGAAAACTTCTTGGATCTTGCTGTCGTAAAGTTGGTCGTAAATGTTCTTGACATCTTCTTTTCTCTTCAAGGCGTCGTTGACCAAGCTGTCCAATCTGTCTTTGATGTCTTCTTCTTTGAAGTTGGCGAAATAATTGGCCATAAAGAAGTTGCGGACATAATTCTTTACATCGTCTTGGTTGACACTGATGTTGTTGTCCTTGACGATTTTATTTTCAATCAATTGCCATTTGAATGACTTTTGATATTCTTCATATTTTTCATTCAATTGTTCCTGGGTCATTTCCTTTTGCGTGGTCAAAATATAACGCTTGATGAAATCGTCAGGTAATTCAATTGTGGTGTTTTCAAGAAGAATACCGATGGCGTCGTTCATAAATTGACGGTTGGTATAGTCGGCCCATTGTTTTTCAATTTGTTCGGCAGCAACTTTTTCCAATTGTTCCTTAGTGGTTACAGAACCATCAGGATATGCTTTCTTGAAGAATTCCTCGTTCAATTCGGCAGGGGTGATACGACCGATGTTTTCAATCTTAACGTCATATTCGTATTGATTGCCTTCTTCCAATTCGTGATCGGTGATTTTCAGCACTTTGCGAACTTCTTCTTCGTTTTCGAAGATTTTTCTTAGGGCCACGTGGCGAACGTCTCCGACTTTCTTGCCGATGAATTCTTTCTTGCCGTTCTTGTTGAGGGACTTGCTGTAGAAGAAGCAGTCCTTATCATCAATCTTTACAGAAATGAAATCGTCGTCGCCAATGGTTTCGGGGGAAGTGTATTCGCCATATCTGCGTTGCATTTGGTCGATGAGGTTGTCTTTTTCTTCTTGGGATGCCACGATTTTGAAACGAGTGACTTGTTTGTTGAAGTCAAGTTCGAATTTGGGTTGGAGGGCATATTCATAAACGAAAACGAAATTATCCGCGTTTTCAAAATCAACTTTTGATTTTTCCACGACTGGCAGTGGTTCAAGCATAATGTCCAGGTTGTTGTCGCGCATATAGCCGTAAATGGCTTCTTCCATCATTTTGTTGACTTCATCGTAAATGATGCTTTTTTCGTACATTTTTTTAATCATCGCCATAGGTGCGTTGCCGGCTCTAAAACCGGGAACTTGGGCTGTACGACGCTGTTTTTTCAAAGCGCTTTCAACTTTTTCTGCATAATCTTCTCTACTGATTTCAATCGTCAATTCTTGAACTTCTCCGTTCGCTTTTTCGTTTTTAATGTTCATTATTATAATTTTTTTATATGTTATTTTACCTTATTAAAATTGGGGTGCAAAGATACGATTTTTTTTAATTCCAAGAAAGTTCTTTTTTTATTTCTTGAAACAGGTAAATAACGGCGTTTTATCTTTGCGATTTTGCTTAATGTCAGTTTTTTGTGTTTGTCGGCTACAATGTTTTGTAGCACAAATTTTCTATTTTTTCATCATTGCGCAAATGATGGGTGCGGAGTCCACATTGGCTCGCTCCGGCAATGTGCTGTGGCGAGTCGTCAATGAACAGCGTTTCGGAGGGATTGAGCCTCTGCTCCTCGATGATGCGTTGGAAGCCTTCGGGTTTGGGTTTGCGAATTTGAAGGATATGCGAAAAATAGGCTGCCTTAAAAAGGGTGGGGAAGAAGTCAAAACCGAATTTCGCCCGCAGATACGGGACAAAACAGTCGTAATTGATGGCGTTGGTGTTGCTGAACAAATACAGGTTGTATTTTTCTTTCAGTTTTAGGAGAAAGTCAACGCGTTCGCGGGGAACGTCAATCAAAATGGCATTCCAGGCCTCGGTAATTTGGGCATCGGTGAGTGAAACGGCTGATAAGCGGCGTATTTCCTCGCAAAATGCCGAAGAGGTAATACGACCTTCTTCAAATAGATCGATGAAATTGCTTTGCTGACTTTTGGAATAGAGTGAAACAAGGTTGCCGGCTCCCATTTTAACGAAAGCTTCGGCAATATTTTCATAGCGGATGTCGTAGATGACGCCTCCCAAGTCAAAGATGATGTTTTTTAGCATAACCTGAAATTTATGCTGCAAAAATACTGCTTTTTCCAAAAAGACCGACTACGACAGAAATTTAGGCAATTAGAATTCTTAAATGCCAAGTTGCTCGGCAGTTAGTCCGGTAATAGAAATGACAATATCTAAATCAATACCTTTTTGAAGCATACTTTTGGCTATGGCAAATTTAGCATTTGCTTCACCTTTTGCCTCTCCTTTTGCTTCTCCTTTAGCCTCTCCTTCGGCGATTCCTCTTTGGTAGGCGAGTTCTTCCACGTATTTCAGGGAGGCCTTCACCGCCTCGCTTTCCGTAATGCTTTTTTCGTACTCTCTCATTTCCACTTCTGTTAGGTTGTTGATACGGCAGTCGTCCAGCAGTTTCTTGAAATAGGATTCCTGCCTTTTGTAATCCTCTTCGGTGAGCTTGTGCATATTCGTAAACATAAAGAGCCAGTTCCTAAACCTTTCGGATAAGCCGGACTGCCAGTTTGCAAAATTACACAAATTAATGTAAAAAAACGCCACCTTCGGAGATAAAATTTCATTATCCTCGTTTTTTACGAAGCAGGCATGAAACACCTTTGTGTCATTATTGAATGCAGACAGTTTGAAATCCAGGATGTTCAACGAGTAGAATGCCTTGATTTTGTGGTTGCTGCCCTTTCGGCTGGCATTACTGATGGCCCTGCTCATGTTGAGGAAGGTCCTCTCGACAAAATCCTGTTGCGGCGCACGTTGCATTTCTATGAGGAAGCGGTCGTCGTTCTGGTTCCTACAATAGATGTCGAATACCACGCCGCGTTGTGCGGGGACAATCCCCATCAATTCCGTAGGCAGGTACTGTATTTCGGTAATAATGCCGACGTATGCTCCCAGGGCGCAGTTCAGGAAGTCGAGGAGGAAATTCCCGGGGTTGTCCATCCCGAATACCTTCTTGAAGGTAAAGTCTGATGTCAGCAACTGGAAAATGCCGTTGCCAAGTTGTCCCGAAGAATGTTCGGTAGTTGCAAGAGTCGGTTTGCTTTCTTTTTCTGTCGTCATAGTAGGTTGATTTTAAGAATTAGGAAGGCAAAGATACTGCGTACGTCGCAAAAATGCAATAGCTAATCAATTATTATTCAAGATGTTATAAATGAACTTTTGATACTTTTTTGATGACTTTTCGCACAAAAATGTTCACTTTTTGATCGTGGTGGTTTTTGCCGAAATTTTTATTGCTCCGAAATTTGGAAGTTTTTTGAAGGTCCTGTTGGATTTTCATATTTAGTGGTTTAAACAAATCGTCTAATGAATTAAAGGAAAAAATCAGAGAAATGTGGCGATAAAAATCTTGACAATTGCGGTATGAATAGTTTTTTGTATCTTTGCATTTTAAACTAAAAAAAGAAGATTATGGCTTTTAATATGTTTGAACGACCTGAAAAAAGGGAATTCCACTATAAACGACGTTTTTATCAGGCCGAAGAGGATAAACCTGTTGGTAAAGATGGGGAAGATTTTGATCCCGATAAATTCGCGGATCGTCTCCATCGAAGTTGGTCTTCCCATAGAATGTCCCGTCAAGACCGGAATAAATTTCCCTTGAAAACCGTGATTTGGCTGGCTTTCATTGTTTTTGTGTTGGTGTTTTTCTTTTTGAAATTTTTTGAAAAATAATGGCTGATATTATTAATCTTCTTTCTGATGCGGTGGCTAATCAAATTGCCGCGGGCGAGGTCATTCAACGTCCTGCCTCCGTGGTGAAGGAACTGCTTGAAAACGCGGTTGACGCCGGGGCTTCCGACATTCAACTGATAGTGAAAGACGCTGGCCGCACCCTGATTCAGGTGGTGGATAACGGTAAGGGAATGAGTTTCAAGGACGCACGCCTCTGCTTCGAACGTCACGCCACTTCCAAACTCAAAACCGCTGATGACCTTTTCCGACTTTCCACCAAGGGATTCCGTGGTGAGGCACTGGCTTCTATTGCTGCCATCGCCCACGTGGAACTGCGTACCAAGATGGCTGAGGACACCACCGGCACGTTGGTGCTGATAGAGGGCTCCGAAATTAAGGAACATTCACTTACGGCTACGCCCGACGGTACGTCTATCGCAGTGAAAAACCTGTTTTTCAACGTGCCTGCCCGCCGAAATTTCCTCAAGTCCGATTCGGTGGAATTTTCCAATATCGAAGAGGAATTCAATCGGGTGGTGCTGTCCCATCCCGACTTGGCCTTCTCACTTTATCATAATGGGAAATTGGTTATCCAGCTGCAACCCACCAATCTGAAAAAACGGATTGTCAATGTTTTCGGTACACATTTTCAGGACAAACTTTATCCTGTGGAACAAAGTACCGACTTTATCAATATTTCTGGCTTTATTGCCAAACCCGAAAATGCAAAAAAGAAAAAAAGTGAGCAGTATATGTTCGTCAATCACCGTTATGTGCGCCATCCTTTGCTCAATTACGCGGTTGAAACGGCCTATTCCGAATTAATCCCCGATGGTTATAAACCCGCTTACTTTATTTACCTCGAAGTCGATCCGGCTACGATAGATATCAATATCAGTCCAACGAAGGTTGATGTGAAGTTGCAGGATGAGCGTCTCGTTTTCGGTTTCCTCAATTCTACGGTGAAGAAGTCGTTGGGCCAAATGTCGTTGACCCCGCGTCTGGATTTCGATTACGAACCGGGAATGGATGTGTCGAATGTTCCTGATAATTTGACACTGAAGCAGCCCGTGGTTACCCATAATCCGGATTTCAATCCTTTTAATGTTTCTTCGTCCGGAACGCGTAGTTCTTCCGTCAAGCCGACAATGCCCCGCAATGCGGCTTTCGACACTTCCGGTTGGAGCGATTTTTTGGCTTCGATGAAGACGGAAACGGTGGATGCGGCACCATCGGAAAACCTTTCCTTGGATTTGGAAGTGCTTCATTCTGAGACGGAAGAGGAAACCCCATTGGCAGATGTTAAGTGCTTGATGGTTCAGCAACAGTATATCGTAACCGATATGTCCGGAACCTTGTATGTGATTCATATTGCCAATGCCCGTGAACGAATTTTATACGAAAAGTTTCTTTCCGCAATTCAAAATCAGCCAATTGCCGTGCAGCAGTCGCTGTTTCCCGAAACCATTGAGCTTACACCTGCCAAGGCCGAAGTGCTGAAGGATTTGAAACCGGAATTGCAGAAGTTGGGCTACGAGCTGGAGAGTATCGACGCCACTCATTTTGCCGTCAATGGTACTCCCAATGCGGAAGACGGTGAGGATGTGCAGACCGTCATCGACAATTTCTTGGACGCCTATAAAGCCAATGTCCTAAATCATCGTTACGAAAAGGAACAGAATTTGGCTTTGAGTATGGCTCGACAAAAATGTACCGCCTATAAAGCGATGAGCGAAGAATGTGAAATTATTGATTTTTTGAAACAACTGTTTGATTGCCAAGTGAATCAAGTCAGTCCGAGCGGTCGCAAAATCATTCGTCAGATTGGATTGGCCGAATTGGCATCGTGGTTTGAAAAGTAGAAATTACCGACCGTTGGGAAGTGCGATTTTACCGGAATTGAAGGCTTTTTCGTAGAGTTCCTCAATTTTTTGGTTGATGTAGGCCTGCTTTTTCTGCTGTGTCAGCATCATACGGGCAGCGGAAATCTCGTCTTCCGTTTCGTTGAGCGTTCGCTGTGACTTATAGTCCAAGAAGACAATCAGATAGTGATAATCGTTGTCTTCGGTTTCAATGAATTTATTTTGAGACAGAATGGATTCCTTGTTTTTGATTTCTATGGGAAACTCATTCTGAATGTCGTCCAGATAAAGCCAGGTGTTGTCTTCCAGAAAGTATTCAATGGAGTCGGCACAAAGGTTTTCAATGAGGTTTTTTTCGCTTTGTCTCCGTTCATCATCGAAAAGTAATTCCTTGAGAGGATTGATAATCTTCGAGTGCTTGCTGGTTTTGACGTAGTTGATTTTGATAATTTCTCGATTCACAGTGTAGCGGCTTTCGTATTTGTGGAGGAATGCCTGCAATTCGTCGTCCGAGATTTCAAAAATGGAACTGTCTTGCGCTATGTGGTTATAAAAAGCATTAATCATCAAGGAGTTTTTGTAGTCGGCAAGTTCTTTTTCAAAGTTCTTTTCTTTGACGGAAAGTTCCTTTTCGGCTTCGTGGAGAATGACCTGTTCTCTAATCCATTCGTTGATGAGCAACTTAGCCAAGGCTATACTGTCGGCTTCTGAATAACCATCGGGAATTTGGGCAGCGACTTGCGATTGATACAGCGTGGCGTGATAAACTTCTGCCACAATCGGATCCTTATGTCGGCACGAAGTGAACAGAAACACTAAAATAAATAGTATTAAATAAAGATATTTAATCAGTTTTCGCATATCAATTTATAATTTGCAATTCACTTTCCACTTACCACTTTTCACTTTTCACTTTTCACTTTTCACTTTTCACTTCCTCAAAATGGTCTCGTAAACATCCTCATTGATCTTCACGGCATATTTTTGGCGTAATTCCTGCAGCCAGAGTTCGTCAAGGTGATTTTGGTATTCTGTGATGACAGTGGCCTTAATTTGGTCAAAACTCTTGTATTCCACGGGATTGGCATTGGGGTCAACAGGGTGGTTGACTTTGATCTTTTCATAATATTCTTTTAAGCCGACGGAATCGGTGATGGCCTGAATCCAAACTTTCTGAGAGTTGATTTCGTATAAAATCATACCGTCGTGATATTCGTTGACCAAGTCTTTGAAATCGGGATATTTGCTGATGAGGTGTTCTTTTTCGTAATTATAAAGTTGTTCTTCAATGAACTTCACATATCTCTCTTCCAAAAATTTTGAAAGGGAAGTAGTGAGGTTAATGCCTTGGAAACGAGTAATATATTTTGCAAAATCCTTTACGCTGATTTTTTGGTCGGCGAACGTGGCCAAAGGAGGCAGTTCGTCAATGCCGGCCAATGCGGTAATGTCGCTATTGCTAGATTGGAAATATTCTGACGGAATGTTGTGGGACAAGAACTCAATGCCTTGAGTTTTCCCGCTTTCGTCAAAATGGTATTGTTTTTTCAAAGTTGAAATAAAGGATTCCTTGCTGATGTAACTGCGGTTGTCGCGACCCAACTTGTTGCGAAGCAGTGCCTCGTAGTTGTCGTTGATGACGGTGTATTCGATGCTGTCCAATTTGATGAAGTGCCAGCCATACACAGAAGGAACGGGTTCCGAAATCTCGCCTCTTTTCAAATGGATGGTGGCGGTGACAAAGTTGCCGGCGCGTTGGTGAGGCATAAACGGCTGCATACGGCCTTCGTGAATGTTGGTGGCAATGTCGTCAGAATAATCCACGACGAGTTGGGCAAAAGGAACACCTTCGGCAATCTTTTGCTTGATTTCGTTGACTTTAATGCTGGCATTATCACTCATAATGCCGGATTTGGCGTTGGTGTCGCTTACCAAAATATGGGAAGCGCGAATGCGGTTCATTGCGGGCACTTTGTCGTGAACGTAAACCAAGTGGTAGCCAAAGCGGGAACGGATGGGAAGGGAAACTTCACCTACACCGGTGTTGTAGGCGGCACTTTCAAAAGGATAAATGAGCTGAAAAACCGTAAAATAACTTAAATCGCCTTTGTTGCCGTTTTGTTTTTTGCCAGTCTGCGGGTTGATGTAGTCACGGGCGGAAATGTCTTCCGAAAACTTGACGGCGGCTTCGTTAAAGTCCATTCCCTTCAGAATTTTCTTCCTGATTTTCAAGGCTTTCTTATAAGCGGCCAGCGTGTCTTTGGGACTGGCATCGGGAGCACAGTTGACGAGGATGTGCGAAGCGCGAATATGCTTTTTGGCTCGTTCCTTGCATTCGTTGAAGAGTCGTTCTGTCGCCTCGTTGTCCGTCAAGTATTGTTGGGCAGATTGATTGATATAGGAAGTCAATTCGGCCTGGAATGCGGCAGCGGTATCTATTTGCAATGCTTTGCCTTCCTTGACTTTCAACTTGAAATTGACGAACAAGTCCAAATAGTCGCGCAATTCTTTGGCCGTTGTCTTCGATAAATCGTTGTTTTTTGCAAAAGTATGAACAAATTCTTCCTTTGAAATGCTCTCGTCACCGATGGTCAGGAGGGGCTTTTCGGGATTTACCTGGGCAAAAATCGGGTTCAGACTAAAACCTAAAAATAATGCTAAAGTGCTGATTATTAATTTTTTCATTAGAATATAGATTGTGGTTTTTTATACTGCAAATGTACATTATTTTTCAATAAAAATAAAAATTTTGAAAAAAGTGTTTTTTGTTCACTTTTTTTGTATTTTTGCAGTCCCAAATCAGTCTCCTTAGCTCAGTTGGTAGAGCAATTGACTCTTAATCAATGGGTCCAGGGTTCGAGTCCCTGAGGGGACACAAGGGCGGTAATTTTACCGCCCTTTTTTTGTACCTAGTGTTGCACCCTTTGGCGTAAAATTTTCCATCCTTTAAGGAATCGACGCATGAGCGAATACAGAGCCAAGCTTGCTTGGGCTCTGTTGAGCGAAAAGGAGAAAGAGACCGCAGGTCTCACTGGTGGTCGTTAGGCCGGGGTGGTCGCTTCTGTTTCCGAATTAGCCCCTAAAACTCCACATACCATTTCAGTTTTTCTTCCAATTCGGCATAGATGTGCGTGATGTCACGCAGCTGTTCCATATCCTTGATGCGACCGTTTTTCTTGCGATAGTTGAGGATGCTTTTGACTAAATAGCTGTCAAAGTAGGGGTGGGCAATCAACGTCTTGTAATCACATTGGTTGATGTTGATTTTCTTGATTTTCGAGGCATCAATTTTGAAATATTCTTCCGCAAATTCAAGTTTTAAATTCTGAAGAATATAAATTTCCTGTAATTGTTCTAATGCGTAAAAACCACCTAACTTATTTCGGTATTCCACGATCTTTTGGGCTCTCTTGCTGCCGAATTGCGGCACGGTCATTATGTCGTTGGTGTCGGCTTGGTTGAGTTCAACTTTAACAATCTGGTATTGCCGTTGGCGGGAAGTCCGTTTTAAACTATCGTTGCTGAAAGCCGTCATTCTATTAAAGTGGCTGTCGTGGCGGGCGAACCTCGCCTGTTTTTGTCGTTGTCGTGCGTCGGCGACCGAATCGGCCAAGCGCTGCTGTTCGGTCTCAAACGCGATGAACTGGTTTCGATAGCGACGAAAGTCTTCGTGCGGTGCTGCGGAGTTTTCGTACAAAAAGAAAAATAGAATACCGGCGATGATGAGGGCACCAATGAACATAGAGGCAGCCCATTCTCCGGCGCTGAACCTGAAAAATGATTTCATTTTAATTGTGATAAATTAATTAAGTTCTGACGAAGGGCGAATAAAGCTTCGCACTTGTCATCAGCAAAAAAGTTCGTGGCGAAGTTATTCGTCTTTTTGTTGTTGCCGTTTACAGATGGCACGATAGTCACAGTAGTTGCAGTGCTCTTCATTCTCCGTTTGTTTGAAGTCAAGCTCCGGATTGATGATTTCTGCCAATAGTTTGGTGAGGTTTTCTTTGAACGACTGGAGCACCTCTTCGCACATTAGTCGGGCATCCACCTTTTCATCTTTATAATGGAAACTGGGATAGACTTCGTAGTCGTTTCCGGTGTAAAGTTGTTGAAAACTGATGATTCCGCAAGCGTAAGGCGGGGGAGTGGCGTCCTTTTTGCCTTGTCCGTTTTGGTAAAGATAGCCGTACATCAGCAATTGCAATAATTGCTTGTGTTTTGTGTCGGTGAAGATGTCGTCGAAATTCTCGTAGTGAAGCCCGTCAGGGTCAACCTTGCCGGTTTTGTAGTCCAAGATAGTGATATGTCCGTTGCGGTAGTCGATACGGTCGGCAAAACCCTTCAGTTGCAGTTCGTGTTCGCCGACTTGGACGGAACAAGTCATTTCCTTTTCGCTATCGCGTATTTCAAAGCATTGCAGCGCTTTCAGGTATTGGTTCATATCGGTTTCCAGTGCCTTAAGGTAAGTCTGGATGGCTTTTTTAACGACTTCGGAGGCCAAGTACAGTTTGCCGTGGCTTAAGTCGATGACAACGAGCGAGTGGTCTGTGTCTTTTTCCCCCCTGTCGTTGAGGATGGCTTGCCGCATGGCTTTTTCCACGATTTGGTCGATGTCTTTTAGGGTATCTTTAAAAATCGATGCGTAATGCTGCTTCGATTGCTTTATTTCTTTCGCTACATTATCTAAAATATGGTGAACGGCATCCCCGATGATTTTTTGCTCGATGCTTTCGGAAATTTCCTCGGCGGCTTCAATGTGTGCAATGTGCTTGAGGTAAAATTGCAGAGGACAATTGATATAGTCGTACAAGTGGGAGTAAGAATATTTCTTCTGCCATAGCTTTTGCAGCATATCATCTGTTTTTTTGATATTGATGATATGGTTTTGGGACTGTTCGTGGCTGGAAAGCGGAAGCACAAATTCACGAAGTCGGATGTTGGAAAGTTTTTGACGTTTGATTTCAAAGTCCAACTGCTTGAGGAAACGGCTTTTTTCGCTCAATGACTGGCTGGAATCGGTGTTGTAAAGGAGGACGACTTGCTGGGCACGTTGCAGCAGTCGGAAGAAATGGTAGCCGTAAACCGAATCCTTTTCTTGATAGGAGGGAAGGCCGAAGTGGCGTTTCACGTCAAATAAAATCAAAGAATTGTTGCTTTTGCCGGCGGGAAGAATGCCTTCGTCCACCGACAGCATAATGACGTTTTTGAAGTCGAGGGTTCGGGTTTCCAACAAACCCATAATTTGCAGTCCTTCCGATGGACTTCCCTTAAGTGGAATGGAAATGCCCTGTATCAAGTTGTTGATAATGAAGATGGCAGAATCCAGATCCACTTTGTCGGCATCAAAAGCTTGCAGGTGCCGCAATCCCTGTTCCAACTTTTCCAAAATCAATTCAATACAGTAGTAATCGATAGAATCACCGGACTTTGTGTCGGCTAATGGCAGGAGTTCTTTGAAAAAGCCGATGATGTGTTCCAATACGGTGGCGGCATTGCCGCTTAAATCGGGAAAGGTAAAATTTTTGTAGCCGATTTCCTCCCGAGAGAAGAAAATGCTGTTGAGATGGATGAGGTTTTGGACGAATTGTCCTTGCGAAGTGATGTCGGGAAACAGATAATGGATGATGAGCGGGTTCCGATAAAAACTCAACACATCGCGATGGTAGTAGGGAAAGACGTCTTGTGACTGTATGTTTTTGAACCGCTGTCCGTTGCGGACCGTGTTGAGCAGGACGGACAGCAGGGCGTAGGTGGGGGTGGAAGTCAGTGGATAGCCCATCGTCAGGTTGGCTTTATTGCAGTCGTAGCAGTGGATGAAAGGCGTGATGAGCGACTCGTCGGCGAAGACAAGCACGGTGTTGTTCAAGTTGCCTTCCTCCTTTTCAATGCGGTTTAGTTCATCCACGGCATATAGAATCTGGCTTATCGATTTGGAAGCCCCCACAATGTCAATGTGCTTTTCAATAGTGGCATAATCCTGATGGATCCAATTCAAATCTTTGATTCTCAATTTATTCCTGAGAATGTCGATGAAGGGAGTATATTCTTCTTTGTAGAAATTGTCGATGTCGAAATAAAATTCGGCCTGATGGTTTTCGTGGAAATAGCGAAAAATTTCCATTTCCGAAGGCGAAAGGGTTTGAAAGCCGGCGAAAATATAGCGTTTGAACGTATATTTTTGAGCGTATTGGAGCAGGTTTTCCGCCACATCCTTATAAATTTTTCCTTCGTAGGCCAGCTTTTGTTCATCCAGCTTTTGGTTAAATTGCTGGTAGAGATTGAAAAGCGTGGCGTAAAATTGGAGGTAGCGTTGTTGGTTGCTGCTGAGTTGTTCCTTCCCGAAAGTCGTTTCCAGCTCTTTGATATCCGAAAGGTTGCCGAAGATTTTGGAAGCATCGGCCAGCTGCATATCTATTTCGCTGATGTCGTGGAGGAAACTTTCCGACCAGGACAGAAACTGCGAGAGCGTTTCGTTTTGGCTGTGGTCAAAAGACTGGTATGCCTGAAAGAGGACGGTGAGGAGTTCGATTTTGTCGCCGAGGGCATAATCCGACAGTTGGTGGATCATTTCGTCGATGGAAAGGATGGCCGGAGAAAAGCGGGGCTGTTGAAGTTGTTCTGCCAATTCTCTTTGAAGCATTTTGCGGGCACGCTTGTTGGGCAAGACGACGAGGGTCTTTTGCAGAGCGACATTGGTATTTTGTAAGATGGCCTGGCTGAGTTCCTGAAGAAATGTCATAAGGTTAAATTTTTGCAAAGATACACAATAGAAGGATTGCTTTGGCGGAAAAATGAAAATTTAGTTGGCCTCTTTTTATTGTGTTCAATAATATTTTGTAGTTTTGCAAATTGATTACTGGATTATCCTGTTTAATCTTGTTGAGATTCCGATGCCCCTCCTTACGTAAGAGGAGAACATTGAAATGGTGCAGAGTTGCACATACGCAAGGCCGGGGTTGTAAAACTTCCCCTCCTTTTAAGGAGGGGTGGCCGCAGGCCGGGGTGGTGACATCGCCATTCCGACGAAGCGTAGCGAAGTCGGAATCTCTTTACAAGACGAAAAGAGATAATACCAATTGATTATGAAATTGTTGCATATTATAATTAAGATGGTTTTTAGGAAATTTGTTATGATAAATATGAAAAATGTGAAATTTAAGACTCTGCTGTGTTGTCTTCTGCTGCTTCCTATTCAGATTTTTGCTCAATGGTCTGGGCAGGTGGATGCTTCTGGTTCGTCTAATTATCAAAAGGGACATAAAGAGGATTTGGGACTGAAAATGCAGTTCGATACGACCAAATTCCATGTCGGCTTTCACGTGTCAGGTGGGCATTATTATTGTCCAACGACAGAAATTGTTGGTATTTATGATACGAAAGATAGGGGAAGCGCATTCTCAAAATTTGAAAACAAATTATGCTATAATCGAAATTGGTATGCGAATGCGGGGGTGGATTTTCGATTTGACTTTCGTCCGCAAGACATATTGTCTGTGTCGTTGGATTATGGCTATAAGGGTAGCTCCGATAATCCTTTGATGTTCACTTGGCGATATGACATACATGGAGATTCTTTAATGGGAGGTCAAATTGATACCAGTCGTTTTTTCTCGCATCAGCTGATTCCTGAAATCCGTTATGAGCATATATTTAAAAAGGAAGACAGCAAATTGTCTGTGATATGGAATGTGGTCTTGGGAGTGACAAACGATGCTTTGCAAAGAACTACAGCAGGCGATTTTTATGAATTCCAGCGTAGCTATACAACGCTTGATGTTATCGACAAGTTAAAGGGAATGGTAGAGGTGGCCTACGAGGATTTTTCTCTCGGAAGAGTGAAAAATCTGCATATTTATACTGGACTGGATTTCTTTACCGATGATAATCTTGATCTTTATGACGGGTCGAATTTTTCGGAAAATCCTATGCAAGATTTGATTTTGTTGAAACATTCGTCCTCTTATAATGCCTTCGCTTTGGAACCATTTGTTAACCTGGACTATTCCTATAAGTGGTTGGATGTATATGTGAAAGAGCGGGTGCAGTGGTATCATCATTCGTTGAAAAACAATTATGCGGTAGATCCCGCAAAAAAGTATGACTTGAAAAAGTCGGAGTGGCAAAATATCCTTGCGGCGGGACTTGCCTTTCGTATTAATGAGCATCATCGTCTGAGTTTGGAATATGCCCGTACTTTAGAGCGTCCTGATTACCAAAAGTTAAGTACCACTTTGATTATCGGGAAGTCGGAAGGCGAATTTTTTAAGGGCAATCCAAATTTGAATCCGCAAAGCATGAATGATATTTCACTGAAGTATAGTTTTACGACAGAACATTTTGGTACAGACCTTATGCTGGGTTATCGCTATACAAAGAATAAGTTTGAAAAGATTTTGGACTTGATTCCTGAAGGTTTGACCGGTGTGACCACCCTTCGTACCTGGGTGAATATCAAACAGCAGCATACGGGTATGGCAGAACTTAATTTGAAAGTGGATTATGATGCCGTGAAAGCCAATATGTGGTTTGGTGTTAATATGGATAAATTGTATAAAGTGGATAATACTGTCAATAAAATTGAATTTAATTATGAGGTGGGTATTGACCTGCTTGCCAAGATTGCCCCGACTTGGTGTTTGTCGTCAGAAGTGATGTACTGCAGTCCCAAGATTTCGACCTATAATTACAAGGGAGAATACATTGGGGCTAATATCAAGTTGACCAAGACTTTCCTGAAGAGTTTGGATGTCTCGATAGAACTGAATGATTTGGTGGATAAGGCATTCGAAGAAGAAACCTGGAATGCGGACTTGACTTATTACAAAAGGACAATACGAAGTCAGAACCGCTGTTCGATTTTGCTGGGACTTTCGTACAGGTTCTAAAAATAAATGAAATCGAATAGGAGGTTGACAAAGAAAGTAAAAATTTTTTCAAAAAAAAAGTTTTATGGGTGGAAAAATTAAAAAAAATATTATCTTTGCAAACGATTAATTATGAAAAAAACACACGCTTAAAAACATATTATTAACTTAAAACAAAAATCTATGAAAAAAATTTTTACACTTGTTGTAGCTGTATTTGTTATGACTTTTTGTGCCAAGGCACAGAATACTTGGCAAGAAGGTTTTGAAGGTGGCTCATTCCCTGAAGGTTGGGTTTCTTATGATGTGGATGGTGATGGATTCGAATGGACTCTTGAAACAAGCGAGTTCACTCCTCACATGACTCCACACGAAGGCGATGGTTGTATGTATTCCGAATCATTTAGCAATGATTTTGGTGCTCTTACTCCTGACAACTGGTTGGTAACCCCAGCTATTAGTATCATTGGTTCAGAATCTATTCTTTCTTTCTGGGTGGCAGGTCAAGATGCGGACTGGTGTGCAGAACATTACGAAATTTATGTTTCTACAACAGGCAACACCGTGGCAGACTTTACAGGAAACCCAGTGCTTGAAGGTGTATCAACAGGTACTTATGTTAAGAAAACGGTTGACCTTTCATCTTATGCTGGTCAAACTATTTACATCGCTTTCGTTCACAACGAAGTTACAGATCAGTTTGTATTCCTTTTGGATGATGTAGAAGTTACAGGTGCCAATGTTGATCCTTCTTCTGTAAATGAAGTTGAAGCCAACCAAACCAGTGTTTATCCTAACCCTGCTAACAATGTTGTCAATGTGACTTCTGTTGCCAATATGAACAACATTGAAGTTTACACTATCGCTGGACAGAAAGTAGCTAACTACACTGTTAACGGAACTCAAGCCGCTATCAATGTAAACAACCTTTCAAACGGTATGTATATCATGCAAATCGTTTCTGAAAACGGCGTTTCTACAAAGAAATTTAACGTGGCTCGCTAATTTTTTTAGTTGAAAAATAGCAAGACAAGGGACGGCCTTCAAGGTCGTCCTTTTTTTGTGCCGTAACTTGCAGAAAATGAATGATATTTTGTACTTGAAGCATCATTGTTTTTTTGACAAAAAAATGCATAAAAACAACCTGTTGTATTGAAAAAAATGCTATTTTTGCAAATTATTTGTAGAAAAGGATTTTTTAAACAAACCAATTTATTATTAACTTAAAACAAAAACCTATGAAAAAAATCTTATCGATTTTCGCAATTTTATTTGCGCTGGTTGCAGTAAACGCACAAAATGCTACTGTAATCCTTACGGCAGGTGATGTTTGGGGAGATGGCACTGGCTATCAGCTCCTTATCGATGTCGACAATGCGGGTTGGGCCGATAGTTATGGTCCAGACTGCGGTTCTACTTACACCCAGTGGGAATATATGATTCCTACCAATGCAAGTGCCGATGATGCTGCCGTTGTTGTAAATGCTTCTGAAACAATTCAGATTCCGGCAGGTACTTATTCTTACCTCGTTTTGAATCCGAGTTGTGGGACTTATATGACGAATTACATTGCATCAGCTCAGTGTGACCCGTCAAATGCAACAAATGTTGTTTTTCAAGCCGGTCACATTTATACATTCACTCCATCTCTGAATGGTGATTATGATTGTATTACCATTACCGATAGAGTGAATCCTACAGAACCTACCATTGAAACTGTTGAATCTTTAACTTTGCCAGCTGTTCCTGTTGGTACTATGGCCAATGGTCAAATAACTGTTAATGGTTACTTGTTGACCGATGGTATTACCGCCTCTGCCACTGCTCCATTTGAGGTTTCCGCTGATGGTACAAACTTCGCTTCTACTGCTACTCTTCCTCAAACTGGTGGTACTTTATACATTCAATATGATGCCAGCACTGCTGGTCCTGTATCGGGAACTATTACACTTGCCAGCACCGGTGCTACTGACGTAACTATTACCGTGAATGCTAATGCTATTGATTGCGACGATATTCAACTTCCTTATAGCAACGATTTCAGCAATGCTGCTTTGAATAATTGTTGGACTGTAGTTGACGTTGCCGGTGATGGTGACGCTGACGGATATGGAAAATTCAATGTCGATCCAGACTTGGCCGATTATTGGTTGGAAGAACCTGCTGCTATGTACATTGTGTCCGCTACTGATACTGTCAATAACGCAAACGACTGGCTGATTTCTCCTGCATTTTCTGCTACCGAAACCACTTTGGCTTCTTTTGACTATTTAACATACCTTTATTGGGGTCTGCTTCCTATTCCTGAAAAATTCTCCGTATATGTAATTCCTGAAGGCGAAACATACGCTACTGCAACTCAAGTTGTTCCTACACAAGAAGTTGAACCATACGATTGGACAACCCAAACAGTTGATCTTTCTGCCTTTGCAGGACAAACTATCCAAGTGGCCATTAAGGCAGAGTCGGATCCTAATGGTGGCTACCTCGCTATTACCAACTTCAACGTTTTTAATGCTGAAGAAACTTTGGAATTAAGTGATTATGAACTTGATTTCGGCGTTATTCCTGCTGGTAATAATGTGGATAAAACTGTTGTTGTGTCAACAATGGCTGTAACCGAAGATGTCGTTGTTTCTACTACGGCTCCTTTCGCTGTATCTGTTGACGGAATCAATTTCGGTACTACGGCTACAATTCCTGCCCCCACAGGTATGTTGTCTAATGATACTATTTATGTTCAATATGCTCCTTTGGCTGCTGGTAGCGATAATGCTATCGTAAGCGTTAGCACTTCAACATTGGCAGATACTATTGAAGTATCTGGTGTTGCTGTTGAATGTAATGTTATTGATCAATTCCCATTCACTGAATCTTTTGAAGAAACTTCAGAAACCCTGCCTTGCTGGCAGATTGTTGACGCAAACAATGATGGAAATACTTTTGTTATTGAAGATGGATATGCAGCTTATCCTTATAGTTCAGCCAATGCAGCTAACGACTGGTTGATTTCGCCAGAATTTGCCCTTACGGGTGAACAATACTTGAGTTTTGATTATAGTGTTAGAAGCGCAACTTATCCTGAAACATTCCAAGTGTTTATTATCCAAGGCGAAACAGAAACAGCCCTTACTGAAGAAATGACCGTTGACAACACAACAGATGAGACGTTGGTTGTTGATTTAAGCGAATATTCAGGCAACTATCAAATTGGTATTCATTGTACATCAGCTGCCGATATGTATTACCTTTACATTTCTGCTTTTGCGATTAAAGAAGCCAGCGAGCCTTCAATGGAAGTTAATCCAACTTCTATGTCTTTCTCTGCTATGGTAGGTTCTGTTTCATCAGCTCAAGCTGCTAGTGTTTCTGCAATGGCTTTGACTGAAGACATCACGGTTACTGTTACTGCTCCATTCCAAGTTTCTTTGGATGGTACGACTTATTCTTCAAGCTGCACAATCGCTAATGCAGGTCTTGTTACAATGGCAGACCTTTATGTGAATTTCATTCCTACCGCAGCTGGTTCATATTCAGGTAATGTTACTTTGACCAGCGGTGCTTTGACTGCTAATATCGCAGTTTCTGGTAACGCAATTGATTGCTCAACTCCTACGGCTCTTCCATTTGTTGAAGATTTCGAAGCAGAATTAACTGATTGCTGGAGCAATATCGACAATGATGGTGATGGTTATACTTGGGCTATGGAATCTGTTGGCGAAGCTCATACTGGTGCAGGTTGCTATTCTTCATCATCTTGGTTTGCCCAGATGCCACTTACTCCAGACAACTGGTTGATTACTCCTCAATTGGCTATTCCAGCACAAGGTGCATACGTTGGTTGGTGGGTTGCTGCTCAAGATGCTGACTATCCAGACGATCACTATGAAGTGATGGTTTCACAAACTCTTAACCTTGCTGATTTCGTTTCTGTATATGAAGAAACTATCAGCACAGATGCTTGGACTGAAAGAAATGTTGATTTGGCTCAATTTGCTGGTCAAAACGTTTATATTGCTTTCGTTCATAATGAATGCACAGATGTATTCAGAATGAAGATTGATGATATTACTGTTGCCGCTGGTACTGGTATCCAAGAAGTTGCTAATAATAGCACGGTAATCTATCCTAACCCAGCCAACAATGTTATCAATGTTAACTCTACTTCAAACATCAACGGTGTTGAAATTTACACTATCGCTGGTCAGAAAGTGGCTAACTACACTGCTAACGGTACTCAAACCGCTATCAGCGTTAGCAACTTGTCTAACGGTATGTATTTGATGAAGATTAACACTGAAAACGGTACTTCAGTTCAGAAGTTCAACGTTGTTCGCTAATCTGTAAATCATACATATTAGTCGCTAAAAAGGGACGGATGAAAATCCGCCCCTTTTTTGTGTCTAAAATTCTAACACCCTGTTCGCGATCTCTTTAGTCAAGGAGTTGACGAATGAACGAAGCATATCCTATACAGAACGTATCGTGAAACGTTTTCATAGGTTATACTAATCTTTTGTGTTCTTAAATAGGATATGGGAGCAGTTGACGATGTTTGGGTTATCGTTCAATTTCTTCAGCCGTCAGGCCTGTAATAGATATTATCGTGTCTAAGTCAATGCCCTTAACAAGCATACTTTTTGCCATAGCCAGTTTGGCTTCAGCTTTCCCTTCAGCTTTCCCTTCGGCGAGTCCCTCAGCTTTCCCTTCAGCAAGTCCCTTTTCAAAACCTTCTTTCAGGGAGGTCTTCCGCATATAGTCCAGGGCATCCTGCACGTCTTCGTATTCCAGCACGCTCTTGGTGTATTCTTCCTTTTCCATAGTTGTTAGCTTTGACATTCGACACGTTTCGTAGAACTTCCTGAAGATGTCGCTTTCCTGCGTGCTGTCCTGCTCGTCCATCTGCCCGATGTTCTTGAGGAGGTACAGCCACTTGCTCATCTCGTCCTTGAAGTCCTCACGATTGATTTGCGCTGCAAATTTAGTCAATTCCACGAAAAAAAACACAATTTTTTTGGAATTATTCCTTTTAGTCTTGTAAAGAGATTCCGACTTCGCTGTGCTTCGTCGGAATGGTGACGATTCATTGGGCAAGAAGTGGCGGCGGCATCCCATACGTGCATTAACTTCCTATTTTGCGCCGCCGCCATCACGCCCACAAGGTATGTCGCCATTCCGATGTTTCCGACGTAAGGAGGGAACATCGGAATCTCAACATTAGGAGGGGTGCCCGTCAGGGCGGGGTGGTGAAATCGGGCGGAATTGATGTCGGCTTGATCTTTTGGCAACTTTCCTATCAAGAGAAAAGTGGCGGGAAAAAATTAGTAAAAATGGCTACTTTGCAAGATCGAAGGGGATAATTTCGATTTTATTTGTATTTTTGCAGTATTAAATTGATAATGTATAAATATATATTATGATGAAAAAGAATATTGCTTCTTTTATGATGTTTGCCATTTTGACATTGGGTCTGGCTGCCCAAAATCTGTCGAATGTCAATGGTGATTTGAATGGACCGAATGCCGTTTCCTTTTCCAATGCTGCTGTTTCCGTTGACTGCGAACACGTAACTCTGCCGATTGTGGAAACCTTTGACGATTTGGCTGATTGCTGGCAGTATTTCAGTGCCGATCCCAACAATGGAAATAATGCCGTCCTGGGACCTTGTGCCGATGGCAATAATTTCGTTTTCCGATTCAGCTCGATGATGCCTGTTGCTTCCGGCAATTTTGTCCAATATCTGATTACGCCTGAACTGCCTACTCTCGAGTCGTCTATTAGCATTACCTTTGACGCAAGGAGTTTGTATGAAAGTCAGAGTTTGCAGTTGGGCTATTCCACCACTACGGATGATATTTCGGCTTTTACCTGGATGTCGGTGATGAGTATTCCTGTGGCCGGTGGCGTTTGTTCTGAGACTTTTCCGGAAGGAACCACCTATATTGCTATTAAGTATGCCTCTTCTGACAAATTCTATCTCTATATCGATAATTTGACCATTGCCAGTAGTGAAGACAATTGTACCGACGCAGTGTCGGTCTTGCCTTGGACAGAGGATTTTTCCTCGGGTTGCTTTCCTCCCGAATGTTGGAGTATCGATTTTACAAATATTGATACTACTTGGAAACTTTTTTATTTAGAAGGAACTTGGGCTTCCTGTTCAGGAACGGCGTATGACAGAACGGAAAAGTTGATTACCCGGACTTTGGATTTCAGTAATTATCATCAGGCATTGGCTATGAATATTGATTTTATGAGTAATTTCTCCTACGTTGATAATGAATATGTTGATTTGAAAATTTATGCGAGCGTAGATGGCGGAGAAACATTTTCCTCAACCCCTTTGTGGAAATTGAGCGATTACGGTCCATTTGGAAATTGGCAGCGGACTTCGGCAACGGTCAATTTGAGCAGCTTGGCGGGAGAATCCAATGTGAAGTTAGCTTTTGCCTACGAGGGCAGTTTGGCTCAAGTGATTCTTTCCAATGTAATGATTGTGGAAAGTGATGCCGTTGAGGAGCATTTGCCGGTGGAAACCCGTATTTATCCCAATCCGGCGTATGATGACGTAACGATTACTTCGCAAGCCGATATTGTTCGTGTTGAAATCTATAATATTTCGGGACAAAAGATGAAGGATATATGTGTCAACGGAAGAGATGTGAGCATATCAATGTCTAATTTGACATCCGGATTGTATATGATGAAAATCTATACACAAGAAGGAATCGTCATCAAGAAAGTAGATGTTGTTCGCTAATTAGGCATTCGGCTTAATTTTCACCCTTTTTTTGATTAAATGTAGAATCGTTGTCGAGACGTTGCGTATGACGTTAGAGAAACGTCGTGCGCAGTGTTTCTACAATTTTTTTGTGTATTTATGTTTTTTATATTCCTATTTTTATTGCTATAATTTAACAAATTTATTTTTGATTGTTAATATTAACTTCTTATCAATCTGGTTTTTAGCAAAATAAAAATTTATCAACAATGGTACGATTGTATTGTTTTTATGTTTATTTTTGCAATGTGATAATAAAAATAATAATTATTATTTTCTACAATATTAATTATCAATATTGAACTTATGGAAGAAAAGATTTTTGATGAACAGATTTGCTACATTGATCCGCTGTCCGATTTTGGCTTTAAGCGTGTGTTTGGCCTCGACGGCTGCCAGGAGGAACTGAAATATATGCTCAACCTTTTCGTGTCGGAGCGATTTGGAAGGATTTCCGAAGTGCAGTACCTTCCCAACGAGGTGGTGGGACTGGACGAATACGACCGCAAGGTGGTGTTCGACGTGCTGTGCAAGAACGAGCGCAACGACTACTTCGTGGTGGAGATGCAGAAGATTCGGCAGCGCTTTCCCATCGAAAGGGGCCTTGCCTACGCCAGCCGCCTCATCAGCAACTCCATCACCGTCAAGGACAAAAAATACCATATTGCGAAGGTGTGCGTGGTCTGCCTTATGGAGCATCCCGACAGACTGGCCCTGAAACGTGGGGAAAAGGTGTGGTTCGTGAACTACAAGGACGACTTCGGCAACATTATTTCCGACAACCCGACGTTTTGTATCGTAGAATTAGGTATCTTTGCACGCGAAAAGAAGGTCCCGAAGACGGAACAGGAAATCTTGGCCCACGTGTTCAACAACATGCGCAAGATGACGGAGCTGCCGCAGCAGGCGAGCGGAAATTCCTTTTTCGAGACGATGTTCAGGCGTTGCAACTACAAAAAATTCAGCGATATGGAAAAGGACGAGTACAAGAAGAGCATTTGGGATTATGCCGACGTGCAGAGCGGTATGGAACTGGCTCGCGAAGAAGCGTTCCAGGACGGTATGGAGAAAGGCGAAGCTATTGGTGAAGCAAAAAGCAAAATACTTATTGCTCGTAATATGCTGTCTGAAGGTATTGACATTACTTTGATCAGTAAAATCACTGGTCTTACGGAAGAGGAAATTGAAGGGTTATGGGATAGGGAATAGAATTCAGGATTTAGGATAGATAACGCATTAATTTTCTTAATCTCCTGATTTCTTGGCTCTAAAGTCTAACCAATCAACCCTCAACCATTATCCGCCGCATTCTCTTAATATTCAGTAAGCAGTCCGATTTCACCACACAGGACTATGGTTCTTCTTTTTTTGAATATTGCAGACTGTCTTTTTATATTTTAATTCATTAGAATACACAAAAAAAAGGGAGATTGGCGTGATGCTCCACGCATTTGTAATAGCGGCGAAATCTTTCTTTTTGGTTGTAAAGGATGTCCTGAAAAACTGAAAATTATGAATTATTTATGCTGATGTATATATATTAGTTCTTTTTTTTTGTACTTTTGCAAAAAAATGGACAAACTATGAAATTAGGTATTTTGGCCGCGATGGAAGAAGAAATCGCGATGGTTATGGATGAAGTTGAAAATCCTGTGAAATGGGAAATCGCCGATCGTGTGTTTTATGAGGGAAAGATGAACGGGGTGGATTGTGTCGTTTCTTTTTCTAAGTGGGGAAAGGTGGCAGCGGCCATCACGGCAACGTTGATGGCGGAACACTTCCATATCAGCCATCTGGTTTTTGTGGGTACGGCCGGTGCTTTGTCCGATGAACTTAACGTAGGCGACATCGTGGTGGCGAAGCGCTTGGTGCAGCACGACTTGGACGCCCGTCCGATTATTCCGCGTTTTCAAATTCCCTTGACCGACAAAGTTTATTTGCCAACTGACGAGAACTTGACCAACTTGGCCATGCGAACCATCGAGGGACTGTTGAAGCGTGAGTTTAAGGAAATTGTTGGCGAGGAGGCATATCGCGAATTTAGCTTTATTCGTCCCACTTTGGTCAGTGGTGACGTGGCCAGCGGCGACCAGTTTATCAGTACGGATGAAAAACGTCAGGAACTGATAGCTCTGTTGCCGGAAGTGAAATGCGTGGAGATGGAAGGTGCCGCCGTGGCGCAGGTCTGTGCGGAATTTAATTTGCCGTTCACGGTCATCCGTATTATTTCGGACAAGGCCGATCACGACGCACGTGTGGATTTCGGTAAATTCATCCATTTCGTGGCCAATGTCTATTCCAAGTCCATTATTGTAGAACTAACCTGGAAAATGGCGATGTAGGTCGCAGATTCGTTGGAAAAATATTTAATTCAACATAAATTAAAGAAAAATGATTAAACGTTTTGAACCCATTGTGGGAAAATGCGGAGAAATTGTCGAGTGCTTAATGCAGTCAGAAGATATGCCGAAAGCCGACGATTTATGTTTTAAAATCCGCCTTAGCGTGGAAGAAACCGTTGAAAATGTCGTTAATTATGCCTATAAGGAAGGGCTTGGATACATAGAAATTGAGACAAAAAAAGACGGTGATATGCTTTCTATCATTTTGAAGGATGGTGGAAAACCGTTTAATCCCTTGGAGAAGTCTGATCCTGACATCACGCTTTCTGTGGAAGAACGTCCTATTGGCGGCTTGGGAATCTTTCTGTGTAAGCAGATGATGGACGAAGTGCAATACGATTTTAGGGATGGTTGTAATATTTTGACTATGAAAATCAATCTCCAATAATCGACTTGAGAAAAATGAAAAAAGTTAAATCTTTTTCCCGTAGGTTGAGTCTCTATATTGTGGGTATCACTTCTGTGATATTCCTTATTGCGATGGCTATATTGGCGGTTTATTCGCACAAACTGATTACGGAAGAGGCGATGTCGTCGGCTACGAATATGCTTTCAGCCACCATTAATGACTTGGAAAAGACCTTGGAAGTGGCTGAGGTGAATACGGAAGATATTTCCTGGCTGCTGAAAGACCACGTTTTCAGTGAAGAGTATTTGTATAATATTACCCGGAAAGTAGTGGAACAGAGTTCCATCATTACAGGAGCGGCCATCGCGTTTCCGCCCAATGCTTTTCACGGAAAATATTATTTTTCTCCTTATTCTTATCGAGATGCCAACGGCCAAGTGCAAACCAAGCAGTTAGGCAATGAGGATTACGACTATTTCAATATGGACTGGTATCGGGATCCGGCTCAAACAAAGAAAAGTAGTTGGTCGGAACCCTATTTTGACGAAGGCGGTGGCGGCGTGTTGATGTCCACCTTTAGTCGTCCCTTGCTGGATTCCAACGGCAATTTGGTGGCGATCATCACGGCAGACATTTCCTTGGAGCAGATGTCGGAGAAAACCAATTCCATTAGGCCGTACAAACATTCGTTTACCTTGTTGGTTAGTAAGGAAGGACAGTTTATCGGTCATCCCTATTCGTATGAAATGGGTAAAAATATTTTTGATGATCCCGAGTTGAAGGACAATGAAGTCTTGCGTAAAATTGTGACTTCTATGTTGGACGGTGATAGCGGAATTAAGAGTTTCGCATTGGGTCGCGATATTTCTTTCGCCTCATTTGGTCCTTTGGATAACGGTTGGTCAGTGGCCATCATTTGTCCCTATCGTTCTGTGTTGGAACGTTCAACGGTGATGCACATCATTATCGGTTTTGTTTTTTGTTTCGGATTGATTCTTCTGTTTATTGTGAGTTATTTCGTGGTAAAACACTTGACGCAACCGTTGACCGAGATTTCAAAATCGGCGGAAAGTATTGCCACGGGAAATTTTAACACGAAACTTCCCAAGATAAAATCTCACGATGAACTCAGACAATTGCGAGATTCGTTTGATTATATGCAGACTTCCCTTGTCAAATATGTTGACGAATTGAAAACCACGACGGCTGCCAATGAGCGTTTTGAAAGTGAGTTGAATATCGCTCACGACATTCAGCAGTCGATGCTGCCGCAGAATTTCCCGCAATGCGACGAAGTAGATTTGCATGCGCTCTTGATTCCGGCGAAGGAAGTTGGCGGCGATTTGTATGATTTCATATATCGCACCTCAGACGACGTTTTGTGTCTTGCCATCGGCGATGTGGCGGGGAAAGGTGTTCCGGCATCTATGTTTATGGCCATTACCCGTAGTGCCTGCCGCTTTATGTCGGGGCTGAATTTTTCTTTGGCCCAAAAGATGGAGAAAATCAACGAATCGATATCAGACAATAACAATATGGGTATGTTCGTTACCTTGTTTCACGCTTGTCTTCATCTTAAAACCGGTCTTTTCCAATTTTGCAACGCCGGACATAATCCGATTATTTTGGTAAAGCCAGATGGAACAGCGGAGTTCTTGCAAGAAAAGCCCAATTTGGCCGTGGGGTTGATTCCTGATTTCAAGTACGAAATGCAGGAAATGCACATTGAAAAGGGTAGCAAGTTGGTATTATATACCGACGGCGTGACCGAGGCCGAAGACAAGGATAAAAACCAATTTGGAGAGGAAAGACTCTTGCAGTGGGCATCCAATCCACAGGTTTTTGAAACGGCACAAACCGCTTGCGATGATTTGTTGAAGACGGTGAGAGCGTTTACCGGCCCGGTAGAGCAGAATGACGATATTACCATTATGATTGTTAAATACTAGAATTATGGCTAATAATGATTTGTTGAGAAACCTGGATCTTCATTGTCAAATGATTATGGAAGAATATTACGAAATGCTTCCTGTATTTGAAAAAATGAAGGAAATCGTTGTGCAACGAATGAGAAAGGCCTTTGATGACAATTCCATCATTGTCAATGGTCTGGAATCAAGAATAAAAACAGATGTGAGTCTGTCGGGGAAGTTGCAGTTAAAGGGTGCCAAATACAATTTTTTGGCGGATTTGACGGATATTTTAGGCGTTAGAGTGATTACCTTTTATACGGATGAGGTGGACAAGATTGCAGCTATCGTTGATAATATCTTTGAAATCGATTGGAAAAATTCGGTGGACAAAAGAAAAATGCACGAATTGAACAGCTTTGGCTATATGTCCTTGCATTATATCTGTCGTATTCCAAAATCTATGTTTGAAGATCCTGAACATCCTGAAATCAACGAGTTGCGTTTTGAGATCCAAATGCGTACCGCTTTGCAGCACGTTTGGGCCAACATCCACCACGATATTGGCTACAAGTCAGGGGTGGAAGTGCCCCCAGCCCATTTGCGTAACTTGAACCGTTTGGCAGGAATGCTTGAGTTGGCTGATGAGCAGTTTAGCAATATTCGAAGAGAGATTACCGAGTATCGTCGTCAGGTGCAGAATTTAGTGAATAGCGGTGATTTCGATGAAATTCCTTTGAATGGCGATACGTTCCATAGCTATCTAGAATTGAACCCATTCCGTCCTTTGGCAGAGCGAATCGCCGCTGTTAATCAGGCGGAAGTGTTTTTGGATAGTGTGGCCAAATATATTGAAGTGTTTAAACTTTTACAATTTCAGACGATCGGAGATGTTGAGAGGATGAAGAATGAATATAGTGAGGACGCGTTCCAGTTGGCCGTTCACCAGATTGCCGGTACCGATATTGATATTATTGCCGCTTCTGTGGCATTGCAAAACCTTTGCATTGTCTATATCTTAAAGCAGGGATTGGGTGTGAAGGGATTGGAATTTTTCTATAACAGTCTCGGCGGTGCGGATCAGTCCAATAAGCAGCGGGCTCAGCGTAATTACGAACAGGCAAAGAAAATCAATATTGTATCTTAAAATAGTGAATTTTTTATTTTTCATAAAGAAGAAAACGGAAAGGATGGTGAGTTTTCTTTTTTAGAATGAATGTTAAAATAGTTTTTTATGGCGAATGCACCCATTGATACCGAATTATTAGACAAAGCAATTATCTTTGCTGTTAAGGCCCACGCCGGGACGGAACGAAGAAGCAAGGGCTATCCATACATCGTTCACCCATTGGAAGCGCTGACAATTGTAACGTCTTTGACTAATGATCAAGAGTTGTTGGCGGCGGCAGTCTTACACGACGTTGTGGAAGATACGGATTGCACCGTGGAGCAAATCCATGCAGAATTCGGCGAACGGGTGGCAGCCATTGTTTCTTCAGAAAGTGACAACACCCTTTCTTCGGTGAGTAAAAAGGACAGTTGGGTGGACAGAAAAAAAGCGGCTGCGGAACGCTTGGCGAAAGCTTCCAAGGAGTCGAAAATCGTGGCGATGGGTGATAAGTTGTCCAATATGCGTACGATTGCCGCTGATTATGACTTGATTGGCGATGCCGTGTGGGATCGTTTTCACGCACCCGGCGGCAAAAAGGACATTGCTTGGCGTTACCGCTTGGTGGCGGATGCCCTAAGTGAGTTGCGCGGCACACCGCCTTACGAAGAGTTTGTCCGTTTGATTGACCACGTTTTTGGAGCTTAGCTTTTAGGGTACAGTTTTTGTTTTCACCGACTTTCTTTGCAAATTGAGAGAACCCATCTACAAAGAGTTTAAGTCTTCTATTTCCTATTTTGAATGAGATTCGCGTCTATTTTGATTGTGTTGTAATTGACAGTGGACGGTGCAAATTTATTTTTGTTTTCTATGTTATTGAATATACTTTTTTTTGTATTTTTGCATCCTAAAAAATGTTAAATGACGAGTTTTTTGCTCGTAAATATGTGTTAAAAAGTTTTAATATGGATTTGGCAGATGTACTTTCAGAGGTGATGATGGCACCGGCAAGACGGAAAAAGACAAGATTGCGTTATCGGGTAGCGGTGATTGGAGGAGGCAGTTGGGCGACGGCAATCGTAAAAATATTGTCGGCGAATTTGGAACACATTCACTGGTGGGTGAGGGAAGAGGAGATTGTTCAGGGAGTAAGCACATACGGTCATAATCCTTTGTATTTGAGTCAGGTTTATATCAATCCCAAGGATGTGAAAATCAGCACGGACTTGCGTCAGGTGGTGGCTAAGTCGGATTATGTGGTTTTGGTCACGCCGTCGGCATTTTTGCATAAGACCTTGGAACCTTTGAAGAAAAGTCGTCTCAATCATAAGAAGATCATCAATGCGGTTAAGGGTATTGTACCTGAAACGATGCAGGTGATTACGGATTATCTGAAAACGGAATTTAACGTTCCGGCATCCAATCTCGCCATTATCAGCGGGCCTTCGCACGCCGAGGAAGTGGCACAAGAGAAATTCACCTTTTTGACGGCGGCTTCGGAAAGTGAGGAATTGGCAAGTGTAGTCGCCAAATTTTTCACTAATCGTTATGTGCGTGCATCTGTTTCACACGATATTATGGGAGCCGAGATGGCTATCGTGCTGAAGAATATTTATGCCTTGGGTGCTGGCGTGTATAGTGGCTTGGGTTATGGCGATAATTTTATTGCCGCCTACATTGCCAATTGTTTGAAGGAAATGAAGCGTTTTGTCACGAGTGTTTATCCTGATGCGGAACGTCATATTTCCGATTCTGTCTATTTGGGCGATTTGTTGGTGACGGCCTATTCCCGTTATAGCCGAAATCGTACTTTTGGCAATATGATTGGCCATGGATTGTCTGTGCGTGTGGCACGTCTTGAAATGAATATGATTGCGGAGGGCTATTTTTCCTGTCGTTGTATTCACGAGATGAACAAGGAATTTCACGCGGACATTCCTATCGTTGAAACCATCTACGGAATCCTGTATGAAAATAATAATGTATCTTCAGAAATGAAGCGGATTGCGGAGCACTTTGTGTAACCTTAAATCTTAATTACGCGCAAGGTGAGTGACTGGATGTTGTAGTTGTCGAATTTTTCTGAATGGCGGTTCAGACGAAAATGATACACGCCAGAGCAGTTGAAATATTTTTTCTCGTAGAGTACGCGATATTGCGATTGGCTTGCCTTGGCTGAGGTGGCGGCAATTTCGCTGTTGTTTTCCTCGTCCTTAAACAGAAAGGCAGAGGGAACGGAAGATTTTGCCCCATCGGGAGCCGTGACCGAGAAGCTGACGGGCATTTCATCCACTCGTTCATCGTCGGGACCGTATTTCAACTCCACTTCAATGCGGTAAGGCGAAATCGTATCGGTGATGTTGGCGTCAAATTCCAAGGTTCTATGGGTAAAATCCCAATTGGAGTTTTCGAAAGTGACCGTCTGTTCAAAGGCAACATCATTTTTTTTGTGGTTACAGGATATGGCTAATAGACAACAAATCAAGCTGATAGAAAAAATGTTGATAAGTTTTTTGCAGTGTAATCTTTTCATAAGGATATGTTTGTTATTTTTGAAGATTATTAGTGCAAAGATAGAAAAAATTATAACTCGTTAATCAAATGGCTGCTAAGAAAAAATTTTATGTCGTATGGAATGGTCGTATTGCTGGTGTTTTTGACAATTGGGAGACTTGCAAGGCACAAGTTGATCAATTTGAAGGGGCAAAATACAAATCTTTTGAATCCCGTTTGGAAGCGGACGAGGCTTTTGGAATGGGATATGAGCAGTACCGCAAGACGCAGCTTTCGACGACGGCTCCTGCCAAGTTGAGTTTTTTGAGCAGCAGTGATCCCGCCCCGGTTTGGGACAGTTTGTCGGTGGATGCGGCGTGTAATATGGTGACCAAGCAGATGGAGTATCGCGGGGTGCACACGGCCACCAAGCAGGTCTGGTTTCACCAGGGACCCTTTGACGGGGCCAGCAACAATATTGGCGAGTTCTTGGCCATCGTTCACGGTTTGGCCTTGTTAAAGCAGATGAACAGTCCATTGCCCATTTATACGGATAGCATTACCGCCATATCGTGGGTACGGCATAAAAAGCATAAGTCGGTGGTACTTCCGACGGAAAAAAATGAAAGGATTTTCGATCTTTTGAATAGGGCAGAGGCCTGGCTGCATAACAACACGTTTACCACCAAGATTATCAAGTGGGATACGCGGAGTTGGGGCGAAATTCCCGCAGATTTTGGGAGGAAATAATATTTTGGATTTTTATTTATTTTTATAAATAAAATGTTTATATTTGTTGGTGAAAAAGAGGTTCTTTGATGTATTTCGCTAACATTTGTTAACATTATTAATTTGTTTGCTAACAGAGACTTTATTTTTTTATTTGTGGATATTCTGTGAATTGGAAAAAATGGGATGTGTCTTTATTGGCAAAAATTATGTCCTATATTGCTAAATATAACTTATTATAAACAATTCAACATATAAACAATTCAACTTAATATTAACCAAATTTAGAAGGTATGAAAAAATTTTTTACTTTAGTCGTCGCTTTATTTGTGATGACATTTTGTGCGAAGGCGCAAGTCGTCTTTTCGGACGATTTTGAAGGTTATGCGTCCTTTACAGTAGATCCAGCGGGATCCTGGACTTTTTATGATGTGGATGGTGCACCAACCTATACGTCTCAGGGTCTTGAATGGCCTAATGCCGGTTACGTTGGTTCAGGTATCGTTATGAATCCTTCTCAGATTACAAGTTGCACTTGGGCACCTCATTCTGGCAATCAATTTTTTGCCGTTTTTGATGCAATTCCATATTATATTGAAGAAGGTACAACTACTAACGATTGGATGGTAACCCCCGAATTGACTCTGACTGATGCTGCCATTGTTTCATTCTATGCAAGAGAATCAACTTCTATGTATGGTCCTGAGATTGTTCGTGTATTGTATTCTACCACTACGAATGAAATGGCTGCATTTACTGAACTTAACACGATTAATGTCAGTACAGAAGAATGGGAAGAGTACACGTTTAACATCCCTTCTAATACAAAGTATGTTGCTGTTAATGTTGTTTCTGATGACGTTTATGCATTCTTTATGGATGACTTTACAATTTCACTCGTACCAACAGAACCTATTATTCAAGCTATTGCCAGCATAGATTTTGGCACTATTGAGACAAATACACAGGCCATCCGACAAACTACAGTTATCGGGTATAATCTTACCAGTGACATTACTGCTATCACTGATGCTCCATTCGCGGTTTCTACCGATGGTACTACTTGGAATACAACGGCTTCTTTGGCTGCCGCAGGCGGTACTCTTTATGTTCAATACGCTCCAACTGCTGAAGGTTCTGACAATGGAACCGTGGAACTTGTAAGCGAATCTACTTCTGCTACGATTGATTTAGTAGGTGCTGCTTTTGAATGCGATGCCATTGTTGATTTTCCGTTTATTGAAAATTTTTCGCCTGAATCTGAAAGCTTGAAATGTTGGCAGATTGTGGATGCCAATAATGATGACAACACGTTGGAAGTGCAGCAGGTGCAGGCGGGAATATATGGCGAGACTTATATGTATTCTTCATCGATGGCTGCCAATGATTGGCTGATTTCTCCCGAATTGGTTTTAGGTTCTGGTATGATGGTTTCATTTGATTATAGAACAGCCTCTTATCAAGAAAAATATTCGGTATATGTGATAGAAGAAGGTCAGACCTATGAAACGGCAACAAATATTCTTCCTGTTCAGTCGGTGACCAGTAGTAGTAGTTGGGCAACCCGAACGATAGATCTTTCCGCTTACGAAAATCAGACGGTTCGTGTAGCTATCAAGGTGGAATCTGACGCCGATCAATATTGGATTGCATTTACTAATTTTATGGTGTATGATTTAACTCCTCACCTTATTACGGTGCTTTCGGCAGATGAAACGATGGGCTCGGTTACAGGTAACGGAACATTCTTTTCAGGTGAGTTGGATACCTTGACCGCCACGGCATACAGCGGATATCGTTTTACCGGTTGGGATGACGGCAATACGGAAAATCCCCGTATCATTACGGTAACGAATGATGCCTCCTATACTGCAAATTTTGCCGATTTGGGAGATGATGAGCTTCAATATGACAATGGAATATATGTATCAGCTATGGGTGCTGGTGGAACACTGACTTGGGGTGTGAGATTTGAATCTTCCGAATTAGTAGGATACGACAATTTGTCTTCTGTCCGGATATTTGATGTGTATGACGGTACATACGAAGTAAGAATTTATCAAGGCGGGACAACTGCTCCTGAAACTCAGGTTTATACCGAATCCATTACTTTAATGGGTAGTCAAGATTGGTTTGAAGCCGAATTGGCAACTCCTGTAGTCCTGGATACAACCCAGTCGTTGTGGGTAGTGCTTTATAATTCAGATGTGGATTTCCCTGCAGCTGCCAGCAATTTTGTAGGCAATCCTGATGGTTCCTGGGTATCATTAAACGGCATTACTTGGGCTCCTATATACAATTATGGTAATTACTATTACACTTGGATGATTCATGCCGTCTTGGGTCAGGATATAACTACCTATACGATTACTGCTACTTCAGCCGATGAAACGATGGGCACGGTTACCGGTGGCGGTACTTACGAAGAAGGCGCAACCGCTACTTTGACGGCAATTGCCAATGACGGTTATCATTTCGTACAGTGGAATGACGGCAACACCGACAATCCACGTACGATTATCGTTACCGAAGATGCCGCATTCGTAGCTACTTTTGCTCAGGATGTTGTTCCTACTTATACCATTACAGTGACTTCATCTGATGAAACGATGGGTACGGTTACCGGTGGCGGTACCTACGAAGAAGGCGCAACCGCTACTTTGACGGCAACTGCCAATGACGGTTATCATTTCGTACAGTGGAATGACGGCAACACTGACAATCCACGCACGATTACCGTTACCGAAGATGCCGCATTCGTAGCTACTTTCACTCAGGATGTCGTTCCAACTTATACCATTACAGTAACTTCAGCCGACGAAACGATGGGCACGGTTACCGGTGGCGGCACTTACGAAGAAGGAGCAACCGCTACTTTGACCGCTACGGCCAATGCCGGTTATCATTTCGTACAATGGAATGACGGCAACACCGACAATCCACGTACGATTACCGTTACCGAAGATGCTACCTATACCGCTACTTTTGAAGCAGATCCAACTCCAACATACACTATTACTGTTACTTCTGCCGATGTGACGATGGGCACGGCTACCGGTGGTGGTGTTTATAATGAAGGCGACACCGTGATGATTGAAGCGATACCCAATGCAAATTATGAGTTTGTACAATGGAATGACGACAATACCGACAACCCTCGTAGGATTATTGTTACTCAGGATCAAGAATTTGTTGCCACGTTCCAACCTGTTACCGCTATTTCTGCTGTAGATATGAATAATATTTTCGTTTACAGTCATAACAACCAGATTGTGGTGAATAATGCGGAAGGTTATGCTATCGCCATTTATAATATGGCAGGTCAGCTGATCGTTTCAGAAGCATCAAATGCACAAGCAACCAAGTGCTTCACGATGAACACCACGGGCATCTATCTCGTTAGAGTAGGTCATGATATGTTCAAGAAGGTGATCATTACGAAGTAAGGATTGCTAATCTGATAGTCTGAACGAGGCAGCGGGAAACCGCTGCCTCGTTTGGTTTTAGAGAGGGGTATATTTCCCTTTTTGTGGCATCTCTCCGAGATGCTGGCGATTGCACCATCGTCATCTCAGTCAGATTGTGGTATCGCTTATCACAAGCCCAGATTACGCTATCGCTAATCTGGGGTTATGGAGAGGCGACCTCTTCGAGGTCGTAGATGGTGCAAAAATAGGATATAAAAATTTTCTTGCCGATATCGGCAAAAAGTGGTATCTTTGCAAACGATATCAACTTGAATTTTGCCGATATGAATTATATCTCCGTTAGTGAATTTGCTTTAAGACACAACATTTCTGAAAGAACCGTTCGTAATTGGTGCGCGGTAGGAAAGATGCCTTACGTCTTCTTAACTGGGAAAACGTGGAACATCCCAGCAGATGCAGTGATTCCAGAACGTAAGAATGCACGTAGAACAAGAGTATCTCCACTGCTTGCGAGACTTCGCGACGAAAAAACGTCTCGGTTTAAAGGCGGCATTTACCATAAGACCCAAATTGACCTTACTTTCAACTCCAATCATATGGAAGGTAGTAAGCTGACACACGAGCAAACCCGCTATATTTTTGAGACCAACACCATCGGAATCAACGATCAATCCATCAATGTTGATGATATAGTAGAAACAGTAAATCATTTTCATTGTATTGACTTTGTGATAGACAATGCTTTGGAAAATCTATCTGAAAATATCATAAAGGGGCTTCATAAAATTCTTAAAACAGGGACTTCCGACAGTATAAAGTCTTGGTTTAAGGTTGGCGATTATAAAAAATTGCCGAACGAGGTTGCCGGAATGGAGACTTGTTCGCCTAATCAGGTACATACCCAAATCTCTAATCTGATAAAAGAATATAGGAATAAAAAGATTAAGACATTTGATGACATCCTTGACTTCCATCAAAAATTTGAACTCATACATCCTTTTCAAGATGGAAACGGAAGAGTAGGGCGTCTGATTATGTTTAAGGAGTGTTTGGCTAACAACATTGTGCCTTTCATCATAACGGATGATATAAAGTTCTTTTACTACCGCGGCCTGCAGAATTGGCCTTTTGTACCGGGATATTTACGGGATACCTGTCTTACTGCACAGGATAAATACAAGTTATTGCTTGATTATTTCAAAATCAAATACTGAATTATCAACTAACCATAGAGCGACTGTCCGATAAAATGTGTACTTTTGCCTATGTTATTTTTAATTTTTTGTCTTTTATTGAGTAACCATAATCACCTATGTCCATCCTTTTCTTTCTCCTTTTCATCGTTATTCTCGTCGTCTTTGTTATACGCCTTCCTGCTATTCGTGGCAATCAGGGTGAGGCCAATGTTGCAATGCGATTAAATGCACTGCCAAAATCTGAATATGCTGTTTTTAATGATTTGCTTATTCAAAACGCTCAGTATTCATCCCAAATTGACCATGTCGTGGTTTCGAAATATGGTATTTTTGTCATCGAAACCAAAAACTATAAAGGATGGATTTATGGGGGCGAATATAGTGAGCATTGGACACAAAACATTTGGGGAAACAAATACCAATTATATAACCCTATTCTTCAAAACAAGGGGCACGTTAAAGCCTTGAAATCATATTTGGGTATAAGTGGTTTTCCATTCATTCCAGTAGTGGTCTTTTCATCGCGTGCGGGTATTAGGGTGAATGTCCGGGACAACGATGTCTTGTATTATTCAGAGCTTACTGAATTTATCAAATCAAAGAAAGTGGTGCTACTTTCTAATGATGATGTCGGCTTTGTTATTGAAATGCTTCAAAAATTGCCGAAGTATAAAAATAAGGACAATATCAGGCATATTGAGCAGGTAGAATACAGAAAAATCCAGAATCAGATGGCTGTATCCAATGGCAGATGTCCTAAATGCGGGGGCTCGTTGATATTGAGAAACGGGACATACGGCAGATTTTATGGATGTTCGAATTATCCAAAGTGCAAGTTCACTACCAATTAATTCATCCCTTTTTGTGGCATCTCTCCGAGATGCTGGCGATTGCACCGTCGTCATCTCAGTCAGATTGTGGTATCGCTTATCACAAGCCCAGATTGCGCTATCGCTAATCTGGGGTTATGGAGAGGCGACCTCTTCGAGGTCGTAGGCCATCGTTGGTATTGGCTACAAAGTACCTAATTGCCCCTGTTCTCGAAGAGAACTTACCTTCGTAACCCCGCATCGGGACGAACGCAGCGAGTCGCGATGCGGGGCAATGCGTCCGCCCGACTGCACCCCCTGTTCTCGAAGAGAACTTACCTCTGTAACCCCGCATCGTGACGAACGCAGTGAGTCGCGATGCGGGGCAATGCGTCCGTCCGACTGTGCCCCCTGTTCTCGAAGAGAACTTACCTCTGTAACCCCGCATCGTGACGAACGCAG
>JAKSMG010000007.1 GCA_024400755.1 Bacteroidales bacterium | reverse complement strand
ACCGCCAGGTTGCGGTCCTCGTCCGGAAATTCGTACGAGTGGTAGATCATACTGGGCGCGTCGGTGCCGGTCCCCTGCCGCGCAGCCGCCTCGGCGGTGTAGCGCGTCGTCCGCATATTGCTGTTCAGCCAGCAGTCGTTGCCCAGGAATACGTTGCCGTATATGTTCGCGTCGGCGTCAGCCACGTCGGGGAAGCCGCACACATACACCATATAGTGAAGCAGCGAGTCGCAGTCGTTCTCGCTCCTCAGCAGGCTGTCGTTGCGTCCCGGAACGAAGTGCATCGCCAGCATCTCCTCGTACGACAGTCTAAGCGTGTCGTAGAGCTCATAGACCGGCCACACCGTCAGCGTGATGTCCGTCAGGCTGTCGTAGTTCAGAAAACTCGGGCAGTAGTGCGACGAATCGTACTGGCCCGCCGGTATCAGGTTGCCGTGCTCATCCACCGAGTGGAACTCGAAGCCGTAAACCGGCTTCACGTCGTTCTGGCAGAACGCCGTGTCGTAAACCTCGTGCAGCAGCTGTGCCTGCTGTACGCCCTCGGACACCTCCGAACCCACAAGGTTCTTCGTCTGGTGGTAGAACACCTCGCCAAACGACTGCGAAACATTGCCCGCCTGCCCGTAGCTCACCACGAACCCGCTGGCAAAATCCGCCTGGCCCCTCGCCGAGAATAAGAGACCGGATGTCAACGTCAAGATAATCAGTAGTTTCTTATACATTATGATATTTTTTTGTTTTTCGTAATTCAAGTTTTTCGTCAGCACTGCTTAAGCGATACAATATTTTATGACATATCAGAAAAAGTCCAATATCGGACCTGATGTCAGTTTTATCGTAATGCCAATTTTGATAGGGGGAGAAAAAACATATAGAATAACTTCTACTTTGTTTTTTCAAATAAAAGATGCCAAAACAGTAAAATTCGCATTTGGTGCAAATTTCTCTATTTTTCGCATAAACATAAGTTAAGATTGCCAGATCTCAACACCATCAAAAGTTAGCATAAAAACACTCTATATCAGTGTTTTGTAATTTTTTTTTCTTTCTTTTTTCCTTTCTATTTCTCTATTTAGTTTAACATTTTCTTTGAATCGGCAAAAGTAATAGGTTTTTATGAATTTTTCCACTACTTACGCAAATAATCGCTAATTTTATTCAAAAAAACATTTATTAACATTCTTATATTATTGAATAAAAATAATTTACGCTTTTATCAGATAATAATTTGTGGTAAATTTATAAAAATCAGGTTGACTATCGACAAGAACGTTAATACAAAATTTTTCGTTAATATTATTTACAAAAAATGGAAAATTTTTAATACGAAAAATCCTCTATCTTGCCCATATCCTTCCATCGGCCTTCGTTGTGCAAAAAGCCCTTCAACCTGTGAGTTTGAGCCAATTCCACGTAAACAGGCGTTATCGACTGCTTGTCGGCTGAGGGAATAAATTCTATCAATTCCCTTTTAATAATATGTATTCCGCTAAAGGCGTAGGGTCGCAAATCAGCAGTTGGACAAGCACAAATTTCCTCGCCGGTCTTCATATTGCGCCATCCTCGCAAAGTCATTTCATCATCAAAGAGAAAATAACGAGAGGTTTCACGCTGGCGCACGGCCAACGTGGCCAAAGCGTCGGAAGCCAAATGGGCCTGCATCAACGCCCGCAAATCTAAATCGGACAAGATATCGACATTATGCAGCAAAATATGGCCACTGTCCTGCAACAAATGCTCCGCAAATTTCAATCCACCTCCGGTATCGCGCAAAAAATCTCGCTCATCGGATATATCAATACGGGCATCATAATGCTGTTGCTCAATGTAATTAATAATCAGATCGGGAAAATGGTGGACGTTGACAACAATATGCCTTATACCCGCCGCCATCACTTTTTGAATCACGTAATCCAATAAAGGCCGCCCTTGATACTCTACCAAGGCCTTGGGTTTATCCGCCGTCAGCGGGTACAATCTCGTGCCCAATCCCGCCGCAAAAATCATCGCTGAAACTCTTTCCATCATCGTCTTCTTAGTTTTTATTTTCCTTGGCATTCAGATTCGCCATAAAATTATCCTCAATCTCCGTGAAACGGTTAAGCGTTCGCTTTGAAAACAAGAAGAACAAGACAATGACCACGGCCAAAATGAAGACCACCAATTTTGTGAACTTAAACGACTTGGATAAAATCAACATCACCATAAAACAGGCACAGGCAATGCGGAAGAACGTCCAGGCCATAATTCCTATTTTATTCCATTGTCCATCGTGCCATAATTTGGCATACAACGACTGCGTGGAATGGTTATTGCTCATCAAGCCGTATAAAAACGGAGAAATCACCAACAATACGGCACCCGCATTAATAATATTGATAAGATTAATCGGAATCTTTCCATCCAATATGCGGAACATAAACGGATAGAAATATTGAAAAGCGATAAAGATAATGGACGAACAGATAATGCCGAAAATGGCCGTTCGCAACAAGGAAGTTTTCAAAATGGTACGCCAAGTGCCCTGTGCACGCGAGGTGGTATCCACCAGACTATACTGATCCAATGCCACTTTCACCCGCTGCGGCAGACGTGCTTCCAACCAACCCGAGAACGGTTCCGCCAAACGAATACAATACGGCGTGGTAAAGGTCGTGATGACGGACACTGCCACAATCACGGGATAAATATAGGCATTGAGCACATTCAACGAAACGCCCAAAGCCGCGATGATAAAGGCAAATTCACCGATTTGCGCCAAACTGAAACCGGTTTTTAAAGAATCCCTCAGGTTCTTGCCCGACAACAAAACGCTGCCGGCAGAGACAAAGGCCTTCACCACCAGGGTCAACATCGTCAATATCAAAATCGGTCCCCAGTATTCTAACAAGATATTCGGGTCCACCATCATACCCACCGAGACGAAGAAGATGGCACCAAACAAATCCTTGGTTCCCTTGGTGATTTTTTCGATATGCTCGCCTTCGATGGTTTCACATAAAATGGAACCCATCACAAAAGCACCCAGTGCGGATGAAAATCCTACGTAGTTGGCATACACCACCATTCCAAAACATAGACCAATGGAAATAATCAGCAAGGTTTCGTCGTTGATGTATTTTTTGGCCTTTCTAAACAAAGTCGGAATAATGGCAATTCCCACGACAAACCACAAAATCAAGAAGAAAAGCAGTTTCAAAATCACTTCCAGCATCTCACCGCCTTGGAATTTTTGGGAAGCCGCCGCCGTTGACAGCAACACCATCATCACGATGGCCACAATATCCTGAATAATCAAAATAACCAAGGTGAAATCGGCAAAGGGTTCCTTTTTCAGTCCCAAATCCTCAAACGCCTTGATGATGATGGTCGTGGACGACATCGCCAGCATACCGCCCAAAAAGATGCATTCCATCAGACTCCAATCCATCAAATAGCCCGTCAGGGCCCCTATTCCCATCATCAGCAAGATTCCAATTCCCGCCGCGATAAAGGCGGTACTGCCCATTTTCAGCAGTTTCTTGAAACTGAATTCCAATCCCAACGCAAACATTAAAAAGATGATACCGATTTCAGACCAGGCCTTGATGCTCGACATTTCCATCACGGTCGGGAACAAGCCGAAATGGGGTCCCACGATAAAACCCGCCACGATGTACCCTAACACCAGGGGCTGTTTCAACAATTTAAAAATGACGGTGATAACGCCTGCCGAAATCAAGATCAGGGCCAAATCGGTTACCAAGTGCATATTTTCTTCCATACTAAGTAGTTTTTGTGCAGATTATAAATCGAGGTTTCTGATTGATGTCATTTACTTTTTGAATATCCTTAAAAGGGAAAGACCTTAACATAGACTCCAATTCTTCGTGAAAGTTTTCGAAGGTCTCAAAAAAAAGTCGCCCGCCCGGACGCAAAATTTCCGAAGACAAGCGTGCGATGTGACGATAAAACAACAACGGATCGTCATCGGGAACGAACAACGCCGCCGCAGGTTCATAGTCCGCCACATTTCGGTGCAGGGTCGCCCGAACGGACAAGGGGATGTACGGCGGATTGCTCACGACAACGTCATACGGTCCGCCCAGGATTTCGGGACCATCCTTCAGCACGTCGTGACGAAGCCACTGCACGTTCACCGCATTTTGCGTCGCGTTTTGTGCGGCCAAACGCAAGATTTCTTCCTCATAATCCGTGGCTGTCACCGAGGCAAATGGTAAAAAATGAGCCAGGGCGATGGCAATGGCACCGCTTCCCGTACAAAAATCCAAAATTTGATACTTTTTCGACGAATCCCGACAAAAATCCAAGATTTTCTCCACCAATTCTTCCGTTTCCGGACGTGGAATCAGCACCTTGGGAGAAACATTCACCGGAAGCCCGTAAAATTCGGCATTGCCCAACACATACTGCAACGGTTCTCCGCGTTCTAATCGTCTCAAATCAGACTCAACCGCTTCCCCATCTTCTTTCGTCAAGGATTTCTGTGGATTCAACGAAAATTCATAACTCGGAATGGCAAATTTCCGAGAAAAATACGCATACAAAATCGCACGTATTTCTTGAGTATCATAAAGTTGACTCAATGATGACGAAAATAAGGTTCGAAAATTTTCCAAGTTATAAATCATTGTGCAAAAATACAAAATTTATTTTATACATAAATATTTATAGAATTTTCCATTTTAATTTTGTTGAGATTCCGATGTTCCCTCCTTACGTCGGAAACATCGGAATGGCGACATACCTTGGTAGGCCTGATGGCGGCGGCGCAAAATAAAAGCTTAATGTATGTGTGGGATGCCGCCGCCACTTCCTGCCCAAACACTCGTCTCCATTCCGGCGAAGCGTAGCGACGTCGGAATCTCTTTACAAGACGGAAGGGAATAAGTCCGTTCGGAATTACCCCGTTTAATTTTGTTGAGATTCCGATGTTCCCTCCTTACGTCGGAAACATCGGAATGGCGACATACCTTGGTAGGCCTGATGGCGGCGGCGCAAAATAAAAGCTTAATGTATGTGTGGGATGCCGCCGCCACTTCCTGCCCAAACACTCGTCTCCATTCCGGCGAAGCGTAGCGACGTCGGAATCCCTTTACAAGACAAAAAGGAATAATTTCAACGATTTTTCACAAAAAAATATTTTTTATTGCAGAATAGACAAATATTTTATATTTTTGCATTATGAATCAAAATAATGTGATTTTAATATAAATAATTGATAATTAGAAAAATAAAAATATCATCCAAATGAAAAAAATTTCAAATAACACTTTTTTGGGCAAGCTCGTTCAAATTTTGAATCTTGTCGTAGTCGTATTCTTTATCCTTTCCGTTGTCTTTTTGTTGAAATTTGACAAAATCAATGTGGTGAAAGTCAATGATGAACCGGCTTATTTAAAAGCAAAAGAAGAATTGCACACCATTGAACATCCTTTGAAACAAGCGGAAGCCGAAGTAGATTACTACACAACCAAATTAGACACTTTGAAACAGCATCAAGCCACTCTCACAGACAAGAAGGCCATCAAATCGATGCAGGAAGACATCGACAGAACGACCAGCACCTTGTCTGAAAAGAAGAAAGTCTTAGCCGAAACCGAAGCCACCATTGCCGACGCTCGCGCCACTTTCGAACCGATCGAAACCTCTTACAACGACTTGGTTGCACAGGACGAAGCTGCCAAAAAGACTTTCAATATATTTATGCTGATCACCATTATCTGTTTCGTTGTCAAAATCGTGATCTGGGCTATCTGGAATTATAAAAATTCCAAGAACTTGCGTGCCGTTTGCTCCTGGATGTCAGAAGCGACCCATCCAAGTTGGGCATTTTTTGGCTGGATTATCCCTATTTACAACCTCATCAAACCTTATACTTTCTTCAAGGAAATTTTTGATGAAACCGATTACGCCTTGGTAGATAAATCTATCTTATCTAAAGAAAACAGAAATTCCGATACAGATTTCACCCTCGGCTTTTGGTGGGGTATGTTCCTGATGACCATCATCGTCATCTCCATTATCCTTTTTGCCTCTTTCTTTGGCAACGGTCCCGCTTTCTATAAATTCAACCACACTGCCATAGCCATCGTTGCCATCGTTTTCTGGGCCGCCTACGCATTGATGGAAATTTCCGTCATTGCCAAATACAACAAAATGAACAAGATGCTTTTAGATAACGAAAGCAAGTTTTAATCAACATTATCCTTATAATATATTAAGGCGGAAGACAACTCTTTCGCCTTTTTTTATCAAACGAACAAACAAATCGCACTTTTGACTTCACAAAAACAAAGCCAATGACTTGCACCGCATTCAATCCCGACCTTATTCCCATCGACCAGCCCGTTGAGCCGGCACTACTGCAAAGCATCAAGCAGACAAAATGGTGCGGCACCTGCCTGAACTGCCTATATACCTATATTATGTTGGCACCCACATTAAGCGACACGAAACTTGTTGAAATCTTTGGCAGCGACCTCCTGGATAACGCCGACCTCGCCACCGTCTTAGACGAATTGGCCGGATTCAGTCTCCAACCCTATCCCAATTATCCAAGAATCGCCCGCGTGAGCAAAGCCCTTCAAAAAATTCAAAAAGAACGCAAACAAAAAGCGCTCATCAAACACTATATCAACGAAAGTATCCGCCAATGGGAAGGCGACTTGTTTGAGGACTATTTTAATATGTCGATGACCTAAAATGAGGGGTTAGGGATTAGGGGTTAGAATTAAGAAATTAACTGGATTATCCCGTTTAATTTTGTCGCCATTCCGATGTTCCCTCCTTACGTCGGAAACATCGGAATGGCGACATATATCTTGTGGGCGTGATGGCGGCGGCGCAAAATAGGAAGTTAATGCACGTATGGGATGCCGCCGCCACTCCGTGTCTAATGAATCGTCACCATTCCGACGAAGCGTAGCGACGTCGGAATCTCTTTACAAGACGGAAGGGGATAATTCCGAAAAAAAATAAAAAATTGATTTAGAGCGTTTTTTGTATCAAAAAAAGTTGTATTTTTGCCGCCCTAAAAAACCAATAAAAATTATAAACCAAAAAAATTAAAAATCATGTTGAATCAGTACGAAACCGTTTTCATTATGACGCCCGTTTTATCTGATGACCAGATGAAGGAAACGGTAAAGAAATTTGAGAACATTCTCACTGCCAACGGTGCAGAAATCGTTCATCAAGAAAATTGGGGATTAAGAAAATTTGAATACCCAATTCAGAAAAAATCTTCCGGTTTTTACCATTTGTTCGAATTCAAGGCAGAAGGAACCCTTGTTAAAGAATTGGAACTCCAATATCGTCGTGACGAAAGAGTCTTGAGATATTTAACCGTTTCAATGGACAAACACGCTATCGCATACAGCGAAAAGAGACGTAACTTGAAAAAAGAACATAAAGACGAATAAGGAGGAAAGTAATTATGGCAACAAATAACGAAATCAAATATTTAACCCCCATCGCGGTTGATATTAAGAAGAAAAAATATTGCCGTTTCAAAAAAAGCGGTATCAAATACATCGACTACAAAGACGGTGAATTCTTGAAGAAATTTGTCAACGAACAAGGTAGAATCCTGCCAAGACGTTTGACCGGTACTTCATTAAAATTTCAAAAGAAAGTGGCCCAGGCCGTGAAGAGAGCAAGACACCTTGCCTTACTTCCTTTCGTAACTGATAACTTAAAGTCAAACAACTAAAAGGAGGAATAGCAATGGAAATCATACTTAAACAAGACGTTCAAAATTTAGGCTATGCCGACGAAATCGTTAAAGTTAAAAACGGCTACGCCAGAAATTATCTCATTCCTCAGGGATTGGCAATCATCGCAACTGAACCTAACAAGAAAATGTTGGCCGAAACTTTGAAACAACGCGCTTTCAAAGCTGAAAAGATCAGAAAAGAAGCTGAATTCTTGGCTGGCAAAATCGAAGGCCTCGAAGTGAAGATCTACACCAAGGCTTCTGAAAAAGGCACTATCTTCGGTTCCGTTAACAATATCGCTATTGCCAACGCATTGAAAGAACAACACGGTATCGAAATCGACCGTAAGAAAATCGTCGTTAAAGAAGACCATATTAAAGAATTGGGCAAATATTCTGCTATCGTTAATTTGCACAAAGACTTCAACAAGGTCACTATCAACCTCGATGTTGTTGCTGAAGAATAGTTATTTATTATCTTCATATTCAAAAAACGGGATGCTTTCGTATCCCGTTTTTTGTGTTTAAACCAACACGCCAAAATCCGTCTAAAACATCATCTCCAACCCCGTCAAAATTAGTTTTCTGCACCATCGTTCTAATTCCAAAAAAAATTGTAATTTTGACTTTTAATTCAATATATTATGTTTGAATACAACGTTAATCGTAACAGCTTGATAATCAGAGAATACGGTAGAAATATCCAAAAAATGATCGAGGATGTCCTTGCCGAACCCGACTACGCCAAACGCAGCGAAAAGGCAAAAGCAGTGGTACGCATCATGGCCCAGCTTAATCCTGACGACAAGGAAGACAAAAATCAAAAGGAATCGTTGGACTATTGGCATAAACTCTGGGATCACCTTCACATTATGGCCAATTACCAACTTGATGTGGAATGTCCCTTTCCAAAACCAGAACCCAAATCGACCAAATTCGTATTTGAAAAACCTGAATACAACAAACACACCATCGGTTTCCGCACTTACGGCCGTAATATGGAAAATATCATCAAGGCAACGGCTCAGTATCCGGAAGAGCAACGCAAGGCTCTCGGTTTGGTCTTAGCCAATCATCTCAAAAAACTCTACCTCACCTACAACCGTGATTCGGTCAATGACCAGCTCATTATTAATCAGCTCAAAGAAATGTCCGACGGAAAAATCACACTTCCCGAAGACATTTCCCTGCATACTACCAACGAAATTCTCAAAAACGCTTCCAATGCCAATGCCAACAAACCATTAGTGGCTAAGAAAAAGAAGAAAAAAAAGAAGAAAAAAAACAATATTGAACAAAACAACAAATAAATGAACATCATCGAAGTTCGTCAAGTTAGCAAGAAATACTCCAACTATCTGGCGTTAAACGACATTTCCTTAAACATTCAAAAGGGTGTCATCTATGGTCTATTGGGGCCCAATGGGGCCGGCAAGACCACTTTGATTCGTATTCTCAACCAAATTACCGCTCCCGATAGCGGAGAGGTTCTTTTCAACGGTCTTCCCCTCAACCGTAAAAACATCGACAAAATCGGTTACCTTCCCGAAGAACGCGGGTTGTACAAAAAAATGAAAGTGGGCGAAGAGGCGATGTACCTGGCTCAACTTAAAGGTCTGTCGCAAAAAGAAGCCGTAGAACGCCTCAAACACTGGTTCATCAAATTCGGCATCCAGGACTGGTGGGAACGCAAGGTGGAGGAACTTTCAAAAGGTATGCAGCAAAAACTGCAGTTTATCACCACCGTGATTCACGAACCGGAATTCCTCATTTTAGATGAACCGTTCAGCGGCTTGGACCCTATCAATACGAACTTGCTGAAAAATGAAATCCACGAGCTGAAAAAACGTGGAACTTCCATCATCATTTCCACCCACAACATGGCTTCAGTGGAGGAAATCTGCGACGAAATCTGCCTTATCAACAAAGCAAACAAAATTCTGGAAGGCAATTTGATAGAAATCAAAAATCAGTTTAAGCAAAACATTTTCAAGATTTCCATCCGTAATGAAAACAACGATATGGATTTTCCAACTGATTTTTCCATTATCGACCAATCCAAATGCAACGACATCAATACCTATACCGTTAAACTTGGGCAGGGAATGGATGCCAACACGCTGCTTCAGTATTGTATGAAATACGGACAAATCAACGCCTTTAGCGAAGTTTTGCCATCTATGAATGAAATTTTTATCCAACAAGTGGAAAATTACAACCAAGAACACCAACATGAATAAAACCGCCCTCATCATATCCCGCGAATATCTCACTCGCGTGAAAAAAAAGTCATTTATCATCCTCACGCTGCTGGTTCCCCTACTTTTTGCCGCGCTGATGGCCGTTCCCGTACTGGTAGCTACTCAAACACAAGAACACGCCAACATTATGGTCGTGGATGACAACGAGGTCTTTATCAATAATTTTAAGGAAAACGACAAGCTTAGTTTTTCCTATCAATCGGGCAATATTGAAGAAATTAAAAAAGATGCCTTGGATGGTGACTATGACGCGGTGCTGTACCTTCCTAAAAGCACCCAGAAAATGGTGGCGAACCTTTATTACACCGAAGAACCATCAATGTACTTGCGCTCTGACTTAGAAAGCCAAATTGATAATATCTTTTTTGACAAAGTCTTACAAGACTCTTTCAATATCAATGTAAATCAATATAATACGCTCAAAAAACTAACGCAATCCGAAATCACGATGATTCAGATTGACGAAAAAGGAGAAGAAAAGGAAAGTATGGCTGAACTCAACAAATCCATTGGAATGATTTGTGGATTTTTCATCTACTTTTTTATCTTTCTCTTTGCCGGACAAGTGTTGCGGGGCGTGTTGGAAGAAAAAAATAACCGCATTGTGGAAGTGCTCATTTCATCGGTCAAGCCCATTGAACTTCTCATTGGGAAAATCGTAGGCATTGCCTTGGTAGGACTTACCCAATTCTTGATGTGGATTGTGTTGACCGTAGTCATTCTGACAGGCATTCAAATTGCCACCCCAAACCTCATCGACAAGCAAGCGCAAATTGAAAATGCCATTGAAATGTCCGGCGACGTACAGTTGTCAGACTTAGAAGAAACATTTGACGCAGAGAGCATTTTCAACGAGATTAGCAACTACTTCCCCATCTCATTCACCGAACTCATTCTATGCTTCCTGTTCTATTTCTTGACCGGTTACCTGATCTATTCTGCCCTGTTCGCAGCCGTAGGTTCCGCCTCGGACAACGAAACGGATTCCAACCAACTCACGATGCCGTTGACGATGCCGCTGCTGCTGACCATCATTTTAATTATGCCCATAGCCGATAATCCTAACGGTCAATTGGCATTCTGGATGTCCATCATTCCACTTACATCTCCGGTAGCTATGCTCACGCGACTGCCTTCCGGCGTACCACTTTGGGAACTTCTGCTATCTATGGTAATGATGCTGCTTTTCTTCGTATTTGCGGTCTGGTTTGCCGCCAAAGTATATCGTACCGGCATTCTGATGTACGGGAAAAAGGTAACTTGGAAGGAAATTTGGCGATGGTTAAAATACTAAAATCTCAGCAAAACTAAATTATTTAGCGATAATTTTTGATTCAAATACTGACATAAATAGTAAATCACGTATCGATGTTTTTATCAATACGTGATTTATTGTTTTTATTCATAATATATTGAATATTAATGATTTACAATTTATTGCAAACCATCTTAAACACAAAAAAAGGCGGCAAAATTGCCGCCTTTGGAGCCACTTGGGAGACTTGAACTCCCGACCTACGCATTACGAATGCGTCGCTCTACCAACTGAGCTAAAGTGGCTTTGTTTTGCGGTGCAAAAATACAAAAATTTTTGTAATTTTGCACTTTCAATTTGAAAACATCAAAAAATATTAATACTATGAACATTACAAAATTAGATCAGGTTATTGAACTGGTTAAGTCTAAACCAAAAAAGAGATTAGTTGCAGCCTACGCCAACGACGAACACACCATCGATGCCGTACATCGTGCCGTTGAATTAGGTATTGTTGACGCCACCTTGGTAGGCGACGAAAACACCATCAAAGAAGTTTGCCAAAAGTTGAACATCAACATCAACGATTTCAAAATCGTTCACGAAAGTGTTGACACCAAGGCAGCCGCCAAGGCTTGCGATTTGATTAATGCCGGTGAAGGCGAAATCTTGATGAAAGGTTTGCTTCCTACAGACAAATATATGCGTGCCATCTTGAACAAGGAACGCGGACTGTGTCCTGCCAATGCCACATTGCTGCACATGGCTGTTATTGAAAATCCTCAATATCACAAACTGCTTTGCGTCAGCGACTGCGCCATCATTCCAGCTCCTGATTTCAAACAAAAGCAAAAAATTCTCCAGTCATTGATCAGTACTGCCAAATCTTTGGAAATTGCCAAACCTAAAGTTGCCATCTTGGCCGCCACTGAACAAATGTCTGTTGGTATGCAGGCTTGTGTTGATGCTGCTTTATTGGCAAAAATGGCAGAAAGAGGACAAATCGCCGGTGCCATCATCGACGGACCACTCTCATTAGACTTGGCCATTGACAAGGAAGCCGCCCAAATCAAGAAAATGACGGGTGAAGTAGCCGGTGATGCCGACTGCCTCTTGTTCCCCAACATTGAAAGTGCCAACGTATTCTACAAATGCTGCACCAAATTCAACCATTCTGAAATTGCAGCTTTTGTTATGGGTGCAAAAGTTCCTTGCGTTTTGTCTTCTCGCGGCGATTCAACCAAAACGAAATTGTATTCTATCGCCGTCGCAGCTTTGGCAAAATAATTTTTCTACTACAATATTTTCCAAAACGAGGACTGGATTCAGTCCTCGTTTTTTTTTATAACACAATCCGACTCGATGACAATAAATCGAACAGGTAATTAAAAATAACGTTTTCCAACACCAATATACGGTTCAGATTCCCCAAGAAAATCATTCTTCAATGCCAATCTCTTTCGCTGTGAGGCCAGTTGTTTTGGTAATGATTTCAAGGGATACACCTTGTGCAAGTAGTAAACTTGCTATGGCAAATTTAGCATTTACCTCTCCTTTTGCCTCTCCCCTTGCTTCTCCTTCGGCGATTCCTCTTTGGTAGGCGAGTTCTTCCACGTATTTCAGGGAGGCCTTCACCGCCTCGCTTTCCGTAATGCTTTTTTCGTACTCTCTCATTTCCACTTCTGTTAGGTTGTTGATACGGCAGTCGTCCAGCAGTTTCTTGAAATAGGATTCCTGCCTTTTGTAATCCTCTTCGGTGAGCTTGTGCATATTCGTAAACATAAAGAGCCAGTTCCTAAACCTTTCGGATAAGCCGGACTGCCAGTTTGCAAAATTACACAAATTAATGTAAAAAAACGCCACCTTCGGAGATAAAATTTCATTATCCTCGTTTTTTACGAAGCAGGCATGAAACACCTTTGTGTCATTATTGAATGCAGACAGTTTGAAATCCAGGATGTTCAACGAGTAGAATGCCTTGATTTTGTGGTTGCTGCCCTTTCGGCTGGCATTACTGATGGCCCTGCTCATGTTGAGGAAGGTCCTCTCGACAAAATCCTGTTGCGGCGCACGTTGCATTTCTATGAGGAAGCGGTCGTCGTTCTGGTTCCTACAATAGATGTCGAATACCACGCCGCGTTGTGCGGGGACAATCCCCATCAATTCCGTAGGCAGGTACTGTATTTCGGTAATAATGCCGACGTATGCTCCCAGGGCGCAGTTCAGGAAGTCGAGGAGGAAATTCCCGGGGTTGTCCATCCCGAATACCTTCTTGAAGGTAAAGTCTGATGTCAGCAACTGGAAAATGCCGTTGCCAAGTTGTCCCGAAGAATGTTCGGTAGTTGCAAGAGTCGGTTTGCTTTCTTTTTCTGTCGTCATAGTAGGTTGATTTTAAGAATTCGGAAGGCAAAGATACTGCGTACACCGCAAAAATGCAATAGCTAATCAATTATTATTCAGTATGTTATAAATACACTTTTGATACTTTTTTGATGACTTTTCGCACAAAAATGTTCACTTTTTGATTATAGTTGTTTTTGCCGAAATTTTTATTGCTCCGAAATTTGGAAGTTTTTTGAGGATTTTTGACATTAACGAGTATATCTTTAAATATAAAAAATCAAAACCTACGACATTTATTCACCAGTAGAGATTTATCCAAATATATTTATTACTTTTGCATAATATCTAAAACCTCTATTTTAATCATCAATACATTGATAATCAATTAATAAAAAAATATATCTATGGAAAAATTATTGGAACAATTAGCCAAAATCGGCATCTCCAACCCTCAGACCATTTACCACAATTTGTCATACGACGAATTGTACAAACACGAAAGCGACCCTTCTTTGACAGGTTTCGACAAGGCCTACAAAACCAAAAGCGGTGCGTTATCAGTTGATACCGGCGTTTTCACAGGACGCTCACCTAAAGACAAATACATTGTTATGGACGACGAAACCCGTAACAATATTTGGTGGGCTGCAGAAGGCAAAAAAGGTTCAGACAACAAACCTATCAACCACGAAATCTGGGAACACCTCAAGAAATTGAGCCAGAAACAATTAAGCAATAAAAACATTTATGTAACAGATGGTTATTGCGGCGCCAATGAAAATTCACGCTTAAAAATCCGTTTCGTTACCGAAGTCGCTTGGCAGGCCCACTTTGTCAAAAATATGTTCATCCGCCCTACTGAAGAAGAATTGGTGGGTTTTGAACCTGACTTCGTCGTGTTGAACAGCTGCAAAACGACTAATCCCAATTGGAAAGAGCAAGGTTTGCACAGTGAAAACTACGTGGCTTTCAACTTGACCGAACGTATGGCTTTGATCGGCGGCACTTGGTACGGCGGCGAAATGAAGAAAGGTATCTTCTCCGTGATGAACTACTTCCTTCCGTTACGCGGTATGGCTGCTATGCACTGCTCTGCCAACCAAGGCAAAAAAGGCGACACCGCCATTTTCTTCGGTCTTTCCGGCACGGGTAAAACCACCCTTTCCACAGACCCGAACCGCGCCCTGATTGGCGACGATGAACACGGTTGGGACGAAAACGGCGTATTCAACTTCGAAGGCGGTTGCTATGCTAAATGTATCGACCTCAGCGAAGAAAAAGAACCAGATATTTTCCACGCTATCAAACGTGACGCTTTGCTGGAAAACTTGGTTATCGATGCAGAAGGCAATATCGACTTCTCTTCTGCCGCCAAGACGGAAAACACCCGTGTTTCTTACCCGATTTACCATATCGACAATATCGTAAAACCAGTTTCACGCGGCACACACCCCAAGAAAGTCATCTTCTTGTCCGCTGACGCTTTTGGTGTTCTTCCTCCTGTTTCCGTATTGAATCGTGAACAGACCATGTACTACTTCTTAAGCGGTTACACGGCTAAATTGGCTGGTACGGAAGTGGGCGTTGTTACTCCTCAACCCACCTTCTCATCCTGCTTCGGTGCAGCCTTCTTGCTGCTGCATCCAACTAAATACGCTGAAGAATTGGCAAAGAAACTGACCGAACACAATGCTACGGCCTACTTGGTAAATACCGGCTGGATCGGCGGCGGCTATGGTGTTGGACATCGTATTTCCTTGAAAGCCACCCGTGCCATCATCTCCGCTATCCTGAACGACGAACTCATCGGCTGTGAAACCGAAATCGTAAAACCTTTCAACCTTGCTATTCCTAAGCATATCAACGGCGTGGAAGACAATATCCTCAATCCACAAAACAGCTGGGAAGACAAGGCCGCATACGCCGAAAATGCCAAGACTTTGGCCGCTTCCTTCATCAAGAATTTTGACAATTTCACAGAAACGGAAGAAGGCAAAAAACTCGTTCCCTTCGGTCCCGTTATTGACTAAAAAATTCTCTACGATGGTGTTATAAGTGCTTGTTATTCAGTATGTCATAGAAAAACAGCACTCCAATCATCCCGATTCACTGATCACAGATCATTGCTCACGGATCACCATCATACACCATACTTTTTACGAGGGCGTTCAAAAAGCTTTGAACGCCCTCTTTTCTTTGGGATTTTTTCCTTATTTTTGCATACATTTAAAAATGATGAATTTTGAATAAATTGCGTAGTTTGTTGTTTCTCATTTTGATGCTTGGATTGGGGCTCATCCACGCTCAAAATGCCACTTTTATCGGGATTATCACCGATGAATACGGGCAGGCTATCGACAATGTCGTCATCTCCGTCGTTGGTACGGATATTTCCACTATTTCTTCCGAAACAGGAAGTTTTGAGTTAAAAATTCCGGCCGAAAAAGAAGTTGACATTCATCTTAAACACCTTTCCTACCAAGACACAAACTTCACCGTCGTCTTGCGCAAGAATCAGCGGGAACGGCAAATGCTTACGATGAAATCCACCGGAGAACAGTTGGAAACCATCAACGTTCGCGGCCGCACCGACGACGGCTACACGCGCGTTGACCCCAAACTGACTTTCAAACTGCCTTCCCCTTCCGGCGGCATCGAGGCGCTGGTGAAAATGCTTCCCGGCATTTCGTCCACCAACGAGCTGAGTTCCCAATACAACGTTCGTGGCGGCAATTACGACGAAAACCTTGTTTTTGTCAACGATATCCAGATTTACCGACCTTTTCTCATCCGCAGCGGACAACAAGAGGGTCTGAGTTTTGTGAATCCCGACCTGACCAACGGCATCAAGTTTTCCGCCGGCGGCTTTGAAGCCAAATACGGCGACCGTATGGCTTCCGTTTTGGACGTGGAATACAAACGTCCCACCCACTATGGAGGATCACTCTCGGCCAGTTTACTGGGATTTTCCGGACACGCGGAAGGCAATGTCAAGGATGTGTTTACCTTCCTCGTCGGCGTGCGCTACAAATCCAATGCCTACCTGTTCAAAACGCTGGATACCAAAGGCGACTACAAACCCCGCTTCTTCGATGCCCAGATGTTGCTCACCTATAAACCTATTCCTAAATTGGAAATCAGTCTGTTAGGCAATTTTACCATCAATAAGTACCTATTTAAACCATCCGACAGGACAGCGGTTTTTGGCAGCTTAAATTCCGCACTCACCAAATACACGGTCTATTACGAAGGTCAAGAATTAGATCAATATGAAAATTATTTGGGAGCTTTGACTTTCAAATATACCCCCGATGAAAACAATAGCTATAAATTCATCGTTTCTTCCTACTTTGCCAAGGAATCGGAAACGTTCGACATCCAAGGGGCTTACGCACTCAAAGATATCGAAGTGGATTTGGGCAGCAGCACCGACGATATCGCTTCGGAAGTTTCCGAACGAGGCATTGGTTCTTTCCTGCGACACGCAAGAAATCACATCAATTCTTTGATTTCGAATGCCGACATCCGCGGAACACACCAGTTGCCGCATCACAACACGTTCTCCTGGGGTGCCAAAGTGCAAAACGAGATTATTGATGACCAACTCCACGAGTGGAATTTCACCGATTCCGCCGGTTACATTCTCCCGGTTATTCCAACCACGCCTGGACAACTCGTCCCCTACGACGACGCTTCCCGCGTGCTGAATATCAATAGCTATATTTTCTCTAAGTACGCCCCACTCAGCACTTTCAGAATCACCGGTTTTGCGCAAGATTCCTGGAAATTCGGCAGCGACAGCACCGTAGCGTTCATCTTAAACGGTGGCATCCGCTTCCATTATTGGACTTTCAACAACGAATTTACGGCTTCCCCACGACTTTCCTTGGTCATCAAACCCAATTGGAAACACGACTGGGAATTTCGAATCAAGACCGGCTTGTATTTCCAACCGCCATTTTACCGCGAAATGCGCGACGCATACGGCATTCGTCATCCTGAAACAAAATCACAGGAATCATACCAGATTATCTTTGCTTCGGAATATAATTTTCTCTTGTGGCGCCGCCCTTTCAAATTTACCGGGGAATGCTATTTCAAATGGCTCAATAACCTGATTTCCTACACCACCAACAATATGCAGATAACCTACAGCGGCATTAACGACGCCGTGGGTTACGCTACCGGTATCGACCTTAAGTTGAGCGGAGAATTTATCAAGGGCCTCGAATCCTGGATTTCTCTTTCATTAATGAAAACCAAAGAAAAATTGGTGAAGGATGCCGAAGGCAACAAAATCACCAACGGCAAATTCGTTCGCAGACCCACCGACCAAGTGTTTAATATCAACATTTTCTTCCAAGACCACTTCCCCACCCTGCCACAATTCCGTGTACATCTCAATTTCGTTTTCGGCAGCGGACTGCCCTACTGGATGCCCGGAACGGTTCACACCGACGCCAATTGCCTCGCCGGACCCTGGTACCGCCGCGTGGATCTTGGTTTTTCCTATATGTTCCTGGAACAAAGTCGTGACCGTATGAAGAACAAAAGCAAGTTTATTCGTGCCATCAATAATTTCGGTATTTATCTTGAAATCTTCAACCTGATCAATACCGCCAACGTATCGTCCTACGATTGGATCAAAAACACGGACAACACCTACTCTCGAGTTCCTAATTACCTGACATCAAGACTCATAAACGTAAAATTGGCCATTGATTTTTAATTTTACGGTTTATGAAGAAAATACATCCATTACTTCCTTTTCTATTATTGCTGATACTTATCGGCTGTATGCTTCTTGCCACCTCTATCGGCGTGGTCAGAATTCCCTTACGCGACATTTTCCAACTTTTTTCCGCCAAATTAGGATTTGGAAGTGCTGCCAATCTTCCCGAATTCTATGAAATCACCCTTTTCCAACTCCGCTTGCCCCGCATTCTGATGAGCGTGCTGGTCGGGGGAGCGTTGGCCGCCTGCGGCTGCGTTTTCCAGTCCATCTTCCGAAATCCCATTTGCGATCCTTACATTTTAGGCATTTCTTCCGGAAGTTCCTTGGGTGGCGCCATCAGTTTTATTTTGGGTTGGGACTTGCTTTATTTTGGGGTCACACTACCCGCCCTCTGCACCGGACTGCTGACTTTGCTTCTCATCATTGGCGTCAGCAAACTCAGTCACCGCAATAATACGGAAATCCTACTATTGGTGGGCATTGCCATCAACTTTCTAATTTCCGCCGTCATCACTTTGCTCATTGTACTCAACCAACAGGAAATGCACAAAATCATCTTTTGGACAATGGGATCGTTGTCTTCCGTTTCCTGGTCTGAAGTCAGCTTGATGTTGGTGATGACCATTCTTTGCGTTTTTCCTTTTTATTTTTATTCTAAAGATTTGAATATTATGCAGATGGGCAACGACGTTGCCCAAAATTTGGGAGTTAATACTCAACGCGTGACTTATATTAGTTTGATTTTTTCCTCCTTATTGATTGCGGCCGCCGTGTCGTTTTGTGGAGTCATCGGTTTTATTGGGCTCATCATTCCGCATATCGTACGACTACTTTTCGGCAACAACCTGAGAAGTATGTTCACCTATTCACTGCTGTTTGGCGCGTTCTTTTTGCTTATCGCCGACACGTTGGCACGCACCATAGCCGCACCTTCCGAACTCCCCGTTGGCAGCATTACCGCCCTCACCGGAGCCCCCTATTTTATCTTCCTCCTGTTACATAAAAAGACTATCTGATGATTACGATTGATAATATTACGGCAGGTTACGGAACCAAAATCGTACTGGACCATTTCAGTGCCCAATTCAACGATGCCGACTTTTGTGCCGTTATGGGGCCCAATGGTGCGGGAAAAAGCACACTATTACGAGCAATGGCTGGATTACAAGCTATTCAAACGGGTTCTATTCTCATTGACCAGCAAAACATCAATCGGTTTAAAGCAAAGGAGTTGGCACGCCAAATTGCCTTCGTGCCACAACGCGAAGACCTCGTCTTTGAATTCAGCGTTTTCGATACCGTGATGCTGGGACGGAACCCTTATCAAAATCGCTGGGAATGGGCCAACCAAAATGATGTTTCCTTAGTGGAAAAGATCTTGGAACAAACTCATCTTCAACATCTTAAAGATAGACTATTAAGCCAATTGAGCGGCGGAGAACTACGACGGACGATGATTGCCCGGGCGATTGCCCAACAAACCCCCATCATACTTTTGGACGAACCCCTTGCCAATTTAGATATCGTTCATCAGTTTGAAATTATGGATATATTGACACAACTAAATCAAAATCAAAAAGTTACCGTCGTCATTATCCTTCACGACTTTCCCTTTGCCATCCAATATGCACAACAAACCCTGCTGATGAAAGACGGAAAAATACTGCATTTCGGGAACACCTCACAGGTTTTGACCAAGGAAAATGTCAGTCAGTGTTTCGGTTTAAGCCAAGAATTTGAATACTTTTCCAATGGCTTGGTAGTGAAAAAATAAAGAAATTTAATATACTGTTGGATTAATCCAATCGTCAATTTTATCATATAATTGTTGGAAAATAGTACGCCTATTCACGACAATTCTGGCATTGATTGTCATTCCTTTTTTCACGACACCTGTAAACCCGTTTTTTAGACTAAGAGTTTCATTGTCCAACGAACATAAAACCTTATAATAACTCCCTTGTTCTGAAACCGTAAGGTCTTTAGCGATTTCTTGAACTTTTCCTGACAATATTCCCCACTGCGTATAATCAAAGGCATCCACACGCAATCGTACGGGCAATCCTATACGCACTAACCCAATATCTTTCGAAGCCACATAACATTCCGCCAATAATTTTCCATCAGGAGAAATATCCATAATTTGTTGTCCAGCAATAACATACGAACATTCTTTTACATTAAGGATTCTGTGAACAGAGCCTTGTGTCATGGCACAAACTACAGATTCGTCATCTTGAATAGAAATTTGCTCAATTTGGGTTAAAACCTTATTCAATTCTGTCTGAAAATTAAGTCTATCAGACTGCCACTGAGACAATTGTTTTCTTTTTAAAGATTCCAATTCTAATTCACATTGCGCATAATCAAACTCACAGCGTTCAAATTCAACCAAAGAGCTCGCACCTTTTTCATAAAGCTGTTTCTCACGCAAATAAACAGTCTGATTGAGTTCCTTTTTTTTCTGCAAATCATTAATCAAAGTACAGTAATAATGATACTCTTGCAAACACACCAAACTTTTGAAATTAGTAGGAATCTTTCCTGTTGCCAAAACATCTAAATCTGCCAGCATATTTTCCAAATCAGTTTGTCTGTTTTGCAATTCAGGCAACAAAACGGTAGTATTATCAGACCATATTTTAAAAAGGGTATCACCTGTATTCACACAATCATTCTCTTTCCATTTGAAACGAGTTAATTTTCCGCTATACGGCGCCGCAATAACCACATGCTCACCCTTAGGCTTGATTATGCCAGCAGCTGTCACCCCAATATCAACCTTAATAAAAAAAGTGGATATAATGACAACAATCACCGCTATTAATATGAACAAATATATCGATTTGGTTGATTTACTGTACTCCGATACAATTTGCTCATAACTGTTTTCAACAATTTCTTTAGGGAAAATATTATTCTTCATACTTTCTTCTATTGTGTTTGAATACGCCAAAAACCGGCATAATGACTATTCTGCCGTATTAATTCTTCATGCGTTCCTTTTTCAACCAATTTGCCGTCCTTCAGCACAAGAATCACATCTGCATTTCTAATGGTTCCTAATCTATGGGCAATAAGTATGATGGTTTTTCCCTGTTTTTTGAGATGCTGGACAATATCTTTAATACGTTGTTCAGAAGCAGAATCCAAAGACGACGTTGCCTCGTCTAAAATCAATATTTCAGGATTCTGATATAATGCTCTGGCAATGGCAATTCGTTGCCGCTGACCTCCTGACAACTGAAGACCGTTTTCGCCCACCTCTGTTTGAAGTCCGTGAGAAAGTTTTTCAGCAAATTCAGTAACTCCAACTTCATTGCAGATATCATATACTTTCTGCCAATCAGGATTAAAGTCGTCCAAGACAATATTGTCGGCAATCGTGCCATGAAACAAATCAATCCGTTGAGGAACAACACCCACAAGTGCTCTCAAATCCTGATTACGGATATTTCGGATATCGGTGCCTCCAATCCTAATATTTCCACTTTGCAAAGGGTATAAATTTTGCAAAAGCGAGGCCAATGTAGTCTTTCCGCTTCCGCTTTCGCCAATAACAGCACTAATTTTATTCTTTTCAAACTCTATATTGAAATGCTCGAACACTTCGGTACGTGTTCCATAACGAAACGAAACATCTTCAAAGGTAATATTGCCACATTGTTGGCGAGAAAAAGCAATTTTATTTTCATTTGTATCTTCGGGTTCAAGGTCGAAAATCTCGAATAAGCGGTCAGCTGCAATTTTCGCATTTTGAAATACACGATTTACACCCACCAATGCCGCCACAAGACTCATAAAATAACCCGTAAGCGAATAAAACGACATCAATTCTCCTGCCGTAATGGCTCCATCAAGCACATACGAAGTGCCAATCCACAACAAAATGGTGACAAACAAACTTGAAAACGTGCCAGAAGCTGAGTTGGTAACTAATTCATTGATACCTGAACGCCAACCAGTTCTCGTAAGTTGAACAAATTTATTTTCAGTTTTAACATTGGCAAAATCTTCAATTCCGAAACGCTTTATCGTCCCTGAAGCGTTAATTGACTCGACTAATTGGGATTCCAATTCTGCCCCATCTTCCATCAATTTTCGCTGCACGATTTTATTGACATTGTTGTATATCAAAAAAATAACAAGATATACGGGAATGACTATCAACATCAACAAGGCCAATTTCCAGTAATATGTAAACATAATAGTAAACGACACAATAATCGTAAACACATTCACTACTATGTTGAGCAAAGAATTATTGATAAAAGTATTGATTATGGCAGCATCTCCCATACGTGAAATAATTTCTCCCGAACGCATCGTATCAAAGAAACTTTGTGGAAGTTTTAGCAGATGCTTGTAGTAGCCTAAAATAAGTCGAGAATTAATAAGCACACCACTTCGCATCATCATTAATGAACGCAAATAACCTATCATTAACGACAACAAAGCAGCTGCGATCATAATCACACTCACTAAATGCAACAGATTGCGATTTCCATCTGGGATGACATTGTCTATGATTTTTTGCACACAGATTGAAGTAGTTAAACCCAATACGGTATATACCAATGAACCCACCAATGCCTGCAAAAAGGTATGGCGATGGGGCTTAAACAGAAACCAAAAACGCTTTAATATAGAAACTTTCTCATTACGGGCAATAAAATCCTCATCAGGCACCAATAAAATGAGTATGCCCGTCCATATTTCGGCAAATTCATCCAGAGTATATTTAATAATCTCGCCATCACCAGGATCCATAACGGTGACTTGTTTTTGATTAATGTCATAAACTACTACGAAATGCCGTAATTTGTTTTTTCCAACAATATGGGCGATAGCTGGTTTAGGCACCTTCCTCAAAGACTCGAAATTAGGTTTTCCTTCAGCATCTACCGCCTTGACGGCTTTTGCCGCAAAACCTAATTTCTCTGCGGCTTCCACCATACCCAACGCATTGGTACCGCTTTGGTCGGTACAAGCCATCTGGCGGATACGCGATACCGGCATTTCCAACTGATAATATGCAGACACACTTGCCAGACAAGCACCCCGCAATCCGTTAGATCCCGCTGTTTAACTTTAATGTTTTTCTTCATCATCAATCATTCCACAGATACACCTTTTTATGTTTGCTGTCCCAAAACAAATGGTCGAAACGCCGCATAAAGCCCAAACCAACAAGATTCTTATTAAAACGGGTCACTTTAACATTTTCATAGATTGATCCATTAATTTTAACTTCTTCATATACATTTTGTACATATAATTTTTGGCTTTGCGGGGTTATTACTACCACCGTATCGGTCTTTGCAGACACAATGTTGCCCAAAACACAAAACGCATCCTTCTCACACAATTTCAAATCCGAATCTGAACCCGTATCTAAAAGTACATTCTTCACCTTTCTGCCGTTAATATTCAAATATGTCATAGGTCTTCTGCCACGTTGATATTTAAAACAAATAGCATCTTCAGGTATCAACATACTGCTATCCAATGGAAATACTTCAATAATACTATCAACAAAAGAAATATGCCAATTGGCCTGCTTAATAATATTCATTCCCAGAATATTTTCATTCAAATCAGCATATACCACATTCTGAATAATAATATTTTCACCAATTGGTAAGGACTTTTTCAAATAAACCTTTGTCCCCTTCCACAACTTATTGGCATCAATTAACGCAAAAATTCCTACGCAAATTCCATCCTGATTATTGTGGTTCAACATCGTCATTGTTGCTCCGGCGTCAAATGTCATCTGCGAATAATCTGTTTTAATAATTCTATTTTCATAATGAAAAGAAAGAATTCCGTATGAATCAAATTTTGAAGAAAGATAATGATGGTTCAACACTATACTCACTATCAAAATTGACAAAATTATCAAAACCAATATCGAAATGACTTTTAACTTACACCGCATTTGTCTTCAACAATCATTATCGTACACCATATCGGTGCTCTATAATGAAAAAAATTTAATTTTTGTTTCCAGTATTATTGCCTTGTCCATTGCCTTGATTATTATTGGTCGTACTCTATTCCGATCCGTAATGGTATTATTCTATATGATTAGCAAATGTGCAACCTGTCGTCAGCCCATTATTTCCTCAATGCAATTCTCATCGTCGTTCCCCGGTCAATGATGGACGACTTGACAAACAACTTGCCTTTGTGGTACTCCTCTATAATTCGTTTGGCCAAAGTCAGTCCCAAGCCCCAACCACGACTCTTGGAAGTAAAACCGGGCTTGAAAATCGTCTTGAACTTTCGTGACGGAATGCCTTTTCCCGTGTCGGCAATATCAATAAAGATATGATGAACGTCTTCACTAATGTCAATGACGATAATGCCCTTCCCATCCATCGCATCGACCGCGTTTTTGCACAGATTCTCAATCACCCACTCAAACAAATAACGATTCAACGGCAACAAAATGGGCTGTTTTTCCGGCTTGTTGAATTTGATATCTACCCTCGACGAAATTCTTGTTTGCAGATAACCCACAAAATTCTCGATGACAGACACCAAATCCTCTTCTTTTAATTCAGGCACGGAACCAATCTTGGAAAAACGCTGCGCAATGGTTTCCAAACGATGAACGTCCTTGTCAATTTCAGTGATAATACCTTGATCGACATCTTGCTCTTTCAACAATTCATTCCAAGCCATCAAAGAGGAAATCGGAGTTCCCAACTGATGGGCGGTCTCCTTCGACATTCCCACCCAGACCTGATTTTGCTCCGATTTTCGAGCATAACTAAACAAAAGATAAGCTACACCGGCAAAAATAAACACGATGAAAAACTGGAAAAATGGGAAAAAACGCAATTGACGCAATACGGAGGATTCTTCAAAAAACACATAACAAGTACCTTGTTCGGGAAGATCAACCTTGATGGGCTCGTTTTGGTCCTTCATTTTGGCAATTTCCTCCGCCACCAAAGTCGGATTATTCAAAAAATCGGCAGTAAAACCACCCGAAGCAATCACTTTTTGTTCCGAAGCATCGGTAACAATGACCGGAACCGAGGCCGAATTAATCACCACTTCCTGAAAAAACTGCTCCACCAGATTATCAATCACCACACGCAAATTGGTATAAATTTGCGATTCCTTGTAGTACATTACATTATAATCATTCTGATAGTACTGCAACACCACGCTGTCATACGAACTTTTATCCGGCAAATCGGCAATATTCTTGACATTATTGATTGTCGAATCAACATTAACGGTGATGTTTACATTTCCTTTTTCATCGGTTAGAATGCAGGGAATGGTTGAATTATAGGACATAATATCCACATAAAAAGTCACGTCCTCATTCAAAGAAGCCTCATTGACTTTTTGCCAGGCCTTTCCCAAAATAAGGGCTCGTTTTCCCTCTTCAATCCTAATCTGATCGAAAAAATGCTCGGTATGGTTTACCAGTTCCGCCCTATAGGAGATGGCATCTGCCCACAAGGCCATCCTACGCCGCTCTTCCTGAGCAACATTCTTTATCAGTTTATTGGAATAAAAAATGATAGCCATAAAGATGATGGCCGCACAAAAAAACAACAGCCATTTCCATTTTTTCTTCGTGGCATACAGTTCCATCGGATAAATTATTGATTCAGCAGTTTGTCAATGATATCATTAATAGTGATACCTTCTGCCTCTGCTTTGTAATTCTTAATAATTCTGTGTCGGAGAATATTGTGTGCGACAGCTTTAATGTCTTCTATATCAGGAGAATATTTTCCATTCAGGACCGCGTGAGTACGTGCACCAATAACCAAGTACTGTGAAGCACGAGGACCCGCACCCCAAGACAGATAATCATTGGCCCAAGGATGTGCCATAGCCGTGTTGGGACGTGTCATCGTAGCCAACTTCACCGCATACTCGTAAACATTTTCAGGAATTGGAATCTTCTGCAACAGTTTCTGATAGAAAACAATTTCGTCGATGCTCAAAATCTGCCGTGGTTCCACCATATTACCGTGAATAGTCGTCTTAACCACATTCACTTCTTCTTCAAAATTAGGATAATCCAAGTAGATATTGAACATAAAACGGTCCTGTTGAGCTTCTGGAAGCGGATATGTACCTTCCTGTTCGATAGGGTTTTGGGTAGCCAACACGAAAAACGGTTCGGGCAAGGCGTAGGTCACGCCGTTCATACTCACCGAACGTTCCTGCATCGCTTCCAACAAAGCAGATTGGGTTTTAGGCGGCGTACGGTTGATTTCGTCGGCCAAAACGATATTGGAAAAGATAGGACCTTTTACGAATTTGAACTTTCGGCTTTCGTCCAAGATTTCGGTACCCATAATATCGGAAGGCATCAAGTCGGGGGTAAACTGGATACGACTATAGGAAAGGTTGATGGTTTTGGCGATGGTCGTAATCATCAAGGTCTTTGCCAAACCCGGAGCACCAATCAACAGGGCGTGGCTCCGGCTAAACATGGCCATCAGCACATTCTTTACCACCTCGTCTTGTCCAACGATAACCTTGGCGATTTCTTGTCTTAATTCTTTGTATTTATCAACGAAAGCGTCAATGGCTTCCACATCATTCTTAAATTGTAAATCCATAGCAATCTGATTCTATTAAGGAATTTGCCACTCATCTACGAATGGGCAGTTTCTGTATTCGTCATTTAATTTAATACTCGTTACTTTTACTTTATTAACGATCCACTTGTCTAACGTATTGTATTTTTTCTCTTCCAATGCCGCATTTTTGATAAAGTCATAATCGTCAAAGACATTGGGTTGGTGAGCTGCCACCTTGGATTTAAGATAAATAAGGCGGTAGGTCATAATACCATCAGAATTGACAAAAGGCACGGGAGTTGAATATTCACCCGGGATAAGCTTGTCCACGGTGACAAAGGTCGAAGCGTCCATTGTTTCCTGTTCAAACTTATACGAGCCGGTGTAAGGATTCACCACCCAGCCGCCAGCCAGTTTATCCGGCGCATCCGAGAAGGCCTCGGCTGCCTCGCTGAAATCCATCTTATTGGTCAAAATCGCCTGACGCACGCTGTCCAAATACTCAATGGCCTTGACCTGCTCTTCAGCGGAAGGTTTGGGCTGGATCAAAATGTGCGCACAATGTATGCTTTCCCCACGGCGTTCTATCATCTGAATAATATGATAACCTGCCTGGGTTTTAATCACAGGAGATATTTCGCCCGTGTGCAAGGCAAAAGCGGCAGCTTCAAATTCGGGATACATCGTACCACGATCAAAGAAGCCCAAATCGCCGCCCTTGGGAGCCGAACCGGGATCGTCGGAATACAAGCGGGCCAACATCGCAAAACGCTCACCTCTCAACACACGTTCACGGTAACTTTCCAAACGCTCCTTAATGGCTGAAATTTCATCCTCATTGACAGGTGGAATCTTGACGATATGACCGATTTCGTACGTCGTTTGGATGGTGGGCATACTGTCGCTGGACGTCCTTTGGGCAAAATCCTTCACCTCCGACGGCGTGATGATGACATTGGCCGTAATGCCCTGCTGCACCTGATCCACCAACATTTGATTATAGATATCCTCCCTGATGTCGCGTTTTATTTCCGTAATGGTTTTATGGTAATAATCCTCGATGATTTTTTCGTTGCCGCCCACCTGCTGAATCATCATAGCCATCCTATAATTGATCGTATTGTCCAATTCGTCGTTGGTAATCGTAATACTATCCAATCCTGCCTGATGGATAAGCAGTTTCTGAAACACCAATTGCTGAAGCAATTGGCACTTGACATCGTGCTCCTCTTGATCCAAGGTATATTGGGCGGTATATTCGGCGTAGAGTTTCTCCAAATCAGATTTCAGGATAACTTCCTTTCCGATAACGGCAATAATTCCGTCAACAAGATAACCGCCCTGCGCCATACAAAGGCAACAAGTCACGACAAAAACCAGTGTCAATACAAATTTCTTCATTGTTTTGAAATTGGTTGCGAAAATACAAAAAAAGAAGACACAACGGTCTTCTTTTTACACAAATTATTATTTAGGAATGATTATTTCTTTCTTCCCAATTCTTCGTCAGAAACGGTTAATTTCTTTCTTCCTTTGGCACGACGAGCTGCTAAAACTCTACGACCATTGGCGGTGGCCATTCTTTCTCTAAAGCCATGTTTGTGTTTACGTCTTACGTTTGACGGTTGGAATGTTCTTTTCATCGCTATGTTTTTTTATTATTATTTCAAATTATCTATTCCAAAAATTTGGGATGCAAAAATACAAAAATATTTTAAATAGACAAATTATTTTTGTCTAAAAATTGTTTGACTACTAAATCGGGGGTTTTAACGGATTTTTGCAGCCATTCCAACAGCAATTCTTCCTTTTCGATGTCGGATAAAGACCAATTTACGGAAGATTTTTTCAATTTTTCGACCAAAGTGGAAAGCGTAATGGCAACGGAATTGGAAATATTGAAACTTTCGGTGAAACCATACATCGGAATTTTCACGTGTATATCGGCACAATCAATGGCTTCCTGTGTTAGACCTGTCAATTCCGTACCAAATAGAAAAGCCATCGGTTGTTCCACGTCCAAATCTTCCAAAAAGCAGCTTTTTTCGGAAGGAAGCGTGGCCACCACCTTATAACCTTTGGCCTTGAGTTCATTGGCACACTGGAGCATATTATGTTCCTGTGCCTTGTAGTTATGCAAGGTCAACCACTTGGTGGACCCCATCGAAATGGCATTGTGCACTTGAAAATCATAGCGACCTTCCACAACGTACACATCCTGAAGTCCATAACATTCGCAAGTCCGCATTACCGCACTGATATTCTGTGTTTGGAACAGGTCCTCCATCACCACGGTAAAATGACGTGTGCGCTGGGACAGCACTTCCAAAATACGCGTATTGCGTTCCTCCGTCAAAAAGGTCTGCAAATATTCACAAACCCGTTGTCGTGTAGTTCGATTTTCAATATGGTATAATTTCGAATGCTGTTCCATTTCGCAGAATTAGAAATTTACAATTTTAATATAATACGTTTTCAAAATTCTCACTATGCCAACCCCTCACAAATTCGCCTGAAGGCATTCGCTTTTTTCCTTCAAACTGAATGGTTTTCAGAACGACCAAGCCATCAGCGGCATTCACCACGAAATCACCTGCCTTGTCAATTTCAAAACGACCGGCTTCTCCGATATGGACCGCATCTCGCACTTCTGCCTCATAACATTTCAGGATAAACTCTCTGCCTTCAAGATTCTTTATCCGCGTAAACGCACCTGGATAAGGAGACAAGCCCCTAATTTGATTAAAGATTGTCTGGGCAGGCTGTTTCCAGTCTATCAGCATATCTTCCCGTAATATTTTGGGAGCGGGCTTCAGCACCACATTTTCGGGCACTTGCTGACACTTTCCCTTTACGTTGCCGGCTTCAATAGCCTTGAGGGTTTTGAGAATCAAGTCCGCACCCACCCTCATCAAATGGTCATAGAGTTCGCCCGTGGTTTCGCGAGGTCCGATAGGCACTTCCACCTGGTCGATGATATCGCCACAATCGACTTGAGGATTCAAAAAGAAAGTGGTTACGCCGGTCATTGTTTCCCCGTTCATCACCGCACGCTGAATAGGTGCGGCACCACGATAATTGGGCAATAAGGACGCATGGAGATTAAATGACCCCTTGGGAGGTATGGAATAAACCACCTCGGGCAAGATGCGAAATGCCACCACGACAAACACATCGGCATTCAATTGCTTCAACTGACGGACAAAATCCTCATCTTTTAGTTTTTCGGGTTGCAAAACCGGCAATTGATGAGCCAGGGCTGTCTTTTTCACTTCCGAAAAGCGCAATTGCTGACCTCTTCCCGCAGGTTTATCGGGAACAGTTACAACCCCAACCACCTCAGCAAAGTCTGAGGACAAAATGGCTTCCAGACCCGCGCAAGCGAACTCTGGCGTACCCATAAAAACAACTCTTAACATAACGATCTTTGAAAATCTATCATTTGGAGACAACTAACTGCCGCTTCCACCCCCTTGTTACCGTGCTTTCCACCCGAACGGTCAACGGCCTGCTGCATATCATTGCAGGTCAGCACGCCGAAGATAACCGGGGTTGCATAATCGATAGCGACCTTTTCGATACCGTCGGCCACAGCTTGGGCGATAAAGTCAAAATGGCGGGTTTCACCTTGGATAATGCAGCCTAAGCAAATCACCGCGTCCAACTTTTCGTCTGCCTCCAGCATCATCACCGCTGCCGACGGGAGTTCAAAACTTCCGGGCACGGAACAAACGCGAATATTGGCTTTGGGCACACCGTTAGCTATCAAGGTTTCAACGGCTCCGTCTTTCAATTTATCCGTAACTTCGTTATTCCACTGGCTCACTACAACGCCAATTCTCACCTGTTGGGGTGAGAATTGCTTATGTGGAGTAAATGAAATTTCAGAGAGATTTTTCTTCTTATCGGCCATCTTTATTGAAGTTTGCTTTTTACGTTTTCAGCAAATTTAGCCACGCCCATACTCATATATTGATCGTAATATTCACTTTCAATACGTTGATAGGCCTTATTGGCTTCTTTCCAGTTTTCACTTCTTTCATACATCTGACCTAATTTGAACAGATTGATAGGGGTGAAATAAGGATCATCATTTTCCACTGATTTCTTGTAATAAGAAATAGCCTTGCTTTCGTCACCTTGTTCATCATACAAGTCGCCGATCAAAGCTTGACAAGCATACCAAAGAACCTTTTCTTTTTTCTTGAATTGAAGCAAATAATTCAAAGCTTCTTCCTTGTCATTCAATTTCAAATAGCACAAACCGGCATAATACTTGGCGGTGTTAGCCGTTTTCGTCAATTTGTAATCAGAAATAATGGTTAAGAAACCATCGTTTTCGTCATCACCTTCCAATGCCTGGTTCAATGAAAGTGAATCGCCAGCCAAGTAATGGTTGATGGGGGCAATCATTGCTGCGGAAGCTTTTTGATTTTTGGGGGTGAAATAAAACTTATTCAAAGCAATGGCAGCTGCAATCACTACTAAAATTGCAATGATGATGCCGTAAATTACATTTTGATATTTTGCAAAGAAGTTAATAAACCGAGTACCAAAATTTTCAGTTTCTTGTGTGTTTTCGGTCTTTTTTGCACCTAATTGTTCATTATTTGCCATATCTATTTATTTTAAAAATTTAGGCGGCAAAGATACAAAAAATTTTGTATGCTTTGACAAATAAAATTTTAATACGTTTTTTACCAGTCAAATTCGTCTTTTTTGGCCATCAGCACATCATTGATCCAATTGGTAAAAATCTTAACGAACGCCCTACTATAAACATATTTAAACATAAATTTATCCGCCTTTTTGTCCAACACGATGTCGTTTGGATGCTTCAACGGAAGGATAGGATACGCTTTTTTTATCAACCGGCGGAACTTACGTTTTGTTCCTTTCGTATGCACACCCACATTGGTAACCAAATTCAAAGTTGGCGCAATAGCCAGACCCGAATTCAGCCAAATATGAAAATTATATTGGTATTCCCAAATTGGAACCTGCGTCTTTTTAATGACATTGTATCTGCGATGCCAGTAACGACGTTCCTTTGGTCGGCGCGTATATTGCTTAACCACCTGGTCAAAATTCACCTGGTTCAACTCATCCGGATTCAAGTCAAAATCGGTCCATCTGTCCCGCCAGGTCGCGAAGCCCCAGGTATTGGCATAGGCGGAAAAATAATACGAGCAGCCGCCATACTTTTTTTGTTTTCTTTTAAGTGCCTTTTGATGTTTTCGGAAATTAACCGCTCCAATATGATAAATCCGTTTATCGTTTCTGAAACGTTCCAAAAGTTCTTGACAATAAACGAAAAAATCGGGATGAGGTAAACAATCCTCAAAAAGAATCACACCTTCTTCTTCCTGTTCGAAAAACCACTTCATCGCATTCATAATAGCCGCAGTTTTTCCCTGGTGTTCCTCGGGAAAAAACTTATGCAGTTCGCACGGCCATTCGGGCATAATCACAGATTTGGTACGAATGCAGTTGATGCTATCCTGCATATCCCCTTCAATAGGAGCATCCGCCGCCACATACAGTTTCTGAGGTTGCAGGTCTTTGATGACCTGAAATAGGTTATGGGTTTCAAAAACACGATTATACAATACCAACAGGATAGGAACTTGATACATATCTTCAATTTTTCTGCAAAAATACAAAAAAACATTTATCCATTATTTTTTATCAGAATTATTCCTTTTCAGCTTGTAAAGAGATTCCTTGTTTCAATTTCTGAAATTTTGTGTACATTTGCAGCGCATAAAATATTATTATGTATTTAACTATAGATATAGGCAACACTTTACAGAAAATAGGCGTTTTTGAACCTACGGGACGACTGGTGGAAATACGGAAATACCGGCGAATTACTCCCTGTCGGCTTCGTCAACTGTTCAATCAATACACCATCACGAATGCCATATTATGTGCCGTAGGAAAATACGACCCGACATTGGAAAAGCTCATCCAAGAACAATGTTCACTACTCATTTTATCTGCCGACACTCCCCTTCCCATCACCCTTCGGTATGACACACCTCAGACGCTTGGTCCGGATCGCATTGCCAATGCGGTTGGAGCAAGCAAGCGGTTTCCCCACCAAAATATACTTTCTGTTCAATTGGGAAGTTGCATAGTTTGCGATTTCGTCAACGATAAAAACGAATATCTCGGGGGTTCCATTGCTCCTGGAATCAAAATGAGATTGAAGGCCTTGCAACATTACACGCGCAAACTTCCACTTGTGAAACAAAAATCCATTGATTATGTCATTGGAAAAAGTACCGAACAATCCATTTTAAGTGGCGTCATAAACGGAATTGCATACGAAATAGAGGGTTTTGCCAACCACTATGCACAAAAATATCCAGATTTAAAAGTGGTCCTCACAGGCGGTGATGCCGAAGACTTGCAAAAGTCAATAAATTTTCCGATATTTGCCACCCAAAATTTAGTTACGTTAGGATTATACGAAATTTTACATTTCTATGTTGAAAAATAAGGGAATTATCATCATCTCAGTCGCTTTATGCCTGATGATTTGCACAAGGATTTTTGCGCAAAATGAGATTAGTTCGCCTTATTCCCGTTATGGCGTAGGTCTTCTAACCAATTGTAGCAACAGCACTCTCGCCACGATGGGAGGAGTTTCGTATGCGATGCAATCCAACAATTACATCAATTTTCGCAACCCGGCTTCTTATGTCGCCTTTGACTCATTAACCTTTACCGGCGAGGTCGGATTCAACATCAACACATACAATTTACGCACCAGTTCTCTTCGCCAAAACGGCACCATCGGACGCTTGGACTACCTTACCATTGGACTTCCCCTTACCCGTCACTGGCGCACCAGCGTGGGATTGATCCCTTTCAGCCATAAAGGATACAACATCCTTGACTCTCGGGAAATCGACCATATCGGCAACGTAAATTATACTTATTCTGGCGAAGGCGGGTTAATGCAGTTATATTGGGGCAATGCCTTCCAATTATACAAAGGTCTTTCCATCGGCTTAAACGTTTCCTACTTATGGGGAAACTTGTCTTCCATCCGATACGAAGAATTCCAAGGGGACAATTTTTACAATTTCCGAATTGCTCAAAACGATTATGTGGACGGCATCTATTTGCAGGCCGGCTTGCAGTATATGGCCCACATTGGTGAAAATCATAAATTGGGAATCGGTGCCACCTACGAAAATTCGGCTTACATCTGGGTTAAACGAGACCAACTCGTACAACATTACACGGGCATTTACAGCAGCGTATATTCCTACGATACCACTTCGGCCATTATGGGACAAAAAGGCAATATGAGAATCCCTCAGTCCGCAGGATTCGGATTATCGTATTCTTTCAAAGACAAAATTACCGTTGGAGCAGACGTGACCTGGCAAAACTGGGCCAAATACCAGTGTATGGGCCAAGGCGACTCGCTAAAAAATGCCATCATTTCTGCCATCGGCATTGAATACATACCGGACCCGACTTCCGGTAAATTTGGCAAAAACATCGCTTTAAGATTAGGCGGTCGCTACTCCACCGGCTATATGAACGTGCGTGGGACCGACATCGACGAATTTGCGGTTTCTATTGGTCTGGGATTACCTTTTAGAACATTCTCTTCAAGATTTGCCATCAACTTGATGTTTGAATACAGTAGTCTTGGCACCACCAAGAATAATCTCATCAGGCAAGATTATTTCAAGGTTGGGATCAATATGGTACTCATCGAACATTGGTACCAACGAATGAAATTAGAATAAGATTAAACTTTTCACAAAAAACGAAGTCATTATTTTTCACGAATATTAATTAAAATACATATTAAGATGAAAAAGTTATTTTTTGTAATTGCTCTGTCCTTAATCGCCACCTTCGCTTTTGCGCAACAAGGTTGCCCTTACAAATACGGAGCCAATGAAGAAGACTCTTTAAGATGTCTGGAAGAAGTCAACTCCTTTAGAATTTTCTACAACAACAAGCAGTATGCCGACGCCCTTACCCCTTGGGAATATGTCGTAAACCACTGCCCCTGCTCTTGGGATGGTGTACACACTTACGCCCAAACTATGTTCGACAACCTCATCAAAGCTGAAAAGGATTCAGCCAAGAAAGAAATTCTTGTTGATAAACTGATCAACTCTTACAAAAACCGTCACCAATATTTTCCCAACAAATATACGGAAGGCAATGGTTTAGGATTTATGGCCTTAAATGCCACCCGTTATAGAATCAAAGACTATTTGAAGAACAAGAAATATGATGAGATTGAGGAAATCTATAATATGTTTGTCAGATCTATCGATATGGAAAAGGAAAACACCCAACCCAGCATTTGGGATTCCTATTTCATCGTGGCAGAAATTATGACCCAGATGAAAAGAGATACCACCATCATCATCGAGGCATACGAAAGAGCTACTGATTACATCGACATTTCCATCACCAATGCTTTTGTAAAATATGAAAAACAACTTCCCAACTTTGAAAATCTGGAAGCTGCGTTTGCCAACAATCAAATTGACAAGATGGAATATGACAAGCGCCTCAAACAATTGTCTTCCGATACCAGTCGCCAGATGAAGTTGGTGTCCAACTATCGTAAAACCTTATCCAACATTGAAGGCAAATTCCAACCCTACGCACCTTGCAACGTACTGGAAGCTGTTTATGCCAAGAAAATCTCCCAAAACAAAGACAACATCAATGCTTTGAAAAAAATGGTATTGACTATGAGCAAAGGCGGCTGTATCACTTCTCCCACCTTCAAAGAAGCTTTGGAAATTGTTCATCGTGCGGAACCAGGAGCTCAAAGTGCTTTCTTTATGGGCAACCTTTCATTGCGTAACAACGAAATTGACGCTGCCATCGACTATTTCAACCAAGCTATTTCATTGTTTGAAACCCAAGAACAAAAAGTGGACTGCTATTATATGTTGGGCTTAGCTTACCAAATCAGCAACAAATATTCTGAAGCTCGTTCGGCCGCATTGCAAGCCATCAAAATTCACCCCAACTGCGGTAAGGCCTATATCTTGATTGGCGACCTTTACGCTTCTTCCGGCAATCGTTGCGGTGGCGATGATTTCTTGCCAAGAGCTTACAACTGGGCTGCTGCCGACAAATACGCCAAAGCTGCTGCCGTAGATCCAAGTTGCGCTGAAACCGCCAACGCCAAAAGAGCCAAATTGGCTTTCCCAACCAAGCAGGATCGTTTTGTCAGAGGTATCAACGACGGACAGTCTTACCACGTTGGATGTTGGATTCAAGAAACGACCACCGTTCGCTAATCCATCGATTCATAAGTCAAGATTATTATGAAAAACATACTATACAATACCGTGATTGCCCTGGCAGTCATGGTATTGTTTGTTTCTTGCGGAAAACATCGCGAACCCGTGATGGCCAAAGAATACAACGGCAAATTCCCAGACGAATCTGCCACCGATATCCATATTATCTTTAGCGACGCAGGAATCACTTCTTTTGAAATATTCGCCAAGACACTCAACAAGTACATTGGAGACACCACCTATACCGACTGTCCCGACGGCATACTCATTTACTCCTACGACGAATATGGCGAAAAACAATCTATGCTCAAGGCCGATTATGCCATCAATGTGGAAGTCCCTTCCCGAATGGAAGCTTCAAAAAACGTGGTCATCAAGGACCTCGTCAAAAACGAAACCATTGAAACAGAACAAATCATCTGGGACAAGGATAAGCAAAAAATCTATTCCGTAATGCCCGTAAAGCAAACCAAAGGCGACGGCACGGTCAATTACGGAGACGGCTTTGAATCGGACGAACACTTCACCAAATATAGGGTTTTCAATCCCAGAGGTGAAATGATTGTCGAAGAATTGTAAATTTGAAAAAATAATGTATTTTTGCAAATTGGAAATTAAAAAGACATTGACTATGAAAAAATCATTGTTTCTAATACCTGTTTTAGCATTGGTACTGGTTTTTAGCTTAACGCAATGCAAAAAGAATTATAATTGCGGTTTGAAAGTAATTTGCCATTTTACCACTACCGGCATCGACACCGGTGCAGTGGTGCCCAATGCCGAATTGACCATTTACCCCAATGCCATTACGGCAGGAAGAACGGTGCATCCAGCCATTGAACAAGGCAAAAACGGCACTACCAATGATAATGGCACATACGAACACTCTTATCCTTACGAAGCCCTTCTTAATGTTACTGCCACCTACAGAGACACTGTGGAAAACAAAGAATATGTCGGCAATACTCAAATCAAATTACAAGAAGGACAAGTTATCGAAAAGGTGATTTTAATGAGTCCAAGACAATAAATTGGTTGTCTTTCAAATTCATTATAGTACGAACGAAAACTTTTCATTTTGAAAAGAAGTTATGTTAGTTATATTGTTTTAGCCATACTTTGCTTGGGATTGGTATTTTTCCTAAAATGGAAAAATGAACATAAGTTTGTCACAAACAAGAACGCTCCCATCGTTGAAAACACGGGCGACACCATCAACGCACTCCTATTTTATCACGCTTCCGATTACTTTGTCTATCGTGGTTCTCCCATCGGTTTTCAATATGATATGTTAAAACTGATGGCCAAGGATTTTAACAAGAAAATATTCATCACCATCGAAACCGACCCTGAGAATGCCTTTTATACTTGTTTTACCAACGAATACGACTTGGTGGCGATGGATGTAAACAAAGGCAAGCCGTTTACATCTTACCTGAATTTTTCAGAACCTCATTCGTATTCTTATCCGGTTCTCATTGCAAGAAAAAATACGAAAATCTGCGATACGTCCGTCAACAAGATTTACATTCCCGCCCAATTTCCCGTTGACATATCGCTTTTGGATATCAGTCCAAATACAAAATGGGAATACATTTACTCGGAACACAACAGCACCGAAGATTTATTTGAACAATTGGATGAAAAACAAATAGATTTCATTGCCTCGGACTATAGTTTGGCCGTTTCGCTGCTTCCATTCTATCCTCAATTGAAAGTCGTAGGACGTATTGGCAGTGATTTCAACCGCGAGTGGGTACTCAATCCCTGCAATCCCACCTTGAACGATTCCATCAACGAATGGATTGTTCAATTTAAAAGGACCAAGCGATATGAAAATCTGTGTAAGCGCTACCTTACCACCACCTCTCACGTCATTCAGCAATCCTTTGGCAAACACAACAAAAGTTCCATTTCATCCTACGATGCCATCATCAAGAAATACAGTAAAATTTATGGTATAGACTGGCGTTTTGTGTCGGCCATCATTTTCCAGGAGACACGATTCAACACCGGCCTAATCGGAGTGGGCGGAAGTTTCGGCATTATGCAAATGATGCCTGAAACGGCAGAACATTACGGGATTTCTGATACATCCTCGGTAGATGATCAAATTCGAGTAGGCGTTAAGCACATTGCCTCACTCTACAAGCGGTATCCCAATATCAAGAATGAAGAAGACCACCTGTATGTGACGGCCGCCGCCTACAATGCCGGAAGCGGACATTTGCAGGACGCCATCGCGTTGAGTGTGAAATATGCCCAAGACAGTGTTTATTCTTGGCAACAGATTTTCAAATACCTTTCCTTGAAATCACAAAAAAAATATTATAACGATCCCGTGGTGCGTTGCGGCTATTATCCTGGAAACCATTCCATTAAATATGCCAAGGAAGTAATGGACAACTACCACGCCTATCAATGTGTATATCATTAAAAAAATAATACAATGAAGATTTTAGTTATCGGAAGAGGCGGACGAGAACACGCCATCGCTTGGAAAGCTGCCCAATCTCAACTAGTAGAAAAAGTATTTGTCGCACCCGGCAACGACGGAATGAAACAGCAATTTGAGACCGTCAACATCGACGAAAAAGACAATGAAAAAATCGTCCAATGGAGCAAGGAAAACGCCATTGACCTGGTCATTATCGGGCCTGAAGCCGCTTTACAAAACGGATTGTCCGATGATTTGAAAAAAAATAACATTAAAGTCTTTGGTCCCTCGCAAACCGCCACGCAAATTGAGTCAAGCAAGGAATTTGCCAAAGAATTGATGAAAAAGTACCACATTCCCACAGCCGATTTTGCCACTTTTTCAGATTATGAAGAAGCAAAAAAATACTTGGAAGAACACGGAGCCCCGATTGTTATCAAATACGATGGTTTGGCCGCCGGCAAAGGCGTAGTGGTGGCAATGACTATGGAAGAAGCCGACCAAGCCCTTCGCGATATGTTGTTGGACACCAAATTCGGGAAAGGAAAAGTCGTGATCGAGGAATTTCTGCAAGGTCCCGAATTTTCATTGCTGACCTTGGTTAATGGCAAACAGGTAGTGCCATTGGTCATCGCACAGGACCATAAGAGAGCCTTTGATGGCGACAAGGGGCCCAATACCGGTGGAATGGGTGCCTACTCGCCCGTCCCCATTATTTCGCAAAGCGTCATTGACGAATCTGTGGAGAAAATTATGAAACCCGTGGCCGCCGCTATGGTGGCAGAAGGTAAAAGCTTCTGCGGCGTTTTGTATGGAGGGCTGATGCTCACCCAAAACGGACCGAAAGTGATTGAATTTAACGCCCGTTTTGGAGATCCTGAAACCGAAGTGGTACTTCCGAAAATCAAGAGCGACCTCGTACAGCATATCTTGGACGTTCTCGACAACAAAGCCACACAAGTTGAATTTTACGACGAAACATTCCTGGGCGTGGTACTGAGTTCAAACGGTTACCCCGGAAGTTATGCCAAAGGGGTGGCAATTAACGGTTTGGAAAATGTGAAGCAACTGGTCTTCCACATGGGAACCGCCTACAAAGACGGAACGTGGGTAACGGCAGGCGGTCGTGTACTTTTTGTCGTTGGAAAAGGCAAGGACATCTACGAAGCCCGCAAAGACGCCTACGACGGCGTGTCGAAAATCAAAAGCGAAGGCTTATTCTTCCGCAGCGATATCGGCTTTCAATCCTGCAAATAAGATTACAAACTTTTCATATTTCAAATACAGAAATAAACAAGGGGTTGGCTGAAGCCAACCCCTTGTTTGTTGGGTTATATTTTTGTTTTGGCTGTTCGACAAAATTTTTTATCACTCCTTTGTTTCATATAATTTATTTTTTGGATTATCCCCTTCCGTCTTGCAAAGTCTCAAAATTTGTGAATGATTTTCCGCTACTTTTCTCTTGATAGAAAAGTAGCCAAAAGATCAAGCCGACATCAATTCCGCCCGCTCTGCGTGCCGGCTGACAGCGGCGGCGAAGTAGGACAAAAATGCCGCTGCCGATAGGATTAGACAAACGGTATCGGTTTTTGGCATTTTTGTAACGCAAGCGCCTTCGCACGCCGCTGTAGGCCACCACGCATTCACAGCCCGTGCCGCACCGGATGTCGGCAATCCTGCCCGCGGCACTTTATATCCTCCGCCTTCTAAGCGGATTGCGTGACAAATCGAGGCGGGTGGCGGCGTTAAGAACGCTGTCTGTCTGAGCTGGCCAAGCGTGCGAGGCCAGCGAGTTTCAGCGTTTAGCCGGCAACTGCCCGATTTGTAGCAATCGCTTAGGCAGCGGAAAACCTTTCTTTGGTTACTTTCTTTGGGTGGCAAAGAAAGTAACGGAAAAAAACATTCTCGAGAAAAAATCTTTTACAAGGCTAAAAGGGAAGTCAATTGAGTATCACCACGCAGCAGCAGATAATGTTCCTCTCAGCAACCTTTCATGGATTTCTGAAATGCGGGATACGGCACGTACAAAAATGAAAGTTGCCGTAAGCCGGATTGATGAAATCGGGCAGTTGACGGTGTGCGAAAGCACTTGCGTTACAAAATTCCGTTTTTTTAATCATATTATTGATTAATTTTGTACATTTGCAGAACAAATTAAAACACAAAAAATATGAAAAAGCTAATTTCTTTAACAGTTCTGGCCCTGGTTTTGACAACCAGCGTTTGGGCCCAACAAATGAATGTTTCAGAACCGGGAAAGACTCAATCAGCCCAATCCGAAATAAGTACAACAGCGCCTTTTGTCTGCGGAGAAAGTAAAATCGCAGATTATGACGGCAATTCCTACAATACGGTACAAATTGGAAAGCAGTGTTGGATGAAGGAAAATCTGAAAACCACTCACTACAGCGATGGAACTTATATAGAAGAAGCCACTGATTTGGAAATGTATCATCAATATCGTTTTTATCCAAATCTTAATCCCAAATTCGTGGAAAATTTTGGATTGCTATACAATTGGACTGCCGTGACTCGCGACTGGGTTACCGTGAATCGTGAAAAACCAGTCTCATCAAACTTGAATCCCAGCGGCATACAAGGAATTTGTCCTACGGGATGGCACGTTCCAAGTGATGCCGAATGGACAGAATTAACCGATTATCTTAGTAGCAATAGTCAATACACTTGTGATACCAAAAGTCAACATACAAGTCTGGAATCAGAACAAAAAAATATCGCCAAGGCATTGGCCGCCACAATCGGATGGGAGAGCAGCGACAACAAATGCGCCATCGGCTACAAAATGGAAGAGAATGACGCTTCGGGGTTCTCGGCATTGCCTGCCGGGGTTTATACGGGTTTAATGAACTCTGACGATTTCGGGCGAACAGCAACATTTTGGACTTGTACGCAAGAGGATATAGGCGGTGCTACCCTTCGTTCTCTGCGTTTCGATAGAGAATATATTTCTGGAAAATCTGGAGCCACACGTAAAATATTGGGATGTTCCGTACGTTGTGTGAAGGATTAAACAAAACAGGTGCAACACAAATTACGCCCATTTTGGCAGATGTTTTAATAGAGTTGAATCTATACCGACGATTTTTTTATCATTCGTTGATTATAAGTCAAAAAAAAATTGTAAGTTTGCAGTTTAATGCAACTTGTCAAGTATTATTCTAAAATAATGAAAACCATTACTTTAATCAGCGACTGGAAATTGAGAGACCCCTACGTGGCTATGTTCAAGGGACAACTGCTCAAAGCTGTTCCAGATGCAAATATCATTGATATAACTCACGCCATTGATAGTTTCAGCATTGAACAAACTGCTTTCATTTTGAAAAACAGTTATTCTTCTTTTCCTGAACAAACCCTACACATTATTTTAACGGGAACTACGCTCTCTCACCACACATTGCCCGTGATGGTAGAATACGACAATCATTATTTTATCGGAGAAGACAGCGGCATTTTTTCCTTAATGTTTGCTCCAGAAGAAAAATTTAAAGCGGTTCAATTCAATCAAGAAAACGAGGATACCAGCATTTTGGAAAAATGCGTGCAGATGACAGGTGCATTGTGGAACAATAAACTCAAAAATCAAGTTACACCTTACGAACAATTCGTAAGAAAATTACAATTCTTGCCGGAACACGATGAAAACCGCAAAACCATCACCGGACAAGTAACCTATATTGACACTTGCTGCAACGCAATCACCAACATTCCGGTGGATTTGTTTAACAAAACGGTGAAAAATGGGCACTTTTCCGTGACTTTATCCTCATCAAAGCACATTACGATTACCCATCACCATAATTTCTACGACCCTCAAGAAAACGAAGTCTATATTCTCAGCAACCGTCTTGGATTTATAGAATTAACGCTCAACAACAGCCGACTGGCCGTCATTGCCGACATTCACATCGGAGACAAGGTGGAAATTCAATATAAAATTTCTCATTAGCTATGAAACGAAGAATCTTCATATCGGTTTTTGTACGGCTACGTAATTTTTTGAAACATCGATTAGGCCTTAACACCACCGTTTTGATTCTTAGCTTCTTTGTCGGCATTTTTGGGGCCACTGCGGCTATCATCGTCAAAAACCTGGTCCATTTTACCGTTGGGGGCTTAAACAACGCCTTCCCCAATGCCCAGGTCAACTACCTCTATTTGGCGTTCCCCATTGTCGGCATTATTTTGACAGTCTTATACACCCACCGACACATCAAGGACAATATTGGGCACGGAGTTACCATTGTACTAAAATCTATGTGCAAGAGTGACAGCAAGTTACGCAGTCACAATATGTACTCATCGGTTATTGCGAGTACGTTGACCGTTGGCTTTGGCGGTTCGGTAGGATTGGAAGCGCCTATGGTTTTGACAGGTTCCGCCATCGGTTCCAACTTCGCGCGGCTCTTCAACCTCAATGCCAAAACCACTACGTTGTTGTTGGCTTGTGGTTCAACGGCTGCGTTGGCTGCCATCTTCAAAGCACCTATCACGGCCATCGTCTTCGCCCTCGAAGTCCTGATGCTTGACCTTACGAGTGCCGCCCTGCTGCCATTGCTGGTCTCGGCCGCCACGGGAACCGTCCTTTCCATCTTCTTCTTAGGCGACACCGTCACCTTTGACATTGCCAGCACCCAGGCCTTTTTTCTGAAAAACATTCCATTTTATATTGTTTTAGGCATTCTCACGGGATTCATCTCCATCTATTTTTTACGATTATTGAGATTTATTGAGAAAACATTTAAAAAAATCAAACGAATTTATCTCAAAATACTCATCGGCGGTATCGCGTTAGGAATATTGATTCTCTTCCTTCCCGTTCTCTTCGGCGAAGGCTACGAAAGTATCAATGCGTTACTCAAAGGCAATGTCACCAACCTTTTTGAGAAATCCCCCTTGTTTCAACTCTCGCAAAGTCATTGGATGCTGATTCTTTTCCTGACCTTGGTCATTTTCATCAAAGTCATTGCCACAGCGGTAACCACCTCGGCCGGCGGAATTGGTGGTGTGTTCGCCCCCACACTTTTTGTCGGGGCTTTTGTAGGGTATTTGGTGGCCGAAATTTCCACTTACTACTTAGGATTCAACCTTCCCCACGTTAATTTCGTGTTGGCGGGTATGGCCGGCGTGATGTCGGGCGTGATGCTGGCACCGTTAACATCCATCTTCCTCATTGCCGAGATTTCATCAGGATACAGTTTATTAATTCCCCTGATGATCACTTCCCTCATCTCCTATCTCTGCGTAACACCGGTGGAAAAATATTCAGTTTATACGAGGGTTTTGGCGGAAAAAGGAAATTTGAAGACTCACAACAAAGACAAATACGCCCTGAAAAAAATCAACTGGAGCCGTATTATTGACGACAATATCACTACTTTGCCCCTTCATAGCACCCTGGGCGAATACACCCAATATATCGCCAAAAGCCGCCGAAACCTGTTCGTCGTGCTGGACGAAAACAACAAATTCGCGGGACTTTTGGTGATGGACGACCATCGGGACAAAATTTTTGACACTTCCCTCTACGACAAAGTTTTGGTGGACGAACTGATGATTGAACCGGAAGAGTTCATCTACGACACCGATACGGGGGAAGAACTGCTTGAAAAATTCAACAGAACCCAAAATTTCAATATGCCAGTCATCACGCACGACCGCGATTATATCGGTTTTCTGTCTAAAGCCAAAGTGCTCAACGATTATCGCGATTTCATTGCCGCTGATTCGGAAGACTAATTTATCATCTATGGAAATAATTAAAACCAATATCGAAGGACTACTTGTCATCAAACCCGACGTTTATTTTGATGAAAGAGGATATTTTTTTGAGAACTTTAATGAAAAACGATTCAATGATCTTGGAATCACCGATCATTTCGTCCAAGACAATCAATCTTTTTCAAAAAAAGGAGTGATTAGAGGACTTCATTTTCAATGTCCGCCTTTTGCGCAATCCAAATTGGTACGCGTAATTCAGGGCCGTGTGCTGGATGTGGCCGTGGATATTCGCAAGGGAAGTTCCACTTACGGGCAGCACTTTGCCGTGGAACTGACAGGCGACAATTTCCTTCAGTTTTATATTCCAACCGGATTTGCCCACGGTTTTGTCGCCTTGGAAGACGACACGATTTTTGCCTATAAATGCGGGGCTTTTTACAACAAAGCTTCGGAGGCCTCCATTCGGTTTAACGACCCCGATTTGAACATCGATTGGAAAACCGACCCATCCATTATTTCCGAAAAAGACCTTGTCGGTGTGAGTTTCAAAGACTTCAATTCTCCATTTTCATTATGATTAAGCTCGTTATTTTTGACTTGGACGGCACCCTGCTCTACACGCTGGAAGACCTGGCCGACTCTTGCAATTACTTACTCAGAAAGCACCAATTGCCGGAACATCCGTTGGACAGTTTTCGATATTTCGTAGGCAACGGCATTAAGAAATTGGTAGAACGGGCATTACCTGAAGAAAAGCGCAGCGAGGCATTTGTGGAAAGCTTTTTTCAGGAAATGATTGCCTACTACGATTTGCACAAGGAAGACAAAACGCGGCCTTATCCACAAATTGTTGAAACACTGGAAGCCCTGCAGCAACGTGGCATTATGTTGGGTGTCGCATCCAACAAAGTCAACCAGGCGATGGCCCCGCTGATGGCACATTATTTTCCAAGCATCCGTTTTACGAGTGTGTTGGGCCAGCGTGAAGGCATCCCCATCAAGCCGGACCCGCAAATCGTCTTCGACATTATGGAAACAGCGGGTGTAAGTCCAGAAGAAACGCTGTATGTAGGCGATACGGGCGTGGATATGGACACGGCACACGGTGCATCGGTGAAGGCGGTAGGCGTGCTTTGGGGCTTTAGAGACCGTAAGGAACTGGAAGAACACCAAGCGGAATTCATCATTTCCCAACCAGAAGAATTGCTGGGATTCGTAGAGACGAAGTGAACTTTGCGTAGAAAGTTCAGCGTTTTTCCCATTTTTTGCAAATTTTGTCAAAGTAAAAATTTATATTCACACTTTTTAACATACGTAATATATTAATTATCAATATATTGGCAAAAAATAAAATTTTTGTATTTTCAATTATTTTTTCCTTAACTTTGCCCTATCAAACAAGATGAAACAATTTCGGCTACTCATACTGACTTTTCTCTACTGTGTAAAACTCTAAAAAAGCAACACTATGAATAACCCAACGAACACTGATTCCGCCTTTTTGCCCGACCTGCAGTGGTTGGGAAAGAACAACTTTCTTGGGTAGTGCTCTGGCGCTATAGCATGCGCCGGCGGCAGAGGTCAGGTGCTTTGCGGGGCAATCATCGTGTTTTTTGCGGAACCCTATGATATACCCCGCCACAAACACACCCGATGGCATTGTATTATTCGTTCAATCTTGCGGCTAATTGGTTTCCGCAAGGCACGCACTTCAAAAACGGGCTGCAAAGATACAACTTTTTCTTTCGCCCGAGACCAATGAAAATCACATATTAACGAATAACACAAATAATGAATATCATGAAAAAAAATCAGTATAATTCTTTGCTTAATTTTTGCCATAGGAATTTTTTCCCAAAGTTGCGAGAAAGAAAAAATTGTTCAAAACAATGTTAATCCTGAAATTTCCGATCTTAAAGCAGCAAAAAAACCTTCTATTGCACAATTGGCTGCAATGTTAGGAGTAAGTGTAGATGCAATACTTGATGTCGATTATATTTCTGGAAATTTAGCTGTTATGGATGTTGAATATTATCCAAATGGAACTATTAAACATCAACATATTGAGTGTAATTGGGCCCCCTGGTCCTTGTGCTATACTCATGTAAAAGTTAAAGCTAATGTAAAAGGTGAGAACAATGGGTCAAACGGTTATATTAGCATCAAATTTGATACTAAAAACAAGCCAGCCAAAGTTTTCCTTGTATTTTATATGGAAAGTTTGTCCAACGCACATTGGTTATCACAAGACACTTTTATTGCAACAAATGATTTCCCATTAACATACGCTGACCAAATCGGACTATGTAAAGAAGGAACACATGTAATGGTGCCAAAAGGAAAATACCCACTCAACTCTGCTGGATTATATAAATACATTGAAATTAATACTACCGATTTAATTATTGAAGAAGGAGAATTAATTATAAAATGAAAAAGATATTTATTTTAGCATTAACAATAATTGCCTTAACCAGTTGCGACGGGAAAAGAAAATTTACTGATACCGAACTTAAGCAGCACTCGGGAAGAATTGTATATTACGATGATCTACGAAAGTGGTGTGATTCGGATACAGTACGCCACAAGGTCTTTTGCTTTTTTAGACCTGGATGCCCTGGTTGTCAGCATGAATTTGAAAACTATTTAAAACCAATATTAGAGAATATTGATACTGCAAAGTGTGTCTTCTATTTTATCGATATTGAAAACAGATTTTCTGACTATCTCTCCATTAATGAAAACGACGCTCTTATGTCTCAAATGGGCATACCGATGGATCGAACTTTTTATTGGGCTGGCACCCTTGACCCGTTGACATACGGCAAAATAATCAAAGTTTTCAAAACCACACACAAACCATCAATTAACGCAGCTGTTCCAAAGACTTTTGTGGTTGATAAAAACGGCTATGTGGCGTTAATCAAAACATATCTTTCCCCAGAATTGGAAGAATACGAATATAGACTTAACTATTGTGACGACTCGATTTTAGCTATTGACGATTATTCAAAGGAAAGTGACGACTACATATATACTAATTCAAAATAACATTCCTTTTTATTTTCACGGGTGGCCACCTGACCGCCCGCTTTTTACAATACACCGGTCATCAAGCATTGCGGCATTCAATTTTTGATTTCCATCTTGATTTTCCCATTTTTTGCAAATTTTGCCAAAGTAAAAATTTATATTCACACTTTTTAACATACGTAATATATTAATTATCAATATATTGGCAAAAAATAAAATTTTTGTATTTTCAATTATTTTTTCCTTAACTTTGCCCTATCAAACAAGATGAAACAATTTCGGCTACTCATACTGACTTTTCTCTACTGTGTAAAACTCTAAAAAAGCAACACTATGAATAACCCAACGAACACTGATTCCGCCTTTTTGCTCGACCTGCAGTGGTTAGGAAAGAACAACTTTCTTGTGTAGTGCTCTGTCGCTATAGCGTGCGCCGGCGGCAGAGGTCAGGTGCTTTGCGGGGCAATCATCGTGTTTTTTGCGCAACCCTATGATATACCCCGCCACAAACACACCCGATGGCATTGTATTATTCGTTCAATCTTGCGGCTTTTGGTTTCCGCAAGGCACGCACTTCAAAAACGGACTGCAAAGATACTACTTTTTTCTTTCGCCCGAAGCCATACCATAAAATTCAAGAAATTAGAATAATACAAAATATAAGACATTATGAAAAGAACTATTTTAAGAATAAGTTGTGTTGCCGTTTTAGTTGCCGCCGTTGCCGTTGCCGTTTTTTCCTGCAATAAGGAAAAGGTGGTGAAAGATTCTATCACTACAGAAACTGTTAGTTTATCCAAATCTAACCTTTTAGGTATTATTGCTACAGCTAAAGAAGGTGATGTAGAAGCTCATTTGCTTTTTGACAAAAGTAAATTTGAAAACCTTTTTCAAGATGGTCTTACTCAATGTCTTGGACAAGAATATGTTTTTGATGACATTTCCATTTGGGATGAAAATCCAGCTGATATGAATATTGTCCCTGCACTAAGACTGACCATACTTAATACTAAAGATGGAACAACCCTTTCCTATTTTATGTTGACGAAAAAACATTATAAAGATGGTCTTATTTTATATGATGTTCCTACAAGAAATGCAAAAGAGAATCCGGTCTCCGTTAAGTGCGTAGGACATAATTGTAAGGGAGGTGGATGTGCATTAAATGTCAGACGCACCGGTTGTAAACCCTGCAGTAACAGGGATGGCAATTGTGATTCTGAAGTAACTTATTCGGGAGAGGTCAACGATCCTGACTTTTCCGCTTTAATTGAAATCTTGAACAAAATCATAGATAAACTTCTCAAATATTTATAAAAGCTATGGATTAGTGGGGGGAAAATACCTTCTCCCACTAATGTTTTCTTCCTATGAAAAGAAACGTCATCTTTATTTTTTTCTCGTTGTGTTTCAGTTTTTTCAACGTGAAAGCACAAGAAACTTCTTATTCGAAAGAAGCTACGGCTTTGTGGCGTAAAATTGTTTACGAATTCATGGCTAACCGCGACAAAAATGCCGTTATTCATATCCGTCATATCAATTCTGATACCATTAATGACGCAAATTACATGATTGTAAGAAACAATGAATTTGAGGCATATCTGAATTCGGAATGGGGACGTTACTATAAATTTACCAAAGATAGTGTATATATGGTAAATATTTGGGATAATGAGTTAATGGTCGGTGCTGTTAATGGTGATTTTTATCAAATATTTCATGATCAAGAAATTACAGGTGGAATTCAATATTTTGAATCTTTTCTATACCCTTATTCCAAACATTACTTTTATACTTTTTCGAGTATTCGGGACACGCTTATCAATAATGTAAAATACCAAATTATACAAAGAGATTTCAAAAACCATTTTTGGTATAATCAAACCACAAAAAAATACGATATTCCTAACTTCCATATTGTTGATTACTACTTCAATACCTCAACAGGACTCATCGACCATATTTGTGCCAATCCCACTCCCGAAAGCATCCGTTCTTGGAAAGAAGACTATTATATTGACTATTCTTTCGTAGATTCAGTCGATTTAATCAAAGAAATTTTTGATTTTAATAATCCCCAATATGCTAATTGCTCAAGACATAATGATGAAAGACCACCCTATTCTTGGTCTTTCGATGAAGAAACAAATTCCTCGTCTCTCACTCGGCGAGTGCTTGACTTTCCCATTGTGTCCTTGGCTGGTGACACAACTGCCATAACTAAGGAAAATGGCTGGCTTCTACTTGACTTTTGGTGGTTTTCCTGTCGCTCCTGTATTGAATGGATAGCTGCTTCCTCAAAAGAAAAAGCAGAACACGGGCAACGTATTCTTGAATCTAATGGGATTAAGATCATGTCCATCAACGCCATTTCCGACAATTCGGAGAAATTATCTGAAACAGCCGAAAAATACAATGCCTACGACATAATCTACCACGCCAAGGGAATGGGCAAACTTATCAATATCTACTACATGCCCCAATACTACCTTATATCTCCTAACAAAAAAATAGTATTGAAAACCAATAATTTGGGAGATTATTCGGAAGTGCTGAAGGCAAAACAAAAATGGGAATCCAAACACAAAAGAAAATGAAAAGGCTAATTTTTATCACCACGTTTATTTTGCTGCTATCAGCCTATTCTGCTTCAGCACAAAAGGTAAAGGAAGCTGCAATTGAATTTACTGAAACTATTCGCAATTACGACACCGTTCAACAAGGGAAGGAAGCTGTTTGCTATTTCCACTACAAGAATACGGGAAACGGCCCATTGGTGCTGTATAATGCATTCTCTTCCTGCGGATGTACCATTCCCAAATGGAATGCCAAACCACTACCTCCCGGGAAAAGCGATAAAATCAAAGTTGTTTATAACGCCGGTAATGAAGGCAGTTTCCAAAAAACAATCGTGGTAAAGTCCAATGCAAAGAATGAACCTCAAAAAGTCTTGAGAATCAAAGGATATGTAAAAAAATAAATTTTCCATTCGGGCGGCTTAACGGCCGCCCGCTATTCATAATATTACCAAGCATTGAGACATTCAATTTTTGATTTCCATCTTGATTTTCCCATTTTTTGCAAATTTTGCCAAAGTAAAAATTTATATTCACACTTTTTAACATACGTAATATATTAATTATCAATATATTGGCAAAAAATAAAATTTTTGTATTTTCAATTATTTTTTTCTTAGCTTTGCCACATCAAACAAGATGAAACAAACTCGGCTACTCATACTGACTTTTCTCTATTGTGTAAAACTATAAAAAAGCAACGCTATGAATAACCCAACGAACACCGATTCCGCCTTTTCGCCCGACCTGCAGTGGTTGGGAAAGAACAACTTTCTTGTGTAGTGCTCTGCCGTTACAGCGTGTGCCGGCGGCAGAGGTCAGGTGTCCCCGCGGGGCAATCACCCTGTTTTTTGCGGAACAAATGATTAACCCCGCCACAAACACACCCGATGGCATTGTATTATTCGTTCAATCTTGCGGCTAATTGGTTTCCGCAAGGCACGCACTTCAAAAAACGGGTTGCAAAGATACAACTTTTTCTTTCGCCCGAGACCAATAAAATATTTTAGTAACAAATAATACAATCATTAAATTAAATCATTATGAAAAAGAACCTTTTTAGAATATCCATAGCCGTATTACTTATAGCAGTGGTTGCTGCCTGTATCTTCGCATGCAATAAGGAAAAAGTAACGAAAACAATAAATCGAACATCTTCACAACCAATAATTTCTCAAGAAAAACAAGCTACACCTCAACAAATATTAGCATTCATCTCAGCAATGGGCGTTAAATTAGAAGTCGGCAAACAATACATTGTTACATATATGTCTGGATGTATGCACAAAACCGAAAAGGACATTCTTTGGGGTATATACCATTATTCGGAAACAAGTTGTGAACCAGGGTGTCCGATATGCGAAATCAAAAGCATTAGAGAAGTTGGTGGACGTATTGTCATGGGAGGTAAAGGAAATGATAATTTATTATTTTGCAAAAACTCAGATGGCAAAATAGGTCTTAATGTCGAAGATTTTCACAGCTCTGATTTTTTCGACGGTGCAATCGTTAGTTTTGAAGCTGGTCAAATCTCAAATAAAAAAGTACTGTGCTTTATGGTTGACAAAACAAAACTTGGCGAATTCAAAGATTTATTTCAATCAGATAGCTATATTGTTGAACAGTCGTTTGCCTTAGATTCTGAATTAGCATATAATCTTGGAATTCTTCCTGAAAATCAATGCATTCCAGCAGGTAAATACCCGCTTTACTCCTACGATGACGTTCTATTTTGGTACATCGAGTTAGACAAATGGATTAAGTAAAGTTGCTATGAATATAAAAAAATCAATATTTTTTCTTTCAATTCTTCTGTTCTGTGTATCATCATGCTCACGTCAGCAAATGAAACACATCGGTGAGGAATACACTGGCGAAAACATTGTAGTTTCAGAAGAAAATAAATTCTTTGAATACACGGCAAAATTTATCAGCATCAATAAAACACCATTTGTCGCCTATCTTAACAAAGACACTCTTGACCTTGGGGAAAGACAGCCCACCTACTGCTTTGACAGTTTAGGCCGCCCAGTGCTGTTCACCAAATGTCTTAGCAGTTATTGTTCCAATCTATCCGAATTGTTGGCTGGCAACTATACTGTAAATCGTTATCCAATGACAATTTGGGGAAACAAAAATTCTTCAAACAAAAAGACCATTGGATTATGTTTAAATCGAAATCTGGTTCAATTTTTACGGAAAAACGACATCCGTTTATTGGATAATTCCCGACTCACCATAGAGAAGTTACCTAAAAGTAATTTTTATCTTTTTGTAGAATGGTACTGGGTCTATCCAGAAGCAGGATACAACGTATTGAAAAGGATGGATAGTATTTGCGCCCTAAATCCCGAAGTAACTCTGGTTAAGGTTCACAATACGAATATCAAAGGAACACCTGTCGTTTTAGATTGAGCAAGAACTAATTGATTATTTTTCCAACGAGCTGCGTTTTCCCGCAGCTCATTTTTTCGCAAAAAATTTTCTTTTCCTCTTGACTTTAAAAAAATTTCCCTTAACTTTGCCCTATCAAACAAGATGAAACTGACACGGCTGCTCATACCGCCTTTTCTCTATCCTGTAGAATTAAAAAAAAGTGACATTATGAATAAACAAACACCGATTCCACCTTTTTGCCCGACCTGCAGTGGTTGGGAAAGAACAACTTTCTTGGGTAGTGCTCTGGCGCTATAGCGTGCGCCGGCGGCAGAGGTCAGGTGTCCCCGCGGGGCAATCACCCTGTTTTTTGCGGAACAAATGATTAACCCCACTACAAAAACACCCGATGGCATTGTATTATTCGTTCAATCTTGCGGCTTTCGGTTTCCGCAAGGCACGCACTTCAAAAACGGGTTGCAAAGATACTACTTTTTCTTTCGCCCGAGACCATACCATAAAATTCAAAAAATTAGAATAATACAAAATATAAGACATTATGAAAAGAACTATTTTAAGAATAAGTTGTGTTGCCGTTTTAGTTGCCGCCGTTGCCGTTGCCGTTTTTTCCTGCAATAAGGAAAAGGTGGTGAAAGAATCCGCAGAAACAACCGAAGCCACTTTACCGCAACTTTACAGTTGCCAAAGTTCAATTAATCCATTCGACGAATATGCCGTTGGAATTAAACAATACCTTGAAAAAGTGGCTATCCTTTGTGAAAATCCATGGTATGAGGAGCACTTGGAAGTTTTTGAACAAGATGCGAAAAATTTGACATATTTAATTCAATACCCAACATTGGACAAAAGTATCTGTGAAAAAATTGACTCTAAATATTTGCAGTCACTACTTGGAATATTTATCTTCGACAAAAATCCCGAAACAATACTCATTAATGCGATAAAAGCAGAGGAACATGTCATTAATCACATCAGTGATTTAAAGTTACAAAATACTTATCTTGAAATAATATCAATTTCTAAATATTTTGTTTACTATAGTCTTGAGATGCGTGCAAACATTTCTTGGGGACAAAGACTTGATAATTGTGTAGGATGGAAACTCTACGATATTTTTAGTTCTCCCGTACTTACAGCTATTTTTCTATCTGATCCTATTGTCGGCATGGCCGCAATAGTGGCCGACTGCTCATGGTTCGCAACATTTAAACCGAAACATCACGTTTGCCAAGATCCACACCCCGAAAGCGCGGACCCCTGGATTGATCTTGATTAAACATAAATTAATATAAAAAATGATACTATGAAAAATTTTATCAAACCAAACAAGAAGGACTTCATTGAATATCTTCTTTTCATTGTTTTTGTCATTATTACCCTAACATTACACACATTTCAGTTAAATGGCTTAATGACATTAACAGGCTTTCTATTCATCATTGCCATCACTCTAATTTGCATTTTGAATCATAATCATTATTCCATTAAGACAAAGGAACAGCAAATTAACGAATTAATGTTTATATTATCATTAATTACTAAAATAATGGTATTGTTAGCTTTTGTTTTCACAAAGGCCAAGTACCCCGGAAAAGAAATTATTTATCTTATTGCCAGCTTAATTTCCTTGGTCTATATCATTATTTGCATCGTCAAAAAAAATTGGAAAGAGACCATTGTAATGCTTGTTTATAGAGAATCCCTCACCATTTTCTGTTTTTCAAACCTTATTGGACACATGGAATAAATCTATTTACGAAAATCTAAAAAATCTAACACATAGGTCAAAAATAAACAACTTATTGGACTTGACAAATCAAAATAGGATTTTTTTGTAGATCATTTCCCCACGGGCGGCGTGAACGCCGCCCGCTTTTATAAGGAAAAGAGAGAGTTGAATTATGGATTCATTTTGAAGACATTAAAAACATATCATTATTTACCACAAGAATAATATACCGTATCATGTTTATGGTTATCAAATTCTTCCATATTATAGCTGTCATCTGGACCATAATATGTTTTGTTGATGGCACTGGAAACAATTTTTCCATTTACATTTTCAACCTCATCACATTCAAAAACAAATTGAGTACATAAATGGTTTTGCGGGTTTGTCGCACTTCTATCTTGAATTTACAGAATAACACAATCATTAAATTAGATCATTATGAAAAAAAATATTTTTAGAATATCCATAGCTGTATTATTTTTAGCTGTTGTTGCTGCTTGTATTTTCGCATGCAATAAGGAAAAAATAACGAAAACAAATACTATGGAACAACCATACACTTCGAATGTCAAATCAAGTAAGCCAACAGGAACTATTAATTTGCTGATTTTTAAAGTAACACTTCACAGATCCACAACTGATCGTCCTAGGGACCACAAATATTGCGGTTGTGAATATTGTTGCGAATTCTGTGACTTTGAATGGTTTCCAGATTTAAAAACAAAAAATTATTTAGCTGACAATCCCAGTGATAAAGATCACAGCATTATTTTATTTAATATTCTTGACAAAGGACATGCCAAAGCTTATATCCTTGAAAAAAAAGACTACTTTGAAAAAGAATTTGGCATTGATGCTCCATTATCGTTGCCAGAAGAAGCATTAAAAGATGCTGGATTAAAGTATAATTCTATTACAATCATTGACAACGAATATGATTTTATTGAAAAAGAAGAAGAAGTCGATTTCAATGGAATGAAATATAAATCATTCGGATCTGTCATTGTAGATATTGACGCTTTATAATCAAAATGAAACGTACAATTGCTATTTGTTTTACATTTCAATTGCTGTTACTAATGAATAGCTGCAATATCGTCAATCTGATATTAGGAGTTTCAGAACCTTCCCCTGTTTCTAAAAACAAAATTGAAAAAAAAATAATCAAATACGGACTAAATGAATTTCCACATCTTTACTCAACGGATTCTGGAACCAAAATGTATCTCGCCATTGATAAATCTAGAAATGCAGACTCTACAGCAGGATATAAATTTAATCCCTTAATTTTCAAAAACAATTACCTTGTTAAACCCATTGATACAAGCGCATGTTCAGCTTTTAATGAAGGATTATTGTCGAAGTTAGGAGATTCTTCAAGTTATTGTATAGACTCATCTATAGTATTATCAGATTTGATTAACAATAAAAACATTTTGAATTTTGACAGCCTATCTTTCTATCAAACTTATTACACTTCAGATTTTACTATTTTTATTTACTGGGCTACATTCCAAGGTGTACTTAATAAGCCTATCAATAAAAAAACAGCATCAAATGTAGTTAAAATCAGAAATATTAGTTCAAAAAAGATCCAAGCATATTACATAAATTTTGATATGAGAGACAGTTGGAAATAACAATTATCAATAAATTTGTTTTTCCCCACGAGCCGCACCTTCCCGCGGCTCGTTTTTTTTTCAGAATTATCCTGTTTAGTCTTGTTGAGTTCCCTTTATTCCTCTTCGCTCTGCTCGGAATGGCGATGAGGTTCTCGCTTATATGTGCGGCACATCGTCATTCCGTTGCGAAGCGGAGGAATCTCTCTACAAGACGGAAGGGGATAATTCCGTTTATTTTGACAGAAAAGTAGTCAAAAGATCAAATTGACGTCTCCCGAAATTTGTGGATGCCTTCTCCTCATTTTCAGCAGCTTTGCCGAGGTGATGATTTATATTTACACTTTTAACATACATAATACATTAATTATCAGTGATTTGTAAAAAAAAATAAAATTTTTGTATTTTCAATTATTTTTTTCCTTAGCTTTGCCCTATCAAACAAGATGAAACTGACACGGCTGCTTATACTGACTTTTCTTTATTGTGTAAAAACTCTAAAAAAGCAACGCTATGAATAACCCGACAAACACCGATTCCGCCTTTTTGCCCGACCTGCAGTGGTTGGGAAAGAACAACTTTCTTGCGTAGTGCTCTGTCGCTATAGCATGCGCCGGCGGCAGAGGTCAGGTGTCCCTGCGGGGCAATCACCCTGTTTTTTGCGGAACAAATGATTAACCCCGCCACAAACACACCCGATGGCATTGTATTATTCGTTCAATCTTGCGGCTTTTGGTTTCCGCAAGGCACGCACTTCAAAAACGGGCTGCAAAGATACAACTTTTTTCTTTCGCCCGAGACCAATGAAATATTATAGTAACAAATAATACAATTTAAAAAAATTAATATCATGAAAAAAATCAGTATAATTCTTTGTTTAATTTTTGCCATAGGAATCTTTTCCCAAAGTTGCGAGAAAGAAAAAATTTCCAAAACAATGGAAGGACAAACCACCAATAATGTTATAAATAAAAAAATGTCACCATCTCATGATGGAAGTGTATGGGTTCATTATAAAGGACATGTTTATCTAATCCAACCAGGTTTTGGTTGTATTCATATGGGATATTATATGAGAACATACAAAACAGATGGTTTTATGGTATGGCTTTTAGGAGAAGATTGTTATGGTTTGGAAGGCAATTGTCTCCCTCAAGTAGATGTCAAACCAAAGATTCAAAATATTGATGGTAATAACAACAATGATTTTACTTTCTACGAAATTCCTGATGAAATTATCCGTTCTGTCAATGAGCAATACGTTATCCCTCTTACGAAAGTTGTTGATTCTGATTGGAAAAGTCAATATGAATTTTTCAAATCTGTTATTTGTAATAATTGCAAAAATATTCCGACAGAAATGTTGAAGGATTTTTCTCAAGGAAAACTGGAAATCAAATTATTCAAAGGTAATTATTTTGTTGTTAATCAAGGAGCATCCCAATATGATGATTGTCCTACCTATAATTGGAAAGAATATGAATAATCATATACATTTACTGGTTTGTCTTGGTTTGATTATGCTTTGCACTTCCTGCAAGCAATCACATGACTATTTTGAATTTGACAAAAGTATTTACTTAGAACGGGAAAAAGGCTGTAATGAGTATGGCTATATGCAATGCTGTCACTATCAGGGGCAAGAAGTCCTCATTGCGAATCCTAAACATTCCACAGCCCTATATATCCATAAAATAGACGGAGGAAAATACATACAAAAATTACATCTTCCTAGTTATCAATCTATCAGAGGCTTTTATTACGACAACGATTCGTCGATTTACTATTGTCCCAATTATTCTACCGAAGTGTTAAGGTATAATATTTTTAGCCAGAAATTGGACACTATTGTGAACATGACTCTTGACCTTGTCGTTCAATATATTCAAGAAGGCATTAATGTGGGTTGTGGTGTAGAGTTTATGTGCGGAATGTCAACTCCACTTTGGGCTAACGACTCCCAAATTATTGTGGGCAATGTCGTTCACCAAGATTGCGCAAAAGATGCCCAAATACCCTTGTATGTTTTTATGTTGGAAAATAATAAAACTCCACGTCTCATTACCAATATTGGCAAATTTCCTCAAAGTTATTTTGAAAAAGGTAAAACTATCGCACCATTCAATGGGTGCGCTATGTATTGTATAAATGATGAGGGACAAATTATAGTTTCTCATACGGCTGACCACAACTTATATGTTTTTCAAAATTCTGTCTTGACTAAAACCATAGAATGCAAAAGTAGATGTATAGAACGTCTTCCGCCATTGATTAAAGACAAGGATGTGATAAATAGTAAATTGATGGAAAAAAGAGAATTTGAATTTCCATTTTATAGTGGAATCTTTTATGATAATTACCGAAAAAATTACTATCGTCTCACTACTCATTTACATCAGGATAGTCAAAAACAGGACGAATGTTCCATTATGATTCTTGACGAAGAACTGAAAATTTTGGGAGAACAACTATTTAAAAACATAGGTGTAGCACCTATAGTATGCATAGATGGCGTTTTATTGGTAAGGCCAGATGACTATTCTGGAAAAACTAAACTTGATTTATATAGAATTAAAAAACAATGAATAAAATTAGTTCAACTTTCATTATTATCTTGACGGCAATTTTATTGTCATCTTGTTCTGACAATAGGAAAAATTTTCAATATTTTGATGAGTTATTCCAATTTAATAACGAATCTGAAGACAGAATAATATATATCTATAAAGAACCCGGATGTTGCTCCTGCAACAAGGCAATGATTGACAGTTTAAGCAACAAAGAACTTCACGACAATGAATATCTCCTAATCATTTCGCATTATCCCTATTCGGAACAAGAAATTGACAACACCTTATTACTAAAAAAGTTATTCAAAGGTAATTTTGCAATTGACAGTACGGATCGTTATTTAAACATTCCTTTAATTCCAGATCACTCTGACGTGATTAAGCTTTGAAAATTTCTTTCATTTCTTACCCGGGCGGCGTGAACGCCGCCCGCTTTCAGCAAGTTTTGCCAACTTGTAAAATCATTCATAGCTTTATTGTCTAACACAACATATTAATTATCAGTAAAATACAAAAAAGTAAAAAATTTGTATTTTCAATTACTTTTTTCCTTAACTTTGCTCTATCAAACAAGATGAAACAATTTCGGCTACTCATACTGACTTTTCTCTATTGTGTAAAACTATAAAAAAGCAACACTATGAATAACCCAACGAACACCGATTCCGCCTTTTCGCCCGACCTGCAAAGGTTGGGAAAGAACAACTTTCTTGGGTAGTGCTCTGCCGTTACAGCGTGTGCCGGCGGCGGAGGTCAGGTGCCTTGCGGGGCAATCATCGTGTTTTTTGCGGAACCCTATGATATACCCCGCCACAAACACACCCGATGGCATTGTATTATTCGTTCAATCTTGCGGCTTTTGGTTTCCGCAAGGCACGCACTTCAAAAACGGGCTGCAAAGATACAACTTTTTTCTTTCGCCCGAGACCAATGAAAATCACATATTAACGAATAACACAAATAATGAATATCATGAAAAAAAATCAGTATAATTCTTTGCTTAATTTTTGCCATAGGAATTTTTTCCCAAAGTTGCGAGAAAGAAAAAATTGTTCAAAATAATATTAATTCGGAGCATTCCGATTTTACAAAGGGGGAAAAACCATCTTTGACTCAATTGGCTGCTATATTAGGAATAGATGTAGAATGTATTGTAAAAGTTGAACATAGAAGTGGGTTATACCATTGCAAAGATGAAACAATACAAAAGCCTGACGGCACCACTATTAAAAGCCATGAATTTTGGTGTGAGCCCCCATTTTATGCGGATTGTTGCACAGTTGTTTATGTAAAAGCGCGTACAAAAAGTGAGGATTGTACGAATGGATACGTTGCCCTAAAAAGAGATAAAAATCAGCAAATAGAGTCAATATTTATGATTTATGACACTGATTTATTGAATAATGCGAAATGGCTAAAAGATGGTATGGTAATTTTAGAGAATGAGCATCCATTGGTTAATTCATCGGATTTGGGTCTATGTAAAGATAATGAATATGTTTCTTTACCATCAGGACTATATAGATTGTCTTCATTTGGACCATTCCAATATTTTGAAATTAAAGTGTCAAACTTGAAATTTAACGAAGGAATATTAATTGAACAATGAAAAAGACATTAATTATACTATCAATTATCATATTGTGTGTAAGTTGTATAAACAACAGTACAAACAATGAAAATCAAAGCAATACCATTGGTCCTAAACTGACCAAATGGGAAACTGTTTCCTTTGAGAACATTGAACATTGGTGCTATGACGATACCTTACACAACAAAATTTTCTGTTTCTCAAATCCGTATTGTGGAGGCTGTATTTACCAATTTAAAAATTATTTTAAGGACGCTTTAGCAAAAATAGATACTTCGCAATGGCGTGTGTATTTTTTAATTGCCGGCCTTTCTCCAAATGAAATTTCAAATTTAAATGAAGACGAAATAGAAAAAAGAATGCATAAATTAGGCGTTCCTGAAGGGAAATTGTATTTTTGGCCATACGGGATAGATAGTGCGACATATAAAAAAGTTACTAACATATTTAAAGCCACAAACACTGTATCCTCTCACTTTCAAGGTGTTCCAAGGTGTTACGCAGTTGACAGGCACGGTTATCTCGCAATTATTAAGACATACGATTCACCTAAAAAGGAACATTATACCTACGAGCTAAGATCATTTGACACCTATCTTTTAGAAGAAGATAATGATTATTCAAAAATCTACAAAGGCAGTGCAGTTATTACAAAATCATATTAATAGGAAAACAAGGATAAAAGAATATTGAATTCCCTCGGGCGGCGTTTACGCCGCCCGCTTTATTATCCTGTGAACACAGATCCTGAGACGCAAGATTTTGCATCTCCACAAACCTCTAAACACTTGAACCTTATACCCTAATCTTGTCGCCATTCCGCCAGAGGCAGCGGAGGATGGAATCTCTTTGCAAGACTTAAGGGGATCATTCCGAAATTCTTTCAAATAAAAAAAATCAAATCGCATATAATTGAAAAAAATTGCGTACTTTTGCAGCAAATAATTATTAACCCAAAAAATTTATAATCATGGCTCATAAAATTGATCCCGATCTTTGCGCAAGCTGCGGTACTTGTGCCGGTGAATGCCCTCAGGAAGCTATTACTGAAGGTACTCCTTATTCAATCAATCCTGATTTATGCATTGACTGCGGTGCTTGTGCAGACGCTTGTCCTTGCGAAGCTATTCACCCTGAATAACAGATCGATGAAAGCAAAAAACAAGGTGGCTGAAGCAATTTGGTCACCTTGTTTTTTTATGCATCCAATCCATTCTTATTTATGAAACGACTTTTTATCGCCACAAAAATTGAATTAGACGAGCGCTATTTCGCCTTGATGAAAAATCTACAACGCCAGTTGGCCGGGGACAAAATCGTATGGGTAGATAGCAAGTTGCAACATTTGACGCTGCGCTTTTTGGGGCAAACGCCCGATGAGCAAATCCCCAAATTAAAAAGGATTATGAACGATGTTGCCAACCACAACACTGCCTTCTCAATGGAGATGGACAAGCTCGGCGTTTTTGGAAGTCGTTACGCGCCTTCGGTGCTTTGGCTGGGTTTTAACGAATTTGAACTTTATCGGCAACTTTTTGAGCAATTGGAAGCAAAGATACTCGACCTCGGCTTCGAGCCCAATCACGGCAATGTCGTACCGCACATCACCTTGGGCCGCATTAAGGAAACGCAAAGCAAAAAATTTTTCTGGGAAATCATCGAAAAAAACAAGCCCGACTTCAGGCAAGCTATTTCCATTGAAGAAATAACGCTGTACCAAAGTCGGTTGCAGCCCACGGGACCGATTTACACCCCGTTGCACACCGCAAGACTGAAACAATAAAAAAAGACGCAGCCTACTCAACTGCGTCTTTTTAGGATCAAATATCTAAATAATATTATTTCAGATTTTCCACAGCCGCTTTGATACGACGGCAGGCCTCTTTCAGGTTGTCTTCTGAAGTGGCATACGACAGACGAATGCAGTTGTCGTCACCGAAAGCGGAACCTTGAACCAAAGCCACATTGGCATCGTACAAAATGTACATACACAAATCGGTAGAATTTTCAATCACGGTTTTCTTGTAGGTTTGGGCGAAAACAGAATCGGCAGGCACATTTTTGCCATAGAGTGCGGCCACATCGGGGAAGAAATAGAAGGCACCTTGTGGCAGACGGACCTTAAAGCCATGGATTTCCTGCAAAAGTTTGTAAACCATATCGCGACGTGCCTGGAAAGTATTGCGCATATCGATGATATCCTTTGAGGTAGTCGGGTCCATTTCCATCGCCTTGATAGTGGCACGCTGAGCGATAGAGCAAGTGGCTGAAGTAACCTGACCCTGCAATTTCTTGCAAGCTTTCGCGATTTTTGCGGGAGCAGCGATAAAACCGATACGCCAACCCGTCATAGCAAAACCCTTCGCCACACCATTTACCGTAATAACCTGGTCTTTAATGAAATCAAACTGGGCGATACTTTCGTGTTTGCCTTGGAAATTGATATGTTCATAAATTTCGTCGGCCATAATGATAATTTGCGGATAATCTTTCACCACTTCGGCAATGCCGCGCAATTCCTCTTTGGAATAAAGCATACCCGTAGGATTAGAAGGACTGCTAAACATAATCAGTTTGGTTTTAGACGTGATGGCCGCTTTCAACTGTGCCGGAGTGATTTTGAAATCATTTTCAATTTTGGCAGGAATAAAGACGCATTTTCCGCCGGCCACTTTGGCGATTTCACGATAAGACACCCAGTAAGGAGCGGGAATAATCACTTCATCGCCGGGATTCACCAATGCCATCACCAGCTGGTAGATGGACTGTTTTGCACCCGTTGAAACCACAATCTGGTTGGTTTCGTAATCCAAGTTATTGTCTCTTTTGAATTTATGGCAAATAGCCTTCAGCAATTCAGGATAACCGGGAACTGGTGGATAATGGGTCCAGTTTTCGTCGATGGCCTGTTTCGCATATTCCTTCACGCATTCAGGTGTATTGAAATCGGGTTCACCGATACTCAAACTAATCACATCTTTGCCCTGTTCTTTCAATTCGCGGGCGATTTGGGTCATAGCCAGTGTTTCAGACTCGCCCATAGCCAAAATTCTATCCGATAAAATTTCCATATTATTGTTTTTTAATGTTTTTCGTCAAAAATGATAGATGATCCTCCATCATCATTCAGATTTTCAATCATTCTGCAAAGATACTAAAAATATCCGTCATAAAGACCATTATCGTCAGTATGCTAAAAAAACTTTATGCCTCAATGGATTAGGGTCTTGATTGGAGAATATTTAAGCGAGATTAAAAAATTTGGAATATCATTTCGGAATCATTTTCAAAAAAAACGGAATTATCCTTCCTTTAAGTCTTGTGAATAGATTCCGACGAAGCATAGGGCAAAAAATGGCGGCGATGATTTGATTTTTCTTGCAAGATTTGGAAGAATTTTTTCCAAAATCTGCATTTTGTGAAAGCGACAGGGCTAATTTCGTCCAAAACCTTTTTGTCTCGTTTCTGTCTCAGTGAAAACGCAAAAATCAGTAATCGCTATTTGCAAATTACTGATTTTCAACGCCTTTCGGACTTCTGCGGAGAGAGAGGGATTCGAACCCCCGGAGGTGTGACCCTCAACGGTTTTCAAGACCGCCGCATTCGACCGCTCTGCCATCTCTCCACTTGCAAAAGTACGAAAATTTTTATTGCCTGCAACATTTTTTCAAAAAAAATTTTTTCCGTATTTCTTCAAGTCCAAATGACTGATGAAAATACCCGTTTATTTTTATCATTTGACAAATAAAAACGGAATTATCCTTACGTCGGAAACATCGGAATGGCGACATACCTTGTGGGCGTAATGGCGGCGGCGCAAAATAGGAAGTTAATGCACGCATGGAATGCCGCCGCCACTTCTTGTCTAATGAATCGTCCCCATTCCGACTACGCTTTGCTTCGTCGGAATCTCTTTATAAGATTAAACAGGATAATATTAAACGGGATAATTCAGAAAAATATATTATATATAAAAAAAAGTAGTATTTTTGCAAAATAAAATATTTCAAAAATTAGGAATGTTATGTTTACGGGAATCGTTGAGAAAACTGGGAAAATCATCAAAATAGAAAAAGAAAACACGAACTACCATTTCACCATAGAAGTGGATTTCGCCGATGAGCTGAAGATAGATCAAAGTATGGCTCACGACGGCTGCTGCTTAACCGTGGTCAGCATCAATCCCGAAAAGAAGCAGTACGTGGTAACCGCCATGGACGAGACAATGCTGAAGACCAACCTCGGCCACTGGGAAGTGGGCTACGAAGTCAACCTGGAACGCAGTATGAAGATGGACGGACGTTTTGACGGCCATATCGTACAGGGTCACGTGGATCAGACTGCCACTTGCGAAAAAGTGGTGGATGAAAACGGAAGTTGGCGTTACTATTTCACCTACGACAGCAGCAAGAACAACTTCACGGTTCCCAAGGGCTCCATTTCCGTCAACGGCACCAGTCTGACCGTGGTGGATTCCGAAAAAGGCAGATTTTCCGTCGCCATCATTCCTTACACCCATAAAATGACCAACTTCCACAACTTCAAACCCGGCACCGTGGTCAACATCGAATTTGACGTCTTTGGAAAATACGTGCAAAGATTATTGGAGCAATACTTCGCCGATCAAAAAAATAATAAATAACAACCTCATTCGTTATTACTCTTTAACCTAATACGAAAGAAAATTGAAAAACAAGAAATTCACATACTATTTCATCGGTATCGTCTTGGCGATAGGGTTGTTGCTGTCCAATTCGTGCTCGACTCGAAAAAACACCTTCCCCAATCGGGCCTTCCACAATACCACGGCACGGTTTAATGTCTATTTCAACGGCAACGAAGCGTTAAAAGCCGGTGAGGCCGACTTGGAAACGAAAGTCAAGGACAATTACACGACCCTTCTTCCCGTCTATAATTATCCGGCCAAAAACGACCTGGGCTCCATCCTGCCGTCAATGGACAGGGTGATTCAAAAATCGTCCAAGTGCATTTACAAGCACTCGATGTTCATTCGCGGAAAAGAGTATGTGAAAACCATCGATAACGCCTACTTTATTATGGGCAAGGCGTATTTTCACAAGCAAGACTACAATCAGGCCCAAAGAATGTTCAACTACATTGAACACACCTACAAGGAATCCGACATCAAGGTGGAAGCCAAGATTATGAATGCCCGTACGGCACTCCGACAGAATTACTACACTCGTGCCTTCGACTTGCTGAATGAAGCAGATCACGCCGTTTATCAGAAAAAGTCCAAAAAACTCAACGTGTTGTACAATGCCGCGATGGCAGAATATCACCTAACCGCTCCCGACGGGGAAATGGAAAGTGCCATTGACTATATCAACGATGCCATCGCCAACAATCCCAAACGACAATTCAAGACACGACTTTATTTTATCCGCGGCCAACTGTATGAAATGATGGGACAAACCACGGAAGCCCACCACAGCTTCCAGACCGTCATCAAGCGTACGCCTCCTTACGATATGGAATTTAGCGCCCAAATGCACCTGGCCACCAACTACGACGGCAGCAAGGAAGCCAAGGCACGGATTTTGAAGGAATTGCGGAAGATGCTGGAGGAAAAGAAAAACGAAGACTACAAAGACCAAATCTATTATGCCATTTCTGAAATCTATCGCATTGACGAAGAAATTGACGAACGCAAGGAAAACCTGGCTCTTTCAGTGGCTTCTTACAGCAACAACGACTACCAACGAACCTTTTCAAGTTTGAAATTGGCTGATATTTATTTTGAAGAAGAAGACTATATGAATGCTCAAAATTATTACGACACGGCAACGATGAGCATTCCCAAGAACTATCCCGGTTACGACCAGATCATCAAAAAGGCGAATGTATTGAGGGAATTAACCGACAACATCAAAATGATTAACCTTCAAGACAGTTTGCAACGCATTGCCAAGATGAGCGAAGCCCAACGAAACAGCTGGGTACAGAAAATGATTGCTGCCTATACCGAAAAAGAACGAAGGGAAGCGGAAGAAGAAGCCGCTCGAATGCTGGCCCTTCAATCCACGGCAGGTATGGCCAACATCAACATCAGCAACAACCAAAGCGGCAAATGGTACTTCTACAACACCGCCTTGCTGTCATCTGGCCAAACGGAATTCTACAGACGTTGGGGCAACAGAAAGTTGGAAGACTATTGGCGCATCAGCAACAAGCAGCAGATTTCGTTCGAAGATATGGCTGCCTTGAACAATCCCAATGCCGTACAAGACAGCGTTGAATATGACGAGGACGGAAATCCCATTCCCAAACGCGAAACCGACCCCAAAAAGCCGGCTTACTATACCCAAGACCTTCCTTTGACCCCGGAAGCGATGGACTCGTCCAATGCCTTGGTCGTGGAAGCCCTGTACAACTGTGCGCTTATCTATATGGAACAACTCAGCGACTACAAGCGCGCCAACGAAACGCTCAAAAAACTCATTCAGCGTTATCCAGATCACGACTTGGCCCTTTCTTCCATTTATCTGCTTTATCTTAATTATTCCAAAGAAGGAGACCAAACACAGGCGGATCACTACAAAAACATCATTCTCACGCAATATGCCAATACCGATTACGCCAAAATCATTTCCGATCCGACTTATTATTTGAGATTGGAAGAAAAGATGAAAGAAAACGAGCGTAAATACGATGTGGCTTACGATTATTACAGCAAGAAACAATGGCAGAAGACCATTGACATAGCCAATAGTGTTTTACCCAATTGCACAGACGTGGTGCTGGCTTCCAAATTTGCCTACTTGCGTGCGGTCGCCGTTGGTCAAACAATGGGTGAAGACTCCTTGAAACGCGCACTCTCCAATGTTATCATCAACTTCCCGAATACCGAAGTGGAGACCTTGGCCCGCATCTACTTATCCAACTTTGCCGCCGACGTCAACCAGACATTGGCACAAGCCGGCGACACCACAGCCCAAAAAGCCGTGGCTCAAGCCGCCAAAAAAGCCGCCTCTCCATTCGTGGACAAGCCCGACGAAATTCATTACGTGGTGGTCATCCTCAATTCAAGTGCCGTGCCTATGCAAACGGTGAAAGACGAAATCGCCAACTTCAATCGTGAATTTTTCAGTCTGGAACAATTTAATATGAATAGCTTTTTCATCAATAAAACAGACCAAATGATAACGATTTCGAAGTTCAAGAACAAGTCTGTGGCGATGAACTACTACAATATTATGATTAAGAATCACGTTTTTGCCACCCATCTCAGTGCCAAGGACTTCGTGATTTATTCTATGTCTGCCAGCAACTATACAACTTATTATAATATGAAAGACAAGCGGGATATGTATCCTGAATTTTTCAACGATAATTACCTCAACGACAACAAATAATAATAACATAAAATTTTTGTATTATGACAAAATTATACGAATCAGAAGAAGACATGAATCAGACCGTCAATGTCATCTCGGCTGGAACAATGATTACCGGAGACGTGGTTTGCACCGGCGATTTGAGAATTGATGGCAACATCAAGGGAACCGTGAAATCCAAAGCCAAAATCATCGTTGGAAGAAGCGGCATTATTGACGGCGACATCACCTCTCGGGCCATTGAAATTGAAGGCAATGTCAAATCCAACATCAATGTGGTGGACTTATTGTCACTGAAATCGACAGCCAACTTGGTAGGCAACATTTGTGTTGGAAAAATAGCCATTGAACCGGGTGCCAACTTCGCGGGCAACTGCAAAATGCAAGGCGGTCCCAAGGTTGAAGCTCCGGCCACTGCTCCTGTTAATCCCAATAAAGTTCAATAATTGTCCAAGTGTCTTCATCACCACGTAAAAAGCCCAAGCTCACCCGGTCGCTGAATCACTATGCCCGATATTCGAATATGGCATTTCAAATGATGCTCATTATCGTGATAGGTGTTTTTGGAGGCATTAAATTGGATGAAAAGTTGAACAGCAAGCCGATTTTCACCCTAATCTGTTCTATCGCGGGATTAGCCGTGGCACTTTATGTGGTTATTAAAGACGTATTGAGATCAAAGCCCAACAATGATGGCAAAAAAGATACCGATTAAGAAATTCTCGATCCGGCTGATTGTTTTCTCAGCCATCATCGCCGGTTTGTCTGTTGTGATGCAATTAGTGCTGCCGCAATGGGCAAGTCCCGCGCTTCCCTTCATCGTCCTGTTCTTTTTTGTGGTTTCGCTTTTCACCCTATACATCGTACTTCGTGACGACACGGGAAGAACAGACAGAAAATTCGTATCTGGCTATATGTTATCGCGTATGGTAAAGTTTTTTTCCTGCATTATCTTTATAGTCCTTTACCTTCTGTTATGTCCACCAAGCGACCGCCTACGTTTTGTCGCGGCTTTCCTTATTATATATTTCGCCTATTCCGTTTTCGAAGTCATCATATTGAAGAAAGAAAACGAAGGCCATGCATCCATTACCGATCAAAATAAACAAGCATAAAAATGAAATTATCCCAATTTAAATATCATTTGCCACAAGAACAAATCGCATTATTTCCCACTGAAGAACGCGACGAGGCTCGTTTAATGGTTTTAAATAGAAAAACACAAACCATTGAGCACAAGCTCTTCAAAGACATCGTCGATTATTTTGACGAAGGAGATATGTTTGTCACCAACAACACGAAAGTATTTCCATCTCTGCTATTTGGAGAAAAAGAAAAGACCGGTGCGAAAATTCGCGTATTTCTTTTGAGGGAATTAGATGAAGAAAGCCGTCTGTGGGATGTTTTGGTTGACCCTGCCCGCAAAATCAGAATTGGCAACAAGTTGTATTTTGGCGAAGACGAAAGTTTAGTGGCTGAAGTTATCGACAACACCACGTCAAGAGGCAGAACCTTACGTTTCCTCTTTGACGACAATCACGATGCTTTTAAATTGAAACTGAGAGAATTAGGGCTCACTCCACTTCCTGAAGACATTCAACGTCTGCGTGAAATCGTTCCTGAAGACGAAGCTAACTACCAGACCATCTATGCCAAGGTAGAAGGCGCTGTGGCCGCACCCTCCGCAGGTTTTCATTTCAGCCGCAACCTATTGAAAAGGATGGAATTGAAAGGCATTGACTTCACCGAAATCACCCTTCACGCCGGATTGGGCAACTTCCGCGAAATCGACGTGGAAGACTTGACCAAACACAAAACCGAATCGGAGTCGATGTTTATTACGGAAGAGGCCGCCAATTCCATCAACACCGCCCACGACAACGGACATAAAATCGTGGTAGTAGGCACCACCACGATGAAAGCACTGGAATCATCGGTATATACCAATGGTCACGTCAAGGTTTACGAAGGATGGACCAACAAATTCATCTTCCCGCCTTACAATTTCTCCATTGGAGACGCCTTGGTCACCAACTTTCATCCATCACAAAGCCCTATGTTAATGATGGTAGCCGCTTACGGCGGATACGAATTCGTTATGAAAGCATATAAAGAAGCCGTCGCCGAGAACTACAGATTCCTGACCTACGGAGACGCAATGTTAATCATCTAAAATTCAAAAAGTTATGGCAGAATCATATAGCAAAGCCGGTGTAAACCTGGAAGCCGGTTACGAATCAGTGAGACTGATTAAAAAACACATTGCAAAAACCGCTCGTTTAGGAATGATGGGCAATATTGGCAGCTTCGGCGGTATGTTTGACCTTTCATTGCTAAAAATGAAGGAACCCGTCTTGGTAAGCGGCACCGACGGCGTCGGCACTAAGTTGAAATTGGCCTTTATGATGGATAAGCACGATACCATTGGACAAGACGTGGTGGCTATGTGCGTCAACGACGTATTGGCTCAGGGTGCTGCCCCATTGTTCTTCCTCGACTACATTGCCGTCGGTAAAAACGAACCCACCAAGATCGAACAAATCGTGAAAGGCGTTGCCGACGGTTGCGTCTTGGCCAACTGTGCCCTCATCGGTGGCGAAACCGCCGAAATGCCCGATATGTACGATATCGACGAATATGATATCGCCGGCTTCACCGTGGGCGCCGTGGAAAAATCAAAATTGATTGACGGTTCCAAAGTCAAGGTTGGTGACCTTCTCGTAGGCATCAGCTCTTCGGGCGTTCATTCCAACGGTTTTTCCTTGGTTAGAAAAATCATCTTCAAAGATAATCAGTTAGATCTCAAACAATATTATGACGAATTGGGCGGAACACTGGGCGAAACCCTTCTGACTCCAACCCGTATTTATGTAAAACCCGTTTTGGAAGTATTGAGCAAAGTTGATATTCACGCCATCTGCCACATCACCGGCGGCGGCTTCGACGAAAATATCCCACGTGTTCTCCAAGCCGGTCAAGGAATTTACGTGAAGGAAGGCAACTGGACCATTCCTCCTATTTTCCATTTCCTCGAAAAATACGGCAAAGTACCTCATCGCGAAATGTTCAACATCTTCAATATGGGTGTAGGTATGATTTTAGTCGTAGATCCTAAAGATAAAGACCAGGTTATCAATCAGTTGAAAGACCTGGGCGAAACTGCCACCGTCATCGGTGAAGTGACCGACAAAGAAGGCGTCAACATCGACTTATTATAATTGAGATACGATGAAAAACATTGCCGTTTTTGCCAGTGGCTTTGGTTCTAATTTTGAAGCCATCCTTGAAGCTGCCGAACAAGGGCAGCTTCAAGCTCATATTGCCCTCCTGGTGGTGGATAAACCCGCCTGTTTTGCCGTGGAACGCGCCCAAAGACACAACGTTCCCGTTTTTGCCTTCAATCCCAAAGACTATTCTTCCAAAGAAGAATATGAAACACTGATTGTCAATCAATTAGAAGAATACAAGATTGACCTTATCGCCTTGGCCGGATATATGCGCCTGGTGGGAAATGTGTTGCTTCAGCATTACGAAGGAAAAATTATCAACATCCACCCTGCCCTTTTGCCTGCATTCCCCGGCACGCACGCCATTGAAAAGGCGTACGACTACGGCGTGAAAATTTTCGGCATCACCATTCATTATGTCGATGCGGGAATGGACACCGGAAAAATTATCGCGCAGGACTGCTTCAAAATGAAGGAAGGGGAAAGCGTGGATGAAGTGGAGGCACGGATTCATCAATTGGAACACCAACTTTACCCCAAAATATTAAACCAGCTTGTAAATCATTAATCTATAATGATATATGTATAAAAAAAGCCTGTTTTTGATTTTATTGATCGGCGTTTTGTCATTTTCTCCGCTTGGAGCCCAATCGCCCAACAAAAAGGCCAACAACTTCTACAATAAAGCCCAAGAGGCCTTAAATGGCAAGAATTTTGAAAAGGCGCAGACCTTTTTAGACAAAGCCCTGGCATTGGATCCCAATTTTGTTGAAGCATACGTACTTCAAGGAGATATCTATAATTTTCAACTCAACCCCGTGGGAGCGGTCGCCAATTACAACAAGGCCATCAGTCTTAATGAAAATCAAAAGCCCATTTTATACTACATCACCGCATTGGAAGAACTCAAATGCGGACTTTATCAGGATGCCTACAACCACTTGAAGATTTTCCAGCAAAGGGAGAAAAATCTTACCCCGGTGCTGGAAGAATTTGCCAAGGCCTTGGAAACCGCGGAATTTGGGAAAGAAGCCATTCAAAACCCGATGCATTTCAATCCCATCAATATGGGAGCCAACATCAATTCCGACTGGGACGAATATTTGGCAGCCCTGACCGCCGATGGACAGGAAATCATCTACACGGTACGTCACCCAAGGACAGACCATACCATTTGCGTATTTTGCCAAACGGAAGAAGATTTCTATTCCAGCAAGTTTGTCAACGACAGCTGGCAGGCCAGGGAGGCGTTGGGAGCTCCCATCAAATCGGGTTATAACGAAGGAGCCCAATGTATTTCGCCGGATGGACGCTATTTGTTTTATACCTTATGCAACACCGATTACGGTCTGGGGAGTTGCGACCTTTACTGGGCCAAGCGCATTGGTGAGAAGTGGTCAAGGCCGCGTAATTTTGGCGAACCCGTCAACAGCAAACACTGGGAAAGTCAACCCACCATCGCCCCTGACGGGAGAACCATCATCTTCGCCTCCAACCGTCCCGGAGGTTATGGCGGCGTAGACTTATGGAAGACCACGATGACCGAGGAAGGCGTCTTTACTGTTCCAGAGAATTTAGGAGCCACGATCAATACCAAAGGCGACGACACAGCCCCTTTTATTCATAGCGACGGAAAAACGCTCTACTTCTGTTCGGATGGAAGACCAGGTATGGGCGGAAAAGACATTTATTATTCCACTTTGATGTCCAATGGCGAATGGAGTACGCCCGTCAATATGGGCTATCCGCTCAACACGCCGGCCGATGAAATCAACATCTGCATCAATGCCGCCGGCACAACCGGCTTTATCGCCTCCGACAAAGAAGGCGGTTTTGGCGGTCTGGACCTTTACTCTTTCACATTGGACGAAAAACTGCGTCCGACACCGGTCACCTACCTCAAAGGCCGCGTCATTGACGCCTTCACCAAAAAACCGATTTCCGCGCAGATAGAGATGATTGACCTCAACAACGACAAGTTGCTCACCGCCACCTCTTCAGACCCCGAAACGGGCGAATTTCTGGCCTGCATCCTCACCGGAACCAATGTGCTGCTGAATGTTTCCAACCCGCTCTACCCTTTCTATTCGGAAAACTTCCAGATTGATAAAGAGGCATCCGAAATAGAACCTTATATCAAGGACATTCCGCTGAGCAAAGCCAGCGTGGGAAGCACCTATATCTTGAAAAACATCTTCTTTGATTTTGACAAGAGCGAACTACACCCCGAATCGTTTGTGGAATTGAACCTCTTGGCCGAATATCTTAAAAACAATCACGATATCATTATTGAAATCGGCGGACACACCGACAATCAAGGTAGCGACGAATACAACAACCAACTGTCATTGTCACGTGCCAAAGCCGTTTACGATTACTTGCTGTCACAAGGCATTGACGCCTCACAAATCAGCTACAAGGGCTATGGCAAGTCTCAGCCCATTGCCGACAATAACACGGAAGAAGGCCGTGCCACCAACCGCCGCACCGAATTTAAGATTATCGAAATCGGAAGATAATTTACAACTTATAAACATCATAATTGACGATAACAAAATCACCAAAAAAATATGAAAAAACTTCTATTATGCGTGATTTTCACACTATTTTTACTCCCATTGGCTGTAATGGGACAGTGCGGAACTGAAAATCTGACAGCGCAGGATGCGGAAGGCACCACCTTCAATTCCGTGAAAGTGGGTCCTCACTGCTGGTTGAAACCCAACCTTTCAATCAAGCTGGACAGCAGTAAAATCTACAAATCGGAGATGTATCCCGACACAGATGCCAACCTGGCCACTTTCGGTCGTTTGTACAACTGGTACACGGCCATGAATGTGCAGCCCGGACAAAGCCCCGTGGTCGGCGAACACGGCTTCGTGCAAGGTATCTGCCCCGAGGGGTGGCACCTTCCTACCGAAGCTGAAACCCGTGAACTGATGAACTATGACGCCAAAACGCTACACGCCACAGAGCATTGGTTCGTACCCGGTACCAACACCACTGGCTTCACCATGCTTCCCGGCGGTTACTACAACGCCATGAAGAAATATGGCGAAAACTTGGGCGGTGACTGCTATATGTGGTCCGCACAGAGTCTGGATCCCTCCAACCCGACCGTGATCTGGTCCGACTGCCACTGTGAATATTTCTTGGTGAACAGGGGTTCAGCCGTCAATGGCATGTCGGTACGCTGCGTGTATAAAATTTACCAGGGCGAGATAACTACCGACTCTGTAAAAGAAATCACCGACCAATCCGCCACGCTTTATGGAACGATTGCCTTCAGTGGCTATGACGAGGAATACGAACGCGGCTTTGTGTATGGTACCGACCGCGACAACCTGGACCAATGGGCAGTGGAAAGCTCAACGGCTTCTGAGGAGACAGCTCCTTTCAACACGGAAATCACGGGCTTAACCGTTGCAACTACCTACTATTATCAAGCTTATATCGTCAATGATTTCGACACTGCATGGGGAGAAGTGAAGAACTTCACTACGACGGGATCATCAACATTCACCTGCGGCACGGACAAGGTCAAGGACGTTCAAGAGAACGAATACCCCACGGTGCAGATCGGCAAGCAGTGCTGGATGGCCCAGAACCTGAGAACGAAAATTGGTGGTACTGGAGACAAAGGATATCCAGAGGATGCTGATGCTGACACCGTCACCTACGGCCGTCTTTATACTTGGACTGCTGTCACGAAGGGCGCATCCACGAACTATACTGCTGGCGGTACAAATGACACAATAGTACACGGTATCTGTCCTACTGGCTGGCACGTGCCGAGCGATGCGGAGTGGGACACGCTGACCTATTACGTGTATAATAGTGCATATCCCGATTACAAGTGCTCTGACTGCACATCTTCGGGTTGGGAACAATCCACGAAATGCATCGCCAATGCGTTGTCCGCTCCTACGGGGTGGAAAAGCCCCAATGATTGTGGTGCCGGTTCTGACAACCCAACCAGAAACCTCACCGGCTTTTCGGCTGTTCCCGCAGGCAATTGCTTCAACGGCAGTTTCGGCGTTTTCGGCAGCCGCGCCTACTTCTGGAGTGCTACCCAGGGCGATGTCAGCCTCGCTTGGTATCGGGACCTGCGCAGCAACGCTTCCAGCGTGGGCAGGACCAACGGCCCTATGGATAACGGCATTTCCGTCCGCTGTCTCAAGGATAAGGAAGTACCTGCAGCCATGTCCGTTACCACCGACTCCGCCAACACCGTTACCAGTAACAGTGCGAAGTTGTACGGCAACGTTACAAATATGGGAGGGAAAGACAATGTGTATGCAGGTTTCAAGTACGGCACAAGCGAAAGCGCACTTACTTCCATCGCTGCCGACGAATCTGCAATGTATGCTACCGGCCGATTCAGCTACACCATTACCAGTCTTACCGCCAACACACAATATTATTTCAAGGCCTTCGCCGCCAACGGCACGGACACCGTTTATGGCGAAGTGAAGAACTTTAGAACACTATCCAACAATCCTTGTCCAAATACACCTACCGTTACAGATATTGAAAATAACGTGTACAACACCGTTCAAATCGGCAACCAGTGCTGGATGGCCCAGAACCTGAGAACGAAAATTGGTGGTGATGGAGACAAAGGATATCCAACGGAAGCTGGTAATGACACCGTCACCTACGGACGTCTTTATACTTGGTCAGCTATGATGAACGGGGAAGGTTCCACCAACTATCCCGTATCAGGCGACAAGGTGCAGGGCATCTGTCCCACGGGCTGGCACGTGCCGAGCAATGCGGAGTGGGATACGCTGACCACCTACGTGAATGGAGTGGCGGAATACAGATGCGGAGAAACCGATAAAGCCATCGCCAATGCGTTGTCCGCTGCCACGGGGTGGCAAAGTCCCAGCGAATGTGGAGCCGGCCACAATTCTACAACCTTGAACAAGACGGGCTTTTCGGCTGTTCCCGCAGGCAGTTGGTTAAACGACTACGTCGGTTTCGGCTACGGCGCGTACTTTTGGTCGGCTACCCAGGACGGTAGCGACTACGCCTACCGCTGCGGCTTGAACTTAAACAGCGCCAACGTGGGCAGGAGCAGCAACTTTAAGCGCTACGGTTTTAGTGTTCGGTGTCTAAGGGACGAGGAAGCACCTGCGGCTATGTCCGTTACCACCGACTCAGCCAACACCGTTACCAATAACACTGCCACGCTGCACGGCACCGTTACAAATATGGGAGGGAAAGACAATGTGTATGCAGGTTTCAAGTACGGCACAAGCGAAAGCGCACTTACTTCCATCGCTGCCGACGAATCTGCAATGTATGCTACCGGCCGATTCAGCTACACCATTACCGGTCTTACCACCAATACAAAATATTATTTCAAGGCCTTTGCCGCCAACGGCACCGACACCGTTTATGGCGAAGTGAAGAACTTCACCACTAATTTCATTTGTGGCATCGATAGTATAAAAGATGCCGACAACAACTGGTATCATACCGTTAATATGGCTGGTCAGTGCTGGATGAAGGAAAACTTGAAAACGACGAATATTAACGGCAAGGGAGCTTATTATCCTACTGAAGAAAATGACTATGTTTCCACCTACGGCCGCCTGTACAACTGGACTGCGGCTATGCAAGGACAAACTGGCGAAGGTGTACGTGGCATCTGTCCCGAAAATTGGCACTTGCCCACCGACGCCGAATGGAAAAACGTAGAAAGCGCTTATTTGCAATTTGCTGGAGGATCTGTAGATTATTTGAACTATCGTGGCACCGGTGCCGGCAAATTTACTGGCAGCAATTTATGGGGAACTGGGGGATCAGGAACGTGCCCTAATAATAATGCTTATGAATACCGTAACATTACTAACTTCACTGCCCTTCCTGCAGGTTATTATAATGGCTCCTTGAATGAAAAAGAAATTGGAACTTATTTTTGGACTTCCACTTCCAATAATGATCTTTATACGTTTATCCGTAATATTGATCGTAGCCATGAGGGTATCAAACGTTCAAATGCTGGCGACAAAGCGTATTACTATTCCGTCCGCTGTCTTCGGGATCCGGAAGTACTGAAAGTTACCACCGACTCAGCCAACACCGTTACCAAGAACAGTGCTAAGCTGCACGGCAACGTTACAAATATGGGAGGGAAAGACAATGTGTATGCAGGTTTCAAGTACGGCACAAGCGAAAGCACGCTTACTTCCATCGTTGTTAAGGATGCCGCAATGACCGCTACCGGCTTGTTCAGTTGCGACATTACCGGTCTTACCGCCAACACACAATATTATTTCAAGGCCTTTGCCGCCAACGGCACCGACACCGTTTATGGCGAAGTGAAGGATTTCAAAACGATGTCCTTTTCTTGCTTGGGTACACCTAAGGCCAACGAACGCGGCATCACCGATGCCATCGACTCCGTGGTGGACGTTGATGGAAACGCTTACAACACAGTTCAAATCGGCAACCAGTGCTGGATGGCGGAGAACCTGAGAACGACGAAATATGCCGGCGGCACCGGTATTAAATTGGGCAGCAGCACGAGCACAGAAACGGCCTACCGCTACAATCCCGGCAACAGCAGCGACCACGTGAGCACCTACGGCTACCTGTACAATTGGCCAGCGGTAATGAACACCTCTTTCAGCAGCGAAGCCAACCCCAGCGGGGTGCAGGGCGTCTGTCCCACGGGCTGGCACGTGCCGAGCGATGCGGAGTGGGACACGCTGACTACATACGTGAACAGCGTGGCGGACTACAAATGTAATAATGTTAATAACAACATAGCCAATGCGTTGTCCGCTGCCACGGGGTGGCAAAACCCCAGCGAATGTTGTGCTGGTTCTGAAAAACAAACCTTGAACAAGACGGGCTTTTCTGCTGTTCCTGCGGGCTTTTACAACGACGTCGACTACTTCTGTTTCGGCAGCAGCGCGTACTTTTGGTCGGCTACCCAGTACAATAGCGACTTCGCCTACTACCGCTACTTGGACTGCAACAACGCCAGCGTGAGCAGGGAGAGCATCGTTAAGTACTACGGGTATAGTGTTCGGTGTCTAAGGGACGAGGAAGCACCTGCGGTCATGTCCGTTACCACCGACTCAGCCAACACCGTTACCAATAACACTGCCACGCTGCACGGCACCGTTACAAATATGGGAGGGAAAGACAATGTGTATGCAGGTTTCAAGTACGGCACAAGCGAAAGCACGCTTACTTCCATCGTTGTTAAGGATGCCGCAATGACCGCTACCGGCTTGTTCAGTTGCGACATTACCGGTCTTACCGCCAACACACAATATTATTTCAAGGCCTTTGCCGCCAACGGCACCGACACCGTTTATGGCGAAGTGAAGAACTTCACCACTAATTTCATTTGTGGCATCGATAGTATAAAAGATGCCGACAACAACTGGTATCATACCGTTAATATGGCTGGTCAGTGCTGGATGAAGGAGAATTTGAGAACGACGACGAAGAGAAAAGGTGTAGGTAATATCTATACTGGAAATACCCAAACAGGTTATAATGCTGAAACATACGGTTACTATTACAACTGGGCAGCCGTGATGCAGAATGAATCCGGTGACAAAGTCCGCGGCATCTGCCCGGAAGGCTGGCACGTGCCGAACGATGCAGAGTGGAATACGCTGACCACCGACGTGAATGTAGTGGCAGATTACAGATGCGGAAAAAAAAATAACGCCATCGCCAATGCGTTGTCCTCTCCTATGGGATGGCAAAAACCCAGCGAATGTGGTGCAGGCCACAATTCTACAACCTTAAACAAAACCGGCTTTTCGGCTGTTCCCGCAGGCAGTTGCGTCGACGGCAGTTTCAACTTTTTCGGCACCAACGCCTACTTTTGGAGTGCTACCCAGGGCGATGACGGCTACGCTTGGTGTCGGAGCCTGGGCAGCGGCAATATCTACGTGTTCAGGCGCAACGGTGATAAGGATACCGGCTTTTCCGTCCGCTGTCTCAAGAACTAAGTCAGGGTTAAGGGCTTAGGGTTGAGGGTAGAGACGTGGCCGCGTCTCTACTGTTTCCAACCCGCTTACAATAGAATGTTAAGAAAAGGCTTTGTGCGGTTTCGTGCGAAGCCCTTTTTTCAATTTACAATGAACAATGAACAATGTAAAATGGGGGTGGGGATTCCGCTGCGACCGCCTTGCGTCGGTCTTGCGGAATGTGTGTTGTAGCCATCATTTGCCGTTCTCGGAGAGAACGTATTTCCATAACTCCACATCAGGACGAACGAAGTGAAGTCCGTGATGTGGGGTAACGCAATGCCCGGGTACCCAAGCTTCTCGGAGAGAAGCCACAGCACTGAGCAATGGGTGTACAATTTACAATGAACAATGAACAATGTAAAATGGGGGTGGGGATTTCGCTGCGGCCGCCTTCGCTACGGTTCGTCGGAATGGTGAGAGCAGCGTGTGAGAAATAATAGGCGGTGGAGATTCCGCTACGCTGCGCTTGCGGAATGGAGGAGGTGCACAGATGAAAATAGGATGGGCGGCGGCACACGTAAAGAGGTATTGATGCCGTCGTGGTGCCGCCGCTCATTATTATCTTCCCCGTCGGTAGGGGCCCACCATTCCGCAAGCAACCGAAGGGAGCGAAGCGGAATCCCGACAAGATTTAACTGCAAAATGCAGTTAATTTCTTAATTTTTAATTCTAACTACTAACCCCTTAACCCTCAACCCTAATCAATCTGTCATACGCATTATCAATCGCACATATTCCCATTTTAAAGTTGTAAATTAACTATTTATTGTTAATATATAAACTATAATTTTGTAACATATTGATATAGATAAGGATAATTTTTTAATGAATATGCAGATTGATAGAAAAAATTATGCTATCTTTGCATCCGACATCAAACATAAACTATTACAATACTAAATTGAGCAATGGAACCCAGAGTTAATCCGATATTGAATCAAGACCCACATCAGCTGTCGTAGGCGGAACTGAAAGAATACATTGCGGCCATCTCGTCTCAAATGCAGGAGACCGACAGGCGCATAGAAGCATCAAGAATTGAGACCGACCAGCGTATGCAGGAAACTGACCGGCGTATGCAGGAGACAGACAGACGTATAGAAGCGTCGAGAATTGAGACTGACAGACACATGCAGGAAACCAGCAGGCAGGTGCAGGAAATGAGACGCACGTTCAGGGAGTCCTTGCAGCGAATGGAGAAAACCGATAAAAAGATCAAAAATCTGAACGACCAGTTTGTCTCGCGGACGGGACACATATTGGAAGGACTGACGCAGCGCTCGGCGTTGCGTGCGTTGCAGAAGGCCGGATTCAAAGTTGAGCAGAGCTTCAAGGAAATGACTGGTTCGAACAGCGATCTTGGTCTCAATATGGAAATAGACCTACTCTACGCAGACACGACGGAAGCCATTGCGGTGGAGGTGAAGACCAACTGCACCAAGTCCAAGATCAACCACTTTCTGAAGCAGATGCGACACTTCAAGCTGCTGTATCCTCGTTTTGCTGATTTGGATGTCTATGTTGCCATTGCCGCGCTGAATATCACAAAGGAGGCGGAGGCCTACGCCCGCGAGAAGGGGATCATCGTCATCCACGTCAGCGACGACGTCTTCACCATCGACCCCATCGACAGGGAAAAACTGAAACGATTCTGACTTGGCCGCTGCTTGGAATGGTTGCCGATAGTGCGAGATTTCTTTGCCGCTGAAAAAAGACGGTGACCATAGTTACTGAAAAGTATGTGAAATTTGACTGGGCAGTGAAGACGCTGTTATGCAACAAGGGTGAAGACGAGGCCAGCACTCCGCTGAAATAAACGATAAATTAGCAAAATAATATATCTTTAACCACTTCAACACCAGCCCATTGATTAAGTTGTGAAATGATTTCGCTTTTGCGTGCCATCATTTCAAAGCGGAGGGCCGCATTCAGGACTTTTACTTTGAGGACGCCATTACGAATATCACGGCACTGCGTGTTCTGCTTCGTCAACTCATCCATTTTTTCAGTCCACAACGCCAACACACGACGCTCATCAAACAGTTTTTGCCTGCCTGATTGATTGATAAACTGCTGTACAATATCCTTTAGTGCTTGTTCGTCGTTGGGCATTCGCTGTGATTTTTATCATTGGTTATATCAGAAATGACATCGGATTTGACATCCCATTCTTTTTTACACCAATCGCTCAAGAAAGGAGCAACGGGAGTTATATACTTGTATGTCAATGATTCGGTTTTTGTTTCAGGTTTAATCAGCACTTCTTTAGTATCCACTTTATTAATAAACATAAAAATAACACTAAAGACAATCAGCACCTTAAAGATGCCAAAAATCAAACCTACTATATTATTGACGATTCCCGGAACAAGAAGTTTAATCACTTTTTCCATTAGTTTTCCGGCAAAATGAACCAACACCAAGGTAGCCACGAAAATAATGACAAAGGCAAGAATTTGATAAAGTTTGCCGTCACCCAATCGCATAGCTACCACAGGCGAAAAGCGAACGGTAGCCCACACGCCCAATATCAAGGCAAGAACGGAGGCGAGCTCATAAATTAAGCCGTTTTTCAGTCCACGATAGGCAAACCACGCCGCCGGAATCAAAACAACGATATCAATCCAGTTCATACCTATAATTTTTGTTTGATTTTTTGCGTCAGCGGTTGGGCATAAATGAACTCATTCAGCAATTGATTGTCAGAAGTCAGAACGGTGTCCATAGAACCTGTCCAAGCCAGATTTCCTTCATAAATATAGGAGATGGTCTCCCCTATCGTAATCACAGAATTCAAGTCGTGGGTATTGACAACGGTGGTGATTCCAAATTCGTGCGTGATATCAAAAATCAAGTCATCGATAATCAAGGAAGTCTTGGGGTCGAGGCCGGAATTGGGTTCGTCACAAAACAGGTACTTGGGATTACAGGCGATGGCACGAGCAATAGCGGCACGCTTTTTCATACCGCCACTCAATTCGGCGGGATAAAGCTTGTTGGTATTTTCCAAATCAACTCTTTTCAAGCAGAAATTCACCCGTTCCAATTTTTCGCCATATTCCATATCTTTCAGCATATCCAGAGGGAACATCACGTTTTCCTGGATGGTCATTGAATCGAAGAGTGCCGAACCTTGAAAAACCATACCCATATCGGCACGTAAAACACGTTTTTCTTCTTCTGAAAGCTTACGGAAAACACGACCATTGTAAAGGATTTCCCCATCGTCTGGAGAATAAAGTCCCACGAGACACTTCATCATCACGGTTTTTCCGGAGCCGGAACGGCCGATAATCAGGTTCACCTTTCCCTCATCAAAATGGGTGGTGATATTCTTCAGCACGTGTTTCTCGCCAAAATATTTCGATACGTTATTTACTTCAATCATAATTTCATTCTTAAAGCATAATTTGAGTAACCACCATATTGAGAATCAGGATGGCGAAACTTGCCACGACAATTCCCTTGGTACTTGCCGCACCCAACTCCAAGGCACCGCCAGTGATGCGATAGCCGAAGAAGGAAGACACCGAAGAGATGACGAAAGCGAAGACCACCGTTTTTGTCAACGCGTAAATGATGTCGTACATTCTGAAGAAGGAAGTGACCCCATCCAGAAAATCGTACGTGGTAACGGCACCGGTCAACACCACCGTCAGATAACCGCCCACCAAGGCGAAAAAAATGCTGATAATGGTAAGCAAGGGAATCATAATGACGGCGGCAACGATTTTGGGAAGCACCAAATAGGAAGCGGGATTGATGCCCATCACTTCCAAGGCATCAATTTGTTCGGTAACCCGCATACTACCGATTTCGGCCGTGATACGAGAACCGAGATTTCCTACCAAGAGCAAACTGATGATGGTGGGACAAAGTTCCATCACGGCGGTAGTTTTCACGATATAGCCCACGCACCATTTGGGAATCCAGTTGCTTTCAATCTGCATCGCCGTCTGCATCGTGATAACGGCTCCCAGCGTAATAGACACGATGCTGACAATAAGCAAGGAGCCAATGCCCATCGCATCCATTTCAAAAATCGTCTTTTTAGAAAAGACCTTCCATTTGCTTGGATGCGAGAAGACCTTTCCCAAAAAAGTGAAATATTCGCCAAAAGTTTCAATAAATTTTCTAATCATAAGCCAAATTTACGCTTCTCTAACGATTTTTGCCCCAAGGACATTCAATCTTTCCACAATATTTTGATAACCTCTATCAATTTGTTCCACATTTTGAATCACGCTGGTGCCTTCTGCCGACAGTGCCGCGATGAGCAAAGCCACACCCGCACGAATATCCGGCGAAGCCATCGTAGTGCCACGCAATCTGTATTTGTGGTTCAAGCCGATTACGGTGGCACGATGAGGATCGCACAAAATAATCTGTGCACCCATTTCCTGCAATTTATCGACAAAGAACAAACGGCTTTCGAACATTTTTTGATGAATCAACACGCTGCCTCTCGCCTGAATAGCCGTCACCAAGGCGATACTGATTAAGTCGGGAGTAAAACCCGGCCACGGAGCATCGGCAATGGTCAAGATAGAACCATCCATATTGGTTTCAATCTCGTAGGTTTTATGTTTTGGAATATAAATATCGTCGCCACGTTTTTCAAATCGCACACCCAATTTCGAAAAGGTATAAGGAATGATGCCCAGATGCTGGAAAGCACAATCCTTAATTGTGATTTCGGAACCCGTGATGGCCGCCATTCCCATAAAGCTACCAACCTCGATCATATCGGGAAGGATGCGATGTTCGCAGCCGTGCAATTCGTCCACACCTTCAATGGTCAGCAAGTTGGAACCTATGCCACTGATTTTCGCACCCATATTGTTCAACATCGTACACAACTGATACAGATAAGGTTCGCAGGCGGCATTAAAAATGGTAGTTTTCCCCTTTGCCTTCACCGCGGCCATCACAATATTGGCCGTACCGGTCACGGAGGCCTCGTTCAGCAGCATATAGGTCCCCTGCAATGGATCGGCAGTCAGCTCGTAAATATTGTCTTCCGTCAAATTCACCGTGGCACCCAAATTGGAAAAGCCCTCGAAATGCACGGTCAAAGGTCTTCTTCCGATCTTGTCGCCACCCGGCTTAGCGGAATAGGCCTTACCGAAACGACCCAAGAGTGGTCCCAGAATCATAATGGAAGCCCGAATTGACGCCGACAACTTAATAAATTCAGGTGTTTTCAAAAAATCCAGATGAATATCTTTCGCCCTAAATTGATAGGTATCGGCATTGATCGGCGTAATTTCCACACCGATAGCGGACAAGATCTCCATTAATCGCTGAACATCGCGAATGGTCGGAACGTTGGATATCGTTACAGGTTCTTCGGTCAACAGCACCGCACATAAAACTTGCAGTGCCTCGTTTTTGGCACCTTGAGGAATAATTTCACCTTTCAATGTTCGTCCGCCCTGAATGATAAATTTTCCCATAATATTATCGAGATAAATTTGACAAAAAATTATTTTTCCGCCATCTTTCCAGTAGATAACGTAGATTTAACTCCTTCATAATAAGAAGGATAAATATTAATAATCATTCTTTCTAAATGATTCCAATTATAATCAAGCTTCGACACTTTCGTCACCAAATCGTCAATAGAGTACCAGCCGTTGGCTTCCCCGTCGTAGCCCCAGTTGAAATGGAACATATCGGTATTGGCGTTATAGCCGTCGCAAACGTATGCGTGACCGCATTCCGCAAAATTATTCACCGCCAATGAAGCGCTGGCATACAACACGGGGCAGCCGCGTTTGATTTCCTCAATGATCATCGCCTTCCAGCTTTTGGTTCCATAGCTTGAACGCAACTTTCTTTCGGCCTTGTCACTAAAGCCGAAAGTGGCCACAAAACCATCACGGGCCTTTTCGGGCCAGGCAAACGACTGACAGCCATACATCTTGGAAGCATAGCAATAGTGCATTCCCGCCGACAACCCACAATCACGCATCAGACGGGAAATCATCAGTCTTTCCGCCTTGAAATTGGGCGACTTTGCCTTCAAGGTATCGGTCATTCTATCCCAATAATATTGTTCGCCGGTATAAGGAGAAGTCAAGGGATACTTCCAATAGCGGATAATTTGTGCCATAGCAGTGGCCACGCAGCCGGTAGGGCATTTCCGAATATCGGCACAAGCGCATTTATCCACGGTTTCGGTCACCAGGAAATTGTAACCGTCGCACACTTTCGGATAAGCACGCGTCTGCCCCCAGACACTCGTCAACAAAGGACCATAAAGGCCGCCTTGCTGGGGAAATTTCTGTTTGCCATCCGCTTTCAGCAAATCGGTCCATTCGCTGGTTACGAAATTTTTATATTCCGCTTCATTGATGGCATAATTAATTTGTGCACAACATTTCTCCAGAAAAATATTCATACCCGGAGAAACCTCATCACTGGACTGATTCAAAACGGAAACGCCGCCCGTGCGATAGCGATAGCCAATAATTGCCTTGCAACTTTTCACGCCCGCCAAAAGCACGGAAGCATTATTCTTAAAAATCACCTCATAAACCAGCGTATGTCCGTTTTGCTTGAGTTCGTGGACCGCAAGCACATTCTGCACAGCATAATCTTGTGAACCTTCACGCGGTGCCATATAATGCACGGCAGCCCGTTTCGCCTCATCGGCAGTGACGAACCGTTGAGCCCAAAGCGAAAAGCAAAGGCAAGTCAATAAGCATACGATTACGAGACGTTTCATCATATATTAATCCTGAGGTATCACGATAGGAAATTCGTGGGTAAATTCCATACGATAAGGAGCACCGATGATGTTGGTCAAGAAATCAACATATTGGTCGGTGAACATAAATTCATTAGGATTATAATAATTGGACGGCAAGGGGAAGTTTCCGATATTTCCCATATCGATAGCGTCGGTATGGAACTCTTCCAATTCATTATAAGGCACGATGTCACGCATCACGGGCATTTTTCCATATTCTTCGCGAAGCAGCAAATCCACCACCTTATCTGCCAAAGTAGAAGTCAGGCGGCGATCATATTCGTAGCATTTGCCGGAACGGGGAATATAACCGGAAATTTGTCCACGGGCTTCAATGCCCAACTTTTTACCGATTTCGGAGGCGATAACACCGCTGATTCCGCCGAAGCGAGGATGTCCGTATTCGTCCAAATCGGGACTTGCATAGACCATATCCAGGCATTCCTTTTCCTCGTTCCACCATCTCACGCCTTCGGAAACGGCGATAATCAGACTATGTTTTTTAGAGCGCATAAACTGTTCTTTCACGTGTTCGAAGAAAAAGTCCTTGCGTTCCTTGGTCATTTCGATTTCGGGCACCAATGCGACTTGAGCACCACCGAAAACAGCGGTACCTGTCAACCAACCGGCATCGCGACCCATCACTTCGAGCACCATAATACGCTGATGCGACTCATTGGTAGTATGCAGTTTGCTCGTCAGCTTCTTGATGGCCATTGCCCCAGAAGGGAAGCCCGGACACAACACTGTTTCGTATTGTTTTCCCTGATAATGGTGGATGGAACGCGTACGCAAGTCGTTGTCGATTGTTTTTGGGAAACCGATGACCGGAATGCCATATTTTTCGTACATCTTCTTAGCCGCACCATTGGTGTCGTCGCCACCGATAGTCACCAAGACATCGATTTTATATCTTTCGATATTGCGCAAAATCTGTTGAGAACGATCTTCTGGATTTTTCTTACTTGGGAAAGGGTTGGTACGACTTGACAACAAAGCGGTACCGCCATAGATTCCGTTATACGGGATATTGGTCAGATCCACCACATCGCCATCGCCAAGCAGGCCCTTCCAGCCGCGCAAGATACCATACACCTTGAAGCCCAACATAGAAGCACGATTTCTAACGGCTTCGATACTTGAATTGATGGCCGGGGTGTCGCCACCACCTGACAAAATGGCCAATGTTTTACCGGCAAATATTTTTTCTTCTCTCATAATTATGTATTTTTCAATTATCTATTTCCAAAAACGACATATAAATCATCGGTCAGACGATATTCTTCGAACCCACGCACCAGACCTTCATATTCGGCCATTTCCGAATAAATGCCCTCCATCATCTCATTGGTAACGTACTGAGGCAAGTTAAAATAGACGTGTTGTTGGGTAGCGTCATAATAATATCCTACCAGCTGGTCCCATTCCGCCATTACGTATGCAGAAGTTAGTTTTACGCGGACAGGAGACAGAAGGGATTCCGCAATTTCTGATTTCATATTGGTCTCGAAATATTCTGTCAGGGCATCGCTGCTGGAAGAAGACAGCAAAGCCTGCGGATTGGCATAGGAGATGCTGTTGCGGGCGGCGCCACAGGCACTGACAATGTCATCGCCACAAGTTTCGGCCACACGATTAACGTGGACTTCCAACGAATCAAGTAAATCGCCTTTGCCCAATTCTATCAGGACCAAAGCCATATCCGACAATTCCGTTGGCCATTCGATACGGTATTTCCCGTCTTTGTAGGTACTAAAACCATAACCGAGACTTTGGTCAAAGGAATTTGCAGGACACAGATTTCCAACCGCATATTCGGTTGACAGTTCCAGACAATCGGAAAAAGCCAACTCTATTTGTGTTTTAGTCAATAATTTTTTGGCATATTTACCCGAAGTATCTTCACAAGACGCAAAAAGGAAGGCCAAGGCCACCACGCATAATATCTGCAGTTTTTTCATAGTATAGATTTTATCACAATAAACTGCAAAGATACTAATTTTTTTAGAAACTATCTATCTGTTGTAGGGACAAATCTTCATTTTCGTTTTTTTTGGAGATTTACATTGAATTTTGGAATTATCTCTTGGGGTTTTGTCAAGGAGTATTTTCTATTTACGACACTGATTTTGGAACCGAAAGGAAGGCTTGGCCGCCACCGAAACTGATTGCTACAAATTGGGAAATTAGCGGAATAGAGAATGACGTGGCTTCTCTCCGAGAAGCAGGTAGCGGTACGTATTACAAGCACCCCGCATCGTCACTCACTGCGTTCGTCTGGATGCGGGGTTATGGAAATGGGTTCTCTCCGAGAACGGCGGATATGTGGGGAAGGCCGCCTGCACCCCGCATCGCCACTCTCTGCGTTCGCCTGGATGCGGGGTTATGGAAATGGGTTCTCTCCGAGAACGATTGGTATGATGTTTGATAATAGATGCCGACGGAAGCCATCGACCTCGAAGAGGTCGCATCTCCATAACCCCAGATTACGCTATCGCTAATCTGGGGCTGTGATACGCCACAGCGTAGTCTGCTTGGTGACACCGTGGACGTAATCACCAGCATCTCGGAGAGATGCCACATCAAAGCAATGGCAACTCCAATAACAATAACATTCTACTTTACCCACCGGGCGGCGTAAAGGCTACCCTACTTTATTTTTACTTAGCGATTGAGAAACGCCCCTATCTTATCCACGGCTTCCTGCTGGGCGTCTTCCAGCACATCATTGACAATCACCAAATCGAATTTCGGGGCGAAAGAAAGCTCAAATTCAGCCTTATTCAGTCGTTTGGTGATGGACTCGGGGGTTTCGGTGCCCCTGCCGTGTAAACGTTCCTTCAAGGCCTCCATCGTAGGTGGTTTGATGAACACCGACAAAGCACGATCGCCATACAGCTTTTTGATATTCAGTCCTCCTACAACATCCACATCAAAAATCACGTGACCGCCGGCATTCCAAATGCGTTCCACTTCCGATTTCAGCGTGCCGTAAAACTGGTTGGGATAGACTTCCTGCCATTCCAAAAATTCGTCGGCGGCAATTTTCTGTTTAAAATCATCCACAGACAGAAAATAATAATCCTTTCCATCCTGTTCCTGTCCACGAACGGCGCGGCTGGTGGCGGAAATTGAAAATTCCAACTTGGGTTGTTGCAGCAACAAATGCTTCACAATAGAGGTTTTACCCGCCCCAGACGGAGCTGAAACAATCACTAATTTTCCTTTCATAATCTATTTTCCCTTTCTTAATGCGTTTCGAAGGAAGATATTATAAATTCTCCAAAATATAATTCGTTAGTTTTGTATAAAGATGAGCCCTAGTATTTCCACCCATAATAAAGTGGTTTTTATTGGGATAGAAGAACTGGTCATACTGTTTTCCCGCCTTATTCAACGCCGTCACCAAATCCATCGCATTCTGGAAATGGACATTGTCATCGGCTGTACCGTGAATTAGTAGATATTTGGTATCCAAATCTTTAGCGAATGTAATGGGTGAATTTTGGTCGTAGCCGTCAGGATTTTCCTGTGGAGTCTGCAGGAAGCGCTCAGTATAAATGTTGTCGTAATAGCGCCAATTGGTAACCGGAGCCACAGAAATAGCCATTTTGAAGGTTTTGCCACTTTTGAAAGCGGACAAAGCAGAAAGATAGCCGCCAAAACTCCAGCCCCAGATGCCCACGCGGTCGCTATCGACGTATGGCAAGGTTTTCAGGTATTTTGCGGTAGATATCTGGTCGATGGCTTCATAATGACCCATATTTTTATAGACGCATTTGCGGAATTCATCGCCCCGGGCATTGGTTCCGCGGCCATCCACGCAGACCACGATATAGCCCTTTTGTGTCAGCATTTGATACCAGGCAAAATCCTGGGCACGCGAATAGGCGTTATCCACTTCCTGCGAACCGGGACCGCCATACACATACATCAGGACGGGATACTTTTTGTTGGCGTCAAAATTGAGCGGTTTCAGCATCCAACCGTTTAAGCTGACACCTTCTTCCGTCGTAAAAGAAAACAGTTCCTTCTTTGAAAACCCATAGTCCTGCATACGTTGTTTCAGTTTGGCGTTGTCTTCCAATACGCGCAACTGCTTGCCATCGGCCTTATGGATGGTATAAACGGAAGGAGTCTGGCTATTGGAATACACATTGCGATAATAACGGGCATTGGAACTGAACGAAACACTGTTCCAGCCATCGCCGGAAGTGAGCATTTTCTTCTTTTTTCCATCAAAATTAATCACATACAAATCGCGATTCAGCACATCAGACTCATTGGAGAGATAATATACCAACTTTGACTTTTGATCGACCGCGGCAATGGAGGCCACATCCCACTGGCCTTGAGTGAGTTGCGTGATTTTTCCGCCAAACTCCACCTTATAAATGTGGTTATAGCCATCTCTTTCTGATGTGACCATCATCGTTTTATTATCATTCATAAAATAATAATCATCGGTGATTTCCAGCCAACACTTGTTTTCATCCGTGAAGACCACGTCCATTTGCTTCGTCAAAGTATTGTAGCGGACAAAATCCAAATGACTTTGATGGCGGTTCATCTTCAGGGTGATCAAGTCGATACTGTTTGGAAGCCAATAAATACGAGGGTAATAGCCGTCAAAATTCTTGTCAAAATCAAGGCGGATGGTTTGACGGGTGTTCAAGTCATAAATCATCACATCCACCACGGAATTATCTTCTCCTGCTTTAGGATATTTATATTGATATTCATCGGGATAGAGCTCGCCCCAGAGAGTCATGGCAAACTCTTTGACGTTGCTTTCATCGAAACGCAGAAATGCGATTTTTGTACCGTCGGGAGACCAGGTAAAATACTGAGCTTGACTCAATTCCTCCTCATACACCCAATCGGCCATTCCATTGAGGACATGATTTCTTTTCCCATCGAAAGTAATTTGCGACTCTTTCTTGGTATTTAAATCCACCACAAAAATATTGTTATCGCGAACGAAAGCCACCTTGCTTCCATCGTTGGAAAAAGTCGCAAAGCTCTGCTTTGATTTAGTCATATCCGACAACGGGAATATCTGATTGGCCGTTTTGTCGTAAACGTAATAATAGGCTTTTGTGGAACGACGGTAGATGTCTTCCTGCTGCACGGCCAAAAGGATTTTCTGTTCAGAATTGTCAAAAGAATAATCATCAATATCTTCAATTTTCAGTTTTTTGTCTGACAATGTCGAAATATTCAATGTAGGCAGTGCCACTTCCGTCATTTCACCGGTTTCGAAGCTGTGCTTCATAATGCCGGCCAAACCCACCACGCTATATTCGTTGCCATTGGGCACAGGGTTATAGCCCGGAACGTTTTTAGGATAAAAGAGGTACTTGGTCCAAATATCTTCGACAGTAATTTGTTTTTGGGCGTTCAGCACAAAAGGAACGACTATCAAGAAAAAACAAAATATTTTTTTCAATAGAGATGAGCTAACTCCTTGGTCAAGACAACGATTATTTCTATTCATATTACAAATCATTTTGATTTGCAAAGATACGAAAAAACGGGACACATTGATATGCGTTTCGTTAGATTGCAAAGGCAAATGATGATTCGCCCTCAGATATTCAAAAAAACGGGTTTCAGCCAAATACATCACATTATTTTCAGATGTGCAAATTAATAGAGAGCAATGGCTAGTATTCCTTTCTCACTTTAGGCTCTACCAGGTCAAACATATCCTCACCGTTGGCGTGCAGCACAAACAGACCCTTCTTGCTGGCATAGACATCGGACCCTTCATCATATTTGAGGGCGACCACGGCGGGATAGACGGTGTAGTTGGCGAAAGGGTGAAAGGTCTCCTTAAAGTGCTCCATCTGTTGGAGAAAGTGGTCGATATGTTCAATTTTGCAGGTGGTTTTGACCTCAACCGCCACGGCAACGGTGGTGTTGCACAAGATCACGTCTATTTCCATATCGTTGCAGAAATATTTTCCCTTTCGGGGACCGTTGTAAACCTGCGTGATGCCGATTCCCAAATCGGAAAACAACTTGAGACAGGCCGGTTTCTCCAATGCCTCGACGAGCTTTCCCCATTGCGTGGTGAACAGGTCTTCCAATTGTTTCATTTTCCGGTCCGTCTCCTTCATTTGTTCGCCGGTTGCCTTAATCATCCGGTCAGTCTCCTTCATCTGTTCCCTCATTTCATACAATGCCGCTAAATTCCTCTCAAAATGATCTTTTTGAGACTTTGAAGCTTCTACTACCTCGTGGATGTTTTTGTAGATCTCGTCCCAAGGTGAAGCAAAACACGCCTTGTTTCCTTTGAATCTCTGCTTTCTCATTATAGTAACTTTTTAGATTTGCGTAATTTTCAGCTGCAAAAATACAAATAAATTTTATTACAATAGTAATTATTTTCAAAATAATTCAAAAATATTATAAATAATATAGATTGTGAATTTGCATCTTGAAGGTTGTAGAAAGACCAAGCTACCAGCGGTCCATTTTTCCTCTTCCAGTGCTAAGGAGGTGCGTTCTCTCCGAGAACGGCGGCGGTCACGCGTATTGTCAAGTTCCCCACATCCCGTCCTCGCTTCGCTCGTCGTGATGTGGGATTATTGAGGTGTGTTCTCTTCGAGAACGGTGGATGTGTGATGTTGGTAGCATGCATAAGATGCCGCTTGACCTCGAAGAGGTCACATCTCCATAACCTCAGATTAGCGATAGCGTAATCTGAGGCTGTGATATGCGTGAAGCCATCTGCGA
>JAKSMG010000006.1 GCA_024400755.1 Bacteroidales bacterium | reverse complement strand
GGACGAGTACAAGAAGAGCATTTGGGATTATGCCGACGTGCAGAGCGGCATGGAATTGGCTCGCGAAGAAGCGTTCCTTGACGGTATGGAAAAAGGAATCGAGAAAGGAATCGAGAAAGGAATCGAGAAGGGAATCGAAAAAGGCAGAGCAGAAGGCGAAGCCAAAAGCAAAACACTCATTGCCCGTAATATGTTGTCTGAAGGTATTGACATTGCCTTGATCAGTAAAATCACTGGTCTGACGGAAGAAGAAATCAAGGGTTTAGGGTGCAGGGCTTAGGGTTGAGGGTTGAGAGCAGCTTCCAACCCACTTACAAGATTCATACAAGGGTGTTGTGGGGTTTCGTGCAAGGCCATTTTTCAATTTACAATTAATAATGGACAATTAACAATACGGAATTGATGTCGGCTTGATCTTTTGGCTACTTTTCTCTTGATTGAAAAGTAACCAAAATTATTAATAATAATGGCAACTTTACAAAATGAAAGGGAACAATTCCGATTTTTTATAACTTTATAGGTTGAACCTATAAAGCTTATTGAAAATTAAAAGATGATACAAAATTGCCAAAAAATCCGTAATTTTGCATCTTTAATTTTGAAGAGATGAAAAATCAGGAATACAAAGAAGATCAGCTGGTTATTTCAGGAGCAAGAGTCAATAACCTGAAGAATATCTCTCTTACTATTCCCCAAAATAAACTGACCGTCATTACTGGATTGAGCGGTAGCGGGAAGTCTTCCCTGGCTTTTGATACGATTTTTGCAGAAGGCCAACGCCGCTATATGGAGACATTTTCCTCCTATGCCAGACAGTTTATCGGCAATCTGGAACATCCGGAAGTGGACAAAATCACAGGGTTGAATCCCGTGATTTCCATTGAGCAGAAAACGGTCAATAAAAATCCCCGCTCTACGGTCGGAACCATTACGGAAATCTATGATTTCCTTCGTCTGCTGTATGCCCGGGTCGCGGATGCATATTCTTTCAATACGGGTGAGAAAATGGTTCGCTACACTGAAAAAGAGCTGATAGAGTTAATTCTGCAAAAGTTTGGTGGTCGTGACGTCACCTTAATGGCTCCTTTGGTAAAAGGTCGAAAGGGACATTACAAGGAGTTGTTTGAAACCGTTCGCAAGCAGGGATTCGTAAAATGTCGTATCGATGGCGAAGTCAGGAGCGTAGAGTTCAATATGCAGCTGGATAGATACAAAATTCACGACATCGACCTGGTTATCGATAATTTGATGGTACGTGAATTGTCTCGCCAGCGCCTAGTCAACAGCTTGCGCTTAGCCCTCAAGCAAGGGAAAGGCGTTATTGTCTTATTAGACAACCAAAGTGGCGAAACGTTTAATTATAGCAAGTACCTGATGTGTCCCACGACAGGAATCTCCTATCCGGAACCGGAACCCAATACCTTTTCCTTTAATTCTCCATATGGTGCTTGCCCCAAATGCAATGGCTTGGGCTATGTGACGGAACTGGAAATGTCCAAAATCATCCCCGACCCGTCAATGTCCATCAAGGAAGGCGGCTTAGCACCCATCGGTCCGTACAAGAACACTCCGATTTTCAAGCAGTTGGAAGCCCTGGCTGAAAAATTCAACTTCAAGCTGACCGACCCCATTTCCTCTATTCCAGAAGAAGTAATGGATAAGATCCTTTACGGAATGACCGATCCTTTATATGTGAAGCGAGATGTGGCCGGACTGTCTCCCACGAAGGTCCATTTTGAAGGCGTGGTGAGTTTTTTGCGTGATATCGACTTTGAAACGGCACCAGCATCTATTCGCAAATGGGTCAATCAGTTTATCGATGAAAAAGAATGTCCCGAATGCCACGGCACGCGTCTGAAGCGGGAAGCCCAGTACTTCAAGATTGGCGACAAGAATATTTGCGATTTGGCTCAAATGGACATTGACGAACTGGCCCGTTGGGTAGATCAAATTCCGACTTTTCTAAACGAACGCCAAAATGCGATTGCCTACGAAATCCTCCGGGAAATTCGCCTGCGACTGAAATTCCTCTGCGACGTGGGAATTGCCTATTTGTCACTGAACCGTTCGGCTCGAAGTCTTTCCGGCGGCGAAGCCCAGCGAATTCGTCTGGCGACGCAAATCAGCTCACAGCTGGTCAATGTGCTTTATATTTTGGATGAGCCGAGCATTGGCTTGCACCAACGTGACAATCATCGTTTAATCAATTCGTTAAAAGAATTAAGAGATATTGGGAATACGGTGATTGTGGTGGAACACGACAGGGATATTATGGAAGCGGCGGATTTTATTGTCGATGTCGGTCCCTTGGCAGGCGAACACGGCGGACAGTTGATGGCAGCCGGAACTTATCCTGAAATACTAAAGGCTGATTCACTGACCGCCGAATATCTGAGTGGTCGGAAACGTATCGAAATCCCAAGCCAACGGAGAAAGGGTAATGGCGAAAATCTGACTATTGTCGGAGCTTCGGGAAACACGCTCAAAAATGTCACGGTGGATTTTCCTTTGTCCACATTGATTTGTGTCACAGGCGTTTCCGGAAGCGGCAAGTCTTCACTGATTACCGACACCCTGTTCCCTATTCTTAATCAGCATTTTTATCGTTCCGATAAAAGGCCTCTGCCCTATAAAGAAATTCTTGGACTGGAACATATCGACAAGGTTATTGAAATCAATCAACAGCCCATCGGCCGTACACCGCGTTCCAATCCCGCCACCTACGTGGGCGTTTTTGACGACATCCGCCAGTTGTATGCCGGTTTGCAGGAATCCAAGATCCGTGGCTATAAGTCAGGAAGATTTTCTTTCAATGTTTCAGGAGGCCGCTGCGAAGAATGCAAGGGTGCTGGAATGAAAGTGATCGAAATGAATTTTTTGCCAGATATCTACGTAAAATGCGACGTATGTAATGGAAAAAGATATAACGCTGAAACACTGGAAGTCAGGTATCGCGGCAAGTCTATCAATGACGTCTTGGAAATGGATTTTGAGCACGCCTTGGAATTTTTTGACAAGATTCCTTCTATCGTTCAGAAAATAAAGACGTTAAATGATGTCGGCTTAGGCTATTTGCGTTTAGGTCAGTCGTCCACGACCTTGTCAGGTGGAGAAGCCCAACGTGTGAAATTGGCTGCGGAATTGTCCAAAAAAGATACTGGAAAGACGCTATATATTCTAGATGAACCCACCACAGGACTTCATTTTCAGGATATAGCTATCTTGATGGAAGTCTTGAACAAGTTAGTGGATAAGGGAAATACGGTAGTGGTTATTGAACACAATATGGATGTCATTAAAATGGCAGATTATATTATAGATTTAGGTCCTGACGGCGGACGCGAAGGGGGTAAGATTGTGGCCAAGGGAACCCCTGAACAAATTATAGCCAAGGGCGTTGGCTTCACGGCAAAATACTTGAAAGAATATATCGATAATTCAAAATAACAGAATATGAAACCCATTCAAATGGTTGACTTAAAGAGTCAATATCATAAAATTAAAGACGAAATTGACGCTAACGTGTTAAAGGTCATTGAATCTTCGGCCTACATCAATGGTCCGGCGGTCAAGGATTTTCAGCAGCATTTGGAAGAATATCTAAAGGTGAAGCACGTGATTCCTTGCGGAAACGGCACCGATGCCTTGCAAGTGGCAATGATGGCACTGGACTTAAAACCCGGTGACGAAGTAATTACAACCCCCTTTACCTTTATCGCCACGGTGGAAGTCGTCGGTTTGTTGGGTTTGACGCCCGTTTTTGTAGATGTGGAAGCGGATACGTTCAATATGGATGTACAACAGTTGGAAGCGGCGATAACGCCTAAGACGAAAGCCATCGTGCCCGTACACCTATTTGGTCAGTGCTGCAATATGCAGGAAATCTGTAAGATTGCCAATAAGTATGGTGTGGCGGTTATTGAGGACAATTGCCAAGCTATCGGTGCCGAGGTAATGATTGACGATTATCCTTTGCAGAAGAGTGGCACACTGGGAACCATTGGCTGTACATCGTTCTTCCCGTCCAAAAATTTGGGTTGTTATGGCGACGGAGGTGCCTTGTTTACCAACGATGACGAGTTGGACTATAAAATCAGGGGCATTGTCAATCACGGAATGTTTACCCGCTATTATCACGATATGATCGGGGTTAATTCGCGTTTGGATTCTATGCAGGCAGCCATATTGGATGTAAAATTGAAACATTTGGACGAATATATTGCGGCACGTCAGCAGGCCGCGCAATATTACAACAAGGCCTTTGCCAATCATCCTAATATTGCGACACCGACAACGGCTTCCTATACCACTCACGTCTTTCATCAATATACCTTAAAGCTGAAAGACGTTGACCGCTACCGTTTGATTGAAAATATGAAAGAGGCAGGCGTTCCCGTGATGATTTATTATCCGGTCCCATTGCATCTGCAGAAAGCTTTTGCCCACCTACATTATGAAAAGGGCGATTTCCCCGTGGCGGAATCCTTATGCGACTGCGTGGTTTCTTTGCCGATGCACACCGAATTGGACGAAGAACAACTGCAATATATTACGGAGAATTTCTTGAAGTTTGTGGAATAGGATTTCGATTTTTCACAAGTTTGATCAAATAGCGGGCGGCTTGAAGGCCGCCCGGTTCTTTAGGTCTCGATTTGTCACACAATCCGCTTAAAAGGCGGAAGATATAAACGGAACCATCCCGTTTGTTGAAAACACTTATCAATACTTCAAAAATTTCGGATTTTTTTGTATTTTTGTACAAAATAAAAAACTTGGAATGGACCTGTCGATCTACACACTGGCTGAAGAATTTGCACAACAAACCCACCGCTCTGTCTTTATTACGGGCAAGGCCGGCAGCGGCAAGACTACCTTTCTCAGACAACTGCGACAAAGCACGAACAAGCAAATAGCCATCGTTGCCCCAACCGGCGTGGCGGCCATCAATGCGGGCGGCGTTACCATCCATTCTTTCTTTCAGCTGCCATTTACTCCTTTCGTGCCCACAGCAGAAGGGCGACAAAACCTCATCGGCAAGATGAAGATGTCCGGTCCGAAACGCAAAGTGCTGCAAGAGTTGGAACTGCTGGTCATCGACGAAATCAGTATGGTGCGGGCCGACGTGATGGACGAGATCGACACGGTACTCCGCCACTACCGGTTCCGCCATAACGAACCCTTCGGCGGCGTTCAACTCATCTGTATCGGCGATTTGTACCAACTGGCTCCCGTGGCGATGAGCGAAGAATGGAGAGTTCTTTCGCCTTATTACAAAACCCCTTACTTTTTCGACAGTCTGGTCATTCAGGCCTATCCCCTACTCTGCCTCGAATTTGACAAGATTTTTAGACAGAAAGACAAAAGTTTCATTGACCTACTCAACGCAATCAGAGATAACAAATTAACAAACAGCGACTTAAAATTAATAGAAAAACGATATTGTTCCGACTTCAATTTGTCAAAGCAGCCGGATTATATTCTGCTCACCACCCATAACGCGAAAGCCGACCGCATTAACGCGGAAGAAATGGACCGGCTGAAGACTTGCGAACACAGTTTTACCGCCACCATTGACGGGGAATTTCCGGAAAAGAATTTTCCCAACAATCCCATTCTTATCCTGAAAGTGGGGGCAAAAGTGATGTTTATCGCCAACGACAGCGAAAATCCGCGACGCTACTACAATGGCAAAATAGGAACCATCGCCCGTATCGACGGGGAAGGAAATGTGTATGTCCATTGCTCTGACGACGACGAAGACATCAAGGTCAAAAAGGAAATCTGGACCAATATTCGTTATTCGGTCAACCCCACCACCAAGCAGATTGAAGAAGAGGAATTGGGCAGTTATACCCAATTGCCCTTGCGTTTGGCGTGGGCCATCACCATTCATAAAAGCCAGGGACTGACTTTCGACAAAGTTGCCATTGACATCGAAGACGCCTTTACTTCCGGACAAGTCTATGTGGCGCTCAGTCGCTGCCGCAGCTTGGAAGGCATTCTCCTGCTGAGTTCCATCAATCGGAACTCGCTTTCGGTCAATCCAGACGTCATTCAATATTCGGCTGTCAAGCCCGATCTTGAAGAACTCAGAACGAATTTGGATAAGGACAAAAGCATTTATAACCTTGAAATTCTACAAGAAGTCTTCAATTTTAACTTCTGCCTTGGGCAAGTCAATGAACTGCGAGTGCTCATCGGCAATGAAACCGATTTGTTCAACAAAGAGTCCCAAAACTTTGTAGAGGAAGTCCATCAGCTAACGAGTAACGTCACAATGGTAGGAAGCAAGTTCCGCAAACAACTGACAGCACTTTTTCAGCAGGACGATGACAAGAAAATAGACGAAAGAATAAAGGCGGCTTCCCAATATTTTACTGAAGAAATTGATAAACTCAAAGAACTGCTGAAGCATTCTCCCACAACCAGCGAAAGTTATGAAATGGCTGAAGAATACAATTTCTGTCTTCGTGCGCTTTATGACGAAATTTCCCGCAAACGTCTCATCATTTATGGCATTAGAAATGATTTTTCAGTCAAAAAAATTAATAAACTAAAGGCCTCTTTTAAGGCTGATAAATTGAAAACAAGCACGTATATTCCCATTTACAAGCGGGAATCCGCAAAAGAAACCAAGCGTAAAAAAAAGAAGAAATAAGGGTGATTCAGGCATTCCTTCCACCAGTCGTTCCATCTCCCCGCAGCTTGAGGGGCTGGAATCCATAAACGAAAATGGGACGATCGTATGAAGATGACAAGAATCACAACTTTTCAAAAAGCGCGTCTAATGTGACAACAGACTGAAAACGGCCCGCATATTTGCTTTTTTCCAATCCGTAGGTAGTCACCAAGGCAAGTTGCACGGATTTTCTACAAGATGTCTCACTGATAAATCGTTCTGTTTTACTTCTCAGTTGCGCATCATAATCTTGCGTAATGGAAAACTCGTTTCCTGAGAACTTCATTTCGCAAAGTGTAATCACGTGGTCGTTTCGATCGAAAAGCAGATCAATTTGCGCTGTTCCCTCCTTGCTCAACCAAGGTCCCGTCGTACACGCAACAGCTGAAAAACCAAGTGCCTTTTTGATTTGCTTGTGATGCTGAAGACAAACATCTTCAAAAGCAAGCCCACGCCATGTGTTAAGTCGTGGTGTGTGCAGGTTGTGGGTCCAGAAGTTTTCCTCCTCATTCTTTTGGCCATCAACAAATTGCAGGTAAAACAACGAATAATTATCTACCAGTTTATAATAAATCTCTTTTGCATTACCCCCAAAATAATGATAAGAAACGACAAAGCCACTTTTTTCAAGTGCGTTCAACATATTGCTCAAGCGACCGTTGTAAGCGATACCCGTTCTTTCGGCAATCTCTTTTCTTGTATATCCCAAACGCCGTTGGGCTAAAGAACGAACGACTTTTACATAGTTGTCCGAATTCTCGAACAGCGACCTATAAAGTCGCTCAAATTCGGTCCGTAAACGTCCAATTCTTGTAAAAAAAAGATAATCAATGTTTTGCGAAAGACTCTTTTCCGGACGAATCATATCCAAATAATATGGAATTCCGCCCAAGGCCATATAACTTTGAATTTGGTCGTATCTGTCCATACAGATGTGACGGGATTCGTAAAATTGTTCACATTCGCGCAAAGTGAACGGCAACAAATGAATTTCATCGGTAATGCGTCCGTACAAACCACCGTGGTTGTTTAAAATGTTCTCATTCATCCAAGAAGCCGCCGACCCACAGACAATCAACAACAATTTCGAATGTGCTGATCCCCAACTATTCCAAAAATGTTCTAAAGCCGAAAGAAATCCAGAATTTCCAACGCCCAGCCAGGGCAGTTCATCAATAAAAACAACTTGCTTCTCATCCTTCAACTTTCTGTTCAGCAAATTCTTAAGGCATTCAAAAACCGCAAACCAATCCTTTGGATATTCGTCCCATTCTCCACCATATTGTTGTAACGAAGTACAGAACCCTCTCAATTGTTCTCGTTTTAAATCGAAACCATCGCTTTTTAATTCAGCTGGAGAAATCCCCGTATGATAAAAGGCAAAACGATTGTCAAAGTATTCGCGTATCAGGAATGTTTTCCCCACACGTCTTCGTCCATATACTGCCACGAATTCAGCCCGACCAGAATGAGAAAGTCGTTCCAACTGTTCTATTTCACACTCTCTTCCTATGATTTGATTCATTGGTACACATTTTTGAATTGTCCGCAAAAGTACAAAAATATATTTATATGGACACATATTGCACAAAAATTTTGTCCAGATAATGGTATTTTTGTTTTTAATTGGACAAATTTTCTGCTACTTTCTTTATAACCTACAAATCAGGCGACATTAATATCAATTTGATCTTTTGGCAACTCTGCAAGACGGAAAGAGACAATTCCGTTTATTTTTCACTCATTAATTGATAGGTTTTATATCCTCCCGAAAGATTATACACTTTTTCGAAACCCGACTGAAGCAAAATGCGACTGGCAATATAACCACGCAATCCCACCGCACAATAAATGATGATGGTCTTGTCGGAAGGAATTTCGTCCAACATTTCGCGAAGTTCATCTACAGGATAATTCACGGCTCCTTCAATTGCCCCGTTCTTGACTTCCATTGCCGAACGGACATCCAACAAAAAGTACTCGTTTTGCCAATTTGGAGTGGCCAAAATTGCCTGCAACTCGTGCCACTGCATAGGGAAGAATCTGTGGGCCAATATATTTTCCGCCACATAGCCGGCATACGCCACGGGATCTTTGGCCGACGAAAACGGAGGTGCGTAGGCGTGTTCGATATCTGTCAAATCGAAAACCGTGCCTCCATTACTCACCACCGACGCCAATAAATCAAGACGCTTGTCCACGCCTTCTTCGCCCACCACCTGGGCACCCAAAAGACGCCCGTTTAACGGCGAAAAATTGATTTTAAGCGTCATTTGTTTTGAATCGGGGTAATACGTCGCGTGGGAAAAAGGATGCGTCACAGAGGTCAAAAACGGGATATTGTGTTTTCGGAGGTAATTTTCAGACAAGCCGGTAGAACCCACGGTCCAACTGAACACCTTCGCCACAGCAGTCGCCACAGACCCCTTGTAGGCTGTTTTATTGCCCAAAACCAGATTGTCGGCACAGATACGGGCTTGGCGGTTGGCAGGTCCGGCAAGATAGCAACAATAAGGGATTCCGCTAATTGGATTGGCAAATTCGATGGCGTCGCCCACCGCGTAAATGTCAGGATTGGAAGTTTGCAGAAATTCATTCACCCAGATTCCGCCAGCGGGTCCGATTTTCAGTCCCGCCGCCTGAGCCAATTCCGTATTGGGTTTCACCCCGATGCTGAGGATGACAAAGTCGGCTTTCAATTGTTCACCATTGGACAAATTGACACACACCGCATCGTCTGAGTCTTCAAAATTTTGGACTTCGGTATTCAACATCAGCTTGATATTTTTTTCTTTCAACTGATGTTGAACCACGGCGGCAATGGGTGCATCCACCGTGGTCATCACCTGCGGGGACTTTTCCACGATAGTGATGTGATAGCCCAGCTGATGCAGGTTTTCCACCATCTCCATGCCGATAAATCCTGCTCCCACCACCACCACTTCTTTCAGTTTGGAGAAACTGAGAACAGCACGCTGTTTCACGTTTTCGGTGTCGGCGACATTGCGAATGGTGAAAATCCGGTCCGACTGGATACCGGGCAGGTTGGGGACAATGGGAACGGCCCCGGGCGACAGCACAAGCTTGTCATAATTTTCGCTGTATTCCTTGCCATTAAACTTATTGCGTACTTTGATAGTCTTATTAGTAGAATCAATGGCTATCACTTCCGATTTTACTCGGACATCCACGTCGTAGCGGTTTCCGAAACTGACGGGTGTTTGCAGCAGCAGCGAATTTTTTTCAGCGATGGTGCCACCGATATAATACGGCAGGCCGCAGTTGGCGTAGGAGATATAGTCGCCTTTTTCAAACACTACGATTTCACATTGCTCATCTAATCTTCTAAGACGAGCGGCTGTAGTGGCGCCACCGGCGACACCGCCCACAATAACATATTTTATCATTTTATTTTACCTAATAAAATAAAAAAGCCACCTTGCACAAAACGCAGTGTGGCCTTTTCATGATAATTATTAAAAACCTTTATTATCCAATAAGAGCTTGATAGCCAGCTGCGTCCAAGAGGTTGTCAGCTTCGGCAGGATTGGTAACTTTGATTTTGATAATCCATCCTTCGTTGTAAGGATCGCTGTTGATAGTGCCTGGGTTGTCGTTCAAAGCCTCGTTGAATTCAAGGATTTCGCCACCCACTGGGAGCATCAGGTCAGAAACGGTCTTAACGGCTTCAACGGTACCGAAAACTTCACCGGCTTCCAAGGTTTCGCCAACTGTGGTGATATCCAAGAAAACGATGTCGCCCAATTCGTTAGCTGCGAAAGCGGTAATACCAACGTAAGCTACGTCACCATCCATTTTCAACCATTCGTGGTCGTTTGAATACTTTAAGTTATTAGGTAAATTCATAATAATAAAAATTTTAAGGTTATTGATTTTTTGATTAAACAGTCATAATTTCTTTTTCCTTGGCTTCAATCATCTTATCGACCTTGCCAATAAATTCGTCCGTTGCCTTTTGAATGTCGGTTTCGAGTTTCTTAACGGCGTCTTCAGGAATGCCGTTGTCTTTGAGTTTCTTGGCGGCATCGTTGGCGGTACGGCGTGCGTTGCGGATAGTCACTTTCAGCTGTTCGGCGTCTTGTTTGGCCTTTTTCACCAGTTCTTTACGACGTTCTTCAGTGGGAGTAGGCACCACGATGCGGATGAACTCGCCGGTATTCTGTGGAGTGAAGCCCAAGTTGGCAGCCAAGATGGCCTTTTCGATGGGTTGCAGCATATTGCGTTCCCACGGCTGCACAATAATCTGACGTGCGTCGGGAGTGCTAATATTGCCGACTTGTTCAATAGGGGTGGGATTGCCGTAGTAATCCACTTTCAGGCCTTCCAACATCTGGGGGCTGGACTTGCCGGCACGGACCTTTTGCAGTTCCTTTTCAAAAAAAGCCACTGCTGAACTCATATTTTCCTTAGCTTGAGCTAATAATTTTGCTATTTCTTCCATTATTGATTGATTTTAATTATTCTTGAATTAATTATTTTCTTCTGAAGATTGTTTCAACAATTCGGCTTTTTTCTGTTCGGCAATGGTTTTGAGTCTTTCAATCTCCTTTTTATCTTTTTCGATTTGATTTTTCAGTTTCTTCAACTCTTTTTCCACAAAAGTGGCACCGAAAACATAGACGAAAACGTAGTGGCCGATGAGGATGATGAGCCATGCGATTGACAGAAAGAGCACGGCCTTCATCACGGGTTCGTTGGTAGCTTCGTTGTTTCTGAAGACAAAGTACCAGATGACCCAAAACAGAGCGTTCACCAGGACGAAGATGATGAGGTGGATTTTGAAGGCGGCTCTGTGGCGGGCTTTTTGCCACAATTTCTGTACGTCTTCGGTACTGGATTGAGCGGGATTGATTTCTTCAGACATAACTCACAAATTTAATTAATGGACTAAAGTGCCGACCTTCTTATTTTCTAAAATCTGACGTAAATTGCCGGGAATGTTGGCGTTATAGACGCAAATCTTCATATTGTTTTCCTTACAAAGTGTGAAAGCGGTAAGGTCCATAATATTCAGTTTCTTTTCGTAGCATTCGTCGAACGTGATTTCGTCGTATTTGGTGGCTGTCGGGTCTTTTTCGGGGTCGGCGGTATAGACGCCATCTACGCGGGTGCCTTTGAGCAGCAGGTCGGCGCCGATTTCAACGGCACGGAGGGCAGCGCCGGAATCGGTCGTGAAGAACGGATTGCCGGTTCCAGCCGAGAAGATGACCACTTTGCCGGCTTCTAAGAGGGCGATGGCGTTTTTGTAGAAAATCTTGTCGCAGATGCCTTCAATTTTGAGGGCAGACATCACTTTGGCTTCCACACCGAGTTCTTCGAGCACGGTTTGCAGTGCCATCGAGTTGATGACAGTAGCCAGCATACCCATATAGTCGCCCTGGCGGCGGTCGAAACCGCGGCCCGCACCCTTCACGCCTCTGAAAATGTTGCCGCCGCCAATGACAACGCCCACCTGGACGCCGAGGTCAACGGCAGATTTCACTTCAGTGGCAAAATGATGAATGCGTTGATAATCAATGCTATATCCGTCGTCTCCCATAAAGGATTCGCCGCTTAGTTTCAGTAAAATTCGCTTGTAATCCATATTCAAAATTTGGTGCAAATATACGATTTTTTTAATTGAGGTGGAAGAAAATTTTTCAAGCTTGATTTTTTTCGGAATTATCCCCTTCCGTCTTGTAAAGAGATTCCGACTTCGCAACGCTTCGTCGGAATGGCGACGATTCATTAGACAGGAAGTGGCGGCGGCATCCCATACGTGCATTAACTTCTTATTTTGCGCCGCCGCTGTCACGCCCACAAGGTATGTCGCCATTCCGATGTTTCCGACGTAAGGAATGAACATCGGAATCTCAACAAAATTATTTTTTACTCAAGAATGATTTTCTTTTTCGTTACTTTCTTTATAATCCAAAGAAAGGTTTACCGTTAATGTAGAGACGCGGCGCGCCACGCCAATTCCCCTCCTTTGTTGTGTAGCCCAATGGATTGAAATATACAAAGTTGTCTGAGATACATAACAAAAAGGAGGGGTGGCCGTAGGCCGGGGTGGTAAAATCAGGCGGAATTGATGTCGGCTTGATCTTTTGGCTACTTTTCTATCAAGAGAAAAGTAGCGGAAATTTATTAATAAAAATAACGTCTTTACAAGACGAAAATGGATAAGATTGATTTTTCCTCCCAAAAGCAGCTGGAATATCCAATAATTTATTATTTTTGCATTCTTTTTTGAAAAAAATACATTTGAAATAATGTTTTTGAATTTTTTTCACCTACAAGAAAACAAAAGTATTAATAACATATTTATGAAAAAATCCATAGTAACATTTTTTTTTATACTTACTGCCAGTATCGTTTGGTCTAATCCCATTGATTCTACCACAGCAAAAAAAGTTGCAACAAATTTTTATAAACAAAATAATGTTGTTGGAATCAAAAATGGAATTCCACTGAAAATAACAAAAACGAATAAAGATTTTTATAATGTATCTGCATCAACAGATTTTAATCATTTTTATATTTTTAATTCAACTGACGGAAATGGATTTGTAATTGTATCTGCAGACGATAGAGCTACTCCTATTTTAGGATATGCAAATGTTGGGACATTCCCTACTGACAACATCGCACCCCAAATTATCAATTGGCTTGAAGATTACGACAAGGAAATCGAATATTTGATTTCAAACAATATCCAAGCCTCCGACGAAATCTCTGAAGAATGGCAAAATTTGCGGAATGGCAGTCAATTACAACCGAGGGATACAAGAAGTGTGTCACCTTTGATACAAACCTTTTGGGACCAATCTCCCCTATATAATTATTTGTGTCCCTATGATGAAGCAAATGGAGAATATACCCTTACAGGTTGCATAGCAACAGCGATGGCCCAAGTTATGAAATATTGGGAATACCCTAACATGGGAACCGGAACTCACACTTATTACGATTTGCATTATGGGATTCAGAATGCGAATTTTGAAACAACATTATTATGGAACGAAATGCCAAATTCTCTCAATTCATCTAGTTCAATAATGCAGATAAATGCTGTTGCAACGTTGATGCGTCTTTGTGGGGTGAGTGTGGATATGCATTATGGGATTGCTGGAAGTTCATCAAACGTTCAGCTGGAAGCAGAAGGCTTAAAAAACCACTTTAATTATTCACAAAATCTTAATATTCTTACTAAAGATGACTATTCCAGTTCGCAATGGATATCAATTTTAAAAGCGGAATTGGATGCTGGTCGGCCAATTTTATACGGAGGGACAGATAGTCAAACAAACAGTGGTCACGCATTTATATGTGATGGATACGACAACAATAATCTTTTCCATTTCAATTGGGGATATAGTGGTATTTATGATGGATATTTTTATGTTTCCAATTTGAATCCAGGGGTAATTCATAATTACTCAACTCATCAAAAATGTATTGTCGGGGTTGAACCGGCAGAACCAGTAACTCATCCGAATTACGACCTCGTTATGACATCCAATTTGACAACCAATGCTTCAACTTATAATTTTGGCGATAACATTGTAATTTCCAAATCAATCAAAAATTGCGGTTCAGCTAATTTCAGTGGATGGATTATCGTTATGGTAGCCGATTTTGATGGAAATGTCATTGCACAAAAACACAACTACGCCACAATCCCAATAAATCAAACGAATACGACATCTGTTCTTTTTAATGGTGGTATGCCTTTGGTACCAGGTGATTACATGGTTACAGTTTTTACAATAACCGATACTAATGACCTAAACACATTAAGGTTTGTACGAGACAATTCCCAAAATCAGAATCTTGCTCAATTTTCCATCACATACTCATCTGACATTGAAACAAATTCAGATTTTTCTTTCTCAACAGGAGAAATGCTTTATTCAAATAGACCTGCAACCATCAATGTTGACATATTAAACACCAGTAATTCAACTTTCACAGGCAACGTGGGAGTCGCCATTTTGGACCTTAACGGAAATATACAACAAATTGTAGCTCAACAAACAATAACAAACGGGTTACAACCTTATTATCATTATACAACTGGACTGAATTTCACAGGAAACATTTCTGTTTCTGCTGGAGAATACTTTCTCATGCTACTCTATCAATACCCAAATGAAACAGAATGGATTTGTGCTGGAAGTTCTGAATACAGGAATCCTATAAGATTTGTCGTTACAAACCCTCCCACACCAGATATTTATGAACAAAATAACACGATTTCAACCGCATATACATTAACTCCAAATTTCGCGAATGATTCTTGCGTGATTTCAACCTCAGGTTCTTCCATTCACATTCCAACAGATATTGATTTTTACAGACTAACATTTCCTGCTGGATATAATTATGAAATATATACTTTTCTTGTTGATCGCGATATTTGTGAACAACGTTATCCCATGGACTGTTTTTTTTCAATTTATCCAAGCAGTACGAATGTTTGGTCTGAAATTTGTGATGGCGGGAATGGTCCCACGGCATTCCTTTCTAACGGAGGAACCATTTATTTCAAGGTTAGTCCTTATTCTGAAGATGAAATTTTGGGCGAATACTTGCTTCGCATAGAAATTGTACGTCATATATTACCCGACCAATACGAACCTAATAACACAGTTAATTCTTCCCACAATATAGCTACAGTCAACACCAATTCAAAGACCATTAATGTTAATGCCAATTTTCATATTAACACAGACAATGACTACTACAAAATTAATCTCCCATCAGGGTATTCATACACCATTAATGCGAACATATTAAATAGTTACAATGATAGCAATTATACTGCGGATGCCAAATTTGCCACATCATTGAATGGAAATTCTTGGTCTAACAATTATGGTAATTCAATGCCTGCTTTAACGGTAAGCGATGGAGGAACCCTATATCTCAGAGTATTGCCCTATACCTCCAATGAAATTGGTACATATTCCTTGCATATCACGATATCTCGACAAGGAGGAATTGAAGCCGATATTTATGAACCTAACAATTCCCCTTCAACCGCTTATATTTTAGATACAATCAATGGTTCTAACACAACAATTAACGCAGACGCCAACTTCCATATAACAAGCGATGAAGATTATTATAAACTCATAATGCTTCCAGGTTTTAGCTACACAGTAAATGCAACACTATACGACAGTTACAATGATAACACACATACAGCAGATGCTAAATTTGCTGTATCTCCAGATGGGTACTACTGGTCTGAATTTTATGGTGTTTATGTTCCAACCACGACGTATGACAACGGTGGAAGAATATATTTTCGTGTTATTCCATACCAAAGTGGCGGAACAGGAACATATCGATTAAATGTAATTATTACAGCTTCTACTGCAGTGAAAGAGCATGAAAAACTATCAATTCATTTATATCCCAATCCCACATCTGATTATTTGCATATTACTGCGCCAGCAAATCTTTCAATCAACCATTTGGAACTTCTAACTATAAAAGGACAACTCATCAAAATCTTCAATGATAATATTACATCAATTAATGTATCGGATTTATCAAGTGGTATCTATGTTATTCGGATATATACTGAAGATGAAATCTTTATTAGCAAATTTATCAAAAAATAATTTTTATCGTCTTGCCAAAGTAATTTAACATAATATCCACCAAATCTTACATTAGTACCAATTCCATCATTATCACAAAATTCAATTAAATTTGATTATGTTCAACTTTCATTGTTGTTTTTGTATGGAACATAATTACTACTTAATTTGACAACATTGACACTGTCCCAACTTTCCCCACCAATTCCTCCACATCAAGACTTTCGCCTTTTACGGTTAGATGCGCCTGAAGGTAAAAAGGTTCACGAACTGCCAAGGTGCTGTCGATATATTGTTGGAGCTCGGTCGGTGTCATATTCTGTACGAGCGGCCGGACACGCTTGGCGTGACTTAAACGGTGAAACAACGATTGGGGCGCCATCTGGATATAGACAGATGTGCTGTGGGCATTGATCAACTCCATATTTTGAAAAAAACAGGGCGTTCCCCCACCGGCGGAAATGACGATATTGTCTTCTGACAACTTGTTTGTCAATACTTTCTGTTCGCAAGTGCGGAAAGCATTTTCACCATACTTGGCAAAAAATTCAGGAATGGAAAGATGATACGCTTCTTCAATGGCATTGTCCAAATCGACAAAACCGTATGACAGCTTGAAAGCCAGTTTTTTTCCCACCGTAGATTTTCCACAGCCGGGAAATCCAACAAGAACGATTCGGCCCATTAAAGATTTTCAAGAATGGCTTTAATCAAATTGTCGGCACAGTCGGCAATGTCGCCGATAGTGGCGGGAAGCATATAGCAAGGCGTGGTAAACACCTTGTTCTCCTTGTCGGCAATGACTTCCGTCTGCTGCGTGTTGATGTGTTTGGCACCAAAACTTTCCACATCGGCAATGGTTTTCTCATCCACGCCCACGGTGATGGTGATGTCGCCCAAAATCTTGGCTATCATAACGGGGGCGATGCACAAGGCACCGATGGGTTTGTGGGCGGCGTGAAATTCGCGAACCACGCGTTCCACTTCGGGAATAACCACCGCGTTCGTGCCTTCGAGGGCGTAAGTGAACAGATTCTTGGCGGCACCAAAGCCCCCTGGAAATACGACGGCATCGAAATCACCGGCTTTCAAGGCGGTCAGAGGCTGAATGTCGCCACGGGCAATACGGGCGGCTTCGGCCAGCATATTCCGCTTCTCATTGGTGGCTTGTTTGGTATAATGGTTAATCACGTGATATTGGTCGGCATCGGGTGCGAAAATCGAGTACTGGCACTCGTTTCTGTCAATGGCCAGTAAAGTCATAACGGATTCGTGAATTTCGGAACCGTCATAACATCCGCAACCACATAAAACAACTGCAAATTTCTTCATAAATCAAGTATTAAAACATTCTTTCTTTAATCATTGTAATAATTTCCTTCGTATAAAGAGGAAAATCGGCATTCATCATCCAGGCGTAATAGGATGGTTCCTTGCGGAAAACGCTTTCCACGGTTTCGCCCTTGTGCTTCCCAAAATTGAAGACCTCTTCGTCATTTTCGTTGAAAACGATGTGGTTGGCGAAATCCACAGAACGGCCTTCGGTGGAAAAGCTACTCAATGCCTTCACGTCGTTTTGGACGGGAATGGACTTCATACCGGTCTTTCTATCCTCATACTCTACATTTTGATATTTTTCCAATTGAGACAACAGCACTTCGTAGGTTGCCCTTGTATCGGCTTCGGCCTGATGGGCATCGGTCAAATCCTTGTTGCAGTAAAGCTTATAGGCGGCCACCAGATTACGGGGTTCCATTTTATGGAAAATATTCTGCACGTCAATCATACGGCGGTTGCGGAAATCCAGGCGTTTGCCGCAGCGCAAAAATTCTTCCACCAATAATGGAACATCAAATTTATTGGAATTGAAGCCTGCCAGGTCGGCTTCTCCGATGAAGTCTAAAATTTCGTCGGCCACTTGTTCAAAGCGAGGTTTGTCCTTCACATCGCTGTCATAGATACCGTGAACTTCTGAACATTCGGCAGGAATATGGCATCCCGGGTTGAGCAGCATGGTGTTGACAATCTCTTCACCGTCGGGCATTACTTTCAACATTGAGATTTCCACGATTTTGTCCTTACCGACATTCAAACCGGTAGTTTCCAAATCAAAAAAAACAAGGGGGCGTTCGAGTTTGAGTTTCATATAGTTTATCGTTTAATGATTTTCTTAACGGCGGTCTGATGATCCGATTTAAGCTGAAGCAGGTACATTCCGCTCGTAAGATGACTTATATTGACTGTGTTTTGGTAATTGTCGAGTGTAAATTCGGCCACTTTGCGGCCGGTAACGTCAAAGATGACAGCTTCGGCAGCCACCATTTCGTATGGATCCTGCAAAATCGTAATTTGATCCGTGGCAGGATTGGGATAAACCTGAAAATCAAACGCAACAACCTGCGGAACAGAAGTCTTATCGAAATCCTTTCCTAAAACAGGTCGAATCATTGGAGCACCCAAGAGGAACGGTTCGCGCCATTCACCCGAAGTGCTGTATAACCAATGGGCTCGGGCATCATTATTCTGGTCAAAACCGATATTTAACGGCACATTGTGATTTTGGTAAATTCCCACATAGAAAGTTGTCGGGACCACAATGGGTTCATCCAAATAATAACTTACAAAATCGAGAGGATTGGCGGCATGGTCGGGATATTGTTCGGAAAGGTAGGCGATAACGTCACCTGGAACGCCGCCCATATCATTCCATACCATCAATGTAAACGGTTCTATGTTTGCATCATTCAAAACCGAATTAAACCACATTCTCACGCCACGCAAGGTATCGCTTTGAGCCATATTAAACCGCATTGCCAAGTAGGTTTCCGGATTGGTCAAGGTTGAAATCAGGGAATAGCCGGCCTCCGCGGTACCATCATCGTAGGCATAATAATTATAAAATTTCTGATAGAAAACGCAAGTATCGTTTTCCTCGCAATCATCGCCCCAGCCCGTCACATTGAAAACGTGCGTAATCTTAAAAATCGCACTGTCTTCGCCATCAGACGGAAAAACGAATGCTATGCTCGGCTGCGTATGCACCGGATTGACATACAAACCGTTGTTGTAATATGGATAAGCATTTTCGGAAGTTGGCTCCGTCTCCGCCACCAAGGCCCCTTCTTCAGTAGTCACCCGATAGTTATAAGTGACATTTTTAGCTTGTGAAGAGATATTGGCCAATTCGTTGTCAAATTTATCTTTCATATCAGAAGAACGGAACTGATTCCACGGCATAGACTGATAATTCTTCAATGCGGAAGTCGTTGGAGAAACAAAGGTCACATCATCGGGATAAAGGTCGTGGCAGGTCATATTTTCTTCCAGCATTACATAATCGATGTGCCATTGATCGGCATTGGAGGCCCAGCCGTCATAGCCGTTGGGTTCCAGACTGGCATAATTTCTAAATCTGAATTGAAAATCGTCCCTAAAATAATCAAGATTCGTGATGGGTATCATCACTTTTTTGAAATAGGTTAAATGATGTTCGGCATCTTCGGCCAACCAATCGTCCACCTTACATCCCGGCGTTGCCCAAATATGATCCCAGTGATATTCAGGAGCCCACAAAGAATCACAAGGAAGCATAATGGACTCTCCCTCGACAGCATAAAAATCGAAAACAAAATAAACCGTATCGGGCAGCAAATAGGGGTTCAGCAACGAATCGCCGACATTGTAGGTGCGGGTTAATTCATAATCGCAATAATCATATCCGACAAAAACAAAACCGCCGGTAGGATAACCGAATTCCAAAATCAAGGAATCGCCGGATTCGGGTTTATCGCCAATGCGCTCCCATTCCACAGGAGGATATTTTTTGGATGCCCCACCCGGCTGATAATAAAAACTGAAATAAATTGAATCTGAAGGATAGTAGGGATAGCCAAATTCGTCATATTCCAAATTAATAGGACGGGAAGTCAGCGTATCAGCCCCGAAGGGACGTGTTTCGGCGTGAGCATAAATCTGGCCGTTTTCGTCAAGGGCATCCAAAGTGGCCACCCCGATAGAAGGAGGATAAACGGGAAAAGAATTATTCACAAATGCCTGATTGTCATTCCATAACGATGATTTAGGATAACCTGTATAATTAGAAAAATCATCAAAAAAAGGCAAATACACTGGTGTTGTACTTTTGGTGTTGTTTTTCTGCTTGTTCATCAACACCGGGTTATGACGTAACCCCGTCAGGATTTCCTGGGCAAACGACAAATTAACACCTAAGAGTGCCACAAAGATTATCAGGAGTGTTTTTCTCAAAAATTTCATAAGACAAGTTGATAAACTATTGTAATTCAGTACTTAAAGTATCTCCCATAGGCAATTCGGAAATATCTCGACCCACCACCAGGGTAATTTTATCGCCCATTTTGATTTCGGTTCCGGCGGCAATGACGCGACCATTGTGCAGCTGTTCCAAAACTGCGTTTTCATACGGACTGGGCTTGTAAATCGTGGCAGCCAGTTCAAGGCCCAAGGCGTTCAGCATAATTTCCGCCTGTCGAAGGGAAACATCGCGAAGTTCGGGCATAATCACTTTGGGAGGTTCGGAAGTGGCCACCGTTAAATATACTTTGCGGCCTTTTTTTACCTTTTCGCCAGGTTCCGGATTCTGCTTCAAAATCGTGCCCGGTTCCATCGTTTTATCATACACCTCATCGGTTACGACGATGATATAATCAGAGGGCAACAACGTATCAACCAAGGCGTTACAATTTTGTCCAATAAAATTAGGCATATCCACCTCTCTGCCGTGGCGTGTATATGACCTTAAGAAAATAAGACAAATAATTACAATCGCGAGCGTGATTCCCAATGCCAGAAGAAGATGGAAACCCATTCGTTGCGGTCTGAAAAAATCTTTAATATCGCCCATAGTTCAATCCTTGCCTTTTATCGCTTCTAATTATACCTTAAGTTCATCACAAATATTATTTGTAATAACCGACAAAAATACAAAAAAAATATCACACTACCCCAATTTTGACTTATAATCTTCATAAGTTCCCGGTTGGGCGAACAAAATGAACTCTCCATTCTTTTGAATCATACCGATTGCGGGATGCGGAACCCCGTTGAAAAAAGTCGTTTTGACCATCGTATAATGAATCATATCATCAAAAACAATGCGGTCACCGATTTCCAACGGTTCGGGAAAAGCGAAGTCTCCCATTCCGATATAATCACCTGCCAAACAAGAACATCCGCCCAAACGATAGACATACTTGCTTTTCTCATCAGGATCTTTAGCACCGAGAACTAAGGGTTTGTAAGGCATTTCAAGACAGTCGGGCAAATGACACGAGAACGAAATATTCAGCATAGCGATTTTAATTCCCTTGTTTTCAACAATATCTTCCACCGTTGAAACCAGCACTCCGGTTTGCCAACCCACGGCCTCGCCGGGTTCCAGAATGACCTCTTCCAAATTGGGATATCGGCTTTTAAAATTTTTCAGCAATTCAATCAAATGAGGGATGTTATAGTCACTGCGGGTGATGTGGTGGCCGCCGCCAAAATTCACCCATTTGCATTCTTTGATGAGGTGTCCGAAACGTTGCTCGAAATGCTCCAAGCAGTGTTCCAAAGCATAGCTGTCGTTTTCGCAAAGCACGTGAAAATGAAGACCTTCAATGCCTTCAGGTAGATGCTCGGGCATATCTTCGGCCAAGATTCCCAAACGCGAACCTGGCAATGCCGGATTATACAGGTCGGTTTCGATTTCGGAATATTCCGGATTGACGCGCAGTCCGAAACTTACCTTTTTAGGAAATTTCAGGGCTGTTTCTTTATATTTCGTCCACTGGCTTAAGGAGTTGAATGTCAAATGGCTACTATATGTCAGCAAAGTTTCAAATTCCTCTTCACGATAAATGGGTGCAAAAGTATGTGCCTCGCAGCCCATTTCTTCCACAATCAGGCGGGCCTCGTTAACCGAACTGGCCGTTGCACCTGCCAAATATTGTCTCAGCATAGGAAACGAATGCCAAAAGGCAAAACCCTTAAGCGCGCAGATAATAGACACGCCGGCTTCCTGTTGGACAAGGTCGAGCAATTGCAAATTGGCCTCCAAGGCCTCTTCGTACATAATATAGCAAGGTGACGGATATTGTTCAAATTGAGGAATCATATCATTTTGATTTATTGATAAATAGCAATAATTTATTTTTATTCGAAGAAGATGGCCGCACTTTCTACCTTAATTTGTTCTTCAAAAAACTTTGGCGCACGTATGCGAAAAAGGCAATTACGCCTACTAAGTTGACAATCCAAGCGGTCCAGAAAGCCCAATGATAGCCCACGTTTTCGGAAATCACGCCACCAGCGAGAATGCCTAAACCCACGCCGATGTCCCAACTGATAAGGACACTGGAGTTGGCGGTTCCTCGTTGGGTGTGGGGTGCCAAATTGATAAACATCGTCTGGAACGCGGGCCACATGTGGCCGTTGCCGAGGCCGATAACCAAAGCCGCTCCGTAATAGCCAATAGGATTGTGAAGGGCGGCAAACAGCAGATAACCGCAAAGGGAGATGCAGATGCCGACGGATGCGTTTTGGACAATCTTACCCTGCCTGAGCGTGCGACTTCCTATGAGACGAGATAAAATCAGTCCAATGGAAAGCAGCATAAAGAAGAAGCCCGTACCGCCGGTGATTCCCAATTCCTCTTTGCCGTAAATGGCAACATAAGTAGCTAATACACCGTATGAAAACGAATAACAAATCATAGCCGCACCTTCGCTCCATCCTTTAAGAAGGAAGAAACGGTCGAGAGAAATTTTGGGTTTATCCTTGATTAATTCGCGATCGTTGAGTTTTAAAGTAGAATTGATGGCAAAACCAATGCCAGAAGTAATAAGAGAAAGCCAAAACAGCAATTCATAACTGTTGGTAAGATGCAAAATATAAATGGCCAAAGCCGGGGCGATGGCCGAAGCGATATTGTTGCTCAATCCGTAATAGCCAATTCCCTCGGCACGGCGCGTGGGGTGCAAGACATCGATGGCGACCGTACTGTTGGAAACCGTTGTCGCTCCAAATGGGGCACCGTGAAGCGTACGCACAATGGCAAAGAGCAACAGCGAACCCGCCATCAGATAGCCGCCAAAAAAGACGCAGAACAGACCATAAAAAATCAGCAGGACTTTTTTACGTGGAAAACTATCCACAAAAAATCCGCTAAATGGTCTGATTATCAATGCAGTAAGTGTATATCCAGACAAAACGATGCCTATCATTTGCTTGTTGGCATCAAAAGTTTCCTTCAAATAAAGTGGCAGTAAAGGTGTCAACAGCATAAAGGAAAAAAAAATCATAAAATTGGCAACCCACACCTTGAGATAGTTGGAATTCCAAAGTTTTTCCTGTGGTTGATTTTTTTCTTTCATCTATTTTTTCAAAATAACTTGCAAAAGTACAAAATTTTTTCGTATTTTTGCAGCCGCAAATGGGACGTTAGCCCAGTTGGTTTAGAGCGCTGCCTCCACACGGCAGAGGTCATAGGTTCAAATCCTATACGTCCCACCAACTTTTCATATTTTTGTGGGGAAAAAGGATTTGTTATATTTTGGCAAGTCCTTTTTTTATTGTTTGCCGAAGGAATGTATCTCTTTTCCGTTGCCGGCTAAACGCTGAAACTCGCTGATCATCATAGCTATTTTTTCGCAAAAAAATCTTCTTTTTTTCTTGACTTTTAAAAAATATCTTTGTAACTTTGCCTCATCATTTTAATATCCAAATCATTATGAATAATTTACGTCAATACATTCAAAAAAAGGACATAGTTGAATTTATAGCATTAATTGCGACCATCGTTCTCGTTGTCATCGCTGATATGATTATAATGTGGCCTGTGGCAGCTGCTATCTTCTACATTTATTACATATTTCTGATTATTCACCTCATTAAACATTTTTGGGAATACCCCATTTTGAATAAGAAAGGTAAAATTTCCATTGGAATGTTCATCTTTTCCGTGTATGTCAAAACATACGCTGGTGCACTAATGCTATCATGGCTTTTTGCTTTTAACAAAATTCAATTTTCATCAATAATATTGCCAATGACATTAATATGGGCAACGGTATCCTTATTGACCTATTTTATCTTAGTTCTTTGTAAGAAAGAACGAAGTGAAATTATCAATACGTCAATGTACTTCATTCCCCTTATCATTTCTTGTTTTTTCCTGTAATTAATCAATTCCAAAAACAATCAATGATAAATTTTTTCCAACGAGCCACAGAAAAATGCGGCTTGTTTTCTTATCTTTTTTTTCGCAACAAGTATAAATCCCCGTCCGTATCCAGAATTTCATACCGCGAAGTGTCGCTAATCATCATCGCTATTATTTCCATATCGCCTTCAGTATAACACCAATGTTCTTTTTTCACCAAGAAATATTCGGCATTATGATGAAGACCATACGGAAACATATAAATACTGTCACGCAAGGCCAAATGGGGAGTGAAGAATGTCGTGGCACATACCGAAGCACCATTCGGAATTTGTTGCAGCATTCTGCGAGCCACCTTCATATCAAATTCATTCTGTTGGTAATGGGAAGCCGAATATATTCTTAATCGCTCCCGAAAAATTGGAGCAACGGGCGTATCGACAGTATATATAGTCGTACCTATACTCAGCAGTACCGTCGCAACGACAAGGGCGGTTTGCCACTTTTCTTGATGGATGCGTGCAATGACAATAAAACTGGCAATAACCAAAACAGGGGCAAATTCCACTCCATATTGAAGTACAACACCCCAAAACAACAGGTCGCTGGACAACATTTTCTGCGCCATCAAGGGCACCAGCATAATCAGGTAGTTTGGCTTGAAACAGGTGAGCAGCAAACCAGAAGCCAATGCACAAATGTAAAATTCAACTTTAAGACTTCCATTATTGCCAATTCCGAACAAATTTTGCATTGTTTCTATCGGATGAGATAAAATCCATAGGGCAATTTCCTTAAAATTAGAACCCATATACTCGTAACGCCAAAAACCAGGACTACTTCCTTGATTAAAATGAGGCATCACCCACAAAGTCACAACCGACAAATAGATGAAACAGAAAACAGTGTATGCCCCCAACCACGCCATTGCCTTTTTGTCATTGCGGTAATCCCAAAGTAAGGCGATAAAGACGAAGCAAAGCCACAATGGTATGGTTTCTTTGGCAATAACCATCAATAGCAGCATAAGTGATGATTTCCCGTAGCAACGAGATTTGAAAAAATACAACAACCACGGCAAAAACATAGTCGCCACAACATTGGAATGGTAGTCGAAAGACAAGGCGTGCCAAATTCCAAAAAAGGACAGAAACGAGAGCATCGCGGCAAATGGTATGCTTTCGGTATCGCTATAAAGATGAATCAATTTATAAATGCCCACGGCTCCAAACAGAACCGCCAAAATTTGCACGATGAGTAGCGTCAACGGACCAAACAACCACACCAAGGGGGAAAAAATCAGTAAATACAAATCAAAATGATCTCCTAACAAAACCATAGGCACCTCTTGGAAAAAGCTGCTGTCGCACATTCTAAAATGCGCATAGTCGTACAGGGCTTTTGTATAAATGCCGAGATCCAGTCCGTATGTTCGAAAAGTAAAATAATTCGTAATGGAAAGCAATGAAAACAACACGGCAAAAACCACTAAGACAGTGATAAAAATGATTTTGCGATGTCGTTGAAAAAATTGCTCCATAAAAACGCCTCGTTTTGTTTACGACAATGAGTCAATGTGAAAATTTAAGCTTTTGCAAAAATACATCTTTTGTTTGTATAAAAAAACAGAATCACCATTTCTCCATTTTCAAGATTTTCTTTTCAAAAGAACTAACGAAATTTTAGATTCAAAACACCTCACCATACAATTTTTATGTTATCTTTGCGTTTTCAATCAAAAAATAATTAGAAATGAACAATAAAGCTTCCATTTTTATCGGTAAAATCAAAGAAATAGGCAAAAATCTGCTGCTGTCCGTCACCAAACATCCGGTTGAATTTGTTTTACTGCTCTATGCAACCATCGTATTCATTTTGGGCGTGACAATTGATCACGAGGGAGGATGCTTTTACTATCCAATGCCCCTCATTCCATTTTTAGTCATCACCGCCTACTCGCTCAGCTTTTATCAGAAAAGAAATCGACTTTTTTTTCTGCTTTACCTCTTGCCGATCCCTCTTTGCACTCTTTGCCTACTATTTCCCCAACTTCCTGAGTTTGTCGATAGTTATACCTACTACATTCTGCTGATTGTCTTCTTTCTTTGGATGTTTATTCGAGCTTTTTTGTCTCACAATGAGGACTTTATCGAGCGCAATGCCGTCATGGCACGTTCCGCCGTTTTGGCTGCTTTTTGCGCAGGGGTCATTTATCTGCTCTACTTCTTAATCATTAATTCTTTCATTTTTATTTTTGATTTACCCGGAAATAAAGAATATACCATGTCAATCAACATGGCCTATATTGTCTTTGTATTGATTATGCCGATGCTGTTTTTCACTATGGAAGATAGCGCCAAAACATTTCAAATGAGCAGGTTTCTGAAAGCCATCCTGAATTGGGTGCTCACCCCTGCCCTGCTTATCTATACTATCATTTTATACGTTTACGCCGTCAAGATATTGGTAACATGGACTTTACCCAAAGGAATGATATCCATTATGATATTCATCTTCGGCCTGGTGGCAATGTTTGGCCAGATGATGCAGCATTTCTGCGACAAAAAGCCATTTCATTGGTTCTACCGGAATTTCAGCTGGTTTGCACTGCCACTTCTGGTAATGTTCTGGATAGGCACTGCCAGGCGAATTTCCGATTACGGACTCACCACATGGCGTTTTTATCTCATAGTCTGTGGTTTACTCATGACATTATACTTTATTCTATTCTTATTTAAGAATAAAAAAGGATATTTTATCCTCACCCTGAGCGCTGCCATCCTCTTTTTGCTCAGCATCTGCATTCCTCCTATTTCCGCCAAACAAATTGCCCTTTACTCGCAAGTGGAACGCGTTCGAAATACCGCCAAACAGATTGGCATGTTGGATGACCACAAAATGCTGCGAACAGACCTGAAAACAGCTGACGACACACTGCATCTCAAAGAACATCGAACTATCTATCAATCATTAAGGTATATTGAAGATGAAGCGGACTTTGAAAGTGAAAAATCCCTGGGTAAATTCTTCAATATTCGGTCCGCTGATGATTATTTGAAGAATCTCAGTCCAAAGACCGTGGCCTATGCAACCCAATATTCCGAACCTGCCATCAATGAAGAAGAAGACCAGACAAAATTTTGGGTACATTTGCCCTCCAAAGACTATAAATTACCCATCGAAGATTATCAGTACCTTATCACAAGTAATGATTATGGACCGAGTTTTGCTCACATTGAGCAATTCAAGGATATGAAAACTAATCAGATTCTGGATCAAATCTTGGAAACCCAATTAAAGAAATGCGGATACGTACCGGGGACTCCCATTACCGAAGCCTGGTGCGATTGTCATGCCGAAGAATTGCTCATTTACACAACAGACAGCACCTGCATTGTCTTTTCTTCTTGGTATCTTAATGTAGAAGACGACCAGATTCACATCGAAAATTGGTTTATTGACTACACTTTGGTAAAATAATTTCAAAAATTCAAAGATCTAATTTTATGTCTATCAGCAAAGAAGAAAAATACAAAGCCTTACTTCCGATCATTCAATCGTTATTGGAAGACGAAACTGACGAAATCGCCCAAATGGCCAACCTGTCAGCCATTCTGCAACAGGAATTTGGCTTTTGGTGGACGGGGTTTTATCGTGTGATGGATAGGCAGTTGGTATTAGGACCGTTTCAGGGACCCATTGCCTGCACGCGCATTGCCCACGGCAAAGGCGTTTGCGGCACGGCTTGGGCAGCGGCACACACCATCATCGTGCCTGATGTCGAACAATTTCCCGGCCACATTGCATGCTCTTCCGAATCACGTAGCGAAATCGTGGTTCCCGTATGGAGAAATAATGAAATTGTCGCCGTTTTGGACATCGACAGCCGCGAACTCAACACCTTCGACGCCATCGACGAAAAATACCTAGAGCAAATCGTCAGCTTTTTGTACCCTGAAGAACAAGACATTTGGTTTGCCGCTGGCTGCTTTTGGGGAGCGCAGAAATTTTTCAAATTGGTAAAAGGCGTCATTTTTACAGAAGTCGGATTTGTCAATGGAAACACCGAAAATCCCACTTACAAAGAAGTCTATACCGACACCACAGGTCATGCCGAATGTGTGCACGTACGCTACCTGCCAAAAGTGGTTTCGTTGGCAGAACTCACCCAACTATACTTTAAGATTATCGACCCATTGAGTTTAAACCAGCAAGGCGAAGACAAAGGAACTCGCTATAGAACAGGCGTTTACTATAAAAACGACAAGGATCTGTCCATCATTAAAACTATTTTTGAACAAGAAGAACGCTCATTAGGGACAAAATTGTTGGTCGAACTCCTTCCACTTCAATGTTTTTATACTGCTGAAGAATACCATCAGGACTATTTGGACAAAAACCCCAATGGCTATTGCCATTTGAGTAGTAGTATTTTTGAATGGGTCAAACAGCGGCAATAGGAAAAGTCACTATAACGTGACAAATCGCTGTTGTTACACTTTTATTTGTAATTTTGCATTCTAATTTTCAATTAATGATTTATCCTGCGACATTTGAAGAAAAAATCGGCTTCGACCATATTCGGCAATACATTAAATCTCATTGTATCAGCGATATGGGAAAAGAAATGGTAGATGAGCTTTCCTATTCATCCTCTTTTGACGAAATTGAACGATGGCTCCAAGAAACCAATGAATTCAAGCAGGTATTATCATTTGAAGACCCATTTCCCGCACAAGACTATTACGATCTTCGTGAAGTTTTGTCACGCATCCGGATTGAAGGCACCTTTATTGAGTTGGATGAATTGGCCGCATTACGAGCTTTCATCAATGCGATCATTCAGATTTTTGTTTATTTTAAAATCAGAAAGGAAGACAACAAATTTCCGAGACTTTGGACCATCTGCCAAGACATTATGCCCGAGAAAGGCATCGTGGAGGCCATCAATAAAATTCTTGACCCCAAAGGGCAGCTGCGCGACAATGCTTCAGACGAACTTCGGCGCATCAAAAGCGAAATCAACCGCATTTCAGGGGAAGCGGACCGGCGCATTCGCAAACTGCTCAATGCCGCAAAACAGGACGGCATTGCCAAGGAAGACGCGGAAATGACCGTCCGAAACGGCCGCCTCTGCATTCCGGTTTCCGCCCAATTCAAACGCCGACTCAAGGGATTTGTCCACGATGAATCGGCCACGGGACAAACGGTATTTATTGAACCCGCGGAAGTTTTTGACGCCAACAATGAAATCAAGGACTTGCTCAACGCCCAACACAGGGAAATCATCCGAATCCTGACAGAAATCACCAATTTCATCAGACCTTCTATCGACAATCTTTTATGGGGACATCAATTTATCGGCCATATCGACTTCATTCGTGCCAAGGCACTGTTTGCCATTGACATCGACGCCAACTTACCGCACATTTTCGACCATTGCACAATCAACTGGCACAACGCCATTCATCCGCTTTTATTTTTAAATTTCAAGGGAAGCGGGAAAAAAGTACAGGCATTAGACATCAAATTATCGGACGATGAACGTATTTTAATCATCTCTGGTCCCAATGCCGGTGGCAAATCCGTATGTTTGAAAAGCATTGGTTTACTGCAATATATGCTGCAATGCGGATTGTTGGTCTCTATGGCAGACACCTCTGATATGGGTATTTTTCAACATTTTTTCATCGATATGGGCGATGAACAATCCATAGAAAACGACCTGAGCACCTATAGTTCGCACCTGACCAATGCCAAAGCGATGGTAGAAAATTTAGACGAAAAGTCGCTGTTTTTAATCGATGAATTTGGTTCCGGCACCGACCCGCTTCCCGGCGGAGCGATGGCCGAGGCCCTTTTGGAAGCTATGTACGACAAAGGTGCTTTCGGCGTCATCACCACGCACTACGGCAATCTGAAACTCTTTCCCGACACGCACAAGCAGGCGGTCAACGGCGCAATGATGTTTGATATGACGGCGATGAAACCCCTGTTCAAATTAAAAATGGGGAAACCCGGCAGTTCCTTCACCTACGAAATTGCCAGAGCCATCGGCCTGCCACAAGAAATCATTGACCAAGCTGTCAACAAAACCGGCACGGCACAAATCGATTACGAGAAAAAGTTGGAGCAAATCGACAACGAGAAAATGGAAATCGACAAAATGCTGCGACTGGTCAATTCCGCAGACGACCAACTGGCCCAGATGATTACCGAATACGGCGAAAAATTTTCCGAATTGGAAAAACACCGCACAGACATCATTCAGAAAGCCAAAAACCAAGCCAACAGCATTATTGAAAGTGCCAACAAGGTTATCGAAAAAACCATTCGCGAAATCAAGGAACACAAAGCCGATCCCAATAAGACCAAGCAAGCACGCCAAAATATTTCTAAACTAAAAGAAGAATTTTCCAAGGAAATAGAATCCATTGAAAATGAACCGGCACTCAAACCGATAGTTCCCATTCATAAACCCAAGCCACAAGCCAAGAAACAGGAAACTCAAGAAGACAACACTTTGCACGTGGGAGATTCCGTTTTTATGGCTGAAACGCAAATCGTGGGCGAGGTTACGCAACTCAACGGCGACGACATTACCATTTCCTTTAATTCCGTATCTTTCAGAACAACTAAGAGTAAAGTTACCAAGATAAGCAAACGCGAAGCCCGCACGGTTCAACGCAACGGCATCAAATTAGACGGCGGTTCGTTAGCCGACGCAATGAACAAGAAAGTTGCCCAGTTTGACAGCACGATGGATATGCGCGGTATGCGTGCCGACGAGGCCATTCAAGCCCTCGAACCCTATTTGGACGAAGCCGTATTATTGAGTATTCATCAGGTTAAATTATTACACGGCAAAGGCAACGGCATTTTACGACACGTCATTCGTCAATATTTGGCTAAGCGAAAAGAAGTAAAATCATTTAACGACGAAGCCCTGGAACTTGGAGGCAGCGGCATCACCGTCGTATCTTTATAATTAAAATCATTTATGATGAATCGAAATATCTTCTTATACTTTTTATTAATCGGAATCTTTGTATTAGGAGCTTGCGAAAAGAAAAATAAAAACATTGCCCCTAAGCCAAAGGGTTATTTTCGAATTGACCTTCCTGAACAAACCTACCGCACTTTGGACACCACATTGCCATTCACTATGGCCATTTCACAATATGCGGAAGCAATCATTACCCCCAAGGATTCAGGAAAAATATGGATTGACCTTAATTATCCCAAATTTGCCGCGGAACTGAAGATGACCTATTTCCCGATTCATCAAAATCTTCGAGAAAGGATGATTCAAGAACGAGAAATGGTGGAATTTCACTATGTCAAGGCCGATGACGTGGAATATTCCATTATCAGCGACCCCGACAGCAGGATGTTCGGCCAAATTTACGACATCAAAGGTGCCGACGTGGCCACGCCGTTCCAGTTTTGGGTTAGCGATAGCACGCATCATTTTTTGAGAGGATCGTTGTATTTCAACTTTCCACCCAACAACGATTCCATCCAACCGGTGATTGACTTTCTACACAACGACCTTTTAAAATTGGTCAACACCTTACAATGGAAATAAAACTAAATCATCTCTTGTAACGCGGCCGTAATTCGACAAGCCGTACGCCCATCTCCATACAATGATTTTGGAAAAGTTGTAGTCAACGAGGACATTTCCCGCACACAACGCAAAATCTGCTCCGTCTCGGTTCCTGCCAGCAAGTTTACTTTATTCTCCACCAATTCAACCCATTCGGTCTCGTTGCGCAAAGTCACGCACTTCTTTTCAAAGAAATAGGCCTCTTTTTGCAAACCGCCACTGTCCGTCAATACCAACGAACAATGTTGCAGCAAATACAACATTTCAAAATAGCCGACAGGATTGACAAACGTGATTTTGGAAGTCTGAAATGGATAGTTCATCTCCAACAATTTTGCCTTGGTGCGAGGATGAAGCGGAATAATTACTTGCCGATGGAGCGCAATTTGCTCCAAAGCATCAAAAATAGATTGTAAAATATTTGGATTATCAACACTTTCACCCCGATGGATGGTTGCCAATACAAAATCGGAAGTCAAATTAACTTGCGGTTTTCGTGCCGAGGAAGCGTAAAACAAAGCGGCATCGTACATCACATCGCCGCAAAGGATTATTTTCTGCTTTGAAGTATCAAGATGTTCCCTTTTCAAATTATCCACAGCGGTTTGCGTAGGACAAAACAACACGTCGCTAAGCCGATCGGTATGGATTCTATTGTATTCTTCTGGCATTAAATGGTTGAAGGAACGCAATCCCGCTTCCACGTGAGCCAACTTAATTCCCAACTTTTTCGCCGTTTTCGCACCTGCCAAAGTAGAATTCGTATCTCCGAAGACGACCACCCAATCGGGAGCTTCCGCACGCAGCACCGGCTCCAATCGCTCCATCATCAAGTTGACCATATCCTGATTCGCCATCGTGTGAATTCCAAGATTGTATTTGGGCTGAGGAATGGACATCTCCCTGAAAAACAATTCAGACATATTGTCATCGAAATGCTGTCCCGTATGAATCAACACCTCCTCCACTCCAGGACAATTTTTCCACTGGCGACTAATGACGGCAGCTTTCACGAACTGCGGACGCGCACCCACAATAGAGACCACTTTCATCATCAATCATTTTTAATTTGTGAAGAAAACCACGACAAATCGTCCTGATAGGTGATTTTTTTATTGACCGATTCACCTTTGACGATGGCAATGGGCTCGTTAGGCAAATATCGAAGCACCACGCCGCCATCATCCGTGGGATTAAACTGATCGTCTTTCAAACCAATTTCAAAAGCCTGCTGTATCGTTTTCTGGCGAAAAGCCTGAGGCGTTTGAGCATAATACATTTGGGAGCGAAGCGGGATTTCCGTTACGCAGCGATGGTCTTGCGAACACAAAACGGTATCGGTGGCTGGAATCGCCACGACCGCCGCATTATGCGTTTTCATCATCGCCAAGACATCATTGATAATTTGACGGGAAACCAAAGGCCGCGCCGCATCGTGAATCAGCAAGACCGCTTCAGGTTGGCAGGCATAATGACGAATAGCCGCCAAGGAAGACTGATAGCGTTCAGCTCCGCCCAACAACACGGTCTTCAATTTGGAATAGGCGGGATTGGCTTTAATGCCATTAACAATATCCATAAAATCGGCGGAAGTCACCACGGCAATTTCATCAATATCAGGATGCTGTTGAAACTGCTCAATAGAGTATTCGATTACCATTTTAGGACCAACGGTAACAAACTGCTTGGGGGTATCTCCTCCAAGTCGTTTTCCGCTACCGGCTGCCAAAATCACTGCGATGTTCATTAAAAATGGTTTTTGTCAGATATCAAACAAAAAACGAGAGCCCAAAACCCTCGTTAGTCCCCTCGTGCGGATGGGGGGACTCGAACCCCCACGGCTTACACCACTAGATCCTAAGTCTAGCGCGGCTACCAATTACGCCACATCCGCTTTCATTTTTGAGAGTGCAAAAATACAAAAAATTTTGATTCTACTGCACCGTACTTCCGGCTTTTAAATCTTTGGCTGGCTGTATCAGGGACAATTCGCCATTGGCATTCTCTGCCATCAAGACCATTCCGTGCGAAGCAACGCCCTTGATTTCCTTCGGCGCCAAGTTTATCAACATCAGAACCTGCTTGCCCACCAACGATTCCGGCTCGTAATATTCTGCAATGCCAGAAACTATTTCTCGTTCATCAACACCCGTGTTCACCTTGAGTTTCAACAATTTCTTGGTCTTTGCCACCTTTTCGGCTGCCAATACCGTGCATATTCTCAAATCCATCTTCTGAAAATCATCATAAGTAATGTCTGCTTTGGCTTCTTTGGCGGGTGCGTTATTCATCATATTGGCCTTTTTCGCATCCTCCAACTTCTTCACTTGTGCAGCAACGGCGTCATCTTCAATCTTAACAAACAGATATTCCGCAGGATTGATTTTGTCGCCAGCTTTTAACAAATCGCAAGCACCACCCTTATTCCACTCGTGAACATCGATATTCAGCATTTGCTGCAATTTTTTAGCTGTGAAAGGCAGGAAAGGTTCGCACAAAACCGACAAGTTGGCACAAATCTGCAATGACAGATGCATCACCGTCTTTACGCTTTCCGGATCTTCCTTTTGCTTCTTCCAGGGTTCCATATCCGTCAAATACTTATTTCCCAAACGTGCCAAGTTCATCAATTCGGCCTGAGCTTCACGGAAACGATATTTTTCAATAGAATTTCCAATCAATGCTGGAAATTCCTTCATCTTTTCAATCACTTCCTTCTCATAATCGGTTAACGTGCCCATTTCCGGAATCACACCACCATAATACTTATGCGTCAAAACGACGGTTCTATTGACCAGATTTCCAAAAATAGCCAATAATTCATTGTTGTTCTTGGCCTGAAAATCAGCCCAGGTGAAATCGGCATCTTTCGTTTCAGGAGCAATGGAAGTCAGCGTATAACGCAACACATCCTGCTTTCCCGGAAAATCTTCAAGATACTCGTGCAACCATACTGCCCAGTTTTTGGAAGTTGAGATTTTATCTCCTTCGAGATTCAAAAATTCATTGGCGGGAACATTATCCGGAAGGATGTAACTTCCGTCGGCTTTCAACATACAAGGGAAGATAATGCAATGGAAAACGATATTGTCCTTGCCGATAAAATGCACCAATTGCGTATCCTTGTCTTTCCACCATTTTTCCCAATCGTCATTGTGAGCAGCCGCCCATTCTTTCGTGAATGAAATATAACCGATGGGAGCATCAAACCAAACATAAAGCACCTTTCCTTCGGCTTCGGTCAATGGCACTTTCACGCCCCAGTCCAAGTCGCGAGTAACGGCACGCGGCTGCAAACCGGCTTCAATCCAGGATTTGCACTGTCCATAAACATTGCTTCTCCAGTCTTCCTTATGGCCTTGAAGAATCCATTCTTTCAGCCAAGGTTCGTATTCGTTCAACGGCAGATACCAATGCTTGGTTTCCTTCATCACCGGGGCTTTACCACTCAATACAGATTTCGGGTTAATCAAGTCCGTGGCATTCAAGCTGGTACCGCACGCCTCGCACTGGTCACCGTAGGCCTTTTCGTTACCGCAGTGGGGGCAAGTTCCCGTAATATACCTATCGGCCAAAAACTGTTGCGCCACTTCATCGTAATATTGTTGAGAGGTCTGCTCTATCAGTTTTCCTTCATTATATAATTTGGTAAAATATTCTGAAGCGGTCTTGTGGTGTTCAGCTCCGGAAGTTCTGGAATAAATATCAAAAGAAATACCTAATTCTTCAAAAGACTTTTTGATGATATTATGATAACGATCCACGATAGCCTGAGGGGTGGTGTTTTCCTTCTTCGCCTTCAGGGTAATAGGCACACCGTGTTCATCAGAACCGCCAATAAACAACACTTCCTTTCCATTTGAACGCAAATAGCGAGCATAAATATCGGCAGGGACATAAACGCCTGCCAAATGTCCAATGTGAACAGGTCCGTTGGTATAGGGAAGTGCGGAAGTAATCGTGTATCTTTTCTTATTTGAATCCATTTCTATTTATTTTAAAGATTTAAAATGCAAAATTACATATTTTTTTTAATCAACTGACCACAAGCCGCATCAATATCCTTGCCCCGGCTGTGGCGAAGATTGACCACCATATTTCTTGATTCCAGGAACTGAATAAAACGTCGAACGTTTTCCGGCTCACTTTTTTGGAACGGTGAATCCGTCGCATTAAACTCTATCAAATTGATTTTCACGGGGAAAGCCCTACAATATGCCGCCAGCACCTCCGCATCACGCTGACTGTCGTTGATTCCATTCAAGAGGAGATATTCAAATGTGACCCGCTCACCAGTTTTTTGATGATAGTATTTCAATGCGTCCTGAAGCTCATCCAAAGGATTATGCTCCGTGACAGGCATCAGGTGGATACGTTTTTTGGGATCGGCACTGTGCAGCGACACCGCCAAACCGGGCTTGAAATCCATATCCGCCAACTTGCGAATGCCTTCCGTTATTCCCGCTGTAGATAAGGTAATCCGCTGCGGCGACAAACCTTGACCCTCCTTGGAAGTCAGCAAATCAATAGACTTCATCACATTCATAAAATTAAGCAGCGGCTCGCCCATTCCCATATAGACGATATTGGAAATGGGATGTCCATAATACTCCAATGCCTTGGCATTCATTAAGATAAACTGGTCGAAGATTTCAGAAAAATGAAGATTTCGGATAAATCCCATCTGCCCCGTGGCACAAAACGCGCAGTGCATAGCACAGCCCACCTGGGTAGAGACACAGGCAGTAACACGATCACCAGCAGGAATCAGCACCCCTTCTATCATTTTTCCATCAAACAGACGAAAACCAAACTTGACGGTGGTATCGCTGCTTTTGGCTTCTACTTCGATGACCGCACGCCGAAAAGAAAAGGAATTAGACAACTTTTCTCTAAGGATTTGGGAAACATTGGTCATTTCCTCAAACGATCCCACCCCTTTCTTCCAGAGCCATTCGTTAATTTGCTTGGCACGGAATGGCTTTTCGCCCGCCAACACGACAAATTGCTGCAATTCCTCAAAAGAAACATATCGAATATCATCCATTATAACGAGTAGGTTTAGAAATTCTGGTAGATTATACTAATACACAAACGGAAATACCTTTTTCAGCTTCCTTTCTTTCATTTCTTCTGCGAATTCTTCCTGGTAATGTTGATAAATGCTTCTCGTACGGGGTACCAAATTGGCAAATGTCCAAATAAAGAACACCAAACCCGCCATCGACCAGGTCAGAATGGCAAAGCCCAGCCATTCGGTCAACTCGCCCAAATAATTGGCAGAAGTGACGTATTTAAACATTCCACCCTTCGGAAGATAATGCTTGGTGTCATTATCATCCTTCCTCAAATGACGAATGATATAATCAGAATGAAGATTGATGACAAATCCAATGAAAAAAATGAACGTTCCAATGATGAATTGGGGAGAATACAACCAAGCCAAATCGGTATAATGCAAACCTCCCACAGCATAGTTTTCGTAAAAAGATTCGTAGAAAATCCAATAGCCCTGCATCAACGCATTGAGAATATTAAAGCAGATTCCCATAATCATAATGCTGATAGGCATTTTGCTCTTGCCTTTCATCAACCAGGGAAAGATGAGTGAACGCTGAAAATAATGCAGTTCAAAAATCAGGAAAAATATAAAAGGAACCGTTTCAAATTTGTGGGGTGAACAAAGCCAAAGGACTATCATCACCAAAAAAACGGGCACTTCCATAAAGAACCAAGCGACTTTATTATTGATTGGCGGTCCTAGTTTTACGGTATTTTTGGTGTTTTTAGCATACATCATACCATAACCGGCATTGAAAAACTGCAATGCCACAAAAACGATCACCGCCATACCTATCATTACCCAAAGGTAAATATGAAAGGCATTGGACAAAAACTCTGCATTCATTATTCAAACTGTATTTGCATAGGCATCAAGGCCTGAATACCCTTGGCTCTCTTGATCTGATTAAGACCTTCATAAATATAGTATTGGTCTCCCAATTCGCTTCTTATGGCTGCCTGAACCTTATTGTCATCACTACCCTTTTCCAGCAATTTAGCCCAAAAATCTTTCTTTTCAGGATAATAGATAACCTTATAATCTTTGATTTTAGCCAATTCCGCAGCCTTGGCAATAGCATCGTTAATGTTGCCCAATTGGTCAACCAAACCAATTTTCAAGGCATCGGCACCAGCCCAAACACGACCTTGACCAATTGAATCCACCGCACTTTGTGTCATTCCACGACCATCTGCCACACGCTTGGTGAAAATGCCGTAGAACTCATCAACAAAACCTTGCCAAATAGCCAACTCTTCCTCGTCCAACGCACGGAAACCGGAAGCCCCGTCGGCGTGTTTATTGGTTTTTACCACATCGATGGTAACTCCCAATTTGTTTTTCAGAGCTTTTTCAAAAGAAGGTGCCATACCGAAAACGCCAATGGAACCGGTCAGCGTATTGGGTTGAGCCACAATAAAATCAGAATTACAGGAAATATAATAACCACCAGAAGCGGCATAATCGCCCATTGATGTCACAACCACCTTTCCGGCTGCCTTGGCCAATTCGATTTCATGCCAGATGATGTCGGAAGCGGTTCCATCACCACCAGGAGAATTGACACGCAAAACAATCGCTTTCACGTTTTCATTTTGGTAAGCTTCACGAATCAATTCCACCATCGTTTCGGAGCCCATAATATCCTTGCCAGATTCACCATCCATAATTTGTCCGGCGGCATAAATCAAGGCAATCTCATTATTTGAAGAAGAAGATTCTTTTTTCAGACACTTGGTATATTCTGGAATATTGACTAAACGCAAATCTTTAGCATCGGCAGCGCTAACCAACTTCATCAAATCTGTTGTAACATCTGATTTATAGCAGGTTTTGTCAATCAATTTTTTATCCAATGCCTTGCTGGCTGTTCCAAAAAACAGTTCATCTGCCGCTAAATTCAAATCTTCTTTGGAAATTTTTCTTGAAGCGGCCACATCATTGACCATCGTTTCCCACAACGTATTGGCTAACAGAGTCATTTGTTCACGATTGGCTTCACTCATCTTATCCATCAAATAAGGTTCGACGGCACTCTTGAATTTTCCGTGACGAATAACTTGAACCTCAATATCCAATTTATCCAGAAGTCCCTTGTAAAACATCACCTGCATAGCCATTCCCTTGAATTGCATAATGCCCGTAGTGCTCATTGTCACCTTGTCGGCCACTGAAGACAAATAATATCCGCCTTGTGTATAATTATCGGCGTAGGCGTAAATAAATTTACCCGATTTCTTGAATGCCACCAAAGCATCACGAATTTCCTTCAACGTGGCTGGAGAAGCTCCCACTCCCGGAGAACTAATGTAGATACCTTTGATTTTTGGATCGATGGCTGCCGAATGAATACAGGCCAACACATCATCCAAACCTATCGTTGACTGATAATATTTAGAAAATTCATCGCCAAACATATCGAAAGGATTGTCCTCGGCCTGTTCCACAATCGGCTTCTGCAAATCCAACTTCAAAATAGAATTGTCCTGAAGCACTACCGTTTCGGTCTTGCCCATTGACGCAATCATCGCGACAAACATCAACAAAGACAAAAATGAAGTAATAATGGACATAAAAATAAAACCGACCATTGTTCCAAAAACAATACGCCAGAATTTTCGTGCATTCGTCTCTTTTTTCTTAGGTTTAATAACATTTTCTTGTTCCATGATTGAAAATATTTTAAATTTTATTCCAATGTATATAATTTGCAAAAATACAAATTTTTTTGGATTGCGAAAAAAATTGTACTTTTGCATTTAGATTTATACTAAAATGAAAAAAATATTAGGATTATTATTTATCGGATTACTACTTGCTTCGTGTAACGGAAGATATGAGCATAGTACCATTCCCAACGTGGATTTACGATTCACCATTTATCCAAATAGTGTAACTTATTCTGAACTAAATCATTACGGAGGATATCAATATTTTACCGGTGGTGTTGCCGGTGTCATTGTGTACCGTTTGGATGAATCAACATTTTTTGCCTACGACCGTGCCTGTCCCTACGATTGGGAAGACAAAGATTCCTGGCTTTGGGTTGATCCAGGCGGATTGCTCATCGTTGACGACCATTGCGGCGCAAAATTCAGCATTTTGGATGGCAGTCCCGTTGATGGCCCCACCTCTTTATCCTTAAAACACTACAAATGTCGTTACGACGGCGTTGCCCTATTGGTTTACAATTGAGGCATCATCTCGTAAACCAACTGCACCATGTGAGGTCCGGCAGCGGCGGCGGCTTTCAAAACCTCATCGTGTGAAGCACGCTCTACCACTCCCACAATGCCCAAGTCGGTGATGATGGACAAAGCAAAGACTTCCATTCCACAATGACGAGCCACGATGGTTTCGGGAACGGTTGACATTCCCACCGCGTCGCCACCCATAGCGTGGTACATTCGGTATTCGGATGGCGTTTCAAAACACGGACCAGTCACGCCGACATATACGCCTTCCTGCATATGAATATTCAACTTCTTAGCCGTTTCAAAAGCAATATTTCGAATTCTTTTGGAATAAGCTTCGCTCATATCCAAAAAACGTGGTCCCCACTCATCGTAATTCTTGCCAATCAAAGGATTGTCGCCAAATAAATTGATATGGTCACGAATCAGCATCATTTCCCCAATCTTAAATGACGGATTCATTCCTCCCGCCGCATTGGACAAAATGACAATGCTAACACCAAGTTCCTTAAACACGCGAATAGGGAAAGTCACCGTTTTCAGATCATAACCTTCATAATGATGAAAACGTCCGTTTTGGACCATCACCTCAACTCCATTCAAGGTTCCATAAATCAAAGAACCCTTATGGCCACGCACCGTGGAAATAGGAAAATTGGGGATTTCCGAATAAGGGATCTCCTTCTCTATCTTCAAACAATCCACCAAGCCGCCTAAACCCGAACCCAAAACGATGGCAATACGAGGATAACCTGAAAAACTATTTTTCAAAAAAGCTACTGTTTCTTTGATTTTATCTATCATGACAATTCTATTTATTTCGCAAAATTAATAAAAAGTTCAATATAAATTTCTATTTCAACTAATTTCTATGCAATCAACCTAAATATTAAAACAACAAATAAACAAAATATGCTTAAAATGTTGATTACAAATTACTTATAATTATTTGATCAAACTTATCCTTTTCAGCAAATAAAAATTCTACTTCGATGGGAATGGAAAACAAAGGCATCCGACCAACAAATTCTCCTAATTCTTGATATAGCAAACGCATACTGTCTTTTTCGGTCGTTAACAAAATTCGATTTTCAGAATGATTTGCAAAATATTGATTATAAATATTTTCTATTTCATTTTTTGAAAAATAATGATGATCAGAAAATTGAAAATGCTTGATAATCCTATATTTTGGTTTCAAGAAATCCAATAAAGGTTCCGGATGGGCAATGGCGGTCAACAAAACCACTTCCGTTGTGGAATCGACTTGCTTTTTATGAGCAATGTCGGTTAATGGATGCCATTCGCCATATTTCATCGTAGTAAAAAACAACTGTTGATTTTTTTTCAAGTCCAATCGTTTTCGCCAAACTTCCTTTTGATCAAGCGGCAATTCTGTCGGTGACTTGGTCACGATGACCATATCTGCCCAACGAGCTGCGGACTTAAATTCACGAAGTCTTCCCATCGGCACGGGAAAATCATCGCAATATGGTTGATGAAATTCCGTGAGCAAAATTCTACATTTTGGCTCCACCTGCAAATGTTGGTAACAGTCATCCAAAATGACGCATTGCAGTTGGGGAAATCTCGAATGCAATTGTTGCAGTCCTACTTTTCGCTGTTCCGCCACAGACACTTTAATCCTTGGAAACTTCGTATAAAACTGCAACGGCTCATCACCAATAGTTTCGACCGACAGGGCAGCATCGTCAATGTCATTTGCCAAGACAAAGCCCTTGGTTTTGCGCTTGTACCCTCGACTCAAGGTTGCAATGTCAAATTTATCAGACAAAAGTCTAATCAGGTATTCCACATGAGGGGTTTTTCCGGTTCCGCCCACGGACAAATTGCCCACCGCAATGGTCGTCACGGGAGAAACAAACGATATGAGCAATCCGCGACGATAGGACCAGCGCCGCAATGCCGCCACCGCCCCATAAATCCAGGCAATTGGAAAAAGCAAATACCTACTTGTCTTCACCGGCATCCACCTCCTTGCTTTTTGCTTCCTCCCACTGCTCATACCTTTGGATAATCTTCGTAACCAATTGATGTCTAACGACATCCCCATTATCCATATAAATAAAATCGATGCCCTTCACCCCTTTCAACACGCGGCCGGCGTTCACCAAACCCGATTTTTGATGCTTAGGCAAATCAATTTGGGTAATATCACCAGTGATAAAGAATTTGGCATTACGTCCCATACGGGTCAAGAACATCTTGATTTGGCTTTCGGTAGCATTTTGTGCCTCGTCCAAAATCACGTAGGCATTGTCCAAGGTACGCCCACGCATAAAAGCCAAAGGAGCAATTTCAATGGTTTTGTCATCCATATATGAAATCAGCTTCTGCATCGGCATCATATCCCATAAGGCATCATAAAGTGGTTGCAAATACGGATCTAATTTATCACGCAAATCGCCGGGCAGGAAACCTAAATTCTCGCCTGCTTCCACAGCGGGACGAGTTAAGATGACACGACGTATCTGTTTGTTTTTCAAGGCACGCACCGCCAAAGCCACCGCCGTATAGGTTTTTCCGGTTCCCGCGGGTCCAATGGCAAATACCATATCATTTTTTGCTGCACTTTCCACCATTTTCCGCTGATTTGGCGTAATGGCCTTGATAACACGACCTTCGCGTCCGTGCAAAATAATATTATCTACAATGCCGCTACTGTCCATCCTATAAAAACTATCATCTTCGGAAGCGGTAATGTTCAAAATGTCATTTTCATCAATTTTGCCAAATTGTTCATAATGTTTTAGCAACAATTCAAAACGAGTGACAAAAAGCTCCACTTCACTATCTTCTCCCGTCACCTTTACCTCATTTCCCCGTGCGGTGATTTTTATTTTAGGATAAATATTGCGAAGCAAATCTATATTGGAATTGTTTTGTCCGTATATGCCTATCACATTGGCCGGATCAAGCGTAATATTATTTTCCATAATGGATAATTTATTTAATAACGATATAATCCAACGGATTAACAGGAAATCCGTTGTACCATAATTCAAAATGCAAATGAGGACCTTTTATATCATCATTGCCACTCATTCCCATCTTGGCAATGGCTTCACCCATAGTTACCTTCGTACCCACCGACTTAAGCAACACATCCGCATGCATATAAATGGAAATGATATTGCCGGGATGCTGCACGACCAAGGTATTTCCACTAATAGGATCAAATCCTGAATAAATAACAATGCCGTCGGCCACACAAGTAATGATCGTATGCTTTTTATTCTGAATATCAATGCCATAATGATTGCTGGCCATATCAAAATTCTTCACAATCATTCCGGTTGTAGGAGTATAAAGCGTAATATTACTGATATTCGCCCGATGTGTTACAGGAATTTTGCTATTGTCCTCTTCCGTCCTCACATTATTTGACAACAGCATATTGGCCTGATTATCGACTTCTTCCATCGCCTCTTTCTGTGCATTGTCCCGCTCTGTCAAATCGTGGCTGGCAGTTTGAGAACCCTCACCGTCCATACTATTTTCATCTTCCTCAATTTGATCATTCAAGATATTATACAAGTTGTCTAAATACTGCTGATTTTGTTGTGCCAAAAGAGACATAGAATCCACCTGAGCCGATACATTCAAGTATAACTTGTGTTCTTCCAAGGTCGTATAGCCCGGAATGTAGTATTTCAAAGGCGTAACGCTGATAATCAAAGCGGTAAGTGCAATGAGGAAAACCGCCGCAGAACCCACGATGACAAAAATTCGTTGCGGGGTCAAGATCAGCGAAAACTTCTCCGCATGATTTTCCTCCGTCTTAATCGTCAAACGATAATGCGTTTTCCAATTGGCAGAAATATCCTTAAAAAGCTGCTTGATTTTTCTATAAAAACTTTTGAATTCCATATCCGCAGATTTTTAAGACAACGCTTGGTTAACAATTTTAGAAGATTCAAGAATGGCATCGTATTCCTGAGGAGTGATATCGTCAAAGAAATAGTGAACGGGGTTTACTTTCACGCCGCCCTTGATGACTTCATAATGAAGATGGGGACCAAATGACAAGCCCGTATTTCCCACATAGCCAATCAATTGTCCACGTTTAACCTTTTCTCCAGGTTTTACCGTCTTTTTAGACAAATGCGCATACAACGACTGGTAGGAATAACCGTGATTGATAACCACCGTAATACCATATCCGCTGCCACCCGTTTGACTGCTGACACGGCCGTCGGCAGTCGCATAGATAGGCGTACCCTTAGGTGCGGCAATATCTACGCCCGTGTGCATTCTCATCGTTTTCAAAATAGGATGATAACGGCGACCAAAACCGGAAGTGACAGAATGGATGTTCTTCATAGGACGAATAGCCGGAATGGACATCAGCATATCGGATTTTCGCTGGGCCACGTAAGCAATCGTATCGAAAGAACGCGATTGGGCCGACAACTGCACAATAAGTCGATCAGCCTTATCAGAAACGCCCTTCATCAATTCAAAAGCGTCTCCGTTGTCCAAATGAGCGTTTTTTTGCGCATACAGTTGGGGATAACGCTGCTCGGCCGGCAGCGGATTGGTTTCAAAAATGACACGATAAATATTGTCATCACGATTTTCAATATCCGCCAAGGCGTCCGACATCACATCCAGGCGTTTGTCCAGACTTTTGATTTGAGCTTTCAGTTTTTCGTTCTCCTGTTGAAGCATCTTTTCCTTTGGAGAATCAATCAAATAAAATGCAATCCAAATAAAAATGGCCGCAAAAGTCAAGGCACTGGCAAAGATCCACAGCACACGCTTGACGATGTCTTTTACGCTCAACTTAACCTTTTCAAACGAAAGGGTTTTCGTATTAAAATGATAAAAGGTTTTGGCCATTTTTTCCGCTTACTTGCAATCAATACAAATTAACGAACCCGCGACAAATCCGTTATCCGGTTGCTTGTTGCGTTTCAGTAACAATTTTAATTGAATAGCATATTTTTGTGATAAATATCTGAACGAATCACCATAATCCAACTTATGGTAGCTCACATCAGACTTAGTGTTTTTCAATTGCAAATATACGACTTCGCCTTCAACAGGTTCATAATCACCGGTTACATCATTGTACGTACGCAAATCCGATTCCATCAACTGGGTTTCGTATGCCAATTTTGCGTAAGTGTCGCCCTTGCGTGCAATAACGAACTTAATTTTGTTGTTTTCATATACGTCACGCTGCGTATATGGAAAATAACTCACCCTATATTCATTATCCTTAGCCGTGAAAACATTCATATTAATAATGGGTTTCGATTCCGCCGCATTACTATTGGAAACTTTGGCCGGCTTTTTCGCTTTGGCACGATTAATATAGATTTCAATTCCCTCAATCACCGTATCCGGCTTTACCGTCTGATGATCTTCAATTTTGGTATTTTCTTTCTTTTCGGGAAGAGAAGCTGGACTTTCAATTCTGTCTGCCACCGGCTGAACTACGGTTTTAGGTTCGGCCGGAGCTTGCTGTGGTTCAGCCACGGTTGCTGAAGTCACGGAAACGGTAGCAGGAACAGTCACTTGTTCAGCCACTTCGGGCTCTGCTGTTTTTTCTACTTCTACCGGCTGAACTGGCTTTTCGGAAGTTCTATCAAAACGAGTCAAATTGTATTTTTCAATAAGATTGATTAAACGCTGCGCATACTCTGGGTTAATTGAATAGCCGCAGGTCTGCAAGCCATTGGCCCAAGATCTGTAATCATCGATAGGAAGCTCAAACAAAGCCGCATAGCGTGGGCGCGTCGTCAAGAACAAATTATGATCTTGAAATGATTCTTCCGCATTATTATATAAGCGGTAGCAATTTCCACTTCTATCGGAAGTTTCATAATAAGTTTCGCCCTTGTATTCATTATTGCACAAAAGGCCAAAATGATTAAAAGCCTCCTTTGCCACCTTACTTTGTCCCGCATTGGAAGAATAGATGGCCTGAGCCAACTTCACGCTGGCGGGAATATGATACGTCTTCATTGACTGCACCGCCAGGGAAGAATATTTGTCAATATAGGATAAAACATCTTCTTCCGCATATTGAGAATAGGCAAAAAAAGTTGAAAAACAAGCAATTAATAAAAATATTCTTTTCATAGTCTTAATGTTTCAATATAATGATATCGTTTGGATGAATAACTGAATTTTCATTCAAATTATTGTATTTAAAGATAAAATTCAATCTTATGCCATATTTTTGGGAAATGTAGCGCAAGGTTTCGCCAGCTTGAACCAAATGATTTTTTTCTGTGGCGGTCTTGCCTTTAACGCCAAGATAAACCACTTCGCCCGGCACCAATTGTTGTTTAGAATCTGTAACATCGTTGTATTTCCGAAGATTTTTTTCAGTATCCTGAACATCTTTGGCAATGGAGGCGTAAGTATCATTTTCCACCGCAATGACAAAATAGGTCTTATTATTGGCAAACACATCCCTATCGGTAAACGGATATTTCACTTTCGGGAAATCCGTGGGAGTTGCCGTAAACACAAGACATTTGGAAGTTTCGGGCTTAAGCTTGTCCAGATTTTGCTTGGGTGCATACACACTATCCTTCTTAATGGCAACAAACTTTGGGGATTGGGGGTTTTTCACTTCTTTTTGAGCCACCTCGTCTTGTTTTCTCACATTTTCGTCCGTAAACCAGTTACTGGCCAGACGCTGTTGATACAAAGTATCATATTGGGCAATATTGAAGCGCTTAATCAAATCGATCAAACGGTCGGCATATTTCGGATTCGTCGCATAGCCGTCGGCCTTCAAACCCCTTGCCCACGCTTCATAATCCATTACGTCCAAGTCAAACAAATTGGCATAACGGGAACGCGAAGTCAAAAACAGGGAATGGTCATTATAGGATTCTTCGGGGGTGGCGTACTTTCTAAAGCATTCCTGCAACTCATCATCATCAATTCGCAAAGTGTCACCGGTCCAGGTGTTATGGCACTTGATACCAAAATGATTGTTGCCTTCACGAGCCAGGCGGCTGGTTCCGCAAGCACTTTCAAATACGCCTTGTGCCAAAGTAATGCTGGCCGGAATTTTGTATTGATACATCTTTTGAATCGCTAAGTCCTTATACTGATCCAAGTAATTTACAATATCCTGATCCGTATATTGTGCCGATAATCGCAGACAAGCGAATAATAAAACTAAAATTGTGATACGTGTCTTCATTCAAATTATTTGTTGAGTGCATCTAAAACGACGCCTGTGTAAAAATCTTTTAAATCTATTTTATTGTATTTCACTTGATTAGGAATGATACTCATAGCGGTTTGTCCTGGAATCGTATTGATTTCCAAGAAATAGGGCGTTCCTTCCGGCGTTATAATAAAATCGACACGCACAACCCCCTTACAGTTTAAATGATGATAAACTTTTTCGGAATATTTCATCACCAATTCGTAATTTTCCTTCGACAGGCGTGCGGGAGTAATCAAATCGTGCAAACCGTCGGTGTATTTGGACTGGTAATCGTAAAATTCGTTCTTACTGGTAATTTCCGTCACGGCCAAAGCACGCAATTGACCATCCACGGTAGCCACGCCGCAAGCCAGTTCCTGACCTGAAATCAGTTTCTCTATCATCAGTTGGTCATCATACTTAAATGCCTCGGCAACGGCAGCCTTCATTTGCTCAAGGTTATGCACCTTGGTCACGCCGACGCTGGAACCCGAATTGCAGGGTTTGACAAAGCAAGGAAAACCGCAAACGCTTTCCACTTCGGCCTCGTCAATCACATCATTGCGATAAAAATGAAGGGAAGGTGAAACGGGCACGCCAATTTCACGCACGGCCGCATTGCAGAAATATTTGTTGAAAGTCAAAGCCGAGCAGAAACAATCACAACCGGTATAAGGAATGTCGAGCATATCGAAATAGCCCTGGAACTTTCCGTTTTCTCCCGGGTTTCCGTGAATGGCGATGAACACCACGTCAAAAATAATTTTCTGACCTTTAAGTGTCAACGAAAAATTATTCTTATCGATAAAATACTTATTGTTTTGTTCGTCGCAATAACTCCATTCTGTTCCCTTAACGTGAATAAAATATGGATTGAACAACTTTCTATCCATCTGATTCATTATATTCTCACCGGTTTTGAGAGAGACTTCATATTCACCGGAATTGCCACCGGCCAAAATAGCTACGTTTTTCATTTCTATATTATTATGTAATCTTGCAAAAATACTAAAAACGAGAGCGACATTTTTTCTGTCACCAATAATTTTTGAACATCAATAAGTTAATTTTACGACAATATTTATCGTGGTTTTAAAATTTGAAATTATCCCTTTCTATCTTGTAAAGAGATTCCGACTTCGCTTTGCTTCGTCGGAATGGCGATGAGTCATTGGGCAAAAAGTAGCGGCGACGGAATATAACTGCGTATAGTTCGGACACGGTGTCGCCGCAAACATCTCAACAAGATTAAAGGGAATAATTCAGTTAAAATTTGACTTAGGGTGCTAAAAATCCAAAAATTTTTGTAAGTTTGCACCCTCATTAATACATTGGAGAAATAATGAATGATTTATTAGACAAACTTGCGATTATTCATCAAAGATGGCTTGAAATCGGGGAGGAAATCACCAAGCCCGAAATCATTGCCGATATGAAGAAATTCATCAAGTTGAGCAAGGACTACAAGGATCTGCAAGCCGTAGTGGAGGCTTACAAGAAATACAAAAACATTGTTGAAAACATTGCCAATTCCAAGGAGGTGATTGCCACGGAAAAGGATGAGGATTTTCGTGAAATGGCGAAAGAAGAACTGGACAATTTCCTAAAAGAAAAAGACCAAATGGAAGACGACATCCGATTGTTGCTTCTGCCTTCTGATCCTCAGGACAGCAAAAACGCGCAGGTGGAAATCCGTGCCGGCACCGGTGGCGACGAAGCCAGCATTTTTGCCGGAGATTTGTTCCGTATGTACCAGCATTACTGCGACAAAAGAGGTTGGAAATACGAAGTGGTTTCAATGACCGAAGGCACCGTGGGCGGTTTCAAGGAAATCGTCTTCACCATCAGCGGTGACGGCGTTTACGGCCTGATGAAATATGAGTCTGGCGTTCACCGCGTGCAACGTGTGCCGCAAACCGAAGCGCAAGGACGCGTCCACACCTCGGCTGCCTCCGTGGTTGTTCTGCCCGAAGCCGACGAATTTGACGTTGAACTGAAGATGAGCGACATTCGTAAGGACACCTACTGTTCTTCAGGTCCCGGCGGCCAATCCGTGAACACCACTTACTCCGCCGTTCGTTTGACCCACATTCCAACGGGTATCGTGGTGGCCATTCAGGATGAAAAATCCCAGCTAAAGAACCTCGACAAGGCAATGAGCGTGTTGAGAACTCGTCTTTTCGAGCGTGAATACAAAAAATATCTTGACGAAGTGGCCTCCAAGCGTAAAACGATGGTATCTACCGGCGACCGCTCGGCCAAGATTCGCACCTACAACTATCCTCAAAACCGCGTTACCGACCACCGCATCAATCTTACGATGTACAATTTGGTCGGATTTATGGATGGTGACATTCAGGAAACCATCGAGGCCCTGCAAGTGGCGGAAAACGCGGAAAGATTAAAAGAAGCCGTTGAAGTTCAATAAAAAGAAATATTATTAATCATTAAAAACACAAAGATATGGCATTAGAAATTAATTCCAGCAATTTTGAATCTCTCGCCAATGGCGATAAGTTAGTAGTAATCGATTTCTGGGCTCCCTGGTGCGGTCCTTGCAAGGCCCTGGGTCCAACCATCGAAGAAGTGGCTGCCGAATACGAAGGCAAGGCCATCGTGGGAAAATGCAATGTAGATGACAACAACGACATCGCCATGCAATTCGGTGTACGCAACATTCCTATGATCGTCTTCCTAAAAGGCGGTGAAGTAAAAGATGTGAATGTGGGCACTTTGAAAAAAAGCGAACTCACCGCTAAAATTGACGCCCTTTTGTAATCAGACAATTTATTTATTAACTAAAAATATCAGTTTATGTCAACATTAGGTTATGTAATCCTGACAGTAGCAATTATTGTAATTGTTGCTGTAATTCTTTACGTTCGTGAGGCAAAGAAAGGACATCCCAAGGGATTGATCGCTGCTGCATTGAGCAATATGGGTGAACGTTTCGGCTATTATATTATGAACGCCGTATTAGTATTGTTCATCTGCTCTAAGTTTGGTATTCCAGATCATATTGCAGGTATCATTTACAGTATTTTCTATTTTTCAATTTATGTATTGAGTTTGCCAGGCGGTATTATTGCCGATAAATTGCAGAATTACAAAGGCACCATTCAAGCCGGTTTGTTAACGATGGCTTGTGGTTATATTATTCTTTCTATTCCAATTATGGCAACACCATCAAGTAAAGGTCTTGTTTTGGCCCTTACTTGTTTCGCTCTTCTGGTTATCGCATTTGGTAATGGCTTGTTCAAAGGGAACTTACAGGCTATTGTTGGCCAGATGTATGACAATTTTGAAGCTGAAGCAGCCAAGGAAGGCCCTGAAGCTTTGAAAGAAGCTCAATCCAAACGTGACCCAGGTTTCCAAATCTTTTACGTATTTATCAATATCGGCGGTGTCGTAGCTCCATTTATCGCTCCTGTATTGCGTCAATGGTGGTTGGGCGTCAAAGGTATGACCTACAACGCCAGCCTTCCCGCTTTATGCCACCAATTTAACAATGGCACAATGGATGCGAACTCAATGGATAACCTGAATACTTTGATGACTCAATGCAATCCTGACGGTGTAGCCAATATCGCTCAAGCATGTACTGATTATCTGACCACTTTCAACACGGGTGTTCACTTCTCCTTCATCGCCTCTGTTTGTGCAATGCTTATCTCCTTCATCATCTTTGTCTGCACAAAGAAAGGTATGCCGGATCCTGTTAAGAAAACGGCTGATGTAACTGAAGAAGAAGCTGTTGTCTATACAGCTGAAGAAAAAGCCGCTATGGCTAAAGAAATCAAACAACGTATGGCTGGTTTGTATGCCGTATTGGGTGTTTGTGTATTTTTCTGGATGTCTTTCCACCAAAATGGGGAATCACTCTCTTTCTTTGCCCGCGACTTCGTCAACACTTCTTCTATCGCCCCTGAAATTTGGCAATGCGTGAATCCATGTTTGGTTATTTTGCTCACCCCTATCATTATGTTAGTTTTTAGCACAAAATGGGGTCGCAAAATCTCTACACCTCGCAAGATTGCCCTTGGTATGGGTATTACGGCTTGTGCTTATCTGTTCTTGACCATATTGAGCAGCGTTAACGGTTATCCTTCCGGTGACGCTTATCGTGCACTCGATATCGAAACTCAAACCGGTATGAAAGCAGGTGCTTGGGTTATGTTGGTCGTTTATTTCTTCCTTACTGTTGCCGAATTATTCATCTCTCCACTTGGATTGAGTTTCGTTTCTAAAATCGCTCCGAAACATATCCAAGGTATCTGCCAAGGTCTGTGGTTGAGTGCTACGGCTATCGGTAACTTGTTAATCCTCCTCGGCCCCATCTTCTATAACAAATTACCCAACTTGTGGCTTTGCTGGTTGATATTCTTTATCGTCTGCATTGTGGCTATGGGTGTTATGTTCGGAATGCTTAAATGGCTTGAAAGAGTGGCTAAATAAAAATCAATCCATAAATCACTAAAAAAGGCTTCCTTTATGGAGGCCTTTTTGGTTTTTATTAATATGGTATAGATAAAAATGTTATCTTTGCCAAAATTTATTGTATGGCTCTAAATACTATCAATGTTGCTGATTTTGAATGGCAGATTATCATGAATCCCAACGCCTGCGAGCGGAAGAATTTTGATGAATGGCCTGATATTATTGCCAAATTGGAGCAACATCATATTCAATATAAAATACACTATTCCGACGGCAGCCACGCCGGCATCAAGATTACCAAAAACCTGTGCCGCGACGGCTATCGGTATTTTATTGTCGTGGGCGGCGACGGCACCATCAACGAAGTGGTCAACGGCATTTTCGGTTCCCGCGTGAACACCAACGAGGTTTTTTTGGCCGTCATTCCCCACGGTCGCGGCAACGACTGGGCACGAACCCACCACTTCCCTAAAAATCAATTAGATACCATTGATGGATTTCTTCAAGGACATTTCACAACACACGATATCGGCTTGACAAAGGTCTTTCAAGAAGGAGATATGCTGGAAAAACGCTATTTTCTTAACATCAACAGTTATTGCTACTCCGCCGACGTCATTTACGAAACCATCTATAACAAGCCCCTCTTCAAAAAGATTTCCGTCTATCTTTTGCGGGCTATCACCACTTTGTTCAAGTTCAAATTCAAAAAGACTACCATTCAATCCGAAGAATTCCAATATGAAGGAATGCCCTTTATGATGGTGGTGGCGGTTTGCCAATACAATGGCGGTGGAATGCGTCAAGCACCTCAGGCCCAATACGATGACGGACTTTTTGACGTGATTATCATTCCTAAAATCAGCAAAATGACCGTGATCAGAAAAATTAAATATATTTTCACGGGAGAACATCTCAAAATGATTGAAGGAGTGCAATTTTTCCGTACCAACAAATTAGTCATCGACTCTTCTCCCTACATTTTAAGCGAAATGGAAGGCGAACTTTTGGCTCAAGGGCGTTATGAAATAGAAATGCTGCCCAATTCTCTTAATATTTTGACTTTCAACCAACAATAAAATGTCCAACACCATCATTGTCGCAGGCCCTTGCGCTGCCGAATCCTACGAGCAGCTATCCCTTACCGCCAAGGGACTATCAGACGCGTTGGCTGCCCAAAAACGGCAACTGGACTATTTTCGGGCAGGTGTGTGGAAACCCCGCAGCCAACCAGACGCATTTGCCGGTTGCGGCGAAAAGGCACTGCCGTGGCTGCAAGACATCCAAGAGCAATACGGCTTTCCTGTCTGCGTGGAAGTCAATGCACCCGAACAATTGGACCTTTGCGAAAAACACCATATTAAAACGATTTGGATTGGCTCGAGAACTGGCGTTAATCCTTTTGACATTCAAGAAATTGCATCCGCGATTCAAGGTCGTGACTTTACCGTGATGGTCAAAAATCCTATGATTGCCGACCTCAAACTCTGGATTGGCAACATCGAACGCTTTAGGAAGGCTGGTGTCAAGCAAATAATGGCCATTCATCGCGGTTTTGCCGACAGTGGCGAAAGCGTCTATCGCAATCGTCCCGGTTGGGAAATTGCCATCGACCTGAAAATCCATTTCCCCGAAATGCCCATACTCTGCGACCCATCACATATAGCCGGAAACAGAAACTATATCGGACAATTGTCTCAACTGGCTTTGGATTACGGTTTTGACGGCTTGATGATTGAAACGCACCATCAACCGGAAAACGCCCTGAGCGATGCCGCACAACAACTTACTCCCGACGACTTTGTCAATTTGCTGCTCAGCCTCAATTTTAAGGACAACGTCACCTCCCCGGCAGAAAACGAATTACGAAAACAACGAACACAAATCAACAATATCGACACTCAATTGAGCGTTTTATTAAGAAAACGAATGGAGGTTGTTGATCTCATTGCCAAAATCAAGCAAGAGCACAATCTTCCCGTCGTACAACCAGAACAATGGAAGAAAGTGGTGGACCTTTATCTCAAAGAATCATTACAAGATAATGATTATCAAGATTTTATCAATAACTTTTTAGAATTATTACATCAGTCTTCCATCAAACGTCAAAGAAAATAATTATGAGTGAACCTAATTTCACCGAAGAGAGAAGCTCGCACGGAGAACACATCCGTATCTTTTTCACTATTTTGATTTCATTTTTAGTGGGAATGACCGTGGCTGTATATTTTCTTCCCTCCAAGCAAAAAGGACTATCGCATTCGCAAACCAATAAATTGGATGAAGTCATCAAATATGTCAATGCCTATTATGTCGATACGGTCAATACCGACAAATTGTTTGAAAGCGCTATCACCTCTATGTTAGCGGGGCTGGACCCCCACTCCACCTACGCCAATGCCGCTGACAACAAATCGATGATGGAATCGCTTGAAGGCGCCTTTGAGGGAGTCGGCATTCAATTCAGCATCATGAACGACACGATCATGGTTGTTTCCACAGTAAGCGGCGGTCCTTCAGAGAAACAGGGCATTCGTGCCGGCGACCGCATTGTCAAGGTGGATGGAAAAGTGGTGGCAGGCATCGGCATTCAGAACGAAGATGTGATGAAAATGCTGCGCGGAAAGAAAAAAACGACCGTCAAAATCGGCATTATGCGACAAGGATTTAATCAGATTTACGATTATATCGTCACACGCGACGTCATTCCGACTTATACTTTGGACATCGCCTATATGGTGGAAGACCACACGGGCTACATCAAAATCAACCAGTTTGGCGCCACGACGGGCAAAGAGTTCAGTGAAGCCATCAGCAAGTTGAAAAAGAAAGGAATGACGAAGATGATTTTGGACCTTCGGAGCAATTCGGGAGGCTTTTTAGACGCCGCCATCCAAGTCTGCGACGAATTTTTGCCGAAAGGCGAGATGATTGTCTATACCGAAGGTTTACGTGTTCCCACGGACAAAATTTACGCTACCCGCTATGGCAATTTTGAAACTGGCGAAGTAGTCGTGCTCATTGACGACTTCAGTGCGTCGGCCAGCGAAATCGTAGCAGGTGCCATTCAAGACAACGACCGCGGTGTCGTCATCGGCCGCCGTTCCTTCGGCAAGGGACTTGTCCAACGCCAAATCGACTTGTCCGACAAGTCCAGCATCCGCCTGACCGTTGCCCGCTACCACACTCCTTCCGGCCGCTGCATCCAACGCCAGTACGGCAACGGCACCGAAGCTTATTACGAAGACTTCATCGACCGCTTCTACCGTGGTGAAATGAGCCACGCCGACAGCATCAAGTTTGATGAAAACCAGAAATTCAAAACGAAAAAAGGCCGGATCGTCTATGGCGGCGGCGGCATTATGCCAGATTATTTCATACCTTTGGATGAAGACAGCACCCTCAATGCCTACTACCAAGTGCTCAACTCTTCCGCCATCATTCAATTTGCCTTCAACTACGCCACTGAACACAAAGACCAACTGCTGAAGCAGTACCCTACGGCCCAAGCCTACGTAAAAGGCATGACCGTCAGCAACGAACTGCTGAAACAACTGCTGAATTTCTATACCCAAAAAAATGGCCAAAAGGTGCAGAACCTCAACAACGAATCCATCAAGGAACTCAAGATATGGCTCAAAGCCCTTATCGGCAGGGATGTCTATCAAGACGAGGCCTTTTATCCCGTCATCAACAGCAATGACAAAGCCATCTTGAAAGCATTATCCATCAACAAGAAAAATTAATCAGTCAATATGAAAAATTTTCGTGAAAAACTAAAAGATATCACCACCTTCATCTTTGATTTTGACGGGGTGCTTTCGGACGGGAAAATATGGGTTTTGCCTGATGGCGAACAAATCAGGGCCACGGGCGTCAAGGATGGTTACGCCTTACAGTACGCCCTTAAAAAAGGCTATCGTGTGGCCATCATTTCAGGTGGAATTTCTGAATCCATGCGGCTGCGATACAAAAACTTCCCTGGTATGGAAATCTACCTCAGCGTGCACGACAAAACGAAGGTTTTTGAGGAATATATGGCCAAGCACGGCATCACGGAAAAGGAAATTCTGATGATGGGTGACGATATTCCGGACTACGAAATCATGCGCCGCTGCGCCATCAAGTGCTGCCCTGCCGACGCATCACAGGAAATCAAGGACATCGTGGACTACATTTCTTTCCAAAACGGTGGACAAGGAGCGGCACGCGACGTGATTGAACAAACGCTGAAAGCACAAGGCCGCTGGTTTGAAGCCGACGCCTGCATCTGGTAACACTATGGAAAGCTGTATTCTTCTATACAAACAATACATCAAGTTAGAGCGGTCGTTGTCGCCCAAAACAGTGGAGGCATACCTGCATGACATTGAAAAATTAAACGATTTTTTGGCAGGAAGAAAAAAACTTGAAGAAGTACAATTAGAAGATTTACAAGATTTTATGGCTTCATTATATGATGATAAGATGTCGGCGCGAAGCCAGGCACGCATCATCTCCGGACTGAAATCATTCTACCATTTTCTACTTTTCGAACATCATATCACGCACGACCCGACAGAATTGTTGGACGCTCCCAAAATAGGCCGCCACCTGCCCGAAGTATTGTCGCTGCCCGAAATAGAAGCCATCATCAACACCATTGACCTCAGCACTACGGAAGGACACCGCAACAAAGCCATCATCGAAGTGATGTATGGTTGCGGATTGCGAGTCAGCGAGGTGGTAAATCTCAGATTATCAAATCTTTATTTTAGAGACAACTATATCCGCATCATTGGGAAAGGCGACAAAGAGCGCTTGGTTCCCATTGGACAAACCGCCCAACATGCCATCACTTTATACGTGGAAGGGCAGCGGCAGCAACTGAAAATCAAAAAGGGCGAAGAGGACTTCGTTTTCCTCAACCGCCGCGGCGCACGACTTACCAGGGAAATGATCTTTATGATGATTAAAAAAGCAGCGGAAGAGGCCGGCGTCACCAAAACCATCAGTCCGCATACCTTTAGGCACTCGTTCGCCACGCATTTAGTGGAAGGCGGTGCCGACCTGCGCGCCGTACAGGAAATGCTCGGTCACGAAAGCATCACCACCACCGAAATTTACACCCATCTCGACCGCGAATACATCAAAAGCGTCATTGCCGAGTTTCACCCAAGAAAATAATCCAACAAAATATTCATCCTATGAAAACAATCAAACAAATTTTCATTCTGCTTATTTTCGCAACAACATTATTCCCTCTGACGGCACAAATTACCGTTCGCCAAAAAGATCAATGGGGAACAAAATTATATTATATTGACAATCAAATAATTAGACAGAAAGACCAATGGGGGCAAAAATTGGTTTATTTTGATGGGAAAACCATCCGGCACAAAGACCAGTGGGGCGAAAAACTCCTGTATATGGACGGCAACACCGTCAGATTGAAAGACCAGTGGGGCGAGAAACTGCTGTATTTCGACGGCAACAAAATTAGGCAAAAGGACCAGTGGGGAACCGTTTTGTTTTACATTGACGGCAACTACATTCGCCAAAAAGACCAATGGGGTGAAAAATTGTGGTATTTTGACGGATTGCCGGAAAGATGGATGATTGCCTGCATTGTTTTGTAAAATTAAACGGAATTATCCCTTTTAGTCTTGTATAGAGATTCCGACTTCGCTATGCTCCGTCGGAATGGCGATGAGTCGTTGGGCAAGAAGTGGCGGCGGCATCCCATACGTGCATTAACTTCCTATTTTGTGCCGCCGCCATCACGTCCACAATGTATGTCGCCATTCCGATGTTTCCGACGTAAGGAGGGAACATCGGAATCTCAACAAAATTAAACGGGATAATCCAGAAATTAAATGTATTTTTGCATCAAATTTATGAGGTATGAAAAAATTAAATCTTATTATTTTCGCGATTATCATCAGTCTTACGGCCTGCCAACCCAAAACTGACAACAAGGACGACAATGCAGAAGCAGCCATTGACAGCACAAACGTCAATGATGAATATCATTTTCAATTTGATGATGTTGAACTTTGGACGTTGCAGGACAAAGTCAACACGATGTCAATGGACTTATTTGCCGATGCCGACCCCGCTGTTGTCAAGGATTTGGTACCCACGGGTGAAGCCGATGCCGCCATCAATGCCTTTTTGGTGAAGCAAAACGGGCAATACATCCTTTTTGACGCAGGCGTTGGAGCCGATAATGGAGGTGCGATGATTGAAAAATTACACGAAATCGACGTCAACGAAAGCGACATCAAGGCAGTCTGCCTCACCCATTTCCATTTTGACCACATTGGCGGTCTATTGACGAATGGGCAGCCCACCTTCCCAAATGCGGAAATTTATTGTTCTGCCAAGGAATTATCGGCATTTAAGGATGATGAAAATGTCCAATCCATCGTAGAAGCTTATCAGAATCACACACACGCCTTTGCCGACAATGCCGTTATTTTGGACGGCATCGTGACCATTCCGGCACCAGGCCACACCCCGGGCCACAGTATGTATCAAATCGGCAAAATACTGATTATCGGTGACGTGATTCACGCCGCAGCACTGCAGATTCCGCACCCCGAATTTTGCGCCAGATATGACCAAGACAAAGATCAAGCCATTAAAACACGGCAAAACGTTTATCAGTATATTCAAGAGCAGCAACTCACTGTAGCGGGTATGCACTTACCGCACAACGGCGTGATGAGGAAATTTCCTGAAAAGTAGCGTGGATTATTTCAAGCCCGCGTGTCGATTCGCCCAACGTTCGGTGTAGAAGTCGTAGTACGATTTGCCGGCGGGACGTTTGCGGTTGTACCAGAGCAGGTGCAGCACGGAGGGCAAGCCGATAACGAGCAGGTAAAGCGGTCCGAAGATGAGGGAATCGACGGTATGGCCGTCGGCCTCGTGGCGGATGGTATGTTCATCGTGAACAAGTTCTGGACACACGAAGGCGAAGTTGCCGAGCGAGAGGCCACCCGCACCCTTAGGCAAGTTAGCAGACAGCACGAAGCACCCGTGCCGAAAGTCAATCTTGCGGACATTCTTCGAGCACAGCAGCACCCCCAGCGCCACCAGATTTTGCGGCAGCTGCCAAAGGAAAGTGAGGGGGAAGAGAAGGTAGGAGATTCGTTTCAGCATTAATAACATTCTTCAAAGATGAGAATCATAACGGTTATTTTTTGTCTAAACTTTTTTCAGCCAATTGCTTAATGGTTTCCAAATATGCTTTTTCAACAGGCGATAGAGTCTGTTGCTGATATTTGCGATATTCAGTTTCAGCTTTTTCTAATGCTTCCTGATGACTAACGAATCCAGAATCAACCAATAACTTTCTATTTCCTGATGAAAGAATATTGTCCAATTGGAGAATATAGTCACTCATATACATTGGTTTGTGCTCAATAGCTTGAATTTCCGCAAAATCAAAGTAACCGGAAACCAAATTGTTCAGTATTTTGAGTTCTTTTTCATTCAAATAATTCTTGGCAATTCCAATATCCTTTTTAGTTGGTATTTCACCAGCAAAAGAGGTCAATCCCATAAATGGTTTTTGGGCATCGGCACGTTTGTAAATAACTTCTGCTGCGGTATGTCCATGTGCGGCATAATGCAACTTATTTTGTACAATTTTGAAGAATTCTATCGAAGTACTGCTATGGGGATTATAATCCACACTGGTAGCATATAAATCAAGCACTTGTCGATATAGGACTTTTTCAGAAGAGCGGATGTCGCGAATACGGTCCAACAGTTCTTTCCAGTAACCGCCGCCACCAATGTTCTTCAGCCGCTCATCATCCATCGTAAAACCTTTCACAAGATATTCTTTGAGGTGCTCAGTTGCCCAGCGTCTGAAATGTGTTGCAATAATGGATTTTACTCGGTATCCCAGAGAAATAATCATATCCAAATTATAGGCAACCATATCACGTTCCACTCTACGGTTCCCTTCCTGACGAACCTGTCGGAAATTCCGACAGGTTGAACTTTGCTCTAGCTCACCTTCTTCATAAATATGTTGGATATGTTCCACCACATTAGTTCTTGAAGTTTGAAAGAGTTCGGCCATCTGTTGCTGCGTGAGCCAAACGGTTTCATTCTCAAACCTTACGTCGATCTTGGTTTGACCATCCTCAGATTGATAAATTACAATATCATTGTCCATAATCACAATTTTGTTTTTATTGATATTCTTCTAAAAACATGCGCTAGACTGGTCTTATAGAACATCTTGCTGCTTCGTCAAAACCGATACGATATCTACCACACATAAGTACCATTGTTCGGTCTCAGAATCCCAAACGGTGCGAACTTTTTTCTCTTCAAAAAGTTGGATTTCTTGTTTTTTCGTCATGGTTAATAATTGATAAGTTTCTTAATTTCAAGTAAAAAGTATATCTTGAAACGAAATTTTCAAGGTCGCAAATTTACTCAAAAAAAGCAATAAATTGCTTACGAACACAACAAAAAAGAGCGCCTCTCGGCTGAAATATCCAGTCCATGTCAGTTCTTGAGTTCTGCGTGGCTGGTGGCCCAGCGCTCGGTGTAGAAATCGTCACAAAATATTATCGCATTTCGGGCAGCGGCCTTTAGCGTCGGCATCGAAGGATCCGCCGCATTCGCAGTCGGGCAGCGGTTCCCATCCCAGACTAAGGTCAACGAAATGGGATTTTCCGCATTTGTTGCAGTAGAGGGTTGCCTGCCCCACGACATTCACGCCGTAGGTTCTTTCAAACGTATGTCCGCAATGCGGGCACGTGAGGGTTAGGGTGTGAGACATAGAAGGGGTATGGATTATGTTTTGAGTTGTTTATAGTGTTAATAAGGCTTCCAAACAGACATTATCCTCTGCTGAATTTGACAACAAGCTTGTTATCAAGTGTTGTGTTTTCTATATTTAATCAATTCTTTGCCAGTCTTGAAAATTGGGGAACCCTGAATAAAATCCGTATTTGTTCTTTGCTCATTGGCAATCAATGCTGCTATGTCAAGATTTCCCAATGTTACCTCCTCGTCGAAAACATAACAGAAGTACTTGCCTTGTGGCTCTGGATAACGCGCCTTGCGCATTCTTTCTTCCGTCATCGTGGCATGATGGTGAACGTGGAATACACGGTATTTGTTTTCGTGCTCATGAGCTTGTTCGTAAAGAATGACAAAACAAGCGACATTGTTTGACAACTGTGTTATTTTCTGTGCACCTGGGCGACTCTTATCCAAGCGGACATTATAGATAAGCGTTCCTTTGTCGTTGTTGCCTAAAATCCAATTCAAATGTGCCTGGTTGTGATAGCAACCAATGAGAATCAATTTATCGGCATATTTTTCCAGATAATGATATGTAAGGAAATTGGAAGGTACGGCCATCTGTTGAACAAATGGTGCGACTTCTGGAAGCAATGCTTTAGGATCATCAGATATATGTTCACATTGCTCAACATAAAAGTTTTCCTTTAGTTGATTCAATAAGGTCTCGTTAGCTTCAGAAAAATTTTCTCGGTTATCCAATGCAACAGAAAAATACTTCTGTCCTTCCCTGTCCGGATACGGAGTGAAAATCTTTCCCAATAATTCCTGAAAATGATCATCTATATAGGCGGCCGCATTGACACCCTCTTTGGCGGTAATGGCGTAGAAGTTAAAGTTCTGCTCCAACATAGCCTGTATTTCGCGGCGGAACATTCCACGCACTTTCTCTTTCCAAGCTGACTTTTCACCTTTATTGTTCCGTCCGTACAGAGCGACCACAAATAAGAAATTCACATCGTAATGCGCAATAAGGAAAGTATCCCTGTCAAACAATCGGTTATCGAATTGCTTGGACTGGTAGTATTTCTGTTCATTCGTCGTCTGTTGGATATCGAAAGAGCGTCCCAATGTATTCTGCTGGGCAGAAATAAAGAAATTAGGAATCACATTGTAACCTTCGGTAACATCGTCACGCAACTTGATATGTCCGTTGAGTTCCGTTACTTGCGAATCATTGAAGAGATCCAGATTCCACTGAATCACATTGCGGGCGTACGTGAATTGTTTATAAACGGAATTTTCTCCAATAGGAGCACCCCGCTTATAATATTTGGAATCGCCGATATAATAAACGGGCTTGTCCTCTTCGTTGTGAATCAAGTCTTTGTACTGGTAAATGTGGTCAACGCGTTTTCCATCTCCCTGGTCTTTCAATCCACTTGGTGTCTCGGATTCAGGCGCTCCTATCAATTCGTCAATAATGGCTTCAAATACAATGTTGAAATTCTTTACCAACAGATATTCTTTGTCGTCCGTCTCCACATTGATCTTCTTGCTCTGGTCAAAGAAAGCATAGCAAAGTTCCCATAGATAAAGAGCTTTATCGGAGAAATACTTGTATTTGATTTGCATCAGCTTTGCCTTGCCCATTTCCTTGCGATAATGCTCAAACATTTCACCCTTGATCAAAGGAAAATTCACATTAATCTGCACAGGAAAGCCATATTGTTCATTGATGTAGTTCAGGATGGAAAAAAAGATAATCAGCAATTCTTCATCAAAGTTGATTTGTCGTTTCTTGTTGACAGGATTCAGATACACCGGAGAGTTGTCCTGTACAATGGCTGATGTGTGGCTGATGGTCCGTGTCCAATTGATTTTGTTGTATCCGGAATGGATATTCCGCAAAATAAAGAAGAAGAAATCCTGGTTCTCGCGGTTGAACTTCAGCATAGCCAAAAGGATGTCCAAAAACGTATTGCACTGACGCAACCGGCCTTTGGCCATTTGCTGGACATTCTGTTTCAGTACGATATTGTTCTGCGGCTTGCTATCCTGATAAACCACGATAGCGCGATAAATCCAAACGGACAATTCATATATGAAGTCGTGTTCTTCTTGTGTAAGGCAATCTTGATTTTCAAGATCAATGATATCTTCCGGAGAGCAATGCCCGAACACCTTTTCACTCTCATCAAGCAACACTTTGGGAAGAATAAACACACAATCCTTCAATGTGGGATTGTAGTAATAGCCCACATAATTGACGCTGACCAGCCCATCCACATCACGCAATGTGGAGATGCCGTCAAGGACATCTTTGACCTTGTCAACGGGATACCGGTGTTCTTCTATGATGAGGCGCATAGTTGTCTTTTTATTGAATTACTTCCCAATAACCTGTCTTATCGCTACCTACTCGCTTGATAACACCCGCAGCTTGCATAGCAGAAAGGTCGCGTTTAATGGTCTTCTCCGTCACCATAAGCCACGATGCAAGGGTTGTTACATTTATAGAAATATTTACAGGGACATTTACAGGGACATTTACAGGGACATTTACAGGGACATTTATGGTTTCATCCAATGTGCCATGTGCTATGATTTCATAGATAACCATTTGTCTGTCAGTTAATTTTTTCGCAACATCCTTTATGGCATTTTCTCCTTCATTCAGCACCAAAACATCACCCACAAAGTCTTTATGGCACGGGATGTCAATAATGAAATACGAGCGAGCGTCATCGGTTTCTATGGTGGCGGCTGGTGAACCATTGTTGGCAAGTTCTTCTTGAATGGTAGGAATGCCCGTACTTCGACCCTCCGTCAAATCAAGTTCCTTAAGGAACTCTCCCAAGCGGCGATTACGATATCTGCGCGAACGGAGAAGTTTGGCCTCATGGATGGCATCCATGCTAATGGTGTGGTTAGGGCCGGAAAAACTAAGAATGCTGATCTTGTTTGGTTCCATGGTTATCTCTACGGGTTCGCGATCTTGATAATCGCGATGATAGAGCGAGTTGACCACCGCCTCCTCTAATGCCTGATAAGGGTAATTATAGGTGGGTATGGAATGCTCGTCGAACTTCTGTTTGCGGATGCTCTTGCGGATGACGTTCACCTTCAGGGCATTCATTGTGTCGCGTATCATGTAGGGCACAGGTCCTTTGATGACGGGCAACTCAATCATGTTGTTTGGATTGTGCTCACGTCCTTCAGGAAAGATGACAATCTCCACTTGAGAGTACTTGAAGAACTTGTCGGGATGCTCAGAGAACATCATGGCTGCCACATTGCGGATGACAGGTCCGTCGGGTGTCTGTTCCGTTAAGTCCATTTGATCAAGTATTGTCCACAGACGCTCGCCGCTCATGTCCTCGTTAGCAAGGGCACTCTTCACCGACACGAGATGGTCACGTAAAATAGAGGTTGAAATATCGGTTATCTTGATGTCAGCATTGCCACGATCATCGAACGGCACGCGGTTGGCAAGCCCTCGCAACTCTTCCTCGTACTCGTTCTTGGGAACGATGCAGCTGCTATTATAGCGGATATAGTAATTCCAGTTTTTCTGCTTGGCTGTAATAAAATCAGGCACTTTGTAAGGGCGGCGTTCGCCAGCAATAACCTTGATGATGAGGATGTTTTTGCCGTCGGCTTCCTCAATAAACAACCGCGGCTGATAGTATGGCTGTATGAGGTTGTTGTAACCCACCATTTCCTTCTCAATTGTCTCAATCTGCTGCGGATTAACACCCATCACCGGACGCACGGCACGACCGTTTTCTTCCTTCACGCCCACCACAATGTAGCCACCGCCGGTATCTTCAAAATCATTGGCAAAGGCACAGATGGTACGATAGATGGCATCGGGATTCCATCCTTCTTTATAGTCAAGGCGATTGTTTTCCACCGCCTTGCCGTTCAACAGGTCTTCTATGTTGATGTGAAATGCCATATTTATTCTTCAATGCTAATTCTTATGCATTATGTCTTTCGATTGTCAATCCCCAGCCTTTTTGATTCACGCTGTCCATCAATATTTGAGCCTTGCCATTGCTACCATAGCCATTGTGTGCCACGTACAATACTGATCCATTACACGGAATTTCATGAGAACGTTTGCTGTTATCTGTCCTAGCATCAAACTCGTCTTTTGATTCCATGAAATGAGGTACTAAGTTCTTGAAATCACTCCAATTATGAAGAACTTCTTCAACAGTGATATCGGAGTTTAGTTCGATATACTTCTTCACACATTCTGCTGCAAGATTATTTTTTGCATATCTACCAGAACCATTGATGGAGAATTTATCGTAGTTACGACTTGAGCTTTCGGTGGTTGAGCTATTCCCGTCCTCATCTTCTTCATCATTGGAAATCATGTTGTTTCTTTTGGCATCTTCTACTCCAAGATTCTTCAAAAACAGATCAACCTTTTCTTCTCGAATATTCCCATTATCAGAATAGAATGTCCCGAAAGCCAGCTTGTTGTCACCATCTTTGAAAAGATCTTTGTTCTTGCTGCTTTCAAAGCCGTAATCCTTGAACACATCATTATAGATATAGAACAGCACTTTGCTCACAAACTTCTCAGCACTGATGATGCCATTTTCTGCTTTACAGAAATAAAAGCCGAGTTTTTTGTCTTCACTATTAGTAATAGAACCTATCTCCTCGTTGATTTTCTCCAAGAAACTGCTCCAACTGTACTCAGTCCCGTTTACCTTGATGCCCCATGATTCTTTTCGTGTGTCGATTGGCATATATTTCCAATCCCATCTTCTCTTGAAGGCGGAGTCTATCGGGAACAGGCTTTGGTCGGAGGTGTTCATCGTAGCCCAGATATGGAGGTTTGCAGGCAGACGCATCTCTTCTCCCGATTTGATGGTTTCATCCGCAATGTCACAATCTTCCAGCTTTTCGTTGAGAAATTCCTGGATGGCCGTTTCGGGTTTGATGGCGTAATCCGATTCGCCGTTTTCATTTCTGTCCAGCAATTGGAACATATCGCCGAAAATCTGGGCGCAGTTACCGCGGTTGATTTCCTCGATGACAAGGAAAACAGGATCGTTGGTTTCGTAGGCACGGACGTAGGCTTTCAGGAATGCCTGCGGTTCATACTCGTATGCAATGCGCTTCTTCTCATCTTCACATGCCGAGGTTATTTCGTGTCCGCTGCCATCTCTAATAGGCGCTTTCACCATCTTGGGCTTGTAACAACCCACAAAAGTTGAATAATCAGAATCCGGATGAAACGTAGTGCGGAAAACATCGCTCTTTGGCAGGGTCTCTGTCACTTCCTTCACCTTGTGTGATTTCCCTGTGCCAGGGGCACCGTAGAAGATGGTTTGGAGAGGGAGATTATTATGTGACGACTTATCCTCAATTTCTAATTCTTCTTTATCATCAAAATATGGTTGTTGGACATTTGTCACCCATACATCAAAGATGCCATCATTAGCCCTTTTTATGTGGAGGTCAGAATATCCACCAGCAAGATAATTGCGTATAGTGAATTTCGAGGAAACCCTCTCTTTTTTGACATTAACATATTCAACATCATCCAGAAGCCCATTAAAATAGAATCGATTATCTATTTCTCCATTTTTCTTTGGCACATTCTTACGAACATTCCATTTTTGAGTTTTCTTATCTACAGAAACACCACTTTCTTTGAAGAAATAATCCAGAAAAGCCAGTTGGTCATATACAAATTCCGAAGAATAAGTGATAGATTTATGCATTCCAGAATTATCATATTTTCTTGGAAGTATGGACGCTATGAAAAGAATGGCTTTTGAAAGATTTTCTTTGTTATAACGGACGGTAATTTGTTCCCCTTCATCTTTAAATAAGTCATATTGTTCGTTATCCAAAAATAAATCCGTATTTTTTGCATCACCAGCATTCGGGGTGCGAAAACTAGCATTGGTATCGTTTATGTGTTTGACTATTTCTTCCATAGTTTATAATAAAATAGGGTTGCTTATTTCATTGAAACAAATAGATGGTTTTAATCCCAATTTTATGCTTTGCATAAGAGCATGTTGTGTTCTTACGGCATTTTTTAAATCAACAATCGGCTGTTGTATAGATTTCATATACGGCTGACAGTTATTACAAATGGACAATTTTCTTTGCTCCATATTCATATCAAACACTCTATATACAGCGTAGGTCAAATTGTTTTGGGCAGCGGCAAAATCTATCTCTTGATTGCTATAAAACAAAAATTGTTCAAAATCAAATCTTGTAGATTTTACATCAACAAAAATTTTTCCATTGACAATAAAATCATACGGCAATCCAGATTCATAAGATTTGTTTTCCCACACGAAGGACTCTACTCGTTTCGCCAATTTCTCTCGTTCTAAAAATTGTGCAACCAACTCTTCACCTTCTTTCCCTGTCAGCTTGAATTGCCGTTCTGCATTTTCGAGGTCTCTTACCTTATATTTTCTCCTCGAATCACCAATCAAACTTTTGACCTCAATATCCTTTTGGACATCAACGCTTAGAAAGTTTATTCGATTCAAAAGATAATCTTTTGCAGCATTATAGGTCGGTGAATCTTCCTGTAATACAATTTTATCTTTCGGAAAAAAATTCCTTGCAGTATCGTAGTCCGTCGTACTACTTTTGACAAGCCAAAACACCAGTTCTTTACTCTCTAATCCCATCCAAGCCAGATACCAATCGTCATTTGGATATTCTCTTGCAAACCCTCTGATCTTTGAAACAACTGAATTGTCTGAATCTTGGCCTATTCGTATTTTAGGGCTTCTGTAAGAACCATCTGGATTTTTTATTCTGTCGAACGAACAATCCAACACATTGCAGTAGTCTCCATAGATTAACATAGCCGATCTTACAACATCAGAATCGTCTAAAAACTCCAGAACACCTTCGTATAAACCAATATGAGATTGATGGCTCGTTTCAGAAATTCCCAAATCTGCTCCAGTCAGTTTCTTAAATCCAATCCTGTTTTCGTTATTAAAGAAGAAAAAAAACATGATTATTCAACAATTAAATTATTAGTAATCAAAAAATATAGTATTGCATAAATAACATTGACGCTTACAGCATTTCCTGCTTGTTTGTATAACGCACCATCTGACACTCCAGCTTTTCGACCATTTGTAGCAAACTGTTTTGGGAAACCTTGCAACATAAATGCTTCTTCCGGGGTGAGTTTTCTAATAGGTAATTGTGCCAATTGCTCCTTCGTGTAATCTTCCACATGATTGATTTTGCCATGGGATTCAATGAAATCCTGACTATAATAGTTGTCCTGGCAAGCACGATGCATCTTGTGCATTGTAGCGGTCAAAGGACGAGCAATATTCATATTAATGTCCGATTTTGACTTGAAGTTTGCTGAGCCATCGGCAAGTATGGTCGGTTTGATCCTTTCAGAAAGGAAATACTTACTATCAGCCTTAGAAGAAAGAACGTCAATTACTGTAGAATAATGATTTGTGCTTAATGTTTTATAAACATTATCAAATGTTTCTTTTACAGAGCTTGGAGTAAATGCTTTTTTCATCCATTTTTCATCTAAATCATCTTTTGTTGCAAACACAACAAGACGATTACGGGTTTGAGGAAGATGGAAATCAGCTGTATTATATATGTTTGGAAAAACATGATAACCCAAATCTTCCAATTCTTGTTTGATTCTTGAAAAAGTTTTCCCTTTGTCATGATTGACAAGATTTTTGACATTCTCAAGTAAAACATAACGTGGATGCTTCGATTTAAGAATATCCATGATTCGAAAAAACATCTGTCCTCTATCCTCATTAAAGCCAGCCATTTTCCCCATCATGCTAAATGTCTGGCACGGAAATCCTCCTGTGAGCAAATCAAAATCGGGAAGCGATTGGATATTTTGCGGGTGTGCGGTAAATGTCACAATATCTCCTATGGGTATTTCATCCTTATTAGGCTTGAAATTAGCACAATAGGTAGAAATTGCATTTTTGTCAATTTCCGAATATCCAACGCAATTAAAATTCATTATTTTATCTTTAGTGAGCAAATCCGTTGCTCTTCTGAAACCACCTATACCTGCAAATAACTCTAAATGTCTCATTTTTCTATAAATTTCATTATTCCTTCACCTATTGCCTTTGCTAATTTTACTGGCACGGCATTTCCTATTTGCGCATACCACTGATTTTGTGCTCCAGTAAATACAAAATCATCTGGAAATGTCTGGATTCGAGCTGCCTCACGAGGACTTAATCCTCTAGCTTCCCATGGATGAATGTACATATTGCAATCGTACTTCATGTGTGAAGTTATAGTTTTGCAAATTTGATTTTCATCAAGTTTGAAATATTTATCTTTGAATATATCATTTCTGCTTTTGTACGGCATAATGTCGACGATAGATTCATGAAGCGAATTTGCGCCTTGGGGCAAACGCCTATATATTTCAATGTCTCTCGGATTATTATACCTATTCTTATGATTGAACAATTTAGTCAGTACTTTTTCCCCATTAATAAAATGGTAAAAATCATTTTGTATATACTCAAAATCTCGAACTGTAAAACCAGACAGATCATTTTCAATATCTTTCTGACCTTTGTCGGTTTTTGATTCTAAATGAGGCAATCCAATCAACGCATCGCGCAGCACAAAGGATATTCTTTTTTGCTTGTAGATTTCCTCAAAAATCATTTTTGGATTAACTCCAACTCTGTTCCCAATAAAAATCAACCGTTCTCTATTTTGAGGAACGCCGAAATCTTGGGCTCTTAACACGTCATAGGCAAAAGCATATTCATCGCCCAAGAAATCTTTGTAATTTTGTTCTATTTCATCTATTTTATTCATCATGCCTTTTACATTCTCCATGATGAAAAATTGAGGTCTTACTTTACTAAGAAATTGAAGAAACGCTTTATACAGTTGATTCCTTGGATCATCAATAACTCTTTGACGATTTGCCATTGAAAATCCTTGGCAGGGAGGCCCCCCACATACAAGAGTGACGTCCTTAAATAATGGCGAAAATTTATCAATTTCTTGATTGAGTTCATTAATGTCTCCAACGTAATACCTGTCTTCTGACAAATTATGATTTTCCTTGTATGTTTGACAAAAAGTTTCAACAATTTCATTTACAAAACAAGGGGCAAAGCCAGCTTGCTCAAGGCCAAGACTCAAGCCTCCGCACCCTGCGAACAAATCGATAAATGTATGTTTTTTCTTTGGCATAAAATTCTTCCAATTAATTCAGTTTCACATCTGAAATCCTTAAATTTCCATCACCCTTGAGTGTCAAGCAGTCTCGATTTTTGCGAAGATTTCCTTTCAATATCGGATCTTTCAACGAATCGTCAAATATCACATTGTTATACGATTCTTTCAAATCTTCAAATGCTTTTTGTGCATTGTTACCGTTCAAAAACGAATTTACAAATGTCATTGCAATTCTTTCGGTATATTCATTTTCGCAACCTATCGTAAACCAAGCGTTATCCGTGTATCCTACAAATAATTTTGCACCATTGTCTATCAATACATCTGCCAACTCGCTACCATTGCTGCACGAAAATGTATAAATCAAGGCATTGCTGAACAAATATTGATTGGTCGTTGTTGATACAATGGTTTCTCCATCCATCTGAACCTTGTCGCACTCACCATGCGAATACACATAGCACAAAAAGTCATTCTGATTTACATTTGAAAGACGCTCTGAAAGAGACTGAACATCAACTCTCTCGTGTGTAAGATTCTCAAGTGTCAAATCGATGTTGTTTGCATCTTTATATGCACAGAGAGCATTGGATGTTTCACGCATCAGATTTGAAAACAAAGGTTTCAAATCATTGCTTTCTGAATCGTCACAAATAATCACAGCATTCAGTCTCATTTCTTCAAATTATTGGTAAACATTTCAGCAGCAAGGCCTAAAATATTCCGTGTCAATTCTTTGCCTATTTCATCCTGTCTGCGAATAGAATCAAGAAGATCATTCAAGGAATAAGTTTTGTCCTTGTAGGACATATACGGAGCTTCCCGTTTGTCAGATGGCAGGTTTTGAATCCATCGGCTCATCACAGAACGGATGTCGTTTTGAATACGCAGATATGCATCTTCAATTGCATCCGTTATCTCTTGCGTTGACGCATCTTTCGAGAGACAACTGAACGCATGTCCTTTAAACATATTTGAAGCAGCTGTCACATCAATATTGGCTCCTGTAAAAACAATAACGGGGACCAAAGCTGACATTTCATATATTGAATTCAATATATCGGCTCCCTGCTGGCTACAATTAGCAAATCTCCAATCCAAAATAACAATAATGTTCTTATCGATATTTTCTTTGATGTAATCAAGTCCTTTCGATGGATTGTCAAACTGTTTGGCATCCGTAATGGTTCCTTCCAAATCGTCAAGGAAGGCGTTTTTTTCCGGTCTTAAGACATCATCAATATAGATGATTTCCACATCCATTTTCTCTGTATTATTCATGCTTTAAAGGTATTGTTATTTTAAATGTGGCTCCGTTGGGAAGGAATTCATTATCTTCCAAGGAAATAGAACCTTTGATGGATTCCAATCTTGATTTTATGATATATAGTCCTAACCCAGCACCTCCAAAATCGGCGGTTGTTGTAAAGAACACATCAAATATCTTATCCCAGTTTTCCTTAGGAATGCCACAGCCATTATCTGAAAACATTATTACCAGTGAATCTTTTTCACGCGATGCGCTACACTTGATTCTTTTGTCATTGACATTTCTTAATGCTTTAGCAGAATTGTCAATCAGATTTCCAAACATATCCTGGAATGCTTTTTTATTGTATAGCAATTCAAAATCATCTTCAACAATTCGCTCAACTTTAATGGATTCCTCTTCAAACAAATATGAATAACGCTCATCAAAGATTTCGTAAACGGCCTGACGGATGTCAAAATATTCAAAAGTCGATTCATCTTCAGCATAACTCAACATAAAGTCCATTGCTTTAGACAAATTATTGGTGTCTTCAAAAACAATTTTGGCATGTTTCACCACTTTATCCTGTTTCTCTCCTATAGGCACCCATTTGGCCACAAATTCAGCAGAGCGTTTTATGTATCCAATTGACGTACGGAAAATATGAGACATTTGAGCTGCATAAGATTGCAGAGACACCAAACTGAAAAACAAATTTTCCTGTGCCTTTTGGCTCTGTTCCATTTGCGTCAAATCCTCTGCAGAACTGTCAACTGCCAATTTGATAGTATCAAGTTTTGAAGTAATATCATCCAAATCCTTTTCAACATCAGGAGAGAGCAGAGCAGAACTTTTTTTCACCTTTTCAATTTTAGCTTTGATTGATGAAACATCTTCTGTTGCTTGTTTCAGTTTTTCATGATTTTCTGATTTCTGCTGAGATTTTTGATGCTTCAATAGCAACTCAATCTGATGTACTTGATTAATCACAAAAGACTTAAGTGCCGTCCATTCCCCATTATCAACAAAATCCTGCCGATTAGTAGAGTCTATGATTTTTGGATTCAATTCTTCAGAAATGTCAATCCATCCAAGCAAATCTCTCGTACTTAGTTTTTCAAAAAATCCAGACCAACGGCGTTTATCTATCCCAAATAAATCTTTTTGTTCATCTCTATCTTCTTTATATTCAGCGAACGGGGTTGCAATAATTCCATCTCGATATATTTTCACCCCATCAATTCTATCTCCTTTTGCAAAATTTCTTTTAGCATTCTTATCATAGTAATATAAAGACAATGCTATGGGACCGAAAATCTCTGCTTCTTTTTCTTTAACGACAAGGTTCCCTTTCTCTTCTTTCAAGTATTCTTGAAAATATTTTTTAGTTATCTCATCATACCGAAAAGAAAGATGATAGTTCAATGTAGCTTTATTCAGGGCACTGCTGACAACTTTTTTATCTTGATAATCTTGATATTGAGATGCTCTTATTTTTATATTGAAAGGGTATTTGATGTCCAATGTCGGTCTGACTAATTTGGACAATTCTTTGTAAGCGCGACGAATATCATTTTCAGTCCAAATATCATTTAGTTGAGATATTTCCAATATCGTCCCATGCTGAGTCTCAATGCCGTTCTCAATCCAATGCCGATTATCCATATCCGTAAACATAGGATGATTTTGTTCATTAAAATCTTCAAAATCAAGACTCAGCTGATTACTTTCTTCTGCAGAATACCTGCTCCAATCCACTTCAAGACATTGAAGCTCATTAGAACCAAGTTTTTTGGTTCGCATAATTAAGCAGGAACCTAATTTATCAACAGCAAATCGTCCAACACCTTTTTTACCCACAACCGCTCTGTTATACGGCGATGGAGAAGTTTTATTTCTTCTTTTGCTGCTTGTCCCAATTACCATCCATTTGTCGCGGATGTCCTCGTAAGACATTCCTATTCCATCATCTTCAATGATGATTCTACTATTTGTTGAAATCGGATTGACATTTTCAAATGTGATGACAACATTCTCAGCATTGGCATCATAACAGTTCTTCACCAACTCGAATAATGCCGTAACCCTATCAGTAATAAGTTCCCGTCCCAAAAGACGGAAGGTACTGACATCAAATTTGAAGTGCATATTCTCACTGTTATTCTTCATAGCTCAAAATTTTATCGAAGACGGCTTTTGCCAACAATGGTGGGACGGCATTACCTATTTGTTGTTGAATATGCATAAGCGAACCTTTGAATATGAATGTATCTGGGAAAGATTGAAGTCTTGCAGCTTCTCGAACAGACAATCCTCTATTCTGAAAAGGATGGATCAACATGCTTTTTCGATAGTTAGAGATTACCACTGAAGGTTTGTCAGCACATAATCTACGATATATTCCGCTATGGCATCTTGATTTGTCTGCATAGTTTTCCATCAATTCATTCGGAATTGATCTCCAATTCCCACCTTGAGGGATATACTTGTACCTTTCAATCACATAATCAGCATTTTTTGAAACATAATTTTGAGTTGCGTTTTCCGAGCCAATCCTCATTTGTTTAGCATAATGGCTGGCTTGATTTAACGTTTCCCTATAGGCGGCACGCTCTATCATATCGCCATTTTCAAGCAAAGGAAGGTCTCCTAAAGCTTCTTCAACAGTAACCTTATAATCAAATGGTTGGGGGAATTCAAAATTTATTCCCTGATTGTTCCCCACCATGAAGAATCTATTTCTATTTTGTGGAACTCCATAATCAGAAGCCCATAACACAGAATCTGCGACAGAATATCCGAGATCTTCAAAAGACTTTTTAACCTCATCTCTAATCAGCCCTTTTTCAAACAAAGGGAATCCGCCAACATTCTCAAAAAGGAACCATTTCGGCTGAAGATCTTTAACGAAACGAACAAACTCTTTAAAAAGGAAATTCTTAGGATTGTCTAAATTACGACTTCTTGTATTTGACAAAGAAAATCCCTGGCAAGGCGGTCCTCCCATAATAATGAAAAAAGAATTCTTCTTTAATGTTTCTGTTGAAATATTGCTAATGTTATCGCATAGCACTCGGGCATTGGGATGATTATACTTATATGTTTCAGCTGCGAATTTATCCATCTCAACTGCGATTGACACATCTATGCCTGCTTGTAAGGCTCCTAAGCTCAAGCCTCCAGCTCCTGCAAAAATGTCTAAAGATGTATATTTCCTCTTTACCATACTCCCCTCCTATTCCTTTTCCGCCACCTTCAAAATTTCACTTCCAGTAGTTTCCAGGGCCTTCGCAATTTTGGAAAGCATCTCCACGGAAATGTTGCGGCGGCCGTTTTCTATGTCGCTCATATAGCGGCGGTCAATGTTGGCATTCAATGCCAACTTTTCCTGCGATAGACCTTTTGATTTTCGCAAGCTAATTATCTCATTACCAATATTTTTTAGTAGATTCATAGTCATTTTTCTCTTCATAAAAGGAAACTAACAAAATTACAGTCCGTTGCAAAAAATAACAACGGACTATAGTGCACACATAAAAAGTATTGCACGGAAGATAAAACAAAAGCGGAGTGCAGAAATGCGCTCCACTACATTCTTCCATCTTTACATCCCCGTTGTGCCGTTCTCAGGTATATTTACTTTTGCCATCAACTGCCATTTAAATAAATGGCTTACATATAGTTGGAGGTTTTCACGGCACCAATCCAAAAGATTCAGGCATCTCTAAAAAGCCAGCAGCTTGTTGGCTTTTTTGTCCAATTATTCAAATAAGTACAAAAATAAAACTTTTTCTCAATTCAGCAATTGTTTACATATTAAAATATCGAATTGGGCTTTGTCCTTTCACAAGCTGCGCTACATTCATTCCAATATACGAAGAATCTTTCACCTCTTCACCTTCAAATTCATAGCGTCCTGCAAATCTGGGGTTGGCTGTTAGTATCCACTTTCGAGGAATGTAAACCACTTGTACAATTCCATTGGCAATGCCCATCACATAGTCGGCTTTTTCGGCGCGTTCTTTGTTGACATGCCAATATTTCCTTGTACATTCGTAGATGTTTTCACGCCTTTCTAAATGCTTTACATCTTTGTTATTTAAGGTGTTGTCTATCTTTACGCACAAAACTTTGTCACCATTAAATGACACTTCCATATCTTATAATGTTTCTTGTTAAATTATCTGAATTTTTCTAAACAATCAACAAAAATAACAAAAAATATAATATCAGACTGGCTCACCCCCCGTTTTTTTACTACGCAAACCATTTGCGTAGTTGACACTTTACTCCTTTTTCCCGTACACCATCTCGGCTTCGGCAACCAACAAATTGGAAGTTTCGATGTACTCGTAAAACACCCTGTCGGGTACGGATGCACCGTTGAGAGCCGCCTCCACCATCTGCACACAGGAATCCAAGTGCTTGCGGATGTCCGTCTCCCAAAAACGCAACACCTGCCACCCCGCACTCCGCAACTGCTGGTTCACGGCCATATCCCGCCGCTGGTTGCGCTCTATCTTGTCGTACCAAAATTCCCGATGGCTGTGAATACGCTGCTTGTTCTGCTCCCAGTCGCGACCATGCCAAAACTCGCCGTCACAAAAGACAGCAAGCCTTTTGCCCTTGAAACAAAAGTCGGGACGACCCGGCACATCCTTACAGTGCTTGCGATATCGCAATCCACGTGCCCACAACGCACGCCCCAATAATATCTCAATAGAGGTGTTTTTACTTTTATTCGCCTGCATACAGCGTCGCCGCTGCTCAAGTGTCATCTTGTCACTCATTTTTAGCAATTTCTCGCCGCAAAAATACAAAATATATAAGTTCTACCATTGTCGTGAACATTTCTGCCATCGGTATCGCCAACCATAATCCCATTTCACCTATGATCATTGGCAAGAATAAAAACGCCACAACCGGAAGCACTATTCCACGCAAGGTCATCATCAACGAGGCCATCGTGATTTTTTCTACAGACTGAAAATAGCCGATAGCAGCGACATTAAACGCGATAAACACAAAACTAAGGGAATACCACGGCAAACCGCCCACAGCCAAAATATGAGCCCGATCCGTCGATTCTATGAATGCCGACACCATACTTGAAGTGAAAAGGAAGAAAATCAAAGTCGCCAAGGCACCTATCAGCAAACTCACAATCAAACTGTAACGAAAGGCGTCGTGCACCCGCTTTTCCTGCTTCGCTCCGTAATTGAAACTGATAATGGGCTGGGCAGATTGTGCCACGGCTATGTATATCATATTGACTACCGGAAACAGATAGCAAATCACACTGTACGCGGCAACACCGGCATCGCCCAATTGCTTGGCAAAAGCGATATTGCCCGCCAACATCATAACCGAAATGGCCAATTCGCTCAAAAAGGCGGCAAAACCTAATCTGATCATATAGCCAATGTTACGCACCGCCAAACGGTTGCTTGTCCTTGTCATTTTAAGCGGATAAAACGACAACTGCTTACGCAGGAAAAACATATAGAATAAAGTCATCACCGCACCTACGCCGCAACCAATGTCGGTGGCCAAGGCCGCTCCCTTCAGTCCTAAATTGCAAGGAAAGATAAACGTGTAGTCCAATATGATATTGATGACCGCGGGAATGATGTTGGCACACATCACATAACGCGGCGAACCGTCCAAACGAATGACAAATTCTCCCCAAATCTGTATCATCAAAAACACGCAAGTGGGTAAAAACCATAAATAATAATCCATCGCCAATTCGTGAAGACTGTCGCTGACTCCCAAGATGCGAAACACCAACTGCGGACAAGTATAGAAAAACAGCACCAACAGCAACGACAACAGCAGGCAGGCAATAAACGACTGCGTGATATTGATTCTCGCCACCTTGACTTTCGACTGTGCCAGTTGAATGGCCGCCACCACCGCGCAACCCGAGCCGAACATCATGCCCAAGCCGGTGATAATCATCATAATCGGGGCCACCAGGTTGACGCTGGCCAAGCCCGCCGCCCCAACTCCATGCCCAATAAAGACACCGTCGGTTAACACAAAAACGGCATTGAAAAGCATTCCCAAAACAGTAGGAATAAAGATACTTCGGAAAAGTTTGGGAATATTTTCCTTGCCAAAATCAATATTATCACGATTATCAAAGGCCATATTAATTTTTTTTATGTACAATTATTTGAATTGCAAATTTACGAATAAATTTAATTACGAGATAAACAATGATATTTCCTATAATATTAATAATAAAAAAAGAGGTAACGATTTTTAAGTTACCCCTTTTTAGATGTATATAATACAAATTATACTCGTTGGTATAATATCTGCTTACTATTTACCTCACCACACAGCCCGTGCCGCACCGGATGTCGGCGTTCCTCCCCGCGGCACTTTATATCCTCCGCCTTCTAAGCGGATTGCGTGACAAATCGAGGCGGGTGGCGGCGTTAAGAACGCTGTCTGTTTGAGCTGGCCAAGCGTGCGAGGCCAGCGAGTTTCAGCGTTTAGCCGACAACTGCCCGATTTGTAGCAATCGCTTAGTCAGCGGAAAACCTTTCTTTGGTTACTTTCTTTGGGTTATAAAGAAAGTAACTGAAAAGAAAAGCATTCTCAAGTAAAAAAAATGCAGCGGCTCGTTGATACTGCGAAACGGAACGTACGGCAAATTCTACGGACGCTCCAATTACCCCAAGTGCAAGTTCACTATCCATTAGCATATTCCTTTTGGTGGCATCTCGGAAATATGCTGGCAACTGCACCATCACCACACAGTCAGATTAATGACAATAAAAAAAGAGGATGACTACTTTTAGTCACCCTCTTTCATCGGATATCTATATTAGAAAACTATTTTTCCATATTGCGATATTCGTCAACAATACCTTTAACGTCGGCAGGAGACAAACGGCCGTAAACCTTGTTGCCAACCATTGCTACTGGAGCCAAACCACAGGCACCTACGCAACGTAAGCAATTCAATGAGAAAAGACCATCTTCTGAAGTCTGACCTACTTCAAGGTTCAATTCCTTCTTGAAGGCATCCAGGATTTTTTCAGCGCCACGAACATAGCAAGCTGTTCCCAAGCATACTGAAATTGGATATTTTCCCTTAGGAGTCATAGAAAAGAATGCGTAGAAAGAAACAACACCGTAAACCTTTGCGGTTGGGATGTGCAGACATTCAGCAATCAGTTCCTGTACTTCAGCTGGAAGATAACCCAAAAAGTCTTGCGTTTGGTGCAAAACGTTGATCAATTCGCCAGGTTCGTTATTAAATTGGTTGCAAATGTCAACAACCTTATCCCTGACTTCTTTTTTCAATTTAACGATTATTTTATCCATTTTAGTGATTTTTTCTTATTAGTAATTACTTTTTGTTTAAATCCACTTCGACGGTTGTCTGTCTGTCGAAATAATGGGTATGCAGTAATTCGTGAGACTTGTGACCGCAAGGTTCGCCCAAGAATTCTTTGTAGATAGCCTGAATTGATGGGTTTTCGTGGGATTTACGGATAGGCATTTCTCTATCTGCACGGTAAATAGCTTCCCAACGAGCCTTGATAACGTCGCTGTTGCCGTGGTGTAATGGTTGTCCTGCACCGTCGATACAACCGCCTGGGCAAGCCATAATTTCGATAGCGTGGAATTGGCACTTGCCAGCCTTGATGTCTTCCAACAATTTGCGGGCATTGTGCAAACCATGAGCAATACCGATGTTCAACTTCAAGCCGTCAACATCGATAGTGGCTGAACGAACGCCTTCCAAACCACGGAGTTCTTCGAAATCGATCTTTGGAAGAGGTTTCTTCGTGATAACTTCGTAAGCAGTACGAACGGCAGCTTCGATAACACCACCAGTTGCACCGAAGATAACGGCGGCACCCGTTGATTCGCCAAGAGGACTGTCAAATTTTTCTTCTGGAAGAGAAGCAAAATCGATGTTGGCCATCTTGATTAAGCGAGCCAATTCGCGAGTAGAGATTGAATAGTCAACATCTGGGTTGCCATTAACCTTAAATTCGTCGCGGCTGCATTCATATTTCTTAGCCAAGCAAGGCATTACAGAAACGCTGATCATATCTTCGCGTTTGCAGTTGATTTTATCTGCGAAATAAGTCTTGGCAATGGCACCGAACATCTGCTGAGGTGATTTTGCTGTTGAAGGAAGATCCTTCAATTCTGGGAACTGGTGTTCGAAGAAGTTAACCCAAGCAGGGCAGCAAGAAGTCAGGATTGGAAGTGGAACGCTCTTGTCGCCACCCAGATATTTGGTCAAACGACCAATCAATTCCGTACCTTCTTCCATAATGGTTAAGTCGGCACTCCAATCAGTATCAAATACATAGTCGAAACCGAGAGCCTTCAAAGCAGCGGTCAACTTGCCGGTAACGATTGAACCGGGTTCCATACCAAATTCTTCACCAAGGGCAACACGTACGGCAGGAGCAACCTGAACAACGGTCTTCTTGGTAGGATCGGCCAAAGCACGGATAATCTTAGGAGTATGGTCAACTTCTGTCAATGCGCCAACTGGGCAAACTGCAACGCACTGTCCGCAGAAAGTACAAGGTGATTGTTCGAGGTGTTGGTTGAAAGCGGTTGAAACAACAGCTGGGAAGCCACGTTCGATAGCTGACAAAGCACCAACGGTTTGCATTTCGTTACACATCGTTTCGCAACGACGGCACATCACGCACTTGTTCATATCACGAATGATAGAAGGAGAAACTTCCACCTGATATTGTGACATTTCGTGACATTCGCTGATATAAGGATTTTCGCGAATACCGAAACGAACGGCGAGGTCCTGCAATTCGCAGTTGCCGCTCTTTGCACATTGCAAACAATCTGCCGGGTGGTCACTGAGGATCAGTTCCAACACGGTTTTACGTGCGTTGATAACACGGATAGAATTGGTTCTAACCACCATGCCTTCCATACATTCTGTAATACAGGCTGGTGCCAGGTTTCTACGTTTTTCAACTTCAACAACACAGATACGACATCCACCAGGTCTGTTATGAACACCTAATCCGTTCAATTCAAAATGGCAGAGAGTAGGGATATCAATACCCATACTTTGAGCAGCCTTAAGAATAGTAGTACCTTTCGGCACTTCAATTTCTCTATTATCTATTGTTAATTTTACTGTATCCATTGATTATATGCTTTATTATTTAATACTAATTGCGTTAAACTTACATTTTTCATAGCAAGTACCGCACTTGATACAAGCCGACTGGTCGATTTCGTGTGGATTCTTAACTGTGCCGTGGATGGCATTGACTGGGCAATTTCTTGCGCAAGCAGTACAACCCTTACACTTTTCAGGATCGATGACATATTGTTTCAAGGCCTTGCACTGACCAGCAGGACATTTCTTGTCAACAACGTGTGCCACATATTCATCCCAGAAGTTGTCGATAGTTGACAATACCGGGTTTGGAGAAGTCTGACCTAAGCCGCAAAGAGCAGTGTCTTTAATAACTGCTGCCAAGTTCTTAAGTTCTTCAAGGTCTTGCATTGTACCTTTACCCTGGGTGATCTTGCCCAAGATTTCGCATAATCTCTTGTTACCGATACGGCAAGGTGAACATTTACCGCATGATTCTTCAACGGTGAAGTCCAAGTAGAACTTAGCCACTGAAACCATACATGATGTTTCATCCATAACGATCATACCGCCAGAACCCATCATTGAACCGGCTGCAACAAGGTTTTCATAATCGATAGGAGTATCGAGGAACTTTTCAGTCAAGCAGCCGCCTGAAGGACCACCGGTCTGAACAGCTTTGAATTTCTTTCCACCCTTAATACCACCACCAATTTCGTAAATAACTTCACGAAGAGTGATACCCATAGGAACTTCGATCAAACCAACGTTGTTGATTTGGCCTGCCAATGCGAATACTTTCGTACCTTTTGACTTTTCAGTACCAATTGAGCTGAACCATTCCCAACCTCTGTTGATAATAACAGGAATGTTAGCCAAAGTTTCAACATTGTTAACGTTAGATGGTTTGTTCATATAACCGGCAACTGCTGGGAATGGTGGTTTGAATGTAGGTTCACCACGCTTGCCTTCCATAGAATGGATCAAAGCGGTTTCTTCACCGCAAACAAATGCGCCGGCACCGTATCTCAATTCAATGTCGAAGTCGAAACCCGAACCGAGGATGTTTTTACCAAGTAAACCAATTTCACGAGCTTGTGAAATAGCCACTTGCAAACGATGAATAGCCAATGGATATTCAGCACGGATATAAATCAAACCCTTAGTGGCTTCAATACAGAAACCACCGATAGCCATAGCTTCAATGATTGAATGTGGGTCACCTTCAAGGATTGAACGATCCATAAATGCACCTGGGTCACCTTCGTCGGCATTACAAATCATATATTTTTGATCAGCCTTGTTTGGACGGCAGAGGCTCCACTTAACAGCTGTTGGGAAACCTGCACCACCACGACCACGAAGACCTGACTTCTTCAGCAATTCGATAGTTGCTTCAGGATCGTTTTGTTCCAATACGCTTGCCAATGCCTTGTAACCGTCACGGGCAATGTATTCTTCAATGTTTTCTGGATTGATGAAACCGCAGTTACGAAGAGCGATACGCATTTGCTTTTTGTAGAAGCCCATGTGCTTGGAGTCTTCCTTGTGTTCCTGAGTTTTAGGATCAACATACAGCAAACGTTCTACTTTTCTACCTTTAACGATATGTTCGTTAATGATTTCTTCTACGTCTTCTGGTTTAACCTGTACATAGAAAGTATTATCTGGCAATACTTTTACGATAGGGCCTTTTTCGCAGAAGCCGAAGCAGCCGGTACCTACGATCTGAACATCGTTCTCTAAGTTTTTCTCCTTGAGGATTTGTACGAAATTCTCTTTGATTTGGGCACTTTGGGAAGCATGACATCCCGTACCGCCGCAAATTAAGATATGGTATTTGTAATTAGCCATTATTCTTTATTTTTAATTGTGATTATTGTTCGATTATTTGAGATTCTTTGCTACAAAATCAGCAACCTTGTCTGCTTTCAGATTTTCAAAAACCACTGAATCTTGTCCTGGTTTCTTCACCTCGACCATGGGTTCAGCATTGCATTTGCCCATACAGCCGGTTTGGGTGACTACAACATCCAAGTTTTGCTTCTGACATTCGTTAATAATAGCTTCCATGGTGGCTTTAGCGCCGGCAGCAATACCGCAAGTGCCCATGGCTACCTTTACCTGAATCATGTTCTCAACGTTATCACCACTCTCGCGAAGTTTCAGGTTGGATTGAAGTTCTTCTCTCTTCTTTTTTAAATCTGCAAACGATTTAATTTTATCCATGTTTATTTTGGTGTTAATGTGGGACTTCAGTATTTCTCTACTTTTTCAAAAAGACATGAAGTCCAATAATGACTTTTTGAAAACTTTTGCAAAAGTACAAAAAATATTCGTAAGAAAAAAGAATATTTAATATAATAAAATTACACTTAACTTCCTCTCTCTCTTTATCATACCCGTTTAATGAAAAATTTTGTTCTATCTATTCCAATTTTTTTCCGATAATATCGGCACTACTTTCGGCATATATCAACAACTTATTAACATCCGCACACAAGGTTTTTTCAATGGTCAAAACATTTTTTCCAACAACTATGATACACAAAACAACTATTTATAAATCAATATATTAAACACCTATCGTAAACTTTCCTCAAAAATTAACAAAGCACAGTGAGTGAAAAGTCGATATGACCTCCGTTCCCTTTCAAAAAAATGACTAATTTTGTAGGTCTAAGCTTTATTATTATGAAAAGATTTTTTTGCGTGTTCCTCTTGATGATTTCCATGGTCACAATGGAAGCCAGACCCCTCAAGGATTATTTGACTCCAATTCCCAAGAGCATCACGATGCTCCGCGAAAAAAATACTTTTTCCAACGATCAGGTGGTCCGATGCCAGCAGTATTTGCTGTCTCTTCATAAAAACAAACTTTCAAAGGTGGAAAACCTAAACCTGCTTCCATTTCTTTCCTTTGAAATTGACAGTAGCATCAAATCCCAGGCCTATATTTTGCGTATCCATACTGATAAAATCAAAATCTCCGGCGGCGACCGAGCCGCACTTTTCTACGCGTCACAAACGCTTCTGCAAATTATTGACTATAGTCTCAGCGAAAAAACCTCCCTACCCTGCCTTATCATTCACGACACGCCCGACTTTGAACGCCGCGGCTATATGCTCGACATCAGCAGAAACAAAGTGCCAAAAATGAGTACTTTATACAAGATTGTTGACCTGTTGGCCAGCTGGAAAGTCAATGAGTTCCAACTCTATACTGAACATACTTTCGCTTACAAAAATCATCCCGAAGCGTGGAAAAACTGCTCCCCGATGACTGCGGCTGAAATTCGCGAATTGGACAATTATTGCAAAGAGCGCTTCATTGACCTGGTGCCAAACCAGAACTCGTTCGGCCACATGGAAAATTGGCTCCGCCACGACCGCTACAAGGATTTGGCTGAATGTCCCGACGATTGTGCCACCATCTGGGGCACAAGAAAACTTTCCAGCTTAGACCCTACCAACCCTAAGTCTTTCGAACTGATGCAGGAACTCTACGCCGAACTGCTGCCCAATTTCAGCAGCCAGTATTTCAATATCGGCTGCGATGAAACGGTGGAATTGGGACTGGGAAATTCCAAGGCCCTCTGCGATAGTCTCGGCATTGGTCAAGTATATCTGGACTATCTGACCAAACTCAATAACGAAGTCAACGAATTAGGCCATACCACTATGTTTTGGGGTGACATCATACTTAATCACAAAGACTTGATACCTCAAATCCCTCAAAATATGATCGCAATGGTATGGGGCTATGACCGAACCTACAATTTCAACAAAAATCTTCCAAATTTTCAAAAGGCGGGTCTCGAATTTTATGTTTGTCCGGGGACTTCTACCTGGCGTTCCCTCATTGGCAGAAACAGCATCGCTTTTGCCAACATTTACAACGCCGCCTATTACGGAAAACAATACGGGGCAAAAGGTTTATTGCTAACCGACTGGGGTGATTATGGACATTGGCAGCCCTTGTCCGTTAGTTTTCCCGCAACACTTATCGGGACAAGTTACGCCTGGAACCTCGACACGACAGCCCTAAATTCCCTCGAATTTCAACTAAATCACTACCTTTTTAAAGACGAAACAGAACAAACCGCCAAAGCCCTCCTGCTTTTAGGTCAAGCTCACGAAGTTGCCCAAATTCCCGAAGGCGTCGCCAACGCCTTTCACTTGATTTTGCACCGTTACCAATGGACCTTCCAAGGAAATTACCAAACTCGCGAACTCAAAGTCGAACCTTTGCAACAAGCCGAAAAGGCAATCGATTCCGCACTGACCATCCTAAGCTATGGTCATCCCAAATGTAGCGACGCTAAAATTATTATCGACGAATTGACCTTAGCGGCAAATTTGGCCAAACACAGCATTCATTTTGGAATAGCAAGATTGAATGTGGAAAGCCGTAACACAAAAGATATTCCTTTGGAAATTCGTCAAGAATTGGCCACGGAATTAAAACCCCTTATCGAACGGCATAAAAAATTATGGATTGTTCGTAATCGCGAAGGAGGATTGTCTGAATCAGCAGAAAAACTCCAAAATATTTACGATTATTATCTTGACTTAAACTAATTTAATGTCGATTTTTAATTAAATCGATAGCCTTTTTATATTTCATAAAGTTATAATTGGCATTGATTTTGGCGATAATCCAACCATAACGACCATCTAAAAAGCCTAATTTAAAGAAATAATCCCGCACAAAACGCCAAAATCCATGCATATAGGCTTTAAAAAGGGATGGTTTTTTGCCATTTTCCACAATTTCTTCGGATGACAAAGTGGAAAATTTGTCAAATTGCCGCCGATGTTCTTCAATCGTGTAATACGAATAATGAAGCAAATCACCATTCAGCTTGATAACTTGAAAATCATCGGGAACAAATAAAAGTTCGTGAACTTTCTGCCCAATCCAATAAGAATGGCGGCGGTCAAAGACACGAATCTTATTTTCAGGATACCAACCCCCGTGATGAATCCATTTTCCACAATAATTCATCAATCGATTCATCGAAAAGACCCGATTCTCAATATTTTGTTCTTTCAAATCTAAAATGGAGGACTTTAATTCTTCCGACAAAGCTTCATCTGCATCCAAAGAAAGAATCAAATCGTTGGATGTGAGGGTGTTGGCATAGTTTTTCTGCTTCACATAACCTTCCCATTCGTGCTGAATGAAACGAACTCCATATTGCTGGCAAATCTGCGGAGTGGCATCTGTAGAAAAAGAATCCACAACCACCACCTCGTCGGCGATGGTGTGGATACTCTCTAAACAGCGAGCGATATTTCGCTCTTCATTATAGGTGATAATGACAGCTGATAACTTATTCATTATTTTTTGTCAGGAAGTAAGAAAGGATAACCGTATTCTGTTGGAGGACAGAAAGTTTCCTTAATTGAACGGGTGCTGATCCATCTGTAGAGGTTCAGTTCGCTACCGGCCTTGTCGTTGGTGCCGGAAGCTCTTGCACCACCAAATGGCTGATTGCCAACCACAGCACCTGTCGGCTTGTCGTTGATGTAGAAGTTGCCTGCCGCGTGACGAAGAACTTCTTCAGCTTCGAGGATGGCATATCTGCATTTTGCAAAGATAGAACCTGTCAAAGCGTATGGAGATGTTTCGTCGCAAAGGTGCAGTGTTTCGGTATATTTTTCATCATCATAAACATAAACAGTGATAACGGGACCGAACATTTCTTCTTTAATGGCTTCGTACTGAGGATCGGTGGTGACGATGATGGTAGGATCGATGAAGTAACCCACTGACTTGTCGTATTTGCCACCCAAAACGATTTTCGCCTTTTTCGATTTTTTGGCTCTGTCGATATAGCCGGCGATGTTGTCGAATGACTTTTCGTCGATGACGGCATTTACAAAGTTGGTGAAATCAAACACATCACCCACTTTGACGGTCTTCATCATTTCTTTCACGTGGGCCAGCGTTTCATCCCATAATGACTTAGGAATGTATGCACGGGAAGCGGCTGAACATTTCTGTCCCTGGAACTCGAAAGCGCCACGAACGATAGCCACTGCCAATTCTCTTGGATCTGCTGATTTATGAGCAAAGATGAAGTCCTTTCCACCAGTTTCGCCCACAATTTTAGGGTAAGTTCTGTAATTATTGATATTGTCACCGATTTTCTTCCAGAATGCCTTGAAGGTGCTGGTACTGCCAGTGAAGTGGATACCTGCCAAATATGGAGAAGCGAAAGCCACGCTGCTGATAGTTTCGCCGCTGCCTGGCAAGAAATTGATAACGCCGTCAGGAACACCGGCTTCCTTGAAAATCTTCATCAAATAATAATTTGACAAAATAGCGGTAGTGGCTGGTTTCCAAATGGTTACATTGCCCATCAAAACAGGGGAAATGTTCAGGTTGAGGGCGATAGAAGTGAAGTTGAACGGAGTGATGGCATATACAAAGCCTTCCATCGCTCTGAATTCGTTACGATTCAAAGTGGTGTTGTCAGAAATCGGCTGTTGAGTATAAATTTTAGAGGCAAAATAAGTGTTGAAACGCAGGAAGTCGATAGTTTCGCATGCGCTGTCGATTTCGGCCTGCATTGGGTTCTTGCCTTGTCCCAGCATAGTGGCGGCATTGATGACATATCTGTATTTCTTAGCCAGCAATTCGCCCACGCGCATCATGATGGAAGCTCTTTCAATCCAAGGAGTGTCTTCCCATTGCTTTTTGGCTGCCAAAGCGGCATCAATAGCCATCTGGACTTCTTTTTTACCTACTTTGTGGTATTTTGCCAACACGTGTTTGTGGTTGGTAGGCATTACTACAGTGCCCATATTGCCGGTTTTGACTTCCTTACCTCCGATAATCAAAGGAATTTCAATCACTTGATTGAATTGTCTGTCTAATTCTTCTCTTAAAAGTTTGCGTTCGGGTGAACCAGGAGCGTAAGCAAAAACGGGTTCGTTTTTAGGCTCTCTGAAAATGTAAGATGCGTTATTCATAAATGTGTTTTTTATAAATGATTATAGTAATGTTTTTCAAAAAACTGATTGCAAAGTTACATAAAAATTCTTTTATGCGTCTGTTTTTGATGATTTTTTTTATTTTTGCATCATTGATTATATGAATTTTTCAAAGAAGGATAAAGGTCTGATGGCTGGTTTGTTTGAACTTTTCTGGGTGTTTTTCAAAATCGGTTCTTTTACTTTAGGTGGTGGCTTTGCTATGATTCCCTTGATGGAAAAGGAAATTGTCGATTCGAAAAAATGGCTCGGCAAAGAAGATTTTTTGGATATTTTGTCTTTATCGCAGGCCATGCCGGGCATTTTTGCCGCCAATATGGCCAGCAGCATCGGCTATAGACTGCGAGGCTCTATTGGAGCTGTCATCGCAGTCATCGGCAACATATTAATGCCGATACTAATGATTTTAGCTTTAGCCGTCTTTTTCAGATATTTTCGAGACAATCCGCTTGTGGAAAGCATTTTCAAAGGAATCAGGCCTTGTGTGGTGGCACTCATTGCCGCCCCCGTGTTCACCATGGCCAAAAATGCCGGCATCAGCTGGCGCAATTGCTGGATTCCCATTGTGGCCGCGCTGCTGATTTGGCTTTTGGACATTTCCCCCATTTTGATTATCATTGTGGCGGGATTGGGCGGTTTTGCTTATGGTAGATGGAAAGAAAAAAGGGAGGGAAAGTTATGATTTTTTGGAAGCTTTTTTACACTTTCTGCAAAATCGGCATTTTCAACTTTGGCGGCGGCTATGCGATGATTGCTCTGATTCAAAACGAAGTGGTGGAAAAAAACGCCTGGATGACTGCCCAAGAGTTTACCGACATTGTGGCTGTAAGCCAGATGACGCCGGGTCCCATTGGCATCAATGTGGCCACTTATGCGGGTTATACGGCGGTGGTCAATGCCGGCTATGATACGTGGCTCGGCATTTTGGGTTCGTTTGTGGCCTCTTTTGCCGTGGTGCTGCTGCCGTTTTTGCTGATGCTGCTGGTAACGAGATATTTGCTCAAACACAAAGACAACAAGGATGTCAACAACGTGTTTGCCGCTCTTCGCATTACGGTCATTGGATTGATTGCCGCCACCGCGTTGCTGTTGACTTCAAGTGACAACTTTGGCTCCTATTCGCAAAATCCGGTCCAATTCTTTCTCAGCATTGCCATTTTCGCTTCCGTTTTTTGGGCGACCTCCCGTCGCAAAGCAAATCCCATACTGCTCATCCTCCTGTGTGGCTTTATCGGATTTGTGGTTTATTATTGCTAATGAAAAATAGCATCAATAAGGTCTTAATTTTTCGAGTATATGACACCTCAATTCCACACAAAAGTTCTGAAACTACACCAACCACCGAAAATTTAAACGCTATTTTTTATAATGACTATGGTTGGGGGCTATTGGTTTAATGGGGAACGTGTTATTTTCCGTTCTTTTTCTTTGCCGCTGAGTCTCTCGCCACCATCCGCCTCGTTTTTTTTACGCAATTCGTTCGCAAATGCGGTATTAAGGTACGGCAGCACGCTGCCGTGAATGTTGATGTTTAAATGATGGAAAACAGCGGCATTGCAGGGACGCAATTCATTGCGTCCGCATGCAGATTTTGAATTTTGAAATTTGAATTCTGATTTTTTTTTTGGCGTGTTGATTGATGGGGCAAAGATAGGGAAAATATTTGTTTTTGGGAGGTCTTGTGAAGATTGTTTTATGGCTTTTTATTGGGGGTTACTTGGTTTGATTTGAGAACAATATAGCTTTTGCCATTTCTTCCTGTCGTATTCTAGAAGAATCCTTCCGAAAGACATACGTGTTACCTGAGTTCATTGATAAAGTATATTAATTGTGCGTTTTATAAGAATCATGCAGCAACTAATGTCTACAAATCGTTAAACAGTTGTCGTCCCCAGATGGCAAAATTTGGACATCTATTAAATCAAACAATAGAGTCTTCTTTTTGTCACATAATAACGTTATTTCATTAGAAATTTTCATCCATAAATACATTTCGATAAAGGGCATATAATTTACTATTGATTGCCCTATTTTTGTATTTAGTTCAGATTCCCAATATTGCATCTGTTTTTTTTTGTTTACTCGTAAAGATATCAAATCATCTACTCGAAGTCTAACACTATCTGTATAAATATAGGTTATAAGCGGTTCTATTTGATAATAAGACGGCGACCAACAACAGTTATCGACATCAGTACTATCTTCGCTCAATAAACGTGTACTATAGATAAGATGAAGTTTGTTTTTGTATTGGCTATTATTTATTTTTTGATAATCACGAACATAACGTTTAGTCGTAATTCGTATGAAACAAGGTCTATCAATTGGCAGAAATAACGTATCTATGCTATCCGAATCCCTACTTGTATATATGTAATCAGAGCTTTTATATTTCCAAGTTTGAGTTTTCAAATTTTGAGAAAAAATGAATTCTGTCTTGAATAACAAAACTGATATTATTAAAAATCCTATTATTTTTATTTTCATACGACATTTATTTGTAAAAAGACTTGATAAGAGATGGAATATTTTCCCCTAAATTAAAATTTTGATATACCCCATCCCTATTGGCAACTGAATTGCCCTTAAATCCATGTAGTAATACAGTGAAGTTTTCATCAAAATCATTTTGATTAACACATTGAATTCGAAAATTTTTAAGTGCATCGCTATATGAATCACCTGATTTTAAGCCATTTATAGGGCTTAAATTAAAACCACCACCAACTGTTAACATGGAAAACAGTTCCGCTTCAACTTCATTGTGAATGGAACACCCGCCTTGTCCTTTCATTTCTTGAAACCCATGAAACAACTCATGTGCGCTGTAGTGTGCATCATTCAAACGTCCATTCATATACATTGTTCCCCCACCTTCCCCATCTGCTTCAAATCGTCCGGTTCCATCATTTTTTAGAGATTCATTTGTAAATGTGAATGTGGGGGAACCCTCTTTTGCCATTTCTCCAATAACAGATTTGCCAGCTTCTGTTTGATACATTTTATTAAAATTATCCCATGCTGCTTGCACATTCTTATCCGCACTATTGCATTTTGAACCAGGAGTGTAAGTATGATTGCCATCACTCCCAGTTATTACAATCTCTTCCCCATTCGGGTCAACCAACTTGATAGGATTATTCGCACAATACGTATACGGTGAGAACGAGGGATATTTGTCGCTTTGTGGGTCCACACTTAGCCAAATGCTTAAATCTGAGCTGTAATATCTTGAGCCAAAGTAACTATAGCCAGTTTCCGTGTCCTTTTCTTTGGCGGAGAAGGTGTGACGGGCGGCCCAATTGGTAGTGCGCTGGTCAACGAAGTCCTCACCTAAGATGGATTGTGCAAGTGTTTGAGAGTACATTACTTAATTCAATGTTATCTTATTCAATGTTATAAATATTTCTATAATTTTGAATTATTATAGGATATTTACGTGTTATATTGAAATTCATACAAAAATCTATCCGATAAATAAACAGCTGTCCTCCATAATAACAACAAAATATCTCCGGAATATTATCCCTAATTGGTTCATGTGTATCTATATTTGGTAAATCAATTACTACCCATTTATCCGTTTTTTTACAAAATAAAGCTAATGGTATACTGTTGTACCATACGATAATTTTCCCTTTATAATATGAAACACCCTTTATAGAAGTATCAGTCAAAGCACATGAACCGTCTATAATTCTAAAACTATATGAAGAATCCCAAATCATTTTATTTGAGCGACACTCAACTTCAATATAATTAGTGTTACAACCTCGCATACATTCGGCATTCAATATTTCAATTGTATCTATTAATGAACTAAATAAAGAAGGTGTATCTACATATACAACTGGCACTGTAATTTTATAACGATATTGACTAAACACATAATTTGCTGTCATTAACAATATGAAAATTAGCAGTAAAATTTGCTTCTTCATGATTTTAAATTTATGGACGACTTTTAATAATTTCAAAGGGTTTCAAAGGAACACTAACGCTACTTGTTCCCATGTCATAATCAGCAGGAGTGTTTCCATCATATGGAGTACAATAATTACCAAGTGTTCTAACCATAAAATTTGTATTTGGAAATTGACGGGCCAATTTCACATCTGATTCACTGGGAGACACCTTTCCAGCATAATGATTATGAATAGATTCCATAACTGAATATTCATTAGAATATAGCAAATTTGTAATCGAATAACTTTCACCTTTCACCGCATCAATATCTGAACCTATCAAATTATATATGGCACCTCCTTTATCTTGTACTATAGAATTTGAATATTCTCCTCCATCTTGTTCTACTTTGTCAGAGATAAATGAGAAAACAGCTTCTGCATCATTCGCATTATCAATCCTTAAATAAAATGAATTTCTTTTCTCGCCTTCAATGGTCTTCTGATCCGATACAATTTTTCCCTTAAAAGAAAGAGACTCACCTGTTCGTGTACCATTCTCATCAATTTTATAAAAAATATCATTATTAGATTCCTTAACTCTTGTCATGTTTCCCGACCCATCAAATTCATACTCGTCCTCTCCATTAGGATCGGTTATTCTTATCGGATTATTACTACAATAAACATAATTTGATTGGTGAGGATATTTGTCACTCATCGGATCCACGCTCAGCCAGATGCTCAAATCGGAGCTGTAATACCTTGAGCCGAAGTAAGAGTAGCCTGTCTCTGTATCTTTCTCCTTGGCAGAGAAAGTGTGAATTTCCGCAAAGAAAGAAATCGATGGTGAGATGGAATATGTAAAACACTGATTCATACCAGATTATTTGACAATGCAAAGATAATATTTTTCTGTCACACCGCTTATTCCACAAATAGAAAAAAACTTCATTGCGCCCTTAAGCCGCAATCCCCGCCATTTGGGAATTAAACGGATATGAGGCAGAATATGCACATTACAATTCTCTTCTGTAAAAAGGCAAATAAAATTTATTGATCCAAAAATAGGGAATCTCATATGAGCTTTCTACAAATATTTGTCTAAAAACATAGTTATGAACGTTATAACTATATGAAGCATTTAACATGTTTGATTTAATAGTGATAGTATGAACCCTTGGCCAAAGAAAAAAACCATGACGGTATAATTTATATCCATCATTGATGAAAAGTGTGTCACAATACAACAATTCGTTGTCCACATAGAGCATAATATCTATGGAATCTTTAATCAGAGTATGTAAAGAATCGTCTATTACATATTGATTCTCTCGCAAAGGAATATCAGATGTATATGGTTTGATTTTTTCAAAATTGTTAAAAATAAGAATATCTATATTAATATTCCCTCTATTAATTATCATTACAATAATTTCAAAAAAAAGGAAACAAAAAAACAAAATAAATAAAAATTGCTTTATTTTTCTTTGCATATGTTTTTTTTTACAATAGTTTGTTCCGCTTTATCAATTATCTTACTGTATTAAAATAACTTCTGGCCTTTAACAAGTTGACAATTTTTGTGATTTGCTTGGTTGATACTTCGGTTCCAAATCGAGGGCTTCTCATTAAATTAAAAAAACCATCTGCACTCCTATGTTCTAATCCTAACAAATGTCCCATTTCGTGTGCTGCAGTCTTTCCTCCTTGATGAGTCTTTTTATCATATACTCCAGTAAACAGAGATGCTCTTATTTCAGCTTTGCTTCCTCCTATTTTGTCAACTTTCCCTAAAACATCATTTTTGTTTAGAGTCACATTGTCTTTTAGTTCAATAATATGGTCCTTAGTGTTGTCAATATCATTGTAAGAGTCTACTACTTCGAAGTCGGCAGTGGTAGTAACAGTAATTCCTTCTTTTGTTTTTCCAGAAAAAGAGGACTCGATTTGATTAACTATATCATTTTTTACATTTTCCATATCTAACTTTTTACCAGAACTATTGATAATTTTACCTGTTATTCTAATGTTATATCGATCAATCTCACCTGTGTTATTACCATTATCATCTTTCTTATAGATAGTCTCCAACACTATTTCCTCTCCATTCGGGTCCACCAGCTTAATGGGGTTATTTGCGCAATAAACGTATGGTGAAAGTGAGGGATATTTGTCACTCATCGGGTCCACGCTCAGCCAGATGCTCAGATCGCTGCTGTAATATCTTGAGCCGAAGTAGCTTAGGCCGGTCTCAGCGTCTTTCTCTTTGGCGGAGAAGGTGTAACGAGAGCCTGCATAATGATTGCGGCGTGAATTATAGTAATCCTCACCCCAAGGCAGGTAGTACAGATATTGCACCACCTCACCATCATTGTCCGTCACCCACGAGGCGCTACCCAAATGGTCAGGATGGTACCAGTAACAGTCGGGCTCGGTGTTGCCATGAGGGATTTTCCAGTGATATAAGGTGTCCAAAAGATTTGTTGTGATGTAGTTTGGAGCACTCAAACGGTTTTGAGCCACCGTGTCAAAATAAGTCGAATTGGCACTCAGCTTCCATGTACACAATGACAAATCCACAGTTGGGGTGTCAACACGGCTTAACCCGCCATCTCCTATCCTACTGGCAATTCTTTCATTTTCGGCATAATAATGTTTGGTATAACCTTTCACTGTCGCCACCATATACGGCGAGGCATATAGTGTAGCGCTGGTCAGTGCATATAGACGGGTAGGCACACCGTTAATGATTTGCGTGTAACCAGACCCTGTCAGTTTGTATGTGCGTTCTCCATTAGCATCGTACTGGTACAACGACAGATAACTGTTGTCTTTTACACCTTGCAGCCTGTTCTCCGCATCCCAATGCAGATAACGCACCGAGTTATTGATATTGTCCGTCTGTCGTGTCATGTTGCCAGCTCCATCCCACAGAAAACTATAATCATAGTTGATTTGTACGGTGGTGGGGTCACCAGATCCGGTTCCAGGTTCTGGTGCCACCGCCCCTCCTCCTGGCTGTGTAGTGGGTATGGGTATGGGTTCTATACGTACCAGCCTGTTTCCATAAGAGTAGCTGTATCCATTGTCATAAATGCCAATACAATTACGACAACAAATATCTGGACGAGTGAGTTTTTTATGCTGTATGCGGCCATTAGGATAATAACCCATCTGCATGTCATAGAAGTTACTCTCACTCCCGTGCCAACCTTCGGCATGGGTCATGCGATAAAGACCATCGTAAGTATAGTCCACATGGTAGGGACCTCCTATGCCGTTTATCTTGGCGGCAGAGTTGGTGATATTGGTGATATTACCCACTCCATTGTAGCTTATAAACGGCTCAAATGTATAGCAAAAAAGGAGACTACTCATATTCAATCCAACTTAAAAAAAATGTATCATCTTGGTCACTCCATATAACCGAACAATAATTATTTTTTTTTATAGCAGCAAGACAAAATTTCCTTTTATTAAAATTACTCTTAGATATAATGTAACCTTCTGCACCATTATATAATTTTCCAAATGCATTCCCTTGTTGACGCAATTCATCAACCCATTTCTCTTCATTTATTTCCGGAGAAGATCTCAACAGTCTATTTCTGTCTTTGTTAAAAAAATGTTGAACAGTGTCTATGTGGTCTTGTTGCGAAATTTCTATCGCATCAGCTACACTCAATTGTTCTACTAAAATCAATGAGTCACGTTGGACATCAACAAAAAAACATTTATATAATGTCATATCACCACCACAACATTTCGAATATCTTACATACAGCCTAGGCAAAAAATGGGATGTGTCGAATTTCAATAATTCACCTTTTATGTAATGAAGTGATTTATTATCAATCATAATCAATAAATAACTATCCTCTGTCCCAAAAAATTCACCAACATTGCTAATCATCAAATTATCTGATAATTTCAGTTCCTCAAAATTCATACAAGAGTTTGTTGGGTTTCGTACAAAATATATCAAATTCATTAATTCTTCATTTTGACAAGAAACATCACAACAAAAAAACAGCAGAAAAACAAAAAAAATCTTTTTCATAAATCAATCGGTTATAGGTGCTGGTGCAGTTACAGTTATCTCTGGTAAGATATAATCAGGATTTTCATCAATTGGATGATAAAAACCTGCCCCTTTCTTATCGTAATAGGATTTACTATATGTTTCACGGACAACAGATTTAACCTCCTTATTCCCAGTTTGATAGCTTGTAGCATGCAAAACAGTAACTAGTTGTGTGTCTTCATCAAAAGATTCAATTATACCCGTATGGCCTGGCCATGCTACAATATCTCCAGCTTGAGGAATTTCACTTTTTTCATACTTGTTCTTATCATTCAATATTTCATTAACTAATGTTCTTGATGTATAATGTTCCACTTTTTCAGTGATATTATCCATTGCCATAACCCTGCACACCAATTCAGAACAATCCATAAAGGATGTTGCCGCTTTTGTATTAGCTGTACGAAGATAATCGGGTGCTGAATTGGATTCCTGTTTATAGGGTGTTCCCAAGAAACTATATGCCGCTCTAATTCTAGTAATAGGACCTATTTCCTCCCCATTCGGATCCACCAACTTCACCGGGTTATTCGCGCAGTAAATGTATGGACTCAAACCAGGGTATTTTGAGGCCATCGGATCCACACTCAGCCAAATGCTTAAATCTGAGCTGTAATATCTTGAACCAAAGTAGCTTAAACCGGTTTCAACGTCACGCTCTTTTGCGGAGAAGGTGAAACGGGCATTCCAACCAGTACTCCGCTGGTCAACAAAATTCTCGCCCCATGGGAGATAGTGCAAATGCTGCACGGCCTTACCGTCAGAGAAGGTTATCCAGGAGGAACTGCCCAAGTGGTCGGGATGGTACCAATAGCAGTCTTTCTCTTGATTAACAATATTTTTATATTTATAAATATCTTTCAAAGTGTTTTTAATAGATACATCAGGCCTTCTCAAACACTCCAACACTTTTTTCAGATGAGTACAATTCAAATCCAATGCCTTCTTTCTCACAACTTCCCATTCCACAATAGGTGTGTCAATCTCTTTGATTCCCCCGCCGCCTATCCGGCTGGCTATACGCTCATTTTCCGCATAATAATGTTTGGTATAGCCCTTTCGGGTCACGACTATATACGGTGAAGGATAAAGAGTGGGATTATCCAAAAGATAAAACGCAGACCATCTGCCGCTGATATTTTGTCGGCTAATCCCTCCTGTTAGCTTGTAGGTTCTTTCCCCATTGGCATCATACTGGTAAAATGATAGGTATTGTTTGTCCTTTACCCCCTGCAGGCGATTCTCCTCATCCCAACAGAAGGAACGGTTCAAGGGCTCTTCGTCTCGGTGATGAAAGACGAGGTTGCCTTTCACGTCCCAATTGAAATCCTGAATTGTACCATTGGCTATGTGGGTAAGGGTGTTAGGCTGGATAGGATTGTCATAGTGGTAGTTATTACGATAATGGACGGTGGACTGGTTACTGGAAAAGGGTGTTTGCGTATAGGTATCCGCATCGAGATTTTTTTGTGCAATGCGTCCGTTTGGCATATATCGCATTTCCAGATTGTAACCTAAGGGATTGTTTCCGTACCAATTGCCTTTGGCCTGTTCAAGTCTGTATAAGTCATCGTACGTGTATATGTTTTGGTATTTTCCTCCCAAGCCGTTGGAAAGCATTCCGACGGTGTTGTCGATAGAGACGATATTGCTCACGGCATCGTAGGAATAGTCAATGCTCTGCATCGGCTCTCCCGCAGATGTTTGAGAATACAACCATACAAGTCTTCGCAGAATATCGTACTTATAGGATGTTCTTGTTCCGTTTCCGTAATAAACTTCATCCTTCTGTTCAAACTCATTGTATAGGATGCTGTCGATGTATTTGTACGTCACCCCATTTTTTACGCCTTTCACACTCTTCAGCATCCCTCCCTTGTCATATCGGTAAGAGACCACCTCACCGTCGGGGTAGGTCATGCGCTGTATGCGGTTCCAACTGTCATATTCATATTCCATAACGAAGGTATAAGAAAAATCATCACATGGAGCTACAAAAGTACGAATATTTTTCGTAACCTCACCCAATTTGCCGTAAGAAAATTTCTGCCAGCCCGAAGCGTCCTCCTGATAGACGACCTTGCCCACCGCATTGGTATTGGTATCGGCAGCCGTGCCATACTCGTAGTGTACGTTGTTGCCTGGGTAATGGGAGCAAAAAATGTCTGTCAGTTGGTTATAATGATATCGGTAGTTAAGAACTTCTCCCATTTCGTTCAAATGCCTGATTAAATTTCCCGCAGGATCGTACTCATATTTGTCATTCCCCGCATCGGGATGCTTGCGGTGAATCATCTGTCCGAACATATCGTATTCGTAAAAGGTCTCAAACCCGTCAGGGTCAGTGCTTTTTTTCAACTGTCCCAGGCAGTCATACTCAAAAAGGGTTGTCGTGTTATGGGGCGCAACCTGTTTTACCTGCTGTCCGAGGGTGCCTTTCAGCACCTGCAAGCTATTGTTTAGGGCATCCGTGGTAATGGTGGAGAAGTATGTTTTTCCTCCGAAGTTGTCAAAACCGTAATTCATCGCGGTTACCTCGTTGGTAGGTAACTCAACACGGGTCTGGCGGTCGAGGATGTCGTACTGCGTCAATGTCTTCGTGGAAGAATCATAAAACGCATTATAGCTTGACCTTAAGGCCGTATCCTCGGTAAAGGGATGGTACTGTTCCACCGTCCTTCCAAAGCAATCATAAACGACCTTTCCCGACACGATGCTCCTTTCCAGACCGTTAATCGCCGCGTCCTTCTTGGTCTGTAACAGGCGTCCCCAGCCGTCAGTCATTATCGTGGTGGCAATGTCGTCGGTGGGGTGTTGAGGGTCATAATGGTGAGTTATGGCGTAACTTTGGGACGTATTTGTTCCAAAAATATTGATTTTGCTGTAATTTTTGGGGAAATATTGCATTTTAATGGTATAGGGGACGTTGTTGTCCTGCTCGTATGGAGCCGTTATCGTGGAAGTTCTTCCAAGAAAATCGTAGGCATACCAAATTTCGTTGCCGTTTACGTCAATGGTCTTGGTGGGCTTGCCAAACCTGAAATCGTAGCTTGCCGAGGAATGGAAGCCGAGTGACAGGTTGTCAACCCTGACAGGATAGGTATGGACAATAGTGTCGTACTGATATTCATACTCCAGTCCTTGTCCGTTTTGGTTTTCTGGCAGTAGCACATAGGCCAGGTTTCCATATTGGTCATATTTAAATCTATATTCCGCATTGTATGTGTTGTTGTGGTGTGTGAGCTGTTCCAATTTTCCTGTCGAGGTATATATTGCCGTACGCTTACGCAACAAGTTCCCGGTCTGATCGGTCACCTCTATCTGTATGGGTAGTGCGACAAGGTTGTGGGGCATTCCTGAAGCATAGCTGATTTCAGCCTTGAAATACTCGTCGTGACGGGTAGTGTCTCCGAAATGGGTGTATTGCGTGATGTTACGTTTGTTGTCATAAATGTATCCAACTCTTGATGTTATTCGTGGGGCGTTTTGTCCCTCGTAGTAATTGGTCAGTGTTGCCTCATTGGCCACGTACACGTCTGCTCTGGCGCAGCTGTCGTCAGAAACAGAAGTTCCTGCAAAATCAAGCAGTGTGGCATCATACAAATGTTCAACGTAGGGTTTCCCCGCGGCGTCATACACACAGTCGCGAGTCTTCCGGCCTCTCTTGTTGAAAATGCGGTTCTCGTATTCTTCCACTGTATAACGGTACAGTGTGTCGCCGCCATCAGTGTCGTACTGTTTGGTGGTGACTTTTCTGTATCCATAGTCCATACGCTCATTGCGGTCGTAATGAGGATACTCATACGTGAATTCCGTATGGGAGACATTTCCTGTCAAAGGAGAACTGCTGTCCGCCACCATCACGCTTGACAGAGTCCACGCACGCTGGGGTTTCTCGAAAGATGACTGCGACATGGCATAATCCATATCTATGGTACTGCCCGTGAAATTGGCAACTCTCCTGAGGAGATTTGTCTTGCCCGTCTGGTTATACCGTACGGTCATGTTACCCTCGCTATCGGAAGTCACATAATCAATGTAACCATCACCGTTGATGTCGGTAAGCTGTACCCTGTCCTTGCTGAATGTGCGGTTGTACGGTGCGACCTGGACTCCCACATTGACCTTGAAGAAACCGCAGAAAGTGAAGCCCAAGGTGACTCCGGCGTTGACAGACTCGCTGTATGATGTGCCGTATGACATGTCGGACAATCCCGATACGGTTTCCCAAGGAGACCATTGTCCATTGCCGTAATTGTAGCTGACTTTCAAGGCACTCCCGACTTTTGACACCATGTCAGGCAGGCCGTCACCATTGAAGTCCATCAGCATGTCTTCAGTCCTGTTCTCCGAACTGTTCAACCCCACACCACCGCTGATGCTGGCCTGGGCAATGTTGACGCTTCCCAAGCCGATACTCAAACCCTCGTTCGTGCTTTTCCCTTTGCGTATGTAATCACTGTTCCAGTTTTCATACGGCAGGAACGAATAGCCGATGTTCAAAGCCACACCGCCACTGTTGGTCACCTTGTCAGGCAGACCATCCCCGTTCACATCCATGAAAGTATAATCGGTGTTATCGCTTCCGTTTCCTATGGTTGCGCTAAGACTGCCCTGGCCGTCAAAACTGATTTTTGAGGTTTTGGGATTGTTCGATGTACCTCGGGTCGGCATGCTGTAGCTTGCGCCAAAAGTGGTTCCTCCCGAATGGGTTCCAGAACCTGACACACCTGTCACATGCGGCGAAAGAGACTGTAATGTTCCGATACCACCCCAAGGCATGGAGTATTGCACATTCACCTCCCCGACAAAATCAGGATAGCGGTCACCGTTCAAATCCATATAGTCCGTCAGTATCACGTTCTCACCATTGGAATTTGAGGAACCTGTGGAAATGGGTACAACGGGAACCGTAAGATTCAGGGACAAATTGCGCAACTTTGATACATTCTGCTTGCGCACTGTCTTTGGTAGGATAAGAGCCCTGTTGCCCGTTTCTGTCGGCTGGGGAACAGGATGGTCATATTCGGGAATATCCGATGTCTCAGGTGCACTGGCCAAGCCTGGCAAACGGGTATTGGTCACCGTGTCGCGCATCATATAATTGATGTTACCGTAACCCACCCATGCCCAATAACGGCTCTCGGCTTGCATCTCTATCCACCTTGTGGAGTTCGACAGCGGATTGTACATGTGCTGCGCGTCATAATCAGCCGTAGCCTCCTCTTGTGTGGAGTTGGAATCCACATTGGGCGAGCTGTATATGTTGGCTGAATCACTGGGATTGTTCGACAAAAGGATGGGGTCTATAATCAATGCGGATATGTCTATCGAGTCCGTAATGACAGAGTTGGTGTCATTGTTGTTGTACGCAAACTGTCCCCAACCACGATACAGAGGACCAAAAAGTTTATGTTCCAAGGAGTCAATTTCGGTTCTCTTGTAATTGTTGAAATCAATATTAACAGGAGGATAATAGTCCAATGTGTCATAAATGGTGTTGCCCGAGGAGGAATCCCAATAGGCGTACTCTATATGCGGACGTATCTCCACTGCACCCCAATTTGTTCCCCCTGTGGAATTGGCAAGAAAACGGACTACGTCATTCTCGTAAAGATATGGAATAGTGATTTCAAAGACATCATCTTGGCCGGGATAAATAGGATACACTTCAGGATTCGGCGTATATGATGATGGCAGCCACACCTCCAGGGAAGCGTCATTTCCGAGCGTGTCAGCAGCTTTGATATGAATCTGTATCTGGGCAGAACTGCCTGTCATGTGCGCCTGGAAATAATGCTGTCCGGATACGGTGAAATCTCCCGATGAGGAATAGCGGTTCGTATCCAATCCATACTGGTCCGTTCCAGGGTTTGCTCCCAGGTATCGGATATTCCGCTGCCAGTCCGCCACATCAAACGAGCGGTTCCCCTGCGACTGCAACCTGAAAAACAACAGGTCTCCCTCTTTCACAGATATGGTGTCCATGTACGGATGCGGATCGTAGTCACTCTTGGCGATGGCTTCGGAAATCAGTTCCACAGCACTGGTGGAATGCAATGTGTCGTTCACCACATACGGGGCACTGTTATGCTGGATAGTATATCTCACCCCATCCACCAGCCTTGACTGGATTCGGCTCTCTGAAGAGTCTTCCAATAGTCTGAACTCCGAGGAGATTTCTATTTGGCCTGCTTTGGGAGCAACCCAAACCTTCACCGCATCCACATCAGGATCTAACGGCAAGGAATTGCAACGTATGGCTTTGGTGTATAACCAGAATTTCACCGGATGGTAGCACTCGGGCTGATAACTGGCACTGTCCATCTCTTCATAAGCATAGCTTACAACATACTCCCCTGTGTTGAGAAGACTGTCAAAAAGAACACGCAAAGGCTCATATTGTTCCGGGTGACATGATTTTATCTCATAATAGCTGTCGAATTTCCAATACTCCCCGCAGGCAATGCTGTCATTGACTGCCCCATCAAAAATAAACTGCTCGCAAGGAAGGGCGGAATTCACTGTGATTGGTTCATTGTCATCGAAATTCGTCTGTTCCCCCAATATCTGGCTATATGGTTTGAATGTGACAGAACCTCCAGGCTGTGTGGTATTGAATAGCACCCCACCCTCCGTAATCAAATCAGGAAGACCGTCAGCGTTCACATCCGCAAAATAGGTGGTAGTCGTGGATGTGGTCGTCGGCCAGCCAGCGCTGAATGAGACAATCGCGGATGCCTGCAGTCCCCAGGTAGTAGAGCTGCTGCTTTCCTTCAGAAAATCACTCACACCAGCAATCTCCTGTTTGGGGCCATAAGCGATGCTTTCATTTGCAGTCTGCAGTCTTTTACGATAACAGACCTTGTTGCCATCTTTGAACACCTTGTCAGCCAGACCGTCCCCGTCAAGGTCTATCAGTGTCAGCATCCCTTCGCTTGCCGAGCGGCTATAGTCAAAATTACCTCCGACACTGACTGTTGTCATGCATACATTGAAACCCACTCCCACTGATGCGGTCCCACCAAGACTCCAGTTTTTGCCTTTGGTGCTGCCTAACGCTGTGGATTTCCCTTCGCTATTGTTGAATGGTTGGGTGATAAATATGGCTTTGATGTCATCATTGTCCAAGTTATTTGATTGAGGCGAGGCAAATATGGAGTTCCCCGAAGGCGCATCAAAATAATCAAAGTGGGTGCGGGTACCTGAAAAATTCCATTTGTTTATATCACCCCATGTCATGTCACAACCTGTAAAGTCCCATATATCGTCAATCCTGACGACATCCGTCAGACGGGTCTTGTACTGTGACTCCCTCTCGTTTTCTGTGCAAAACAAGTATCGTCGGATGACAGTACTGTCGAATTTAATCTCCACATAGCAAAGTATATCTGCTGTCACCTCCTTAAAACCCCTGTTGGCTGCAATGATCACATCATTCCTTCCTGTTTTTCTCACGAAGGAGACACTGTAATGTGAAGGAGCATCCGGATGATTTGTGTAACGTATATTGTTTAGATATATCTGCTTGCCCTCGATATTACTGCCACTAATTCCAGCATTATACTCAATATCATAGTAATATCTCACACTGTTCCCGAACGGGTCGACACTCTCCGCCAATGCCCAGTGGGCGATGGCACCAGAGGTATTGTTATCTCCTGTACGCAACACACAGTTGTTATTCATGCTACTATCTGAGGCATACCCGCCATAATAGTCCGTCACCCCGTTCTTATGGGTAACGCTCCACCAGTAATTGCTGGGACCATTTCCATGACGTACTATGCTGTCAAAGGCCTCGTTCTTGCGGGGATAGAACTGCTCGTATCCATCATGGTCAAGATCGTACCTGCTTGTCCACTGGTTAGTACGGTGAGGCAGTTTACGGTAATCTCCAACTGTGCTGTCGTACGTCACCAACTGTTCACCCCCATACACATACACCTCACTTTCCATTTGGCTATCATACCTCGGCACACCCCAGCGGGTTTCCACCGTGATGGAGGGGATGGAGATGTCCCAGCCCACACCGAGCCATCCGTTGCCGCCACCGCTGCTATAGGTCAACGCCAGATTGGGCTGCATGCCCTGCCGCCCGGCGGGTATCTCAATGGGATAGCTCATATTCGCCGTGCCGCTATTGTTGGCAGTGGGTGGCTGCATCAGGGTCAGACCCTCCAACGGGTCGGCTGCCTTCAGCTCCTTGATGCTTGTCGGCGTATAGGCCGATGTTTCCGGCATCTCGGGCGTTTTCAGCACGGCGTTGACAAAGTCCAGCGGGGAGTCTCCGCCGCCATCGCCCTGTGGGGCAAACGACATCATGTCCTGCACCTGAGCAAGCGCGTCCTGCGGGTTGCTCAGGTCATTCTGAGTGTGGGGCAGGCCTTTCTCCCACGGCCTGTACCGTGAGCAGACCAGCAATTCCTCCATGTTCACGGAATCTCGCTGTATGGCCACCCAGCGATGGTACTGCTTATCATAGACGTAGGTCTGAATGTCGTCCTCGGTGAAACCCTGCGGGAGTAGCGAGGGGTCATAAGGCACGTTGATGACGAACTCGTCGGGATGGGTGTCAACGTGATACCCGGCCGTATGTGAGTCCACATTGTTCCTGCCTCCCGTCACGTTCACCATGCCCGCGTCCAGCGGCGGCAGCTGCGACGGTTCCATCTCCGACATCATCTCCATGGACATCAACGGCAGTGGCAAGGCCGCTGCTTCGTCAAGTTCAGTTCCCTCAGCCGACGTCGTCGGCATTCCTGTATGTTCGGGTTCCTGTTCGGGAGACTCTCCGATGGCGTGAAACGTTTCGGGAACGATATGCCGTTTCGGGAGACTTCGATTTTCATATTCGTGGGTGAGGCCGTGTGTGGCGATATTCACGGACAACATTGCGGCAATCAGGGCAGTCAGTGCCGCAATGACCATCAGCAGGTACTGTTTCATGACTAAAATTTATGCGTATAATATTTTTTCTTTCCTAATGTATCTTACGGAAATTAGCGGTTTACCACCATTTTCAGGGTCTTGCGCTCCAGCTCGGACACGATGTCTATCAAGTAGTGTCCGGAAGTCTCCGCCCATCCCTCCAAACGGTATTGGCGTTGTCCCTTCCCGTTCATGTCCAGAACCTTTTTCCCGTCCGCCGCATATACCGTCACCGTCACGTCCTGTTCGACGGGATAGCTTACCTCCACTACGAATTTGCCGCTGTTGGGATTGGGATAGAGCCGATAGTCGGGCAACTGCGACGATGCGGCTTCTCCCGTCTTATGATTGCCCGAAGAGGAAGTCTGATGCGAACCTTGCGGTGAGGTTGGCGAAGTGCAGGACATCGTGGTGCCTTGTCCTGTTTCGTACGGCGTCACGGCAAAACAAAAGGCGTCGGTTCCGTTGCCGTCGGAATCCCAGTTCAGTTCGGAAAACCAATAGACATGGTCGCTGTCGATGCGGTCGGGATAGAAAAACTCGATGTCCGAAATGTCGTAACTGCCGCTTCCGCTGCGGTCAATGACCAATGCGGGTTGCACCGAATCGGCCGTGAACGCCTCCGTCTGAAGTCTGACAAACGTATGACGAT
>JAKSMG010000005.1 GCA_024400755.1 Bacteroidales bacterium | reverse complement strand
TCTCACTGATTGTCAGTGAGAAAAAATTCATACGACCCGATTTTTTTCCGCTTTTCCCCTGAAAAAGGGCGTTTTTTTGCCCTTTTGGGGGCCCCTTTTTCCCCCGATTTGGAAACTTTTCCGAAATCTTGTACAAAAACCGATTTTCAAAAGGACTTCTTTTGAAGATAAAAAATGCATTTTTCAGAATACTTTTTCTATCATTTCTTCGATATTTAAAAAAATTGTACCTTTGCAAGCTCAAAAATCATCAATAAAGTGCGAAAATTTCTCCTACATATACTATTGTTTATATTACCAATATCTCTATGGGCAACCCATCAGCGGTCGGGAGAAATCACCTACGAACACATTTCTGGGTTAACCTATAGATTTACCATTGTTACATACACCTATACTCCGAGTCCTGCCGACCGACCAGAAATAGAAGTGTTTTGGGGAGATGGGAGTTCTTCTGTCATTACCAGAGCAGTAAAAAATAATCTGGGAAACGATATAAGCCAAAATATATACATATCTGATCACACCTATGCGGGAAATGGTGTTTATTCCATTTTTTTCGAGGATCCTAACCGAAATGCAGGTATTGTCAATATTCCGAATTCTGTAAATATTCCTTTTTATATTGAAACCACACTTATCATTAATCCATTTTTGGGTGCCGATAATTCTCCGCAATTATTATTTCCTCCTATTGACAATGGCTGTTTAAATACTCCCTATTGCCACAATCCTGGTGCGTATGATACCGACGGGGACAGTTTATCGTTCAGTTTAATTACCTGTAGGGGTTATGAAGGCGAAGACATTCCGGGATACACCTTGCCCAATGCCACCCATTCCATCAGCATTGACCCCATTACCGGTGATTTGGTATGGGATAGTCCAACTATGGTGGGTGAATATAACATCGCCATACTTATTCAAGAATGGAGAAATGGCATACTTATAGGCAGTGTGGTTCGCGATATGCAAATCACGATTGTGGCGTGCGACAATCGTCCGCCGGTCATTACAGCCCACGACACTTGTGTGACAGCTGGACAAAGAATTGACATGCCCATCACGGTCAGCGATCCCGACGACGGTTTAGTATCCTTGAGTGCGACGGGTTCTTGTTTTTACGCGTCTCCATCTGCAGCTATCTTCCACGATATTGTAGATGGCCATTCTCCTGCCAGTTCCAACTTTATGTGGAACACGCAATGCCATCATATCAGCGCATCTCCTTACACCGTTCATTTGAAGGCAAAAGACAATGGACCTCAAGTTGAATTAAGCACTTTTAAGACGATTTCAATTAGAGTCGTCGCACCGGAACCCGAAAACCTTGAAGCGGAAGCCGTTGGTAATGAAATCCATTTAAATTGGGATTTTTACAATTGCACCAATGGTATGGGATTTAGAATATACCGTCGTAACGGAAGCAATCCTTTCGAACCGGGCGAATGTGAAGTCGGAATGCCTGATGATGCCGGCTATTATCTTATCCACACCATTAATAATATAATGGAAACTTCCTTTATTGATGATGGAAGCAAAGTTCCACTATTGCACGGCAATGAATATTGTTATCGCATCGTGGCTTTTTTTGCCGATGGCGCAGTAAGTTATGTTTCCAATGAGACTTGTGCCCATTTGGCCAAAGATGCTCCCATTATGACCAACATTGACGTTGAGGAAACCCATCATGAAAATGGCATCATCAATGTCAAATGGCTACGTCCTACAGAATTTGACAGTCTGCAATTTGAGCCCGATTTTCAATATCGCATATTTCGACGTTCGAGACAAGGCACCGGAGATTTCATCTGCATTGACACTACTTTTTCTATCTTAGATACAAGTATCATTGATTACAGTATTAACACATTAGATAGTGACTATGTCTATCGAATTGATTTTTATGGGACGGCCAACGGTTTAATGCAATACATAGAAAGTTCTGATTCCTCTTCATCCATTTATCTTCATATTGAGCCAATGGACAAGCGACTCAAGTTGTCGTGGAATGAAAATGTTTCCTGGAATAATATAAAATATATTGTATATAGATTAAACGAAGATTGGCATTCGTGGGATTCCATTGCTGAAACGACAGAACGATTTTATATCGATAGAAATCTTAAAAACAAGAAAGAATACTGTTACTATATTCAATCTGTAGGTGGTTATTTTGCTCCGGATAGTATTTATCCCTTATACAATCGATCTCAAAAGCAATGTGCCGTTCCCATTGACAATATTCCTCCAGAAATACCGACCATAGACATTAGCACAGATTGTGAATCGGTATTTTTCAAATGGGATTTTTCTACTCCGGAAGCAGCCGCAGAAGTCAAGACATTTTACTTATATTATAAGAGGAAACTTAACGAAGAATTTAGCATTATTGACTCCATAGACGGAGGATATTGCGATGGCAGCCATTGTGAATACACATTGAGTAATCTACCTTACGTTACCGGATGTTTTGCGTTGGCTTCCATTGATTCAAACAACAACATGTCAGGCCTCACTGCCGAAACCTGCATTGACGTTGACGAATGTATGGATTATCGGCTACCCAATACTTTCACGCCCAATAATGACGGAGTAAACGATTTATTCCAACCCTATCAGCCCTATCATAATGTTGAAAAAATTGATATGACGATTTACAATCGCTGGGGCAGAAAAGTTTTTCAAACAAATGATGCCGACATCAATTGGGACGGACGCGATTATTTGAGCAAGGAAAAATGTTCAGACGGCACCTATTTTTACAGTTGCGACGTTTATTTATATTCATTGCGTGGCTCGATAATTCATCCTTTGCACGGCACCATTACGATTGTAACCAATCGATGAATTAGTTGGCACAAGCCAGTGTCACGACACTGACGCGCACATTTTCCACCTGTTTGATTTTCATAATGGCGGCTTCCATCGTGGCACCGGTTGTCAGCACGTCGTCACAGACCAGCACGTGTTTTCCCTTAATGGGTTCCGCATTATCCACGACAAAAACATCCTTAACATTTTCCCAACGATTGAAACGGCTTTTTTTGGTTTGCGTTTCCGTAAATTCCGTTCTCAACAATACATTATTGTAATATGGTATATTCATACTTTTGCTTAATCCCATAGCAATGCATTCGCTTTGATTATAACCACGAATTTTAAACTTTTTTGGATGCAGAGGAATGGGAAGAATACAATCGACAGACTTATAATATTCGCTTTTCATCAACTGTTGGCCATACATTTCTCCTAAAAAAGTACCAATTTCTTTATTTCCTTTATATTTCAAAGAGTGAAGAATATGCTGGACAGGATTTCCCTTTTTATAAAAAAGCATAGACGACACCTTTTCCACGGGCACTCGTCCCGCAAAAATCAAATCCAAGGGAGACTGGTCCATCAAATGGAAATTGGTTTCTGGCAAGTGCATCAAGCAAGACAGACAGAAGTGTTGTTCATTTTTTTGCAACGCATCGCCACAAGCGATACAGGAACGAGGATAGAAAAAAGCAATAAAATTTTGCAGAAGTTCATCAAATTTGTTCATATAGCATAATAAATTAGTATCTTTGCAGTTCTAACTTTAGAGATTCAAAAATACAAAAAAAAATGGAAACCACACACGAAAAAAACGAACAAAATCCATTAAAAAAATGGGTTATTATTTTAGGAGCATTATGTGCAATCCTTTTATTTACAACATTATACTTCGGATTTTTTGCCAAACCCGTTTTCAATCAAGAATACACTGAAGTAACCACAGAGAACGAGAATCTGCAAGCCGAATTGGATGCATTATTGGCAGAACATGAAAAAATTAAAAGCGAATATGGCGAATTGTCTGACCTACTCAGTGAAAAAGACAGCACGATTATGGCCAATGCCGCTGAAATTCAGAAATTGATTGCTTCACAAGGTGACTACAATAAAATCAAGAGACAACTTCAGCGTTTACAGAATATTGCCCAAGAATATGTTACGGAAATCGATCAACTTTATGCTGAAAATCAGGCATTAAAAGAAGAAAACTCACAAGTGAAAGAGAGTTTGGCGCAAACGCAAGAAGAAAAGGCACTTCTCCAAAGACACAAAGACAGTTTGAACACCCGCATCTCCGGGGCTGCAGTGCATAAGGCCTACAATATTCGTAGTCGCGCCGTATTTTACAAAGCCAACGGCACAGAAGTTGAAACCGACAGAGCCACCCGTGCAAAAGCATTAAAAACCACATTAACTTTGGCTGAGAACTCACTTTTGTCAGCAGGTCCCGTCAATCTTTATTGTCGTATCGCCCTTCCAGAAACTGGTAGAGTATTAACTCCAGGAGCTGGAGATTCCTATACTTTTGTCAACAATGGCCAGCGTTTGCAGTACACCGCAAAAACCACGATCAACTATGACAACAAAGCTCAAAATATTTCTTTGGTATGGGATATCAGAGACAAGGACAAGGCCATCAAAGGGAAATACATTGTCCAAGTATTTACCGACAATGCTTATCTCGGAGAAAGTTATATAACATTAAAATAAAAACTTTCATATATTATCTTCCGGGCGCCGTCGAGGATTTCGACGGCGTTTTTTTTATTTTCTTTGTTTAGATTTAAAAGATATTATTTGCATAATATCAAAGTTTTCGTTATCTTTGCAAAAAAATATTCATTTATGAGTACTATTGACCCAAATAATATACAAATAGCCAAAAAATTTTTATCTCCGAAGGTTGACAGCAAGTTAGTCACACATCTAAATGCTTGTGTTCATTGCGGTTTGTGCGGGACAAGCTGTATGTTCTACAAAACTTTTAATGACCCCAAATTTATTCCTGGAAAGAAGGTTGATCTGGTTGCTTCCATTTATCGCAGATATTGTACTTTCATAGGAAAAACCGCGCCGGCGCTGGTCAATGCAAGAGATTTGGACGATAAAATGATTGAAGAAATGGTTGATTCGTTGTATGGAGCTTGTACAATGTGTGGGCGTTGTGTCAAACATTGTTCCATTGGCGTTGACATTCCCTTTATTGTCCGCACAGGTCGCAGGATGTTGGCAGCCATGGGCTATGTGCCCAAGACATTGCAGGCTACCGTTGACGCAGCTATTACCACCGGCAACAATATGGGAATTCCGGAAGAAGAATACATTGATACCATTCAATGGATGGAGGAAGATTTACAAGATGATGTAGAGGACGAGAATGCGAAAATTCCATTGAATGAAAGCGGGAAGGAAATGCTTTACACGCTCAATCCTCGCGAACCCAAGTTTTTCCCTTTGTCCATTGCGGCTGCAGCCAAGATTTTCTATGCGGCCAATGCCAATTGGACCTTATCCTCAAAGATGTATGACGTAACCAACTATGGTTATTTTTCAGGTAATGACCAAGAAGCCACGCAAATTGCAAAAAATATGTTCAACGAAATGGACAAATTGGGTTGCAAAACGTTGGTTTTGGGCGAATGCGGACACGGCTCGCGCGCGCTTCGTTGGGAAGCACCCAACTACTTGCAAAAACATCCTGATTTTAAAATGATTACACTGGTTGAACTCATTGAAGAATACCTAAAAAAAGGCATTATCAATGTTGACAAGAACCTCAACACAAAAAAATATACCATCCACGATCCCTGCAACATCACACGTAATGGCGGATTATTCCATTCGCTGCGCTACGTAGTCAAAAGCGTTGTTCCGGAACTGATTGAAATGAATCCGTATGGCAACGACAATTTCTGTTGCGGTGGCGGCGGCGGGATGTTGGCTATGAGTGAGTATAACGACCGAAGACTCAAAATCGGAGAAATCAAGGCCGAACAAATTAAAGCTACTGGTGCCAATGTCGTCATCACCCCATGCCACAACTGCGTTGACCAACTTATCCAAATTAATCATCATTACAAACTCAATGTGGAAATCAAATCTGTGGCAGAAGTCGTAGCAGACGCATTAATTATAGACAAAAAATAACATTTGATTATTATAGTAGAAATTTAATACGAATAGTTATGAAATCAATTGACCAAACCAACTTTAATGGGAAAAAGGTTTTAATCCGTGTAGATTACAATGTTCCCTTGAACGAACAATTTGAAGTTACTGACACCACCCGTATTGAGAGGACCAAAGAAACCATCAATACCATTACCGAAGAAGGCGGCATTGCCATTTTGATGTCCCACCTTGGTCGTCCGAAAGGCGAAGTAAACGACAAATTTTCGCTTAAGCACATTGTAGGCAAAGCTTCTGAAATTTTGGGGCAAACCGTTATTTTCTTAGGAGATGTTTTAGATCCTGAAACCAAAAACAGGATTGCCTCTATGAAACCCGGAGAAATCGGCTTATTAGAAAACTTACGTTTCCACGCGGAAGAAGAAAAAGGCGATATGGAATTTGCCAAAGCCATTGCCAGTCTTGGCGATTGCTATGTAAACGATGCCTTTGGCACGGCTCACCGTGAGCACGCTTCCACGGCAACCATCGTAAAATGTTTCCCTGGAAAGAGCTATGCCGGATACTTATTATATAATGAGGCAGCCAACCTTGACCACGTACTTCAAAATCCTATTACACCTTTTACTGCCATTATTGGTGGTTCAAAAGTATCAAGCAAACTCAACATATTGAATAATTTATTAGACAAAGTTGACAACTTGATTATTGGTGGCGGAATGGCTTATACTTTCCTGAATGCCCTTGGTGTTAAAATTGGCAATTCATTATTTGAACCCGAAATGGTTCCTGTTGCCAAGGAAATTGTTAAAAAAGCACACTTAAGAGGTATTAATTTGTATTTACCTATAGATAATATTTGTGCAGACAAATACGCAGAAGATGCCAACACCTATACCACCACGCAAAACCATATTCCAGATGGTTGGGAAGGAATGGACATTGGTCCCAAAACTATCCGAATGTTTGCCGACATTATCAAAAATTCAAGAACCATTTTATGGAATGGTCCGTTGGGCGTTTTTGAAATGAAACGCTTTTCAAATGGCACCCACGCCATCGCCTTGACCGTTGCCACAACGACCATTTCTGGTGCTTACTCACTTATCGGAGGTGGTGACTCTATTGCGGCTATCACAAAATTTGATTTGAACGATTACATTTCCTATATCAGCACCGGTGGTGGCGCTATGTTGGAATATCTCGAAGGGAAAGCCCTTCCAGGCATTAAAGCACTAAACGAAGACGAATAGTTAGAATTTTTCTAAGAAAGTGGTCTAAAGAGAAAATTTATCTCTCTGAGAATTGAATATTTGACACCATTTCCCTATAACCAGTCGGATATTAAAATCTCGGAAAGCATTTAGACCACTTTTTTATGTTTAAAATCAACGATATCAACAACTTATAATCAATTATCATTTCATTGATTTCTAATCAACAATTTGTACTTATCCATCAATAAATATATTGTCTAGTAGAATAGAACTACACAGATTGTAAAAATGTCTGAATTATATATGGGGACATTGTTTTCTACGACACATAATACACAAGTAACAAAGGAATAAAATTATTAAGTAAATGAGCAACAATTGAACCAAAGATAGTATAACGCACCCTAATATAACCTAATAACATTCCTATTACCACTTTGTTCAGTAAATAAATAAGTATATACAAAACAAAGATCAAAGAAGTAATTTGAATTGCGTAATTGAAAATGTGCAAGAAACCAAAAAGAAATGCAAAAACATAGAAAACCACCTCAAAGCGAATCTTTTGCAAAACTGGCGTCAAAAAATAGCCTAACAATAATCCAAGTACTACTGATATAGATAATCTTAGCCAAAAATATTGAGGTGAATATATTAAATTGGGAAATACCGGTATAATTTTAGGTAGTAAAAACCAACAAACAACCACAAACGAAACAATAAAATTAATTCTACGTCTTTTTAAAGAAAATCGAAAAGCAAGTTCTTCCAAAATAGGTGGAATAAATGCAATGACCCAAAAAGGGAGTCCCAATTCTTTTAAATTTGAAATTTCATTTTCTGGCAAAATTCCTGCTATTACAAACGGAATCACAGATAAAATGAATAATCCTTGGATTAGAAAATAAAACAAAATTATACTCCCAATCGAAGCGGAATCCTCTTTTGCAATGCTTTCTATCGGATGTTTGAAATAGGCAAACAGTTTTTTCATCGTACCATCAGTATTTAATCAATCTCATAAAATGAACAAAAAAATAGAACAGGACAAATGCATTATCATCGCAAATTGTTTTCGCAAAATTAATCATTTTACTATTATTTTCAAACAAAAAACAATAAAAACCTAGATTATCCTTTAATCTTGTTGAGATTCCGATGTTCCCTCCTTACGTCGGAAACATCGGAATGGCGACATACTTTGTGGGCGTGATGGCGGCAGCGCAAAATATGGAGTTAAGGCACGTATGGGATGCCGCCGCCACTTCTTGTCTAAGGAATCTCTTTACAAGATGAATAGGGATAATTCCGATAAAAAAAATCACCGCAGAAATTCCGCGGTGATTTTCCTTTTTAATCAAAAATATAGACTATAAAAAAGACTATTTCTTAAAATAACGATTGAAGAGGCCTTCGAAACCTTTTCCATGACGTGCTTCGTCCTTAGCCATTTCGTGAACAGTATCATGAATAGCATCCAAATTTAAATCTTTGGCACGTTTAGCGATGCGCATTTTGTCTTCGCAAGCACCACATTCTGCCACCATACGTTTTTCGAGATTGGTTTTGGTATCCCAAACCACTTCACCCAATAATTCGGCAAATTTAGCGCAATGTTCAGCTTCTTCGAAAGCATAGCGTTTGAAAGCTTCCGCGATTTCTGGATAACCTTCACGGTCAGCTTGACGACTCATTGCCAAATACATACCAACTTCGGTAGCTTCACCCATAAAGTGAGCATTCAAATCCTTCTTCATTTGGTCATCGGTATCTTTAGCGATGCCAATAACGTGTTCGGTAACAAAATTCAAACCAGCTTCGTTATCCAAAACTTTCCATTCTACGATTTGTTTGCATTGAGGACATCTTTCAGGAGCTTCGTTTCCTTCGTGGACATAGCCGCAAATAGGGCATACAAATTTTTTCTTCATGACTTTTGATTTTAAGTTAATGATAAATTTAGTTATTGATATTATGATTTATACTTGACATACATTCTTCACAAAAACCGAGGAAAAAAACCTGCGTTTCAAGCACACAAAAATCCTTTCGCCGGTATCTCGGCAGACGGCAGCCCATTACATCCATTATCTTACCGCATTTTTTGCATTTCAGATGAGCGTGGGGTTTCGTTTCACCATCAAAACGAATATTTTTCTCATCAATAACGAGCATAGTGGCCACTCCGCTCTCGGCAAATAATTTCAAGGTATTATACACGGTAGTCTTTGACAATGTCGGTATTTGCGAAGAAAGTGCGGCAAAAATCTCATCAGCCGTAGGATGAGTTCGATGTTTCATAAGGTACTCAGCTATCGCTATTCTTTGCACAGACGGTCTAATGCCGAATTTTTCAAGATACAGCGAAATAGTTTTTTCCTTCCTCATTTTTGTATTAATTACAAATTTAAATTCATTGCAAAGATACGAATTATTTTCAAATGGAAATCGCAAATGATAAAAATAATTTTTTGCAGAAAAAATCCTCATCCGTTACCATCAAAGAGCCTTCATTAGCGGCCAATTTTGAAATTTCATCCTGTATGAAAATTTTCCAAAAATTTTTTGGGAAAAAATTTGTATATTTGCAGCTCAAAAAATATAAAGTATAATTTCCAAAAAATACATACTATGGGAAGAGCATTTGAATTTAGAAAAGCAAGAAAATTTAAACGTTGGGGTAATATGGCAAGAACCTTTACCCGACTGGGAAAAGAAATCACAATGGCCGTTAAAGCTGGTGGACCAGACCCTGGTATGAACCCGAGACTTCGTCTTCTGATGCAGAATGCCAAGTCAGAAAACATGCCCAAGGAAAATGTGGAAAGAGCCATTAAGAAAGCCCTTGAGAAAGACACCTCTGACTATAAGGAAGTATTTTACGAAGGTTATGGCCCTCACGGAATTGCCATTTATATTGAAACCGCAACAGACAACCACATGCGTACCGTTGCCAATATCAGAAGTTATTTCAACAAATTGGGTGGTGCTTTAGGCACTTCAGGTATGTTGGATTTCCTTTTTGACAGAAAATGCCGTTTTACCGTCGTAAAAAAAGACGATGTCAATTTGGAAGAATTGGAATTGGAACTCATTGATTATGGTATCGACGAATTATTTGAAGACGAAGACGAAATCGTAATCTATGCCGAATTCCAGAATTTTGGACCGATTCAGAAATATTTGGAAGACAACAAGTTTGAAATCAAGGAATTCAAATTTGAAAGAATTCCAAACGATATGAAGAAATTGGCTCCAGAAGAACAAGAAGAAGTTGAAAAATTGTTGGAAAAAATTGAAGAAGACGAAGACGTCACCAACGTTTTCCACAATATGATTATGGAATAACCCCCTAAAAAAGATTCGTCATGTTTTATTATAAGTTCAGAGTTTATTTTGACGAGGTTGAGGATTTCGTTCGTGATATTGAAATTTTATCCAACGACAATTTTGAATCGTTACATCAAATTCTGTATCAGTCTATTGGATTGGAAGGCAATGAATTAGCATCCTTCTCACTTTGTGATTCCAAATGGAACAAGCAAAATGAAATCACCTTGATTGATATGAAGGACGATGAAGTTGCAGATACTCCGGAATATGATGAAGAAGACGGTTACGCTACCAAGACGCACCTTCCGAAATTCATCATGAAGGATAGCATACTGAACAAAATGATTTCGGATCCTCATCAACATATTCTTTATGAATATGATTTTCTGAACCCCAAAGTTTTCTATATAGAATTGATGAAAGTGGCCAAGGCAGATGACGGCATAAACTATCCGCGTTGCACACACAAGGAGCAGGAATTGCCGAAATCCATTAAAAATGGTCATCTTCCCGATCCCGACGAACTTCTTGAAGACCTTAACAATGACGATTTATTTGATGATTTCGAAGATGGCTATAATGAAGAAGACCAACTTGATTTAGGAAGCATTGATGAATTTGGAAGCTACTAACAAGCCCACGCTCATCGTCATAGGTGGACCTACGGCAGTAGGTAAGACGAGTTATGCCATTGAAATAGCAAAAAAACACAAAACAAGCATTATATCTGCCGATTCACGTCAATTTTACAAAGAGATGCGAATCGGCACTTCTTTTCCCACCGAGGAAGAATTGGCTCAGGCACCTCATTATTTCGTAGGACATTTGTCCATTACAGATTATTACAGTGTTTCCAAGTTTGAGCAGGATGTTTTAAAGTTACTCCCCACCCTTTTTTCCAAAAATCCCATAGTGATTATGACTGGCGGCAGCGGCTTATATCTTGATGCCGTCTGTAAAGGTATTGACGACCTTCCGGACCCGGATTTAGACATTCGCCAACAAGTGATTGAATTATATCAAAATGAAGGAATTGAATCATTAAGAATGCACCTACGCCGTCTTGATCCAACATTTTGTGAAAACAACGACCTTGCCAACTACAAACGAATGATACGAGCATTGGAAGTCTGCCTTCAAACCGGCAAGCCCTATTCTGAATGGCTCACCCAAGCTTCCAAAAAACGCGACTTTGACATCCAAAAATATTATCTAAACAGGCCTCGGGAAATTCTATTTGACCGTATCAATCGCAGAGTGGATCAGATGATGGAACAAGGATTATTGGACGAAGCTCGTTCCCTTTATCCATATAAACATTTAAACTCATTAAACACAGTAGGTTACAAAGAATTATTTGCATTTTTTGACCAGCAAATCACTTTGGAAGAAGCCGTTGATAAAATCAAAGTCAACACCCGACGTTATGCCAAACGTCAAATTACTTGGTTTAAAAGAGAGTATTCGGAAATTATGTGTTAGTCGGCTTTGGTCTTCGTTTCAGTTGGAGTATGGTCCTTTTGCCACAATTGCCAACTATTGAAAACATTCTGCCATATTGAATAGAAAGCCATAAAGATTGACGCCAACGGATTCAGGTACATATTGGCCATCCAAATACCGAAAGCCGTATTTTTTTGCCCCAGCAGCTGTCCACCTGCCATAGAATCCCCATATTTACTACCCAGCCATTTGCCAAAGGCGAACTGGATGGCACAAAAGACAATGGAAACGACACCCAGCACAACAATACTTTTTTCATTTCCTTTCCCGTGCAAAAAGACGAAATCGAACGTACGGCCCAAGACCAGCAACAGGGCACAAGCCCAAAAGTAAAACGAAAGTCCCTTGTACCTACTAATAAAATCATTTACTTTAGGTAAAAAGAACTGCAAACACAAAGCCAGGAAAAAAGGAAAAACAATCACAGGACTTATTTTCTTCAAGATCAAGAAAAAAGAATCAAAAAAAGGCATCTCCTGATGCATTCCTATAAAAGAAAAGTAGATGGGGGCAACAACAGCCACCATCAAATTGCCCCAAATCGTATAAGTAGTCACTGTTTCACGATTGGCACCCAACATACAGGCGATGACCACTACCGAAGACGCCACCGGACACAAAACTCCAACCAAAACGCCTTCGGCAATAATATCATTGACGTGAACACATTTCAAGAGTAGATAACAACCTAAACTTACCACGATTTGAAACAACATCAGCCAAAAATCCAACCAACCAAACCTCATTTTTTTCACATCTACCGCAACAAAATTCAGCAAAAGAATCATAAAAATCAGATATGGCACCAAAAAGTTGACGGCTGCCCACAAATGATGAAACAACAGACCTAAAACGATAGCTAACGGAAGTACAAAACTACGATATTTTGTCATAGATGAGATTGATTTTTTCGGGCTGCAAAAATACTGAAATTTCCCCATCGAAACGCTGAAAATTTCAAGGTGCGGATTCAACTCACAAATACGGAATTATCCCTTTCCATCTCGTAAAGAGATTCCGACTTCGCCATGCTTCGTCGGAATGGCGATGAGTCATTGGGCAAAAAGTAGCGGCGACGGAACACGACTGCAATATAGTTCGGACACGGTGTCGCCGCAAACATCTCAACAAGATTAAAGGGAATAATTCTGCACAAATATAACTTTTTGCTTATCTTTGCAAGAAATTTCAATACTTATGGCAGACAATTATTTAGAAAACAGATATGATGAACTTTTCGGTTCGGGAAAGAAAAAAGTCGTTGTAAAACACGTTGGACAAAGTTTGGACAGTTTATTGACCAAAAACAGAAGTTACCGCGGTTACGACAAAAATCGTGTTGTCACGACAGAAGAACTGCAAAAGATTATTGGGGTCAACACCAAAATTCCATCTGGTCGCAACCAGCAAGTGCTACGTTTCAAAATGGTTACGAAAGGCGAAAACAGCGAGAAAGTGTTGAATAACATCAAATTAGGAGGAGCATTACCTGAACTGCACCTGCCTTTTGCGGGAAGTGAACCGGAAGCTTACATCATTGTATGCAGCCAAGTCAACGAAAACAAAATCATAGACATAGACTTAGGCATTTCTGCACAAAGTATGTTGTTAAAGGCCACCGAGATGGGATTGAACGGCATTATCATTGCCGCCTTCAACAAGGAAAACATCAAAAAAGAATTGGACCTGCCCTACGAACCATTATTAATCATTGCCATTGGGAAAGGAAATGAGAAAATCCAATTGACAGCAATTGACGAGAAAGACAATCACAACTACTATCGTCAGGACGGCACACATTTCGTTCCCAAGGTGAAATTGGAACAAATCATCATTTAATTTCGGCATGCAGATTTCGAGGAAACAATTCAACAACCAGCCGATATTTTTTGTATATTTGCCCACGAAAATTATCAACTTAAAATATAACAATTATGTCAGTTATCAAAGCTTTCAAAGGATTACGTCCTCCAAAAGAAATCGTAGAAAAATTAGCATCTCGTCCATACGACGTTTTGAATTCAGAAGAAGCCCGCAAAGAAGCGGAAGGCAACCCTTACAGTTTGTTGCACGTCACCAAGGCCGAAATCGACCTTCCCGCTGGCACTGACGAACATTCTCCTGAAGTATATCTTCAAGTGGTTAAGAATTTCAACAACTTCAAAGATTTCGGATGGTTGGTTCGCGATGAAGAAGAAAAGTTATATATTTATGCCCAAAGCATGAACCCCACTGAGGCCAACGCTCATTGGCAATATGGTATCGTTGCTTGCGCATACAGCGAAGACTATATCAACAAAATCATCAAGAAACACGAATTGACTCGTAAAGACAAGGAAGAAGACCGTATGAAACACGTTCGCATCACCAATGCCAACGTTGAACCCGTTTTCTTTGCCTATCCGGCAGTAGCAGAAATCGATGCCATTGTCAGCAAGATTACGAGCACGGCTCCTATTTACGACTTCATTGCCAAGGAAGATGGTTTCGGTCATCGTTTCTGGGTTATTGACGACAAGGCCACCATTGCCCGCCTCGTTGAATTGTTCGCCACCAAGGTTCCGGCCATGTACATTGCCGACGGACACCACCGCAGCGCCGCCGCCGCATTAGTAGGACAGGAAAAGAAAGAACACAACACCCACCATACCGGCAAAGAAGAATACAACTATTTCATGACCGTTATCTTCCCAGATAACCAATTGAAGGTTATTGACTACAACCGTGTTGTAAAAGACCTCAACGGCCTCAGCAAAGACGAATTCTTAAAAGCACTGACCGCTGCATACGACGTTCAGGAAATGGGTGCTGACATTTACAAACCAAGCAAACTGCATGAATTCAGTATGTACTTGGATGGCAAATGGTACAAAATGAATGCCAAAGCTGGCACATACGATGACAATGATCCTATTGGCGTATTGGATGTGAAGATTTTAAGTGACCACGTTTTGGATAAAATTTTGGGCATTAAAGACCTTCGTACCGACAAGCGTATTGACTTCGTTGGCGGTATCCGCGGCTTAGGCGAACTGAAACGTCGTGTTGACAATGGCGAGATGAAAGTGGCTTTCGCCCTTTATCCTGTTTCAATGCAGCAGATTATCGACATTGCCGACAGCGGCAACATTATGCCTCCAAAAACCACTTGGTTTGAACCAAAATTGAGATCAGGTTTGGTTATTCACGAATTAAACGCATAATTTAGGCGATAACATCGTCAAAAATGGACCATGGTGAAAAGATATCTCTGATTCTGCGAAGCCTGCCTGAAAAGCCGGGAGTGTATCGTTTTTATGATGACGAAGGCACGATTATCTACGTAGGCAAGGCGAAAAAGCTCAAACGTCGTGTTTCTTCCTATTTCAACAAGCAGCACGACAATAAGAAAGTAAGGATTTTGGTTTCCAAAATCAGAGATATCCAAACCACGGTTGTCAATACAGAATGGGAAGCGCTACTGTTGGAAAACAGTATGATTAAGAAATACAAGCCCCGCTACAACATTCTGTTAAAAGATGACAAGACCTACCCTTGGTTAGCCATCTCCAAAGAAGATTTTCCCCGTATTTTTTCCACCAGACATCCCGAAAAAGAAAAAATGCAACTTTTTGGGCCCTACGCTTCTGCCCATTATTTAAGCACTTTGTTGGAAACCATACGGGAACTGTTTCCTTTACGCACCTGCCACCGATTAGTCAAAAGCAGCCGTCCGTGCATCCAATACCAGATTGGCAAATGTCCCGCTCCCTGTGCCCAACTCATCAGCAAAGAAGAATATCAGGACGAGATTAAGACCATTATCGAAATCATCAAGGGAAACAGTAAAATTGTTCAGCAGAAACTCAAAGAACAGATGATGAGCTATGCGGAAGCGTGGGAATTTGAAAAGGCGCAAGTTATCAAACAAAAAATAGCCGTATTAGATAATTTTATCGGAAAATCCGTCGTCGTCAATCCCGACATCAGCGAAATGGACGTTTTTTCCATTGATACGGATGAAGAAAGCGCATATATTAATTTTCTCCGCATTATGAACGGGGCCATCGTCCAGTCGTACACCTTTGAAATCGGCAATAAATTAGACAAAAGCGAGGAAGATTTGCTTTTAATGGGAATCATAGCCGTTCAGGAACGTTTTGGCTCATTGTTCTCCGAGGTCATCGTTCCCTTTATGCCGCAAATTGAAGCCGAAGGCATTCATTTTATCGTTCCACAACGCGGCGACAAATACAAATTGTTGGAATTATCTCAGAAAAACGCCAAATATTATCGATTAGAGAAGAAAAAACGCCAAGACCTGGTGGATCCTGAAAGACGGCACCAACGGGTACTGGTTGCGTTGCAGCAGGCCCTCAACATGGATCGATTGCCGCGACGCATCGAATGCTTCGACAACTCCAACACGCAAGGCGACGAACCCGTAGCGGCAATGGTGTGTTTCATCGACGGCAAACCGGCCAAAAGCGAATACCGTCACTACCTCATCAAGACGGTTGTCGGTCCCGACGACTTCAGCTCCATGGAAGAAGTGGTTTATCGCCGTTACCATCGCATCTTGGAAGAAGGCAAAGAACTTCCGGACCTGCTTATGGTAGATGGCGGAAAGGGGCAACTCAACGCCGGCTACCGTGCATTGAAAGCCCTACACATTGAAGACAAGATGATGATGATCGGCATAGCCGAAAGACTGGAAGACATTTTTAAACTCGGAGACGAATTTCCCACCTATATCGACAAAAAATCAGAAGCACAAAAACTACTGCAATACGTTCGCGACGAAGCTCACCGCTTCGGCATCACGCACCATCGCAAGCGCAGGTCAAAAAAGAGCATTGCTTCCAAATTGGATGAAATTCCGGGTATTGGCGAAGTGCTCAAGACAAAACTTCTCAGTCATTTCAAAAGTGTCAAAAAAATAGAAGAGGCATCGGAAGCCGACTTGGCTGCCGTGATTGGGCCAAGCAAGGCCAAGAGCGTATTTCAGTTTTTCCATTCCCAAAATTAAACTTTCTGATTCCATATTTTTGCCGTAGCATTAAAACTATATTTTCCCGTTTAATCTTGTTGAGATTCCGTAGTAAAAAGATGCCGACATAACCACCCCGGCCTACGGCCACCCCTCCTTTTGTTGTGTAACGAAAACTGTGCTTTTATATTTCAATCCATTGGAATACACAACAAAGGAGGGGAATTGTTGTGGCACTCAAGGTCTCTACATCAGTGGTCAAACCTTTCTTGGGTGGCAAAGAAAGTAACAGAAAAGAAAAACATTCCGTAAAAAAATAATCTTATACAAGACGAAAAGGGATAATTCCGTAATAAAAAGATGAATAATCTTTTATATAATTGACTTTTTTTGAGCATAATAATATTTTCTCAAAAAAATATTCAGAATGTTCATAAAATTAAAAATAATTCTTATTTTTGCGACTGAAAAGAATAAAAAGAAAATAAACATTTTCTTTTCTCGATGTAACTGAAATCTCGACAATTTCAAAATGCTATACAGAAAGAAAAGAGAAATGTCCATGGTTTATCGTGGACTTTCTTGTGGTATAGCAGGTAGTCGAGAGCCTCAGTTACATACAAGTGGAGTTCACGATTTTTATTTGTTTTTCCACGTTGAGTAGTTACAGGAGAAGCGACATATCTTTTGTGTCAAACAACGACCAATAATGAACATCCGTAAATTGCACACATTTTGTCTCGTTTTACGGGATTTATACGTTTTTTTTACTATTTTTGCTTTTAGTTTTGCCAAAACTGAAATATGACAATTTGAATATTTTCATTTGGAAACCAGACAAATTATGGCTAAAAAAATCATACAACCCAAAAGCATGGAGGAGGCGCTGTGGGAAGCTTGTAATAAGCTTCGCGGCTCCATTGAAAGTTCTGAATACAAGCACGTTGTGCTCAGCTTGATATTCCTGAAATATGCCGGCGACCATTTTGAAAAACGCCGTCGGGAAATTGTGGCCGAAGGACACGAGGCCTTTGCCGACAACGTGGCTTTCTATGCCGCCAAGAACGTCTTCTACCTGGCGCCCGAGAGCCGCTGGGACTACATTATGGAAAACGCCAAGCAGCCCGACATCGCGCTGAAAATCGACAAGGCGCTGTCGGAAGTGGAACGGCAGAACAAGCCGCTCAAGGGCGCGTTGCCCAGCAACTACTACGCCAATCTTGGTCTCGACACCTCCAAATTGGCATCCCTACTGGATGAAGTAAACAAAATCGACACGCTTAAAGATGAAGAGAACGACCTCATCGGGCGCGTATATGAGTATTTCTTAGGAAAATTTGCCCTTGCAGAAGGAAAAGGCAAGGGCGAATTCTATACACCCAAGTGCATTGTAAATCTTATCGCCGAAATGATTGAGCCGTACGAAGGCAAGATTTACGACCCCTGCTGCGGTTCGGGCGGTATGTTCGTGCAGTCGCTCAAGTTCATCTCCGCGCACCACGGCAACCGTAAGAACATCTCCATTTACGGACAGGAATACACCAAGACCACCTACAAGCTGGCGAAGATGAACCTCGCCATCCGTGGCATTGCCTCCAACCTGGGCGAAAGCGAGGCCGACACTTTCCGCAACGACCAGCATAAAAATCTGAAGGCCGACTACATCATGGCCAATCCGCCGTTCAACCAGAAGGCGTGGCGCGAGGAGAGCGAGCTCACCAACGACCCACGCTGGGCGGGTTTTGACGTGCCGCCCACCAGCAACGCCAACTACGGCTGGATCCTGAATATGGTGTCGAAGCTGAGCTGCGACGGCGTGGCCGGCTTCATCCTCGCTAACGGTGCGCTGAGCGCCGACGGCACCGAATACGCCATCCGCAAGAAAATGCTGGAACGCGGACTGGTGGAAGCCATCCTCATTCTGCCCCGCAACCTGTTCTATACCACCGACATCAGCGTGACGCTGTGGATTTTGAACAACAACAAGAAGGCCCGCGTGGCCAACCGCAACGGTGAGGAGGTGCACTACCGCGACCGCGAAAAGGAGGTACTGTTCATGGACCTGCGCCAGATGGGTTCGCCCTACGAAAAAAAATACGTGCAGCTGACCGCCGACGACATCGCCCGCGTGGCACACACCTACCACGATTGGCAACGGGCAGGCGATTCGTATGGCGATATCCCTGAATATTGTTATTCCGCCACCTTTGATGAAATTGCGGAAAAGAATTTCTCGTTGGTGCCCAGCAAATACATCGAATTTGTGAACCGCGACGAGCAGATTGATTTCGACAGCAAGATGAAACAGTTGCAATCCGAAATGCGAGACCTGCTGGCCGAAGAGGAAAAATCGAAGGCGGAATTGAAGGCATTGTTTGAAAAATTGGGATATAAAATTTGATAATTCTTGCTAATTGTTGCAAAATTAGCAAGAATTTTATATCTTTGTAGCAGATACATCTCTGTAGAGCACGGCCGTGCGTCTCAGACACACAAGCCACAACACGAATGACGAAATTGGCTGTTAACCTAACAATTTGAGACAATTAAAAACGATGGACAATACATTTGAAGAATACATACGCCAAGGCGAACCCGACAAATCGCAACGAGCCGAAAACTGGCAGATAGCCATTGGCTTGCAAGATGTTGACGGGTTGAAACCCTCCGCATACTTGCTCGAAACGGCACAAAAGCACATCGAGGGAGAGCTTACGATGGAAGACGTTAAACAGTGCATTAACGACTATTACCAAACGCAAGACGGCAGGGCTTTGCTTGCAGAGCGAACCGATGAAGCCGACAAGGTTTCTGCCAACATTGCCGATTTGCTTGCTGAACAGACCTTTTCGTTAGCACCGACGGAATATGCACGCATCCATCGTCGGGTGTTTGCAGGCGTGTTTCCGCACGCTGGAGAATATCGTTCATACAATATCACCAAAAACGAATGGGTGCTTGATGGCGACACCGTTACTTACGCGCCCTACGAGATGTTGCAGGAGACCGTGGAATTCGACTTTTCGCAGGAAAAGCAATTCAGTTACAAAGGATTGTCGCAACAGGAATCCATTGCGCACGTCTGCAAATTCATAGCAGGACTTTGGCAGATTCATCCGTTTGCGGAGGGAAACACTCGAACCACGGCAGTTTTTACCATAAAATATCTCAAGAAATTTGGTTTTTCCGTAAACAACGATGCTTTCAAGCAGCATGCGTGGTACTTTCGCAATGCGTTGGTGCGTGCCAATTACAACAATCTGCAAAAAGGAATTGCGGAAACAACCCTATACTTGGAACGATTTTTTGAAAATCTGCTTTTTGGTGGAACCTACGAATTGAAAAACCGCCATTGCCATATACGCTGGAGCGAAGGCGATGGGCAAAGTGCAAACGGCAGCGATTCAAAGAGCAAAATTTGCACTTTGAATTGCACTTTAGAAGAGACGGCGGTGTTGAATTTCCTGAAAGAAACGCCCGAAGCAACGCAGAAGCAGATTGCCGAAGCGATTGGGAAATCGGAGCGAACCGTGAAAACCATCACCGTATCGTTGCAACAAAAAGGAAAGTTAGCACGCAAAAATGGAAAACGTAATGGAACTTGGCAAGTAATAGACAATGAATAACAACAATACCACATACCGCCCCCTCGGCGACTACATTCGCCCCGTTGATGTCCGCAACCGCGATTTGAAGGTGACGACGTTGGTCGGACTGAGTGTTTCTAAAGAATTCATGCCTTCTATTGCTAATACAATAGGGACAGATATGTCAACATATAAAATTGTTGACACTAATCAATTTGTTTACATTGCAGACACATCTCGACGTGGGGATAAAATTGCAATTGCGCTTTGGACACAACAAGAGAAGGCAATTGTTTCATCTATTTATACCGTTTTTGAAATCGTTGACCGCGAAAAATTGTTGCCCGAATATTTGATGATGTGGTTCCGCCGACCGGAATTTGACCGGTATGCGCGGTACCATTCGCACGGCAGCGCGAGAGAGATTTTCGATTGGGCGGAGATGTGTGCCACGATGGTTCCCGTTCCTCCGATAGTGGAGCAGCGGGCGGTGGTGGCGGAGTACGAGGCGGTGGCGCGGCGCATAGCGGTAGCCAAGCGCACGATAGCCACCCTGCAGGACACCGCGAAAACCCTCTACCGTAAAATGTTTGTGGATGGCATCGACAAAGAGAACCTGCCGGAAGGATGGAGATGGGGGACGATAAAGGATTATTGCCAAAAGATGACCTCCGGCGGAACGCCAAACCGAGGATGTGACGAATATTGGAATAGCAATGACCATTCTTGGCTGAAGTCAGGAGAAGTGCAAAACAATGTAATCATCAACATCGAAGAATACATTAGTACAAAAGGATTGGAAAACAGTTCTGCTAAACTAATACCAGCAGGTACTGTAGTAATGGCTATGTATGGAGCAACGGCTGCACAAGTCGGATATTTAACATGCGAAACGACGACTAACCAAGCTTGTTGCAATATGATTTGCAAATCCAATTTAGATTCTGCATTCTTGTTCTTTCATTTGCTCTTCAGTCAGGAAGATATCAAAAGATTAGCCAATGGGGGAGCACAAGAAAATCTCAGCCAGGAATTAATTGCAAACCAGCCAATTTTGCTATTTGACGATAACAATTGCAAACAACCTTTTGCAACCATTTTGGACAATTTGGTTGTATCTTATAAAGAAATCGAGAAATTAACGGAAATACAAACGATAATACTCTCCGGGATGGGGAGGTAAAAAGAAAAGGAAAAATAAAAATGAAGTCTTATTCTAAATATTTTGAGGATATCACAGAATCAGAACTACTTGAAGGTCTTTTGGCGTATGGATTATTTTCTGACAAAATCCCAGATTTTTTAACCGGAGAGTATTTTTATAATTATTGTAAAACACTAACAACAAGGAGAAGATTTGAGGATAAAGAGTATGATTATGTTAGATATGACACGATGAGGAATACAAATGCAATTCGACATTTGGCATTTCCCAATCCTTTTGGATATTATAATCTATGTATTTTCATTTCCAACAACAGAAATGAATTATTAAATCACTTTAGAATTCAAACAGATACACAAGAGTACAAAAGGAGTTTGATTCATATACAAAAGATATTTGGCACAAAGTGTTTGTTTCAAATGAACAAATCTTATGAAGACAAGGACCCGCATATAGAATCTAAGATAAGAAAACTATCTATTAAGAACCGAATAAAAGTTGAAGCAGATATCTCTAATTGTTTTCCAAGTATATATTCTCATAGTTTAGCATGGGCTTTAGTTGGAAAATCTGACGCAAAAAAACACAAAGGAGACATAACACTTTGGTACAATAAATTAGATGAGTATTGTCGGCATATAAAAAACGGCGAAACAAATGGACTTTTAATTGGGCCACATTCATCAAACTTATTGTCAGAAATTGTTCTGTGTAACATAGACAAACAATTGTCAGATAAATACGACTACTATCGAAATATTGACGATTTCACTTGTTATGCTGAGGATGAAGCAGAAGCAGAACGTTTTTTGCTTGATCTTGTAAAGGCATTAAAAGAATACGAATTGTCATTAAATACTAAAAAAACTAAAATTTCAAAAATGCCCATTACTTCCGATGATGATTGGGTATATGGGCTAAATTGTTTTTTCATAGGAGAGGAAAAAACAGACGAAGGAAAATTAATATTCAAGAAACAAAAATTAAGAGCTTTTTTAGATCTGGCATTGTCACTTGCTGAAAGCACAAAGAATTTAGCAGTCTATTCCTATGCAATTAAGATGATTACAGGCAAATATTTAGGAAAGCAGGCTAAAGAATATTATTTAGATTTTGTTCATCAAATTATTCTGTTATACCCTTATATTGTTCATGTCGTAGAAAAATCAGTTTTTGAAGAATTTAAAGTTTCAACTGATTATGTTAAATCTGTTTCAATTGATTTGTATGAGGTCGGGAAGAAGAAACAATTCTACGAACCTTGCATATTTGCGTTATATTGGGCAATAAAATATCAATTCCAATTACTTGATTTTGATTATGTTCAAGATTCGATTGAAAGTGGCGATTGTATTTTTTTGTTGTTGTCATTCATAAAAGCAAAACAAGAGAAAAATAAAGATGGCGTAAAAAAACTAAAAGAAAAAGCTGAAAATATCATGAATGAAGATATTGAACCATATTGGCTATTCATATACGAAGTATTACCAAACACAAAACTGACTGGTGATTACAAAAGAATAAAAAAAGAAAAAATTTCTTTTTTAAAACCGTATTTTAAATCAATAATAGACAAAAAATAATAAGAAAACATGCTTTTTCGGATGAGTTGAAGATTGATTCAGTCACCAAGAAAATCTTATCAGCCGACATTAAATAAAAAAGATAAATTATGACAAACGAAGAAAGAGGATTTGTTTACATACTTACCAATCCATCGTTTCGTGAGGATTGGGTTAAGATTGGCAAGAGTGCCAGACCTGTAGATATAAGGTCGAAAGAACTTGATAATACTGCTGTTCCTTTGCCATTTGAAATTTATGCAACGCTCTGCACAAGCAAATATGATAAGGTTGAAAAACAGATACACAAGCAGATAGACCGACTTACGGATTTGCGCATCCGTCAGAATCGAGAATTCTTTAATATCGCACCCGATATGGCTCTCGATATTATGCGGGATATTGCTGATATTTTAGATGATGCAGAACTGTTTGTATATGTAGATGGCAAACCGGTAGAATCTAAAAGCAAGGAACAAGACCACGACATTGCAAAACAGGAGAAGCAAAAACGTCCTGCCAAACCTGCATTCAAATTTCACATGATTGGTATCAACATTGGTGAAACCATTATTTTTGACCCTCTTAATTTGCCAGTAAAAGTCGCATCTGACGACAAAATAGAATATGATGGTCGCTTGTATAGTCTTTCTGCATTTACTGGAACATTTCTTCCTGTGGAAAAACAAAACACATCGGGAGCCTATCAAGGTCCTAAATATTTCAGTTACAAAGGTAAAGTCCTAAACGACCTGCGCAAACAGCACGAGAATGAATAATGATGATTAACCACACCCCAAATCTATGGACAAACAGAAATACAACAACTATCCGCTGACGATCAGTCAGATTTTGGGTCTGATTGAGGCCAACGATATTGCCATTCCGGAAATTCAACGTCCGTTTGTGTGGCGCATCATTCACGGCGGTGGCAAATTTGCGGATATGCATGATGGTTGTGGCGTGGGATTGGGTTGCGATGCATGGTATTGTTGTGACGTACGGTTCGGTTGTGGCGCATGGCCGTGCGGAAAACAAACGATTTTGCGGAAAACCAAAACATATTGGTGGACGTGAATAATTTTCCAATTCCCAATGTCGTTCAATTGTTCCGGTTTTAACGAAAAATGAAAAAACAATAAAATGCCTGAGAAATTCAAAAACAGATACAGAATCCCGTCGAATCGGTTGCGCGGATGGAATTATGCCCGAAACGGACATTATTTCATCACTATCGTGACATACAGACGGGAACACCGTTTCGGGGAAATTGTGGATGGCCAAATGGTTCTGAACGAAATCGGAAAGATTGTTTACGATGAATTTTTCAAATCGTTTGAAATACGCGAGGAATTGTTTCTGGGCGAATTTGTGTTGATGCCCAATCATTTGCACGCCATCGTCATTTTGGATAAAAACGGATGTGAATTGGACGTAAAAACACCAACGCAATTATACCGCGAACCCCAATCGATTTCGTCGTTCGTGGCGGGTTTCAAATCGGCGGCAATAAATAAAATCGACGATTGGATGGATGAAAATAACCGTTCCATGAAAAAATTCAACAAAACCAATCCGTTGTGGCAGGCGAATTACCATGACCACATTATCCGGAACGAACAGGAATACATAAGAATTTCCGAATATATTGTCCATAATCCCGAAAATTGGGAAGAGGATACATTGAAATCAGATAATCAATAAAACCACACCATTATGTCCTTCACCGAAGCGAAATTAGAATCCGCCATCATCGAATTGTTCCAACAACAGGAATACGATTACGTGCACGGCGATAATGTTGTGCGGAATACGTCGGACGTGCTGTTGTACGACGACCTGCGCACATTCCTGCAACGCCGTTACCGGAATGACGGCATCACCGCCAACGAAATCGAAACGGCCATCGCGCGGATTACGGCCTATGCGGGTTCGTCGCTGTACGAGGACAACGCCCACACCCTACGCCTGCTGATGGACGGATTCAGCATCAAACGCGAAGACAGCCACCGCCCCAACCTTTTCATCAATCCCATCGACTACGAAACGCCGGAACACAACATCTTCAAGATTGTGAACCAGTTTGAGGTGCAGGGCGACGAAAAGCGCATCCCCGACCTGGTGGTTTTCGTCAATGGCATTCCCGTGGTGGTGTTAGAATTTAAAAGCGCCATCAAGGAGGAAACCACCATTATGGACGCCTACAAGCAGCTGACGGTCCGTTACCAGCGCGACATCCCGCAGCTGTTCAAATACAATGCCTTCGTGGCCATCAGCGACGGCGTGAACAACAAGTTCGGTTCGCTGTTCGCGGATTATGAATTTTTCTATGCCTGGCGCAAGGTAGAACAGAGCGACCGCAGCACCGACGGCATCAACTCGCTCTACACAATGGTTCAAGGACTTTTCCGCAAGGAACGCATTTTAGAGGTTATCCACAACTTTATCTTCCTGCCCGACACCCCCAAAGGCGAAACCAAGATTGTGTGCCGCTATCCGCAGTATTTTGCAGCCACGGCACTCTATCAGAATATCTTACAGCATTCGCATCAGAACGGCGGCGATGGCAAGGGCGGCACCTACTTCGGCGCCACCGGCTGCGGCAAGAGCTTCACGATGCTTTTTCTGGCCCGTCTGCTGATGAAGAGCCGCGAACTGCACAGCCCAACCATCCTTTTCATCACCGACCGCACCGACCTCGACGACCAGCTCTCCAAGCAGGTGCTCAACGCCCGCAAGTTCATCGGCGACGACACCATTAAACAGGTGGAAAGTCGCGACCAACTGAAGAAACTGCTGCAAGGCCGCACCAGCGGCGGCGTCTTCCTCACCACCATCCAGAAGTTCTCGGAAGACATCAACCTGCTGTCGGAGCGTGCCAACATCGTATGCATCAGCGACGAGGCACACCGCAGTCAGACGGGCCTGGGAATGAAGCTGCGCCTCACCGATGACGGCATCCGCCGCGCATACGGCTTCGCCAAATATCTGCACGACAGTCTGCCCAACGCCACCTACGTCGGCTTCACCGGCACACCCATCGACGCCACCGTGGAAGTCTTCGGTCCCGTGGTGGATGCCTACACGATGTCGGAATCCGTGGCCGACGGCATCACCCGCAAAATCGTCTATGAAGGTCGCGCCTCGAAGGTGATTCTGGATGCCGAGAAGGTGAAGGAAATTGAAGAATACTACAACCGCTGCGCCGACGAGGGCAGCACCGAATACCAGATTGAGGAGAGCAAGAAGGCGATGACGCGCCTCGATGTCATCCTCAGCGACCCCGACCTGCTGATGCGCATCGCCGAAGACTTTGTGGATCATTACGAACGTCGTGTTACTGAGGGGTCCACCGTGAAAGGCAAGGCAATGATTGTCTGTTCCACACGGCAGATTGCCTACTATCTGTACCAAAACATTATCAAACTGCGTCCCGAATGGGCGGAGGTGAAGGCCTGCTGCGAGGGCGAGGCACTCTCCGAGCAGGAAAAGAAAACCGTGCTACCCATCGAGCGCGTGAAAATGGTGGTGACCCGCGACAAGAACGACCCGAAAGAACTGTACGACCTATTAGGCAGCAACGACTACCGCAAGCAATTGGACGAACAGTTCAAGGAGGAAAAAAGCAATTTCAAGATTGCCATCGTGGTGGATATGTGGATTACCGGCTTCGACGTGCCAGCATTGGACACGATGTACTGCTTCAAGCCGCTGCAGCGTCACACGCTCATCCAGACCATCTCGCGCGTTAACCGCGTATATCCCGGCAAAGACAAGGGTCTGGTGGTCGATTACCTCGGCATCAAGAACAACCTGAACCTTGCCCTGAAGCAATACGGCGGCCAAGGCGACCTGCCGCTGACCTCCTTGGAAACCATCGAGCAGTCGGTGAAACTGACCAAGGACGAGCTGGACATTCTGCGGCGGATGTTCCACACCTTCGACTATTCGGCTTATCACAACGGAACGTCCTTGCAGCAGCTCGACTGTTTGAACCGCGCGGCGGAGTTCGTGCAGCAAACCAAAGAGACAGAAACGCAGTTTATGGGCCACACCCGCAAGATGCGCGGTGCCTACAACATCTGCTGCAACAGCGACCAACTGAGCACGCGGGAAATCGACGACATCCACTTCTTCATCGCCGTGCGCTCCATCATCTTCAAGCTCACGCGCGGCAGCGCCGCCGACACGGCATCGATGAACCGCCACGTGGCCGACCTCATCCGCGACGCCCTCATCTCCGAGCAGGTGGAGGAAATTACCAAGATCGGTGCCAAAGAGGAGGAACTCGACCTCTTCTCTGAGCAGTATATGGAACGCCTCAACCTTCTGAAACTGCCGAATACCAAAGTCAAGCTGATGGAAAGACTGCTGCGCCAGGTCATCGAGCGCCTGCAGAAAATCAACAAAGCCAAGGGCATCGACTTTTCCGAGCGTTTGGAAGCTATCGTGCGTAGTTACAACGACCGCAGCGACAACACCACATTAGCCAACGAAGTCATCGACGAAGTGGTGTCGCAAATGACAGACCTTTTGGCCGAAATCAACCACGACAAGCAGCAGTCAGAGGAGATGGGCATCAGCTATGAGGAAAAGTCTTTCTACGACATTTTGATGCTGGTGGCGAAAAAGTACAACTTCGAGTATCCAGAAGACAAGGCCATCGCCTTGGCCAAGGAAATCAAACTCATTGTTGACGACAAAGCCAAATACACCGACTGGTCGCGCCGCGAGGACATCAAAGCCGAACTAAAGATGAATCTGATTCTCGTACTGTCGGAATACGGCTATCCGCCCTTCGTCAACGACGAGGTTTTCAAGGAAATCTTGGAACAGGCGGAGAATTTCAAAAAATATAACGGATAAGTTTCATCGAAAAAAAATGACATCAACTTCATCATTATAACTGAAAATATATTATTTTTGCGAATTAAATAAAATGGCAAATTTTGGATTTGCTGAAATTTTAAATTACTGACACTATGAATTTTATTGAAGAAATTATCGAGGAAGACCTACGGAACAACAAGAATGAAGCGAAAGTTCACACTCGATTTCCGCCAGAACCCAATGGTTACCTACATATTGGTCACGCCAAAGCCATCTGCATTGACTTTGGAATGGCACAAAAATATGGCGGCATCACCAACCTTCGATTTGACGATACCAACCCGGTGAAAGAGGACGTTGAATATGTTGACTCCATCCGTGAAGACATTAAATGGTTAGGATATCAGTGGGCCGAAGAACATTATGCCTCCGATTATTTCGAACAATTATACAAATGGGCTGAGCAGCTGATTGAAAAGGGACTGGCATACGTAGATGATTGCTCGCAGGAAGAAATCAGCGAAATGCGCGGCGTGCCAACCAAACCTGGCATTAAAAGTCCTTACAGAGATCGTAGCGTAGAAGAAAATCTTGATCTTTTCCGCCGTATGCGTGCTGGTGAATTTCCTGATGGAAGCAAGGTTTTGCGGGCCAAAATAGATATGGACTCACCCAATATGCACATGCGTGATCCTATTATGTACCGAATTCTTCACGCTCACCATCACCGCACGGGCGACAAATGGTGCATCTATCCTATGTACGACTTCGCACACGGACAAAGCGACTCCATCGAAGGCATCACCCATTCTATTTGCACACTGGAATTTGAAATCCATCGTCCACTATACGACTGGTTCTGCGAAGCATTGCAGATTCACCATCCACGACAGATAGAGTTTGCCCGCTTGAACATTAGCTATACCATTATGAGCAAGCGAAAACTGATGCAGTTGGTACAGGAAAAGCACGTTATGGGTTGGGATGACCCACGAATGCCGACCATTTGCGGTTTACGCCGTCGCGGTTACACGCCGCAATCCATCCGTAATTTTGCCGAGACGGTGGGCGTTGCCAAGAGAGACAATATCATTGATGTTTCCCTATTGGAATTTTGTGCTCGCGAAGACTTGAACAAAGTTGCCACCCGTACAATGGCCGTGCTGGATCCGGTAAAGTTGATTATTGACAATTATCCCGAAGGCCAGACCGAAGAATTGGATGCCGTAAATAATCCAGAAGATCCCAATGCTGGCACCCGTAAGATTCCATTTGGCAAAGAATTGTGGATTGAACGTGCCGATTTCAGAGAAAATGCGGATAAGAAATTCTACCGTTTGACCATTGGTGGCGAGGTTCGTTTGAAATACGCCTATATCGTCAAATGCACGCATATCGACAAAGACGCGGAAGGCAACATTACTGCCATCCACGTCACTTACGACCCTGAAACCAAGAGCGGAATGCCGCTGAGCAATCGCAAGGTGAAAGCCACCATCCACTGGGTTGACGTGAATCACGCCCAAAAGGCCGAAATTCGCTTGTTTGAGCGTCTTTTCAACGTTCCGGCACCAGATGTGTGCGAGGAAGGAAAAACGTTCATAGACAACCTTAATCCCGATTCATTGCATATCATCAACGGATATGTGGAAGAAGGTATGAATTTGCAAAACAAAGCAGACTACTATCAATTTGAAAGAACCGGCTATTTCTGCATTGACAAGGATTCAACAGACGGACATCTGGTTTTCAACAAAACTGTCAGCTTAAAGCAATAGATTGTGGCCGAATTGCATTGCCTCACCGACTACGACACCAAACTACTCCTTGCCTTTTTAGAAGGATTGAAAGGAGACAAAAAATTTTTGGATTTTCTGATTGCCAACAATTTTGCCGAATTGGCAGCTTTGGCCAATGCCATCAATTCCGACACCGACGCTTTGGATTGGCTGTTGAAGCAAAGCAATTATCCCGAATTTGGCGTTTTAAGCAATGCCATTGATGGGGAAGAAAATGCCATTGCCTGGTTAAAAAAATACAAGTGCGATTTTCTTTTGAAATTCGCACTTGCTTGTCAAAAGGATGACGAAGCCATACGCTGGTTCGCCGATCAAGACTTAAAACTTTTCATTATGATTATCCAAAGAATCCACGATATTCTTTTATTTCAATCGTGGGATTCTTCGGACATTCATCGTAGAAGATATTAGAAACTATAACCAATACCAACACCTAACACTTCTTTGAACTGAACTCTTGGGCCAACATTACCCTTTGCGTCAGTGATTTTAACTTGGTCATAATATTTCAATGAAGTCATCAAGCTAACATTCAACACTTTCAAGAATTGATAGGAAATTGCGAAATCCCAGTCAACATCGAAATTGCCAAAAGGTTGGGCTTTAGAGGTGTAAGGAGTGAAGAGTACCAAACTTGACATCACGTTCAAATTTTTATAAGTATAATTGACTTGAGCCTTGAAAGTCAAACCGAAGTCTGCCTTAAAAGGTTTACCCAACAAGGTATCAATACCGTAAGAATTTCTCATTACATTATCAGGAACGGTACAAGTTGTGATACGGCCGGCTACCGGAGAGAGGTAGAATGACAAGAATGGCTTGGGTTTCCAGTCGATACCGACAGAGAAATCTGAATAAGAAGGAGACAACCAATTAGAAACGTAAGCGGGACGATAAGCTTCCAACTTATCAAATTTTTCATAGTCATAACCTCTGGCATATTGAGATTTGAAGCTGGCCATAGCTGTTACGAACCACGTTTTCTTGAACTCGAAACCATATTTGGTACTGAAATCGATTTTATCGCTTGATTTTCTCCATCTCGTCTTGCCTTCCACAATCCCATCCTCATTAATGATGTCGCGAGCAGCCATAGAGAACATCATACCAATTTCAGTTTGGAGATGTGCTTCCCACAGGTGATTGCCTTTCTGATAAGCCAGATTCAGGTTGGCAAACAAAACGCCATTCGCATTGTTTTGACCACCAGCTGCCCAGTTAGTGAAAGAGGTTTGTGTGACGTTCAAACCAACCACACCTGTCAAAGTCCAGTATCTGTCCCAATCGGTGGAATCTTTGGGAGCATTAGGATCAACATTTTTCTTTTTGAACAATTGTTCAATTTGTTTTGCTTGAATTGGGTTTCCAATTTCAGTTGCATGTAACATCAATACTGACAACACCAAACAACTAGTCAATAATAAAATTTTCTTCATAGTATAAAATTTAATTTAACGATTCATTTTATGATAAGCACGCCACCAACGTTCAGGAATTTTATCGTGGCAAGCAGTTTCGTAGTCTTTTTTTGAACAAGGCAGAAAATACTTCTGTTCCAAATCTTTCTTAATATTGATTACAGGAACGACCACCCACCAGCGACCCGTTTTCTTACTGCAATAAAAATCGAGCTCATCAATAGCTTCAGATACTGTTACGCTATGTCGGGTGTACGTATTTTTATCCTTGAAAAATATATCGCCTTGACGATGGGTATAGCCCTCAACGAAGTACCAAATAATATGGCCTATCAGCTGAGCTGTTTGGGATTCCACATCCAAAGTCGGGTCGTATTCATAAATGCCGAAAGAAGACAATTTGTCGCTAATGCCGGCATAACGAGCCACTTGACAAATTTCCTCTCCGTAAAAACCGTTAGCCGAACCTTTGGGATTGCCAGGAGCGTCAGGGCGGCGAACAGCGGAAATATCCAAACTCATCATTTCCGCATTTCGCACAATTGGCTCCACATCCTCCATATCCTTACGCATCACCCCCACACGATAAGTTTCGAAGAACAATTGATTCATCAATTGGATACTTTCCGGACTATTCATATAGGTTTGATAACCGATATTGGCATAGTTTAAAAGATAATTGGGCTGTTGCAGTACGATTTTATTCAGATAGCAATCGGAACGTATATCACCTTCGTCATTTCCCAAATCGAAACGTGAATCCACGGCAACGATATTCACCACCTTTTCAAGTTTCTCGTATGCCCGATAATTCGCGTATGCCAAATCGTTACTTCCGCCTAAGACAATAGGGATGACGTTGTTATCAATGAGGAACGACAAAATATCGGAAACGACCTCGTAAGTGTCGGCGACGGTCTTCCCAATGACGAGGTTTCCCAGATCCACTATTTGCACAGGAACTTCCCACTTATACAATTGATATAATTGTCTTCTGATTTCATCAGGAGCAAGAGCACAAGAGCTATTGCCGACTGCATTTCGCGATTCTGGGATTCCCACAATGGCGAATTCAACACCAGTCAAATCCAAAGCTCCATCGGGATGATAAAAGCACACATTACTGATAAGTAACGACGGATCGTAACTTTTTTCCGTAAAGCCTATGGCATCAAAGTCAACCGGATTAAAATAGGGAGCAATATCCATATTATTTTTTTCTTCTGTAACTTGTTTTTTTTGCCGTCGGCGTAGTATTGGAAATAATTTCCATACAATCGTCGTAGGTCAGGTTTTCAGGAACACGGCCTTTGGGAAGTTTGTAATTGTTGGTTCCATCCGTCAGATAAGCACCATAACGACCATTCATCACTTTAATGTCGGGATTTTCCTTAAACGAAGCCAAAACATTATTGGATTGTGCTCCGGTAATCACCTGAACAGCGTCTTCCAAAACCATTTCCGCCACAACCGTTCCTTTATTCAAAGTGATGTTTTTGCCGTCATATTTAAGATATGGTCCATATTTGCCCACTGCCACATAGACCTCTTTGCCTTCGTGTTCGCCCAAAAGTCGTGGTGCGTGATCTTGATCCGCCTTTTTCTTCAATTCGATTAATTCAATAGCACGCTCGTAAGTGATTTCAGTTGGTTCTTCGCCTTTGGGAATAGACACAAAACTATTGTGGTATTTAACGTATGGACCAAAACGACCGATACCGATAACCAAAGCGTCGCCTTCATATTCGCCTAATGTTTTAGGCAATTTGAACAAATCGAGGGCTTCTTCAAGTGTAATGCTTTCGATAGACTGCGTAGATTTCATACGGGCATAACGAGGTTTTTCATCCTCATAATTTTCACCGATTTGCACCATTGGACCATATTTGCCCAACTTGGCATACACATTGGCATTGGTTTTAGGATCCGAACCCAGCAGTCTTTCGCCACTTGCCTTTGTGGAATAAGTAATGGCATCTTCAATAGAATGATGAAAATCGCCATAGAAATTATTGATCATTTCCTGCCATTTGACTTTTCCTTCAGCAATATCATCAAATTCTTTTTCGACATTGGCAGTAAAACCATAATCCATAATTCCATCGAAATTATCCTGCAGGTAATCGTTGACCACAATACCTATATCTGTGGGGAAAATCTTATCTTTTTCGTAACCGTATTTTTCCTTTTTAACAGATTCGTGGATTGTATTATTTTTCAATTTTAACTGAACATACTCTCTTTCCGATCCCGGACGGGTTTCCTTGACCACATATTCACGTTTTTGAATCGTAGAAATGGTAGGTGCAAAGGTTGAAGGACGACCGATTCCCAATTCTTCCAATTTCTTAACCAAACTGGCTTCCGTATAACGCACGGGAGGTTGAGAATAGCGTTGTGTGGCAACGATTTCGGAAGCATTCACCGTTTCACCGACGGCCACTGGCGGCAACCACCCCTTAACTTCTTCATCTTCCTCATCTTTAGATTCAATATAAACTTTCAAGAAACCGTGGAACAAAATCACCTCACCGGTAGCCACGAACTTTTCAGAACGATTGGAAATAGGAATCGTAATGACCGTTTTTTCGGTTTGGGCATCACTCATTTGAGAAGCGATAGTTCGTTTCCAAATCAATTCATACAAACGTTTGGCAAAAGTATCGCCAGGGATCGTGTGATTACTCATCACGGTAGGACGAATAGCCTCGTGAGCTTCTTGTGCGCCTTTGATTTTAGTAGCATAGCGGCGAGGGTGTGAATATTCGGCACCGTACTGCTTTACAATCTCATCCTTGGCATCGCTGATGGCGAATTCCGACAAATTCACGGAGTCCGTTCTCATATAAGTAATGTAACCTTGTTCATACAACTGCTGCGCGATAACCATCGTCTTACTCACAGAGAAGCCCAATTTGCGAGAAGCTTCCTGCTGCAAGGTAGAAGTCGTAAACGGAGCCGCCGGGGATTTCTTTCCCGGATTTTTTTCCACCGCACTAATTGAATACTTGGCAGATTTGCAATCTTCCAAAAACGCATTGGTTTGCTCTTTATCGGCAAAACGCATATCCAATTCTGCTTCAATTTCATTTTTTGCATCCTTTTCTGACAAGAAATTACCGACCACTCTATACGAAGAAGTGGTTTTGAATGCCTTGATTTCATGCTCGCGTTCCACAATCAGTTTTACTGCCACGGACTGCACACGTCCAGCAGAAAGTTGTGGTTTCACCTTTCGCCAAAGCACGGGTGACAACTCAAAACCTACCAGTCGGTCCAAAATACGACGTGCCTGCTGAGCATTGACCAGATCAACATCCAACTGACGTGGATTTGCCAATGCATTCTCAATAGCGTTTTTCGTAATTTCGTGGAATACAATACGTTTTGTTTTTGATGGCGCGATATCGGCGACTTCTATCAAATGCCAGGAAATAGCTTCACCCTCGCGGTCATCATCGGTTGCGAGCCAGACCGTATCTGCCTCATTAGCCAACTTCTTTATATTTTGAATCAGCTTTTTCTTTTCTTCAAGAATTTCATATTTAGGCTTGAATCCCATAGGAATATCAATACCAAGATCTTTTTGAGGAAGATCTCTTACATGGCCTTTACTTGAAATAACCGTAAAATCCTTCCCGATAAACTTTTGGATAGTCTTGGCCTTTGCCGGAGACTCCACAATGATTAAATCTTTGCTCATTTTTATTGTATATGTATATATATAATATGTCTAATTTTGCGGCGGCAAAAATACATTTTTTTTTTGACTTTATTACAAAGAATAAATTATCCGCAATATTTTTTTATCATTTTATTGATTCTCAATATCATACGATTATTCAAATAAATTCTTGATTTTTATTATAAACGAAGAACAAATCATCAGCCAACATTTTTGTTATTAATACAATATCATTTATTTCCATATTTTTTGATTGATAACCTTCAAAAATTGAGTTGGCAAAAATACAAAAAAATATTATATAAAGTAATAATTACATATTTTTTCTATAATTTAATAGAAATATATAGAAGAATAGGAATTATTGCTTTAAATTTTATGAGAAAATCTGACCTCATTACGCTTCATCGGAATGGCAGCGAAGCATTGGGCAAGAATTAGCGGCGACGGAAAGCCACTACGATATTGTTTGTTACGTTGTCGCCGCAAAAATTTCAACAAGATTAAACGGGATAATCCAGTAATTTTTCAATTGTCAGACACATCGTTCAGAAAAACAAAGCGTGGAAGGGGAAAGGGAGCAAAAAAATAAGTTTTTGCATAGATTTTTGAAAAAAGACGTCGTGCCATTAATAAATATTGTATTTTTGCGGTATCAAAAGCAAGTGCTAATATTATGAGGAAAAAAGTAGATTTTTTAGTTATCGGTTCTGGCGTGGCAGGATTGTGCTTCGCCTTGAAGGCCGCCAACTACGGCAAAGTTTGCATAGTAACCAAAGCCAAAGTCGACGACACCTCAACAAAATTTGCCCAAGGCGGCATCGCGGCAGTTGTCTATCAGCCGGATTCCTGCGAGAAGCATATCGAAGACACGATGATTGCCGGTGATGAGTTGTCGGACCGTCACATTGTCGAATTAACCATTCGTGAATCCACCGCGCGAGTGATGGAATTGGTTGAATGGGGGGTTGATTTTGATAAAACCACATCAGGAAAATTTGCCTTGGCAAAAGAAGGTGGGCATTCGGAATTCCGCATCTTACATCACAAAGACGTGACCGGTCTTGAAATTGAAGAAAAGCTCATCAAAGCCGCCAAAAATCACGAAAATATCGAGATTTTAGAAAATCATCTTGCGATTGAAATCATCACGCAGCACCATTTGGGAGTGGAAGTCAGTCGCCGCACGCCAGACATTACCTGTTATGGTGCCTACATTTATAATCCCAACACCAATAAAGTAGAGACCATCTTGTCTCGCATTACGATGATGTGCACGGGAGGCATTGGCACTGTTTATGGCAATACCACGAATCCAACCATTGCCACTGGCGACGGCATAGCGATGGTATATCGTGCCAAAGGGGCCGTAAACGGTATGGAATTCGTTCAATTCCACCCCACTTCACTATACAATCCCAAAGAATCTCCTTCATTTTTGATTACCGAAGCCCTTCGTGGGGCCGGAGCCATCCTCAAAGACGAAAACGGAGTGGAATTTATGAGCAAATATGACGCACGGGGTTCGCTTGCACCACGCGACATCGTGGCCCGAGCCATTGACAACGAAATGAAACAAAAAGGTTGTGACCACGTATATTTGGACGCCACCCACATCAATAAAGAAGAGATTTTCAACCATTTTCCAAATATTTACGCCAAATGTCTCAGCATCGGCGTAGATATCACGAAAGATATGATTCCCGTTGTACCCGCCGCCCATTACTCGTGTGGCGGCATCAAAGTCAACGAATGGGGCGAAAGTTCCATCATCAACCTCTTTAGTTCCGGAGAATGTTCTTCCACTGGTCTTCACGGAGCCAACAGATTGGCATCCAATTCATTATTAGAGGCACTGGTATTTTCTCACCGGGCCTGTCTCAAGGCAGTGGAACGCTTCAAGGACATCCAATTTTGCGATGACGTTCCAGAATGGAACACAGAAGGTACAGTATTAAACGAAGAAATGGTGCTGATTACGCAATCCAGAAAGGAATTGCAGACCATTATGTGCAATTACGTCGGCATTGTCCGTTCCAACATCCGCCTACAGCGTGCTTTTGACCGTTTGGAAATTCTTTATAGGGAAACCGAAGAATTATACAAAAAGTCCATATTGATTCCCGAAATTTGTGAATTACGAAATATGATCAACATTGGCTACCTTATCATCAAGCATGCGATGAGTCGCCACGAAAGCCGAGGACTGCACTATTCTCTTGACTATCCAGGCCGCAAAAAAATTTCAGAATCAACCCACGAAGAATAGCCGTCGCTGACTATTCCTCTTCTTTTTGGACTTCAGGCTTCGTTCCAGCCAGAAAACGCATAACCTCACCCTGTTTATCTTTTAGAATCAAGGTGTCCTTATGGATCTCGTAGGTTTTAAAGTCATTATGAAGACCATTAAGGTACATTTTCTCAGTTTTCATATTTTGACATAGACGTTTCGTTGCTCCGGCATATTCCATTTTTATTCCATTTTTACCTTTTTTAAAGTAAGTACCGAAAAAGGAATTGCAACCCAAATTGCCGAAATACCGTCCATCGGATCCGAAAGTCATCGTTGGTTGAATAAAATCTTGCGGAACAGGTTCACCCTTAACGGAAACCAGAAGCCAATATGTATCTACCAAAGGCTTGTTATTGGCGAGTTCCGCCTTCTTTTTTGCCGTCATACAAGAAACCAGCAAAACCACGATTATGCCAAGCGACAACACGCCGACTAACAGACGAGAATTTTTTTCATTTTTCATTCTTGAACAGGATTTATAGAATTATAAAATACTTCATTGATTTGCTCGATATAATTTAATAATTCGACTTTGCCACGACCATCAACCGCGGAACAGACAAAATAAGGAGGAAGTTCTTCCCAAGTTTGCAGTAATTTTTTGCAAAACTGCTTTACATTTTCGGTTCCCCGCAACTTGCCGACTTTGTCGGCCTTAGTGAAAATCAGGGAAAAAGGAAGTCCCATTTCTCCCAATTTATTAATAAAATCAATATCTATTTGTTGAGGTTCCAGACGAATGTCCACCAAGACAAAAACCAATTGCAAGTTTTCTCTAAACCTCAGATAATTATCAATCATTTTCGCCCATTTCTCACGCATAGTCTTTGAAATGGACGCATAACCATAACCCGGCAAATCGACTAAAAACCAACGATTATCCACGGAAAAGTGATTAATAGTCTGCGTTTTGCCTGGTTTTGATGATGTTTTGGCCAAGGTTTTATGATTGGCCAACATATTGATGAGCGAAGACTTTCCCACATTGGAACGACCGATAAAGGCAAATTCGGGATAATTATCCGCCGGACATTTCCGCCAATCGGCTTCCGATTGGACAAACTTGATATTTTTAATCTGATAATCCATCGTGATTTTTCTTAAAAATAGAATTCATATATCGTTCGCGCTTATTTTCGTAGATATCCGGAATATGAATCATAATAGCCAATTCCTCCACTTCTCCGAAAGAAGGGTTATCAGATATTCCAAAATACTTCAGTGAAGGAGAAATAGACATATAGGACTTTATCAACGGAGGTATCATCGTTCCCATTGCACGAATCTTCTTTTTCAGCAAAGATAAATTTTCGCTCACACTATTGCCCCGAAAAATTTCCGAATTTTTCTTACTCACGCGAGTTTTATCGGAAGGATGGAAAGGTTTTACCAGATTTTCATCCCCTTGAAAATAGCGTTTCAAGAAATCGAGTATGAGTTTACGGGCCAGGCGGCTATAGGTATTGTACATCGTCATTTTTCCGAAGAAATACTCAATATCGGGGTATTTTACCGTCAGAGCACCCAAACCGTCCCAAATATTATCCAAGGCGAACAAACCCTTTCGAGGATCTGCCGACGCCTGATATTTTGGTTGGACAAAGCTCCGACCCAATTCGATAGTTCGCTGCCATTGGTTTTTAATAAACTCTTCGGAGAATCTAAACAACTCTGAAGTAGCGGTATGGGGGTAGCCATTTTCATCAACAGGGGCATCTTTGCCCAAGACAAAGCGATAAGCACTTACGATTTCCTCTTCTTCGGGATTCCAGACGATCAACTGTTTCCAGGCATAGGGTCCCACATCAAATTCATCCAAATCGAATTCTTTTCCAGTACCGCCGCTGGCTGCTCTAAAAGTAAGCTCTCTAAGTCGGCCAATTTCACGCAACACATTGGGAGCAGATGACTCATCGACCAAATATATGACATTATTCAAGGCGGTTGTTTTTCGCAATATCTTATCGTCGGTAAGTTCCTGTTTTAGAATTTCGACATCCACTGGAGGAATAATCTTTTTCATACTCAAGCTTTTAAAGAATATACTAGTTCTTTCAACCATTGCGCCCACTCCCAGTCGTTTTTCGATTGATCAAATTGATGATATGGGATAGGATTTCCGAAGGTAATTTCAAAGTGAGATTTTTTCTGTTTCAGCAATTCCCGAGGCAAAAGCATCATTTCCAAATTGAATTTCACTCCCAACTTCTTTCTAAGATTAGCAAAATTATAAAAAAAGTTTGAATTTTTCCCATCAAAAAAGCAAGGAACAATATCACGTTTCGTTTGCCTTGCCTTAGCGATAATCGTTTTTTTCCAATCTAAATCTCGGATTTCACCCTCTTGACGACGTGAGCACAGACCTGCCGGAAAATACAAAATCAAATTATCGGATTCAAAAGCATCATTAAACGACTTATAGGCCTCTACCCCTATTTGACCATGCTTATTGATAGGGATGAAAATATCGCGCATTGGTTCCACGTAGCACAACAAATCATTAACGGGAAACTTTATGTCGGGTCGATATTTTCCGCAAACGCTTATCAGTGTCATTCCATCAAGGCCGCCCAAGGGGTGATTGCTCACCACGATATAGCGTCCGGTTCGAGGGATTCTTTCTTCGTGATGAATCACCAACTCATTATCCAAATAGCGAATAATGGCATTGGTAAATTCCAGCGAGGGCAAATGGTCGTACTGACGCAACAGACTGTTCATTTCGTCCTGACAGATAACACGTTCAACCCAGCGTATCAAAAACTTCGGCAATTTTTGATACAACTTGGGATTTTTATCCTTAATGGCTTGTGCGACGGATATCTGCATAAGGAAATTCTATTTTCTTGACAACCAACCGTTTGGATTTAAGTAAGAACTGTTTTTCCAGACTTCGAAATGCAGTTCGTAAGTGTTGTTGCTCGTAGATTTTCCAACAGTTCCAATGGTTTGCTTGGTTGACACCTTATCTCCCTTTCTCACACTGACGGAAACCAAATTTTGATAAACCGTCAAATATTCGCCGTGGCGAATCATCAGCACCTTTGTGCCCATCACGTCAAGAATTCCGGTAACTTCGCCTTGGAAAACGGCACGTACGGCGGTATTGGGTTCCACCAGAATATCGATACCACGATTTTCAATCATTACGGACGGCACGTCGGGATGGGGATAACTGCCGAAATCGCCGACTTTGGCACCCTTGACGACTGGCCAAGGCAACTTTCCTTTATTGCTTTCAAACGAATTGCTAATTAACTGCTCCTCGGGAGTCAGCATAATCTCGTTTTTGGAGGCAGGTTTCGGTGTATTTGATTTGGCATTAGAACCCGAATTAGACTTCCCTGAATTCTTAGCCGCATTTTTGGCGGCTTCGGCGGCTTTTTTCTTATTGGCAGCCACAATTTCTGCCTCAATGGCCTTCTTAATGGCCACGTCCAGCTCTTTTCTCTTCTTTTGCTTTTCCTGCAAGGTGGCAGCAAGCTGCTTTTCCTTCTTCTTCAATTCCTGAGCTTTCTGCGTCGTGACGTTACGGTCTTTTTCCAAACGCTTGATTTCCACTTCCTTACCTTCAAGCAAGGTTTGCTTTTCATTTTTTATTCTGACAATCTCCTCATTTTTAGCTTTAATTTCCGCCTGTGTCTTTTCAATCAATTCCACCTGACGTTTAACATTTTCCGCAAAGACAGAATAATACTTGATTCGACGAAACATCTGAGAAAAATTGTCAGAAGAAAGCAAAAAAGTAACCTTATCAATTAAATTTCTGTTTTTGTAGGCCAAATAAACCACCCTTGAATAATCGGACTTCATATATTCCAACTTCTTGGTCAGGTCCTGCGACAACTTTTCATTGAGGGCGAGTTCTTCTTCCAATGCGAAAATTTCAGAATTCAGGTTAGTAATCAAAGCCTCACGATTAGAAATCTGCTGACGCAGCACACTGATTTGCTGCAAGGAAGCGTTCTTGTTTTTTTCTGTTTGCCTAAGCAGTTTTTGCGTATTGGCAATTTCAGCTTCGATCTTCTTCTTATCGTTTTTCAACTTGGCACTTTTTGACTGCGCCGCGAGATCTAATTGGCCAATGAGCAAAACGAAAGCGAACAGCAATAGCAGGTATTTATGGAATTTTGCAAAATAACACTTCATAATTGTTCCTATTTACAACAACTTACAAAAATACGAGTAAATTTCAGCTTTATTTTTATCAGCTATTAATATTTATACACATTAAAATGTTGATGGGAAGCACATCATTAAAAACAGTTCACATTATTTTCTCTTCAAATTTCTCAACGAATTTTTCATCACTAATTTTCTTATCTTTGCCAATTCAAAATTTGGACTGATAAAATTTCATAAACATCTGTGAACGAAGAACTTGACAAATACCAAAAATTCCTTTCCCAGCGGAATCACCGCCGGAAAGTTACCGTACGTGCCATCAAGTGGAAGCAGGATAAACTCAACGCACGGCTCCACGATATGGTACACGACCTTGCCATTGTTCGTCGTCTGCCCCAATTGCACTCACCCAAGGTCACGACGGGTGTTTCTCGTGGAGATTATGTAAGAGGTTTGCTTTTAGGTAAATCCATCGGTTTAGGGTATATCCCCGTTTCGTTTACATTTGGTTTAGTTGCCGTACAAATGGGATTTGACCCGTGGGTGGCGGTTTTCATCTCGTTAACCAATTTAGCATCTGCGGGACAATTTGCCGGTATTCGAATGATCGCGGGTGGAGCATCCGCCATTGAACTGGCTATGACTACGTTGGTGGTCAATATCCGTTATTTTTTAATGAGTTTATCGCTCACGCAGAAAATAGACAACAAGTTGCCCACCTACAAGCGCTGCATTATGGCATTTAGCGTTACCGACGAAATATTCGCCTTGGCAGCGATGGAAAAGGACGATGTTACGTTTCCATTTTTTGGCGGGTTGATGACTTGTCCCATTGTTGGGTGGACATTGGGTACGGTTTTGGGAGCCTTTGCCGCAGAATTGATGCCGCCGCTAATTCAATCATGTATGGGTATTGCCTTATACTGTATGTTTATTGCCATCATAGTTCCCCCGTCTCGCACCAATAAGAACATATTTTACGCCGTCCTCATTGCGGCAGCCATTTCCTGTATTTTCAAATATGTACCCTTCGTGAACCATATTTCACAAAACGGAGGAGGATGGTCATTAATCATCTCCGCCATTGGTGCCGCCGCACTTTGTGCCACCTTCCTACACGTAGAAGAAAAAGAAGAGAGCAGAAAGGAGGTGCTGAAATGATAAGTTTTGGTGCTGCAGGAATTATGTTGGCGGTAATGGCCATAACCACTTATCTCATCAGGGTAACGCCTATGGCCCTTTTCCATCGGAAGATTGAAAACCGTTGGTTCAAGGACTTTATGTTCTACATTCCCTTTTGCGTCTTATCCGCCATGACCTTCCCCGACGTCATTTATTCGACTCGTAGTCTAACTTCTGGCATTGTCGCCACCGTGGTTGCCCTCATAATGTCTTGGAGGAAAAGAGATTTGTTGGTGGTAGCCATCGGTGCGGTTGCCGCCGCCGTACTCACCGAGCTGATTGTCGGCTCAAATATTCTTCACTGATTAAACATCGCAATATGTCCCATATAAAAGGAAAAGTATTAATGGCCATGAGTGGCGGAATCGACAGCAGCGTGGCTGCCATGTTGCTCTTGGAACAGGGTTACGAACTGATTGGTGTTACATTCCGCACCTACGACAGCCAACTCACCAGCGGTTGCTGCAGCATTGATGCCGTCAGCGAAGCGGCCAAGTTGGCCGCCAAATTAGGTATAGAGCATCACGTTGCCGATTTCAGGCAAGTTTTCAAAGAGCACGTCGTGTGCAACTTCATCGACGAGTATATGCACGGACGCACACCCAATCCCTGCGTTTTATGCAATTCGTCCATCAAATGGGGATTTTTATGGGAACAGGCGCAAAAGCTTGGATGCGAATACATTGCCACGGGACACTATGCCCGTATCAAGGAATTAAACGGACATTGGTATTTGGCCACCGCGGCGGACACGCTCAAAGACCAAACTTACTTTTTATGGATGCTCACGGAAGACAACCTCAAGCACACCATTTTTCCATTAGGCGACTTCACCAAGACAGAAGTCAGGGAAATGGCGGCACAACGAGGCTTCGAGAGATTGTCGAAAAAGGAAGAAAGCCAGGAAATCTGCTTTATCCCCGACAACGACTACCGTCAATTCTTGGCCCAACACGTCAGCGATTTTGAGAATCGCTGCCAAGCCGGCGACTTTCTGGACATCACCGGGAAAAAGGTCGGCCGACACGAAGGATTTCCCAACTACACCATCGGACAGCGCAAAGGATTGAAAGTGGCGTTCGGCGTTCCAAAATACGTGGTTCACATTGATTCAGAAAAGAATACCGTGACCTTAGGCGATCGGGAAGACCTTGAGGCGTTGCAAGTTCGGGCACGCCAATGCAAGCTCACCGACAGGGAACGGATCTCAAGAAATCCTCACTGCCTAGCCCGCATTCGCTATCGCAGCGCGGCCACTCCCGCCAATATCCAAATTGAAGCCGCAGAAGGCCAGGACGAACTTTCCAATATCAAATTGACATTTGAAAATCCCGTCTGGGGCGTAACGCCTGGTCAGTCGCTCGTACTCTACCAAGACGGCCTGGTCATCGGGGGAGGAATCATTTATTAAATCAACATTTGACTGTGCATAGCTTAACGACCTTCGGGTCGTTTTTTTGTTGATAAGTCCCAAATTTCCCATTTCTTTCCATTTTTTTCCACAAAACTCCAAAAATCAACAAAAAATTGTGGAAAATTTTGGAACAGATTCCAAATAATTATTATAATTTATTGATTTACAATTGTTTATACAAAAATCAAATATATGAGATTTAGTGTCTGAAAATCAATATTTTAAGTCATTTCTTAAAAAGAAAATTAATTTATTCCATTTTTTTCCACATTGATTATCAGTAAATTACAATTAAAAAGGTATTTTTTTTGACAAAATATACAGAATAGTGGAAATTGGAAACAAATATTGTTTATTTTTGCGGTGTAATAATTCATAAAAAGTAATATGTCACCATTTGAATACGGTTATTGGGAAGTTGCCATAGAGAAGCACGGACGCATCAAGTTGCCGACCGCGCTTTTAAAGGCATTGGACGAAGATGACCGTAAGAATTTCGTGGTCACGCCCGGCTTTGGCAAACACGTTATGCTGTGGACCATGAAATCCTACAAAGCTCAAATGGACTATCTTAACTCATTAGATAGAAACATCATCGCCATCAAGAAATACCGCAACGCATTTCTTACGCGCAATACCTTTGTGGAATGTGACGCTCAAGACCGCATCGTCATCCCAAAGCCCTTCATGGAATTATATAATATTGACCGGGAAGTGGTTCTGTTATTAGATAACGGGAAGATTGAAATGTGGAACAGCGAAGAATACCACAAAGAGTTCGACATGACTCCTGAAGAACTGAACGAACTGAACGAAGCCATCCATAGTGGCCAATTTAATTCTGCGCGAAAGGAGGAAGGCAATGAGTTACCATAATCCCGTCCTCCTTCAAGAATCGATTGAACAACTTATCTCCAACCCTTCCGGCACCTACGTTGACGTCACCTTTGGCGGCGGCGGACATTCACGGAAAATTTTGGAGACCATTGACGTACAAGGCCGTCTCATTGCTTTCGATCAAGATCCAGACGCGCTAAAAGACAGCATCACTGACGAACGTTTTCAGTTTGTTCCGAGTAATTTTCGTCATCTAAAAAAATTCTTACAATATTATAATGGCGTTCCCGCAGACGGCATCTTAGCCGATTTGGGCGTTTCTTCCTATCAATTCGACACCGCCGAACGTGGTTTTTCCCATCGTTTTGACGGGGAACTGGATATGCGAATGAACAAGCAGAAAGGCATTTCAGCACGCGAAATCATCAACGGCTATGCCCCGGAACGACTTGCCGACCTGTTTTACACATACGGCGAATTAAACAACGGTCGTCGAATGGCCCAGCAGATTGTAAGCGAAAGGGAGAAGCACGAAATCGCCACCACGGGACAATTGGTGGCCGCCATTACACCGTTGCTCCCGAAAGGGAAAGAAAACAAAATCCTGTCCCAACTTTTTCAGGCCATCAGGATTGAGGTCAACGATGAAATGACCGTCTTGAAAGAGTTTTTGAAGCAAACCGCAGAATGTCTTCGACCCGGCGGAAAATTAGTCATCATCGCCTACCATTCATTAGAAGACCGCTTGGTCAAAAACTTTATGCGTTCAGGAAAATTTGAAGGCGAAGTGGAAAAAGACTTTTTCGGAAATCCCATCACCCCATTTAAGGTTCTTACCCACAAAGCCATCATTCCAGACGAAGAAGAAATCTCCATCAACCCAAGAGCCAGAAGTGCCAAATTACGTGTGGCAGAAAAAATATAATCATCTATGATAACGACGCAAAAGACAGAAGAAAACAAAGGACAGAAAAAAGACCGTCTGTGGAGGCAAGTGCTTTCCGGCAATTTTCTGTTTAGTCCGCGTACCAAGAAATGGTACCCTTTCTGCCTGTATATCTTCATTTTAATGTTGCTTGTCGTCATCAACGAACACGCCATCGCCAATAAAAGGCAAAAGGTAAAAGAGTTGGAAACCGAATACAAACTTACCATCGGACAACTCAAACACAACAACCGATACATTCTATATGATGAAAATCAGAAATTGATTAACCTATTGAATGAAAAGGGATTTGAAAAAAACGACAAACATATTTATAAAATAGTAGTTGAAAAATTAGACGAAGATGCCGAATAACGACAAAATGCTGGATAAACAAACAAAGACCAGAATGGGGGTTATTTTACTCATCATTATGGTCCTGGGCGTACTTTGTCTATTTAAAATACTCTATTTGATTACTTTCCAAAGAGGACTCTATACCGGTAAATCAAGCAAATGCTTAGACAAAACCGTTGAGGGATGGGAAAATAGCCCACTTGCCCAAAACGAGGACTGCGACTGCTACGTTGTGGCCAACAATGTACGTCCCGTCAGAGGAGAAATCTATGACGATCAAAATCGGGTACTGGTAAGCAATGTAACCGTATTCGACCTCACCATCGACGGACGGACATTTGCCAGCAAGGACACCTTGTACAGTCGTTCCGCGACAGCACTAAATCAACTTATCGATAAATTAAGCGTGGAATTTTATCATCATTTCAAAGATAAATTTCCAAATCGCAACGAAAAATATTATCACGACAAGTTCACGATTGCCTTGGCAAATCATAAAAACGCCTTGATTTTGCAATCAAATGAAAGCAATGAACGACATTGGATTACTTCGCAAGACACCGCTTTCATCAACCATCTGCCTATGTTTTCCGAAAGACCGTGCAACCGCTGCGTTAACTATACCTACCGCACGGTCCGTATTAATCCTTACGGAGATTTAGCCAAACGAACACTTGGCAAGAACCTCAACGGCCGCAACTACGGTATGGAATATTATTTCGACAAAGAATTGGCCGGTGTGGAAGGATCACGCAAATATCTGTATGTCAACAAGGCACGACTTCCTTTAGATGAACGCGTTGAACCCATTGACGGATATGACCTTCACACCACATTAAATTTGGAAATCCAAAATATCGTTCACAATGAACTTCAGGCCAAATTAATTGAACAAAATGCGGAATGGGGTTGCGCCATCGTAATGGAAACAAAGACGGGCGAGGTAAAGGCCATCTGCAATCTTCGCAGAGCCAATGCCGAAGGAACACAATACACCGAAAGTGATGAATATGCCTTGCATAAAATGGTTGAACCAGGTTCCACCTTCAAAATTGCCTCTTCATTGGCATATCTTGAAGAAATGAAAGGTGACGACAACCATACCTATCCCATTTTATCTCATGTTTTTGAAAGAAAGAGCAAAGACGGCAGCAAGACTTTCCGCTATGCGAAATTCGACCACCACGGCGACGCTCCTTCCACAGGAAAACCAGTGGACATTATTCAGCGTTCTTCCAATGTCGGTATAGCATCTATGATTTTCGATGCCTTCGGCATTGACAACTATCAGGCCTATTTGAAAAAAATCGACCAGTTGTTCATCACCACCTCTTTTTCTACTCAATTGGGCAAGGTTCAAGCACCCAACATCAAGCGCAAGGCCAGCGACTTCCACACCTATTACAACACTTGTTACGGTGCCGGTTTCACAATGACGCCAATACAGACCTTGGTGTATTACAATGCCATTGCCAACAACGGCAAAATGCTCGCCCCGCTATTTGTCAAATACATCACCAAAGCCCACGAAACAGATACGCTCAAAAGTTTCAAAGCCGAAGTTATCAATGAACGGATTTGCAGTCAACAAAACATTGACAAGGTAAAATCGTATATGGAAGCCGTTGTTACGGGCGAACACGGAACAGGTCGCTACTACCGTAATCCCAATTTCAATTTTGCCGGGAAAACAGGTACGCGCGACATTTGGGATGAAAAAATTCACGCCTACAACTACAGCAAGAACAGCATTTCTTTCTGCGGCTATTTCCCGGCAGAAAACCCAAAATACACCTGTTTGGTATTTATGTATAATGTTGCCCGCAAGAGTTCCATCGCCGTAGATGTTTTTGCCCGCATCGCCAAAAACATTATGAACACAACCAACTATGCGGCTCTGCAAAACATCAATACCGAAAAGGGTCCGCAACTGCCGCGCACACACGTCGTGAATGCAAAACAATATGCTTTCATTATGGAATCATTGGGCATCAACTACGCCAAAGATCAAATAACGATGCCATACGTTACTTCCGGATGGTCTGACAATTATCAAGTAATCATAAAAAAACCAAAATTCAACAGCAAAGATAAATATCCTTGTGTTGAAGAAATGATTGCCGCCGATGCCGTCAGTGAACTGACACGTGCGGGCTATAAAGTAAAAATCGTCGGATATGGTGTGGTCCGCCGTCAAGAATATGATATCAACACCAATACAATGACCCTGTATCTGGAACATTAAAAAACATCTGCCGTGAAAAATTTATCATTTCTATTACAACATATTGGTCCTCACAAACTAATTGGAACCGCTGAACGCGTTGTTGAGCATATCACTTTCGATTCGCGGAAAGTCAATGCCGAACATCCCAACACCTTGTTTGTCGCACAGCGTGGAACAAGCGTTGACGGACATAATTTTATCGGCAAAGTAATAGAACAAGGTGGAAAAATCATTGTTTGCGAAACGCTTCCCGAAGAAATCAACGACCAAGTTTCCTACATTGAAGTTCCAGATAGCGACATCGCTTTGGGCAAATTGGCCAGTGCATTTTTCGATTTTCCAAGTCAAAAACTTCGACTGGTAGGCATTACCGGAACCAATGGCAAAACCACGACCGTCACCCTTCTGTATCGATTATTCAGGAAAATGGGATTTCCTACCGGCTTGCTCTCAACGATTGAAAATAGAATTGAAGAAATCGTCATTCCTTCCACACACACCACTCCCGATGCCGTAGAACTCAACGAATTGCTGCATCGTATGGTGGAAGCGGGTTGCCAATACTGCTTTATGGAAGTGAGTTCACACTCTATTTGCCAACACCGCATTGCGGGCCTGCAATTTACGGGAGGATTATTCAGCAACATCACCCACGACCATTTGGATTACCATAAAACCTTTGCCGAATACATCAAAGCCAAAAAGATGTTCTTCGACGAACTGCCAGAAGACGCTTTCGCCCTCACCAATCTCGATGACAAAAACGGTTTGGTAATGGTACAAAACAGCAAAGCAAAAGTTCATACTTATAGTCTGCAAAAAGCAGCCGATTTCAAAGGCGTCATATTAGACAATGACTTTACCGGACTACAGATGACGGTCAACGGCAAGGAAGTTTTCTTCAACCTCTGTGGCAAATTCAACGCATACAATCTATTGGCCATTTATGGCACGGCCGTGTTACTGGGTATGAACACCGACGAAGTTTTGCAGCAAATGAGCGGATTGGGCAGTGCCGCGGGCCGTTTCCAATTGATAAGAAACAACGAAGGTGCATCAGCCATTGTGGATTATGCCCATACGCCCGACGCACTCAAGAATGTCTTGACCACCATCAGTGATATCACGCAGCACAGTGTCCAGGTTATCACCGTTGTAGGATGCGGCGGCGACCGCGACAAACTTAAACGTCCCGAAATGGCAGCCATTGCCTGCGAATACAGCGACAAAGTCATCCTAACTTCTGACAATCCTCGAACCGAAAAACCGGAAGACATACTCAACGATATGCAGCAAGGAGTAAGTGCCGACCAAAAACGCAAAGTGCTGGTAATCGAGAACCGCCGTGAGGCCATCAAAACCGGCTGTATGCTCTTGCAAGCCGGTGATGTACTGTTGGTAGCCGGCAAAGGTCACGAAAACTATCAAGAAATCAATCACGTCAAACATCATTTTGACGACACGGAAGAAATCAAAGCTAATTTCAACATCTAAAATACTTAAACTATGCTATATTATTTTTTTGATTGGTTAAAAAACGATTTACACGTTCCTGGGGCAGGCGTATTTCAATACATCTCCTTCCGAGCCGCCTTTGCCATCGTATTATCGCTGTTTATCTCTTTGATCATCGGCAAGAGCGTTATCAAGATGTTACAGAAAAAACAAATCGGTGAAACGATTCGTGATTTGGGTCTGGAAGGTCAAATTCAGAAAAAAGGCACACCGACAATGGGCGGAATTATCATCATTGCCTCTATTTTGATTCCAGTACTTTTATTGACGAAATTAGACAACATTTATATCCTATTGATGATTTTCACCACTTTGTGGTTAGGGTTTATTGGTTTTTCCGACGACTACATCAAAGTTTTCAAAAAAAACAAAGAAGGTCTTTCTGGAAAAAAGAAACTGTTAGGTCAATTAATCTTAGGTTTAGTGGTGGGATTGATTATGTGCATTCATCCTGATGTCGTAATCAAGGAAAAAAGCACGGTAGAACGCCAATATGTCGAAACCAACGAAGTTTTTCAATTCGACAATGTCAACCGAACGACCACGGCCTTCACGAACAGTCCTGCCGAACACTCCACCAAAACCACCATTCCCTTTGTGAAAAACAACGAATTTGACTACGCCTGGCTGACCAATTGGATAGGAGATTCATCGGGTATTGTCGGTATGATCGTTTACATTGCGATTATCATCTTTATCATTGCCGCCGTGTCAAACGGTGCAAACCTTACGGATGGTTTGGACGGATTGGCCGTGGGCACCGCAGCGGTCATCGCCATAGGCATTGCCGTCCTGGCCTACGTTTCCGGCAACTCCATTTTTGCGGATTACCTCAACATTATGTACATCCCCAATATTGGCGAACTGGTTGTTTTCATTGCCGCACTCATTGGTGCCTGCATCGGTTTCTATTGGTGGAACTGCTTCCCCGCACAGGTATTTATGGGCGACACCGGAAGTTTAACCTTGGGCGGCATCATCGCCGTATCGTGCATCATCATCAGAAAAGAATTATTGTTACCTATCCTGTGCGGACTATATTTGGTTGAATCATTGTCCGTCATCATCCAGGTTAGCTATTTCAAATATACCAAAAAGAAATATGGCGAAGGCCGCCGCATTTTCCTGATGACGCCTATTCATCACCATTATCAGAAAAAAGGCCTTCACGAAGCCAAAATCGTCCAACGATTCATCGTCATTGGCATTATGTTAGCAGTTTTGACAGTAGTAACATTAAAAGTAAGATAAAAATGGGAGCAAACAAAAACATCGGTTACAACAACTTTCCAACCACAGACAACAGGACCAGCATGGCTGCCGCCTTGGCAGGAAAATTGCTTCACGCCCGTAATGAAAGCTTAAACGAATCAATGTCCGACTTTGAAGGCAGTGCCAATCATTTGGAATTGGTAAAAACCATCAACGACATTGACTTCATCAACGATTCACGCTCAACCAACGTCAACGCCGTTTGGTTTGCCTTAGAAAGTATGACAAAGCCCACCACTTGGATTATGAGCATTGACAATCGTGAAGTCATTACTGACGAATTAATCGACATTGTAAACGAAAAAGTGAAACACATTATCATTTTAGGTGTTTATAATCCTGAAATATATGATTTTTTTGCTGATTTGGGAAAAGAAGTCGATTTTTCAATGAATATGGAAGACGCCGTTCGCACTTCATTTTATGCTTCCGCAGGCGGAGATGCCGTTCTCTTTGCTCCTGGAACTACCAGTTTTGGGATGTACCGCACTTATCGTGAAAGAGGCGACAAATTCAAAGAAGCCGTTGCTCAATTGTAATACCCATCTTCGATATGAACATACTAGAAAAATTCAAAGGCGACAAAGTCATTTTGGGGATTACCATCCTCTTAAGTCTTATTTCAATTCTGGCAGTATTGAGTTCTGCCGAATCAGTAGGCGTCTTTATTCGTCACCTGATGTTTATTGGCTTATGTTTTCTCAGTATGTTCGCCACCTACATTATTAGCTACAAAAGTTTGTCAAAATTAGCACCTGCCTTTGCCTTACTTGCCCTTATACTACTTGTCGTCACGCTCCTGTTCGGCAATGAAGAACGAAGAGGTATTCAAATAGGTTCTTTTGAATTTCAAACATTCTACATCATCGGTTTTCTGGTCATCTTTTTCATTGCCAAATACTTGACTGCGTATATTAACTCTGGCATTGAAATGTCACGCAATGGACTCATTATATTATTTGGAATTGTACTGATGTTTACGGGAGGGATGGCCCTCAGCAATATGTCAACCGCCATCATCTTTTTCAGCACGAGTCTGGTCGTAATGTTTTTGGGCAAAGTCCCCGGCAAATATCTGCTTCTATTTTGTGCCGTCACCGCCATCTGCGGATCCATCTACCTTTTTGGCACCGACTCGGGGCGTTCCAGCACATTTAGACACCGCTGCGACTTTTATATTACCAACGACAACAGCGAAGGTTATGGAGACCAAATGATCAAATCAAAAGCGGCCATTGCCCGCTCCGGACTGCTTCCTGCCGGACCTGGCCAAGGCGTCATCAACAAGAACCTTCCCGAAAAAGATACCGACTACGTATTTACTAGTGTCACGGAAGAATTGGGTGCCTTGGTAGGCATTGTTATTTTATTGTGCTACCTGATTCTTTTTTACCGTTCCGTACATATTGCCAAAAACAGCGACGGACCGTTTGGAATGCTGCTGGCCGTGGGTATTGGTTTTTGGTTTTGCTGCCAAGGACTCGTGCACATAGGTGTCAATTGCGGACTCATTCCCGCCACCGGACAAACTCTTCCGTTCATCAGCCGTGGCGGTTCCTCCCTTCTTTTTGCCGGCTTAGCCACAGGCGTTTTGCTCAATATCAGCAAAACAGAAGCACAGCTTCATAGCTAATGACATTCTCAATACAAACAGCATATCAGATTTCCTTTTTCAGGAAATTAGGATTTTCAATGAAACAAGTCTGGCTGACCTGGCTGTTATGGTTGTCAGTTCCTTTGGTTATATGGTGCTCTACCAACAATCTCTTGGAAAATACAATGGGCATTTTTGTCTTGCTGTCAGTGTTATTTTATTTGAAAAGTCTCAAAAAGCATCGATACCCGTTTTGCTTTCTTTCAGGCACAATGCTTTGTTGTTCCTTTATGTGCAAAGGATTGACGGGATTATATCCTTTAGCATTTCCCTTGATATACTGGTTTTGCTTCCGTTCCAAAAAATTACTAAATGTATGCGGAGACCTCTTCCTTATGCTATTAGGACTACTTATACCCTTCGCACTGCTATTAACATTATCGTCCGACGCTGCACAATACTTTGAAACATATTGGCAAATACAAATAGTCGGAAGTTTATCCGGCATTCGTTGTGTAAATTCCCGTTTTAACATACTGTTAGTGATGTTTTCGGAATTACTCATTCCCCTTATTTTCTTTGGATTATTTATACTATACTTTTGGAAAAAGGAAATACTCACTTTTAATAAAGGCAACACAAAAATTGCCCTTGCATTCAGCATTTTGGCTTTGTGCGGAGTGCTACCCATTATGGTGAGTATGAAGCAACGGGATTTTTATATACTCACGGTATTTCCATTTTTTGCTTTAGCGATGGCCGCATTGCTGACTCCCGCACTTTCCGTTTGGACCATCCCGCAAATAACACGGAAATGGATAAAAAGTATCACTGCCGCTGTGATGATGACAGCTATTGGACTAAATGTTTATTTCTTTGGAAAAACAAGTCGCGAGAAAGAACTTCTATCCGATATTCATTTGCTGATAACAGAAATTCCGGCACACAGCACCATCAATATGGACGAGGAACTCGGTACAAATTATAGTTTTATGCTTTACTTGGCCAGATATAAAGATGTCAGTCTTCAGACCGGCAAGCAAGAAAAATTAAAAGTGGTACTGCCTGAGCATTGTAATGACATAAAAGAAGACGGCTACGAATTGGCAAACACGGGAGCTGCTTCGCTATGCTTAATGCGGAAAAAAGAAAATTAGTTACTACCCTATTTATGCAGCAGCGATGGACCTCATTCTGCAAGCGAGTGAAACGAACAAAAAAAGACTTACTGCGTTATAAATGCCGATAAAGCACCCCGCGCTTGCCTCTCGCCGCCCGCTACGCATAGCGTCAGTAAATACGATTTATAATATTTGTAAGAAAGATGGAGACAATTCTACACTCTAAACTCTAAACTCTAAAACCTATACCCTAATTCCTATTACCTAAACTTAGTCCCGGACACAACGGACAGAAAAGCCGGCAGTATTACCATGGTCAAAGTTGAGCACGAAGGGAATTTCATTATTCAGGGACCGACACATCACTCTGTTGACATCATCCTCCTCGGTGGTAGTACTCCATAAGTAAGCATCTTTACCGAACCCGCTGAACATATGGCCGCTATAGTGGCCGCCCGCAGGAACAGCACTAAAGCCCGTGGCGTTATTACTACTTTGATTTTCTCCAATGGAACCATAATTTGAACTGCCGCTCCACCATTTATTGAAGGCTAACGCCTTTGCTATATACTTGTTGTTGCTTCCGTACACGTAAAAACGATGACTGCTTAAATAGTCTGTCAACTGCGTCCACTCCGCATCGCTCGGCACGTGCCAGCCATTGGGACAAATGCCCTGCACCCCGCTTGGATTAGCTTCACTGCTGGTGGAGTTGCCCATCACCGCCTTCCAGTTGTACAGGTAACCATAGTTGCTCACGTTGCTTTCTTGACCGTTGGGGCAGTAGCGATAGGCAGTAGTAGTACTCGTGCTGCTGTCCAATGGAATAGGGGTACCATCAGCGTACTTTGTCGTCCGCAGATTCTTCGCCATCCAAACCTGGTTTCCTAACTTAACGGCATCGTAGGTGTTGCCGTCTATGTCCGTCACCGCATTCTTTATCGTCTCGTCTCCAGAAGGTCTTTCCACGTTTTCACCAGAAGGATTTTCGCTGTTCTGGGTCGTTACTTTTTCCTTCTTGCAGGAACTCATTACCAATACGATAGCAAAAGCCATCGACATAATTGCAAACAGTCTTTTTTTCATAGTTCTTTATTTTGATAATATACATTAGTTTTAAACTGCAAAAATAACATTTTTTTCAAAATTATCAACTTTAGTCTTGTAAAAGATTTTTTCTCGAGAATGCTTTTCTTTTCCGTTACTTTCTTTATGACCCAAAGAAAGTAACCAAAGAAAGGTTTCCCGATTTGTCACGCAATCCGCTTCGAAGGCGGCGGATATAAAGTGCCGCGAGGAGGATTGCAGACATCTGGTGCGGCACGGATTGTGAATGGGTGGTGGCCTATAACGGTGAGTCATTCCGTATGAAGTGACGGCAACGAAAATCTAATTTTGACAATCTCTATTGTTAAAAAATGTTAATATTTAGTATCTTGCATTGCAAGGTATTATAAAACTATGTATTTTTGCCACAAATTTAAAACGACACCATTATGCCCATCAATGCGGAAAACGTTAAATCACAAATGCGGAAAGGCTATTTAGAATATTGCATTCTACTCATCATAGCCCGCAAACCCGTCTATGTCTCCGACATCATCACGGAATTGAAGGAAGCCCATCTGATTGTGGTGGAAGGCACCCTCTACCCGCTCCTGTCGCGACTTAAAAGCAGCGGAATCCTTAGTTATCAATGGCAGGAATCCGTACAGGGGCCGCCTCGCAAATATTACGAACTCACCGAGGAAGGCCGCCAGTTTCTCAACGATCTGGAAGATGGCTGGGAAGAAATCAAAAACGTAGTTGAATTATTAAAAAATAAAAACATATAACATCATGAAAAGAACAACAACCATCAATTTAGGCGGTATCGTTTTCAATATCGACGAAGATGCCTATCAAACCCTGAGCAATTACCTTTCACAGTTGGAAAGGCATTTTTCCGAAGACGAAAGGGAGGAAATTCTCAAGGATATCGAAGTAAGAATGGCGGAGTTACTCAAATGCAAACTCCAATACCGTGATGTCGTCGAAATTGCTGATGTCAATGAAGTAATTGACGTTATCGGCCACCCGGAACAATTTGGCGAAGAAAAAGAGGAATATAAGAACGATTTCGAAAATAGCGACAACAGCTTCTCCCAAAATCCCAACAGAAAATACCGCAAATTGTATCGTGACCCGGAAAACAAGGTCATTGGCGGCGTGGCCAGCGGTATCGCCGCCTATTTCGGTATGGAGAGAGTACTGATGCGCGTTTTATTCATTGTACTTATCCTCATCAGCTTCGGCTGGGGACTTCTTATTTACCTGATCCTCCTTGTTGCCATGCCAGAGGCCAAAACCACCGCACAATTGCTGGAAATGCGAGGCATTGAGCCCTCCTTGGAGAATATCAATAATTTTCACACAAATTCGGGCGACTACATTAAAAGTAAAAGCACAGCGGGCAATATCATCAAGTTTCTGCTTATCTGCCTTGGCATTGTGATTGGAACCATTTTGGGCATTTGCTTTTTAGGTTGCGTTATTGCCATTTTCGTCGCGTTAATCACATATACTCCCGGAGGTTTTGGCGATTGGATCGACATCGGGTTGTTGTCAAGTGTTTCCGTGTTCTGCCTGTGTTCCGTCATTGGCATCATCGTACTTTGCGTTCGTGCCTTTAGGAACCAAGGTCGCAAACACAAATGGGTTGGCTGGACCCTATTGGCCATCTGGATTCTCAGTTTATTCGCCATCATTTTTTTCGGTATTATGGAAGGTAAAAATTCTGGTATCGACTACAGGATTCAACATAGCATTGACCAATTTAGCAATATATACGATCCGTTAAACGACACAAATGAATATTGGGATGACAACAGCGAAGATAATTTGTGGACCACTGATGAACATGGATACAAAAGTTATTCCTATCAAAGCAGCGAACCTATGACTGATGACAATATTAATGAAGCGGTAAATAAAATTTACGAAGCTTTGGAAGATCAAGGCGAAGACGTCAACATCATCAGCATAAAGGCAAACAAGGATAACGGATTTGAAATGCAAATCAGCACCGGGGATCCCAACGGCAACAACCCCACAACTACGAAAATTTCCAAAACATCGAAATCACAAACTTATTCTAAAAACAGTAAAAATAAGAACTCCTCCGACACAACAAAGACGACCAAATAATCGTGATGGCGGCGGCGCAAAATAGGAAGTTAATGCACGTATGTGATGCCGCCGCCACTTCGTGTCTAATGAATCATCACCATTCCGACGAAGCTTTGCTTCGTCGGAATCTCTTTACAAGACTAAAAGGTGATAATTCAAATTTTTTCTGTAATTTTGCCTTTTTATAGTTGAAGTAATCAAAAACAAGAAAAATGTCCATCTCTGTCCATCACGTAAGCAAGGTTTTTGGCACACAATATGCCCTTAATGATGTTAGTTTTGAAATCGGGAAAGGCGAAATTGTCGGTTTTCTCGGTCCTAACGGTGCAGGAAAATCCACGATGATGAAAATCATCACTTCCTTTATTCCACCGACAAAGGGCGACGTATCGGTCTGCGGCTACGACATTTGGAACGACTCGTTGGAACTGCGCAAAAAAGTCGGATATCTTTCCGAAGCCAACCCATTATATTATGATATGTATGTCCGAGAATTTCTGGAATTTATTGCCGGTGTTCATCAGTTGAAAGACAAAAAGGAACAAGTGGAAAAAGTCATCAAAATGACGGGATTGGAACCGGAAATGCACAAAAAGATTGGTGCGTTGTCACGTGGCTACAAACAGCGTGTCGGCTTGGCACAGGCCCTCATCCACGATCCGGAGGTTTTGATTTTGGACGAACCAACCACGGGTTTGGATCCCAATCAATTAGTAGAAATTCGTGAACTGATTAAGCAATGCGGCAAAACCAAGACCGTACTGCTTTCCACCCACATTATGCAGGAAGTGGAAGCCGTTTGCGACCGTATCATCATCATCAACAAAGGGAAAATCGTAGCGGACGCCAAGATTGACGAAATCCGAAAGATGACTGAAAAGATGGGATTCAAGCGTCAGGAAGAACGCACCACCAACTTGGAAATGGAAGAACTGTTTCACCAACTTACCCGATAAACACATTTTTTATGATACAAAAAAGGGGAACTTCTTGTCGAGGTTCCCCTTTTTAATTTTATGCTGTAAATAAAATATGTACTAACTATTAATAGAGATTAAAAATTCCTCATTGTTGCGCGTCATACTCATTTTATCTCTAATTAAAGTCATAGCTTCCAATGGAGTCATATCTGCCAAATGGTTTCTCAAAACCCATACTTTCTGCATCACTTCCTGAGACTGCAACAAATCGTCGCGGCGGGTACTTGAAGCAACGATATCCACGGCAGGATAGATTCTCTTATTGGAGATCTTTCTATCCAGCTGAAGTTCCATATTGCCGGTACCTTTAAATTCCTCAAAAATAACCTCATCCATACGGGAACCGGTTTCAATCAATGCCGTTGAGATAATCGTCAAGGAACCACCATTTTCGATATTTCTTGCCGCACCGAAGAAACGTTTAGGTTTCTGCAAGGCATTGGCTTCCACACCACCCGACAGCACCTTGCCGGACGCCGGCGCCATCGTGTTGAACGCACGCGCCAAACGGGTGATGGAATCCAGCAAAATACAAACATCGTGACCGCATTCCACCATTCGCTTTGCCTTTTCAAGCACCATATTGGCAATTCGCACGTGTCGCTCTGCTGGTTCATCGAAAGTAGAGGAAATCACTTCCGCATTTACACTACGCTGCATATCGGTTACTTCCTCCGGACGCTCATCAATCAACAAAATAATCAAATATATTTCAGGATGATTGGCAGCGATAGCATTGGCAACGGATTTCAACAAAACCGTTTTTCCCGTCTTGGGCTGTGCCACGATTAAGCCACGCTGACCTTTGCCGATAGGAGCAAACAAGTCTATCACTCTCGTGCTCAATGTTTCACCGGGATGTCCCGTCAACTTGATCTTTTCATTGGGGAACATCGGCGTTAAATAATCAAAAGGTATTCTATCACGAATTTCTTCCGGATTACGACCATTGATTTTTTCAATTTTGGTTAATGGGAAAAACTTTTCACCATTTTTAGGAGGACGAATGGTGCCCTTAATCGTATCCCCGTTCTTCAAACCAAACAACTTGATTTGAGAATTTGAAACATATATGTCATCGGGAGATGACAAATAATTATAATCTGAAGAACGCAAAAAACCGCAGGAATTATCGGCATTTATTTCCAAGACACCTTCAGAGACAACGGAACCATCAAAATTGGCATCGGCCACGAGCCCCCATTGTTCTTCATAAACAGAATTGGGTTCTGTTTTGGCAGATTCCGATTCAACTTCAGCTTTTTCTGCTTCAATGTCATCCACCTTTTGTTGTTTCTGAGGTTCCGGCTGCAAATCCTTTTTCAATTCCAAACCTTTCATCGTTCCGGCAAGTTCGTCGTCTATTTTTCCCTCCACAAAAGAATCATCATCTAACAAAATATCATTGATGGCTGAAATTTCGGAAGAAACTTCTTTCTGAGAATGGACATTTTTCTTACTGCTTTGTCTAGGTTTCTTCACCTTTGGACTTGCGGTTTCCTTGTTTTTTGAAGTTTCCTTTTTCGCTTTTTCAGGCATACCAACATTATCGTCAATCAAATCCATATCCAAAGGCAACTCTTGCTGAGCGTCTGCGACCAGAATTTCCGCCGGCATTGGAGATGGGATATTTTTCGGCACATTTGGAAGTATAACATCAGTTAAGGTAGATTCAGGGATGATTTCTGTAAAAATGGATGACGGATTTTCCACTTTTTCCGATTCTTTCTTGGTCTTATTGCTTTTCTTTTTGGTAACCGTTACCAAACCGGAAGAGATTTTTTTCTCGTTTGACGTCGCAATTGGAACATTTCCAGATACAGAAATGCGTTTTCTTTTAGATTTTTTTTCAAGAGAGTTGTCCATAACTCAAAGTAAATGATGATGATTTTGATTTTAGAACAAACACCTTTATCGTAAGTGGCTTGTTCCGAATAATGATTATACGTTGCACAAAACAACGTGGCAAAAATACAAAAAAAATTGTTCACCTATCCATTCTTGATCAAAAATTCAAAAAAAAATTATACTTTTGCATTCTCAAAAAAGTAAAGTCACTAATCAATTACCATCCTATGAAAAAATTAGTTTCATTCAGCCTGCTTATCATAGTGTTGGCTTTCTGCCAAACGCTATCTGCACAAATCAATACAGGCAAGCTTCCTCAGAGTGCTGTATCACAACTTTCTTCCGCTACAGTACCACAATTTGACGTACCAACGCCAAACCTCGACAAAATCAAACAAGACCAGGATTTATCCATCAAAGCTGGAAAGCCATTGAGCGTGGGTGTTGTTGTTCCTTTAGCAAATATAAATGCTCAAAATTCCGGAATCTGGGAAACGACGGATGACGGTTATGACATTTGGCGTTTAAAATTGCATAACGATGAAGCTAAAGGTTGCTGCGTATTGTTTGACAAGTTTTATTTACCGGAAGGCTCTACATTTTTCTGCTATAATAAAGATATGTCATTAATTTATGGTCCATATACTTCTGAAGATGTATCAGGCGAACAATTCAGCACGGGTGTTTTCAGCAAAGGCGATGTCATTTTGGAATACATTTCTCCGAAACATCAGTTAGATCAATATGGTCGTCCCGAAATTTCATTATTCGGCTATAATTTCTTTTTCCGTTCTGAAGGTCTTCCAGATATGAAGGTTTCCAAAAGTGACGAAACCGGATTTGAAGCTTCACAAAGCTGTATGGTTAATGTCAACTGTCCAGAAGGCGACAACTGGAGAACGCAACAAAAAGGCGTAGCAAGAATGCTTGCGTACTTTCTTGAAGGTGGACAACAATATTCAGGATGGTGTTCTGGCACCATTGTCAACAATACGATGGGAGACGGAACGCCATATTATTTGACCGCCAACCACTGTGCTGACAATACCCCTGATTCTTATTGGGGTTGGTTCCAATTTTATTTCCATTATGAATGCCCATACTGCGACTGCTACCATATCGAACCTGGATACACATTATTCAGTAATGGTTGCACCAAAATTGCCAACAGTCCTATCAATGGAGGTTCCGACTTTTTATTATTAAAAATAAAAAATGTTACGTGGAATACGCTCAAATCTAAAGACATTGTATTGAACGGATGGAGCAAAAGCACTACAGGTAGTCCTTCAGGTGTCAGCATCCACCACCCGGCAGCAGACGTGAAGAAAATTTCCACCTATAATGAAACTCTTACAAGCGGTACATTTTCCTACCAAGATGAATATGGTGCCACTAACGCTTATTGGTTGGTTAAATGGGCTACCACCTATAACCAGGGTTCTGCCCACCACAGTGTAACCGAACAAGGATCTTCCGGATCTCCTATTTTCAACAATAATGGTTTGGTTGTGGGTACTTTGACCGGCGGAAGTTCTTCTTGTACTTATGATGCTCGTGAATTCTATGGAAAATTATCTTACCATTGGCAATCAGCAGGTTCAACGGATAACAAACGCTTAAAACCCTGGTTGGATCCTGTTCCACTTTCACAAACCACTTGCGACATCCTTGACCTCAACTCCTCATTCTATATTTTACCGGCAGCTAAGATTTTCACCGGCAACGGCGGCAATTTCACATTCTCCGTTTACAGTGATCAAGCCTGGACTTTGGAATACCTGAATGAACACGATTGGTTCACAGCCAACCACGAATCTGGCAGCGGCAACGGCAACATTAAAATTACTTGCGACGCCAACAACACGGGTACCGCTCGTAAAGCCAACCTCCGCGTCACCAAGGCCGACGGAACTTCTTTCAATATGTACGTAAAACAAGAATCTAACGGAACAGGCATCGCTACTATCGACGACAGCGAATTTAACATCTATCCCAACCCTACTCACGACCAAATTCATATCGATGCCATCAACTATTTCATCAAGGAAGTAGAAATCGTGGATATGTTGGGCAAAGTGGTCTATAGCTACAACAACGCCGGAGCCAATTCATTAATCCTGCCTGTTAGCCAATTGGAAAATGCAATGTACATTATTCGCATTACCACCGACAATAATAATATTGTATATAAGAAATTCACGAAAAACTAATCGACTTTATAACCTACTTTTTAATATAAAAACGACCTTTTTTAGGTCGTTTTTTTTTATGTCCAAAAGAGCAAAATTCAAGTGGCAAAAGGTCGCATTTTTTTATCAGAAAAACAACATAAAAAATCAAGTTTTGGATTTTTTTTTACTTTTTATCTTAATTATCTAATAATCAAACACAAAAAATATTAACTACATTTTGTTAATAATAAGTGTGAATTTTAACATTAGAATTATAGGAAACTATTTATTTTAGCAAATGAGTTTTCGTTCAATAAAGAAAGTCACAAATGTTTTTCTATCAAATAGTTATAAAAAAAATACAGGAAAACAATGCGTAATTTTGCGGAAGTGGGCGTAAATTTAATTATTGTCAACCTCAATTATTCGAACCTATGGATAAAAATTTATCGCTGTTTGATGAATTAAAAATTTCAGAGACTGAAAGTCAAAACATTTCTCAGCAACAGGAATTGCTGAAATCTCGCGAAAATCAGTTAGACGGAATACAATTTGATGATTTGGCGGAACTTGTTATGGAAAATATGACTGACGAAAAAAATGAAGTTATGGATCCTCAAGAGGAGCACAAAATGACCACTTACGAGAAAAATGAAATTTTCCCGGAAGTGGTTGACTATTTTGATGGCGACGAATTGGCCGCAGGTGTATGGATTGACAAATATGCCTTGAAAAACGATGCGGGAAAATTATTGGAACGCAATCCGGACGAAATGCACCATCGTCTGGCACGTGAATTTGCCCGTATTGAGAAAAAATACGCAAATCCGATGAGCGAAGAATTAATTTATTCTTTGTTCGAACATTTCAAATACATCATTCCACAGGGAAGTCCTATGGCAGGCATCGGAAATGATTTCCAAATTTCATCCTTGTCCAACTGCTTTGTCATTGGCAATGATGCCCGCTCCGACTCATACGGTGGCATTATGAAGATGGACGAAGAGCAAGTCCAGCTTATGAAACGCCGTGGCGGCGTGGGACACGATTTGTCACACATCCGTCCTTCTGGAAGCAAAGTCCAAAATTGCGCCATTTCTTCAACAGGCGTGGTGCCCTTTATGGAAAGATATTCCAACTCGACCCGCGAAGTGGCTCAAGACGGTCGCCGCGGTGCCTTGATGCTCTCCATTTCCATCAAACACCCTGATGCGGAAAAATTCATTGATGCCAAAATGACGGAAGGCAAGATCACCGGAGCCAACGTTTCCGTAAAAATCGATGACGAATTTATGGAATGCGTGAAAAGCGGCAAACCTTACGTCCAACAATATCCTATCGATTCTCCTAATCCAAAATTCAAACAGGAAATCGATGCTTCCAAGTTGTGGCAGAAAATCACCCACAACGCTTGGAAATCTGCCGAACCCGGCGTGCTTTTCTGGGATACTATCCACAAAGAAGCCATCCCCGACTGCTATGCCGACGAAGGATTTCAGACCGTTTCCACCAACCCCTGCGGCGAAATTCCACTCTGCCCTTACGACAGCTGCCGACTCATTGCCATGAACCTTTACAGCTACGTGGACAATCCATTCACCGAACAGGCAAGTTTTAATATGCCTCGCTTCAGACAACACGTCCAATATGCTCAACGCCTTATGGACGACATTATCGATTTGGAATTGGAAAAAATCGACAAAATTATCGAAAAGGTTAAAAGCGATCCAGAAACCAACGACGTTAAGCGAGTGGAATTGGAACTTTGGAATAAAATCAAACGCCAATCCTTGAAAGGTCGCCGTACAGGCCTCGGCATCACAGCCGAAGGCGATATGCTGGCAGCCCTCAATATCCAATATGGCTCCGAACACGGCAACTCTTTCTCTACCGAAGTCCACAAGCAACTGGCTTTGGCCGCCTACCGTTCTTCCGTAACGATGGCCCGCGAAAGAGGCGCTTTCCCCGTTTACAGCTGCATCAAGGAAAGCCACAACCCCTTCGTGCTGCGTTTGAAAGAAGCTGACGGAAAACTGTACGAAGATATGATTCGTTACGGTCGCCGAAATATCGCCTTGCTCACTATCGCTCCAACAGGAAGCGTGAGCATTTGTACCCAAACCACTTCCGGTATCGAACCTGCTTTCAACGTGGTTTATATGAGAAGAAGAAAAGTCAACCCCAACGATATGAACCAACGCAAAACGGTTCACGACGTGGTAGGTGACCTTTTCGAAGAATATATGGTATTCCATCCTAAGTTTATAGACTGGGCTGCCGTTCAAGGTATCAGCAAAGAACAATTGACCTCAATGGACAAAGATGCCATTATGACTTTGGTACAAAAGTCTCCTTACTACAAGTCAACCGCCGCCGATACCGATTACCTCAAAAAGGTTGAACTGCAGGGTGCCGTACAAAAATGGGTGGACCACTCCATTTCCGTTACCATCAACCTTCCTGAAAATACCAGTGAGGAAACCGTAGCCAGCTTATACGTCAAAGCTTGGGAAGTGGGTTGCAAAGGTATGACTGTCTATCGTGAAGGTTCTCGCGACGGCGTCCTCAATACCATTTCAGACAAAAAAAGTGAAAACAAACCAAGCGAAAAACCTAAAAACTACAAACGTCCAACGGTACTGCCCGCCGAAATCGTGAGATTCAAAAACAACAGCGAAGACTGGATTGCCTTCGTTGGCTTGAGAGACAATCGTCCTTACGAAATTTTCACCGGTAAAACCGAAAATGACCGCTTCGTGATTCCTAAATGGGTTGAAAACGGAAACATCATCAAAAGACGCCACGAAGACGGAACAAAAACATACGACTTCCAATACTACGACAAAGACGGTTATGAAGTTCTTATGGCTGGTTTGTCTCGTACCTTTAATCCCGAATTTTGGAACTATGCTAAAATGATTTCTGCCTTGTTAAGACACGAAATCCCTATGGAAAGCATTATCAATATAATCTCAGGACTGAACTTTAGAGAAGAATCCATCAACTCTTGGAAAAACGGCGTTATCCGTGCCTTAAAGAAATTTATTAAGGACGGAACAAAGGCCAAGGGTGCCATCTGCCCCAAATGCGGACAGGAAAACACGATGGAATTCAAAGAAGGCTGCCTTTGCTGCTCTAACTGCGGTTACTCAAAATGCGGTTCCTGATGATTTCATAATTTGTATTAGGGTTAATGAAAAAAGGATGGTTGAAGTTTTTAACCATCCTTTTTTATTTATCAAGCGGATAATTTTGTAATTTTGTAGCCGTATTATGGAAGAATTATTCGAACAGCATATCAACGAATTGATTAAGACCGCACCATCTAAAACTTTCCTACTCACGGTAAGTGGTGGCGCAGATTCTTCCGTATTGGCCTATTTGTTCGCCCATTGCCATCTCAGCTTCGCCATCGCCCACTGTAACTTCCACCTCCGGGGAGAAGAATCAGATCTAGATATGATGTTCGTCCGAAAAATGGCAAAAACTTACGGCGTAACTTACTTCGAAAAAGAATTCAACACCATCGAAATACAAGAAAAATCGGGCAATTCCATAGAAATGGTGGCACGCGAACTCCGCTACAACTGGTTCAACGAAATAGGCGCCGATTTCGACTACATCGTCACCGCACATCACGCCAACGACAATGCCGAAACCATTCTCCTCAATTTGTCACGCGGAACTGGTCTCAAGGGCCTCACGGGCATCCCTGAACGAAACGGCAAAATCCTCCGCCCGCTCCTACCCTTTTCTGCCCAACAAATTCGGCAGTTCGCTGCTGAAAAAAACATCGCTTTTCGTAACGACAGCAGCAATTATTCCGAAATATTCCATCGAAATAAAATTAGACTGTCCGTTATTCCTAAATTAGAAGAAGTCAACCCCCGACTCATTCAAACTCTCTCCCACAACAGTCAACTCCTTCAGCGTCAATACCAATTCTATCAACATCAGTTAGATAAAATCAAAGCAGACTTAGTCCAAATCCGCAATGAAGAAATCATCATTTCACTAGAAAAATTATCTTTATTAGATGATAAAATATTAATTTTGAATGAAATACTTCGTGATTATGGATTTAATGAGGATACTGTAAAGCAGATTATCCACAGCGAACAAGAACTTTCGGGCAAAAAATTCCTGTCACCCACCCACATTCTTGTGAAAGACAGAAACAAATTGATTATTAATCATTTAGATTCAGATATTCATCATTCAATAACAATTAATTCCTGGGAAGAGTTAAGTCAGTACGGATTTCAAACTTGCCAATATCCTATCAATCAAAAACCTATATTCGAAAACAATCCCAACATTATCTACGTTGATGAAACGAAAATAAACTTTCCGCTTATCCTTCGCCATTGGAAGTCGGGAGATTTCTTCTTTCCCTTCGGAATGAAAGGAAGCAAAAAGCTCAGCGATTTTTTCACTAATCAAAAAATCGACATTCTTACGAAAGACAAAATATGGCTGCTCTGCGATGGAGATAAAATAATTTGGGTAGTGGGTCATCGCAGTGACGACCGCTTCAAAATCGACCATAAAACCATTAATTACATAAAAATAAAATACAATGAATCCATTTAAAGAAAACGAAAGACCACAAAGATCCCGCTGGCTCTTAATTTTAGCTATCTTAACCTTCATCGGTTCCGGATTTTCCTTTTTGACTTATTTTACACTTTCCTTTTCTGCCAGCTATATGCCGATAGCCCTTGAAACGTACAAATCAATGGGAATGCCGCAGGAAGTGATCGGCCAAATTGAGCAAATGCTTGAAGTTCCCTCTTGGCAATACCTGCTTTTATCTTTATGCTACGCCTTAGCCATTATCGGAGCGGCCTTGATGCTGAAACTCAACAAAGTCGGCTTTCATTTGTACACCATCGCCCAAATCGCATTATTTGTTATGTGCAACCTCGTCATAAAGGGAGCCCTGACAATGAACGGATTTGCCATTTTCACCACCGTACTCATCATCATTTTATACGGTATGCTGCTCAAAGATTCCTTGTTCAACAAAAACAACGACAACAACTACACAGAATACGAAGATACCACTGAGAATCAAGAAGAAGATGACGACGATGAATAGAGAAGATTTTAGCATTCTAAATCAACAAATATACAAACGTCCATTGGTATATTTGGACAATGCTGCCACAACGCAAAAACCACAAGTGGTGATTGACGCCCTCAACAACTACTATACGCAGATTAACAGCAATATTCACCGCGGTGTGCATTACCTCAGCCAAAAGGCCACCGATGAATTTGAAATCGCCAGAGAGACAGTTCGGCAATTCATCAATGCCAAACATCATTATGAGGTGATTTTTACACGCGGCGCCACCGACTCCATCAACTTGGTTGCCTCTTCATTTGGTCGCACGTTTTTGCATGAAGGCGACGAAATCCTCATCAGCGAAATGGAACATCACGCCAACATCGTTCCCTGGCAGTTTTTGTGTGAGGAACGAGGTTGCATCCTAAAAGTCATTCCTTTTGATGACAACGGCGAGCTGATTTTGGACAAATTAAACGAATTGCTTACGCCTAAGACCAAAATCGTAGCCGTATCGCACGTTTCCAACACGCTGGGCACCATCAACCCCGTGAAAAAAGTCATCGAGATGGCTCACCAACATCATATTCCTGTACTCATTGACGGAGCCCAGGCCGTTTCGCACTGCAAAGTGGATGTTCAGGACCTGGACTGTGATTTTTACTGCTTTTCGGGACATAAAATGTATGCTCCGATGGGTATCGGCGTGATGTACGGCAAAGAAGAATGGCTCAACCAAATGAAACCCTATCAAGGCGGCGGCGAGATGATCAAACAGGTTACTTTTGCCAAAACTACTTATAACGACCTTCCTTTCAAGTTTGAAGCGGGCACTCCCAGCGTGGGCGACGTGATGGGACTTAGGGTTGCCATTGACTATATCAACCACATCGGCATAGAGAACATCGCCAACTACGAACACGAACTGTTGTCGTACGCCACGGAACGACTGTCTTCCATTCAAGGGTTAAAAATCTATGGCACGTCGGCACAAAAAGCGGCCATTATTTCCTTCAATATCGGCAACATTCATCCGTCAGACATCGGCACCATCATCGACAAATTGGGCATTGCCGTCCGCACCGGACATCACTGCACGCAGCCCATCATGGACCACTTCGGCATTCCCGGAACAGTGCGCGCCTCCTTCGCCCTATACAACACCAAAGAGGAAATCGACAGCCTTTACGAAGCCGTTGTCAGAGCCAAAATGATGTTGGAATAAGATTTGTCAAGATTTTATCATCAATGAATTACTATACCCTCAATAATTGAAATAAATAAGTATATTTGCAGAATTAATGACATTCATATAAAAATCAAAAACGCAAAGGGAAATAACATATTATAACATAACGCATTAGCTATTATTCACAACCCAACCGACAATGAGTGACTTAATTCATATTGACAAAGAATACAAAACTTGGATTGAAAATCTTGTCTTACTATATCGACAGCAACAAGTGAAAGCCGCCGTTAAAGTAAATGAAGAAGTTATTCGTTTCTATTGGACCTTGGGAAAAGACATTTCGGAAAGAGCATACGACAACAAGTATGGAAGTCATTTTTATGAAATTGTAAGTTTGGATTTGCGTTCTGAAATGAGCAATGCAAAAGGTCTTTCGGAAAGCAACATTCGCTATGCAAAACGTTTTTATTCGTTGTATATCAATTTATTGAAAAATCTTCAGCAACCTGCTGAAAAATCTGCTTTGATGAATTTTCAGCAATCTGCTGAAATATTCGATGTACTTTTTTCCATTCCATGGACGCACCATCTTTACATTATAGATAAGACCAAAGGAGATTTCGCCAAGGCATTCTTTTATGTGAGGAAGACGTTGGAAAACAATTGGAGCCGAAATGTTTTGTTAAACATGTTGTCTTCAAATTTATATGAACGTGAAGGCTCAGCGATCAGCAATTTTTCAAAGGTTTTGCCCGAACCAGAAAGTTGCTTGGCTCAGCAAATAACAAAAGATCCCTACAATTTCAGTTTTTTGACTCTTACGGAAAATTATAAGGAGTCGGAACTGAAAGACGCCCTTATAAGCAATATCGCCAAAACATTGATGGAGTTGGGACGTGGTTTTGCCTATATGGGTAAAGAAATTAGAATTAAAATTGGAGAAACCGAAAAGTTTTTGGATATGCTCTTTTATTGTGTACCTTTGCACCGATATGTTGTCGTAGAAGTGAAGACAGGAAAATTTGATTCTGGCAATGTTGGGCAATTGGGCACATACGTAGTTGCTGTAAACCATCAGCTTAACACAGAAGGTGATAATCCTGCCATAGGTTTGTTGATATGTCAGGAAAAAGATAATGTATTGGCACAATATGCTCTTGAAAGCAGCAACCAACCTTTGGGCATTTCAGAATATGAATTAGCCCAAGCACTTCCAAAAGACATCAAAAGTTCTCTCCCTTCTATTGAAGATATTGAAAATGAATTAAATAACAACTAAAACTTATTATTACAATAGAAAAAAATTAAGATAACACATTGTAAATTAACGCATTAGCAATCCTTTTTATTGATGAAAACAAACAATAACATAAAAAAAGTTTCGATAGACGATACATTTCTTGCAGAAGTGAAAAGCATTGTTGAGCAAGGACGCCAGCAAGCATACGCATCCGTGAGTCAATTGATGATTGAAACTTATTGGAAAATCGGAGAAAGGATTGTTTTGCAAGAACAAAAGGGCAAGGAACGTGCAGATTACGGCACGCAACTCATCGAACAGCTTTCCGAAGAACTGACCCAAACGTATGGCAAGGGATTCAGCGGTAGATATTTGCGCGCTTTCAGACAGTTTTACATTGCGGTTCCTGATTTTGAGATTTGGAAATCGCGATTTCCAAATCTTACGTGGACACACATATTCAAAACTTTACGCGTTGAAGACTTAACTGCAGTACGATGGTATTTATCCACTGCCTCGCAAGAAATGTGGAGTGTGCGCACACTTGACCGAAACATATCAACTCAATATTACGAACGTCATTTCAAGCAGCCGCATTTGCCCGAAACCATAGAAAACATCATGGTTTCTGACAAACTGGAGCTTCTGAAAAATCCTATCATTGCTGAATTTCTTGGTTTCAAAAAAGACGATAGTTTTAGCGAAACCGAACTTGAAAGTGCCATAATATCCCATTTGCAGGAGTTCATTATGGAATTAGGCCGTGGTTTTGCTTTTATGGGTCGCCAAGAATTAATCAGAACTGCGAACAACGATTATTTCATAGATTTAGTGTTCTATAATGTTATACTGAAATGTTATGTACTTATTGATTTGAAAATAGGCAAAATCTCACATCAGGACGTCGGACAAATGGATATGTATGTGCGTATGTATGATGAACTGAAACGTACCGATGGCGACAACCCGACAATCGGCATCGTACTGTGCAGCGAGACAGATGCGGACATCGCCAAATATTCAATATTAAACGGAAACGAACAATTATTTGCTTCAAAATACAAACTCTATTTGCCTTCGGAAGAAGAACTAAGAAGAGAAATAGAAACTCAAAAAAAATTATTTATTTTACAACACGAAAATTAACCAATAACAACAGAAAAAGAAATTTAAAATAACATATTATAAATTAACGCATTAGCTATTATTCACATTCAAAACAAAAAGCGTCGGAAACTGGTTGTTTTAGAATAATCGGATAAAGCAAATTCACGGAAGCTGAGGCTGTCCATTGTCCACAATATTGTTAATGCTTGCGCCAATAGGCGTGAGCTAATCTATGTGGACAGCGGGGTTCATCCGACGCTCCCCGTGAATGTGAGTAGAGAGGTTCGCGCCTTTCTTTTTGCCCGATTATGAGGATTGATAGCATTGCAAAAAAACTATCAATCAATTATGGCCAATAAAAACCTTAATCAGGCAAAAAACGCCAAAAAAGACGAGTTTTACACGCAGCTTGTCGATATTGAAAACGAACTAAAGCACTATAAGGAGCATTTCAAGGACAAAGTGGTGCTTTGCAACTGCGATGACCCGCGAGTTAGCAATTTCTTCCACTATTTCAGCTATAATTTTGAAAAATTAGGACTGAAAAAGCTCATTACCACCTGCTACAAAAACCAGGAGCGGGATTTGTTTTCGCAAAACGATTCGGAGCGAGCCATTTGGCTTGAATACAATGGCGATAAAAACAACAACCGCGTTCCCGACCCGAACGAAATCGGCATCAACTATTTTCAAGGCGACGGCGATTTTCGCTCAAAAGAGTGCATTGAACTATTGAAACAAGCCGACATTGTAGTCACCAATCCGCCGTTTTCACTTTTCAGGGAATACGTCGCACAATTGATTGAATATGAGAAGAAGTTTGTGATATTAGGAAATCAAAATGCCATAACTTACAAGGAGATATTCAGCTTGATAAAAGAAAACAGGATTTGGCTGGGACACTGTTTGTCATTTGCAAAATTTAAAGTTCCGGCTGATTATGAAGAACGCAGCACAAGATTTTGGATAGACGAAACAGGACAAAAATGGAGAAGTTTTGGCAATATTTGTTGGTTTACTAATTTAGACATTGAAAAGCGTCACGAAGATTTAATCCTCTTCAAACAATACTATCCTGAAAATTATCCCAAATACGACAATTACGATGCCATCAATGTGGATAAAACCGCAGACATCCCGTGTGACTACAACGGCATTATGGGCGTTCCAATTACTTTCCTAGACAAGTATAATCCAGAACAATTTGAAATTGTAGGACAAATGGCCAACACTAAAATTGACGAAATTAATTTTGGATATCCTTTTATACATAAAGAACGAAAATATGCACGCATCCTAATCCGCCGTCGCCACCCCGTCATCCAATACGCGCAGCAGGAAGAGACATTACCAATGGCGGCAGAGGGAGAAATAAAATATAACGAGAAGCAATGATAATATATAAACATCACGGCGAAGCCGTACCTTAAGCAGTCCCGAAGGGACAAGACCTCGGTAACCTCAGGTATGGTCGGAACGCAGTGAAGACCGCTACCTGACGAAACAAGGACAGCCGCCGTACCTTGAGCAGTCCCGGAGGGACAAGACCTCGGTAACCCCAGGTATGGTCGGAACGCAGTGAAGACCGCTACCTGAGGGTAAAGCGCAACCTAGGGACACAAAGATTGCCCACAGAGCCATGGCGGCGCGGGAAGACTTGCCACGAAGGACTAAAGCTGCTTTCGCCGCCAAAGGACATGAGCTCGCCACGAAGCATCGCGGCAACGATTGGAAGGGCGCCGAAGGCGGTGCGAGCGGAGCGGAACGAAGTGCAGCAAAGCAAGCACGGAACCCCTGAAAAGCGTGACGGCGACGTCAGGAGCCGGGCCGCCCAAAAAATGATAAAAACGATACAAAAAACAAAACATTATGCAGATAAAACTTCACAAAATCACCGTCCGCGACCTCACACAAGGTTACGAGGACAATGCCGAAAACGGCGTGCTCGCCTTCGGCGGCCAACTCGACGTACGCCCGCCCTACCAACGCGAATTTGTCTATAAGGAAAAACAGCGCGATGCCGTCATCGACACGCTCACGCAAGGGTTTCCGCTCAACGTGATGTACTGGGCCGTACGCGACGACGGCACCTACGAAATCATCGATGGACAGCAACGCACCATCAGCATCTGCCAGTACGTGAACGGCGACTTCGCCTATATGTTCCGCTATTTCCACAACCTGCAGCCCGACAAGCAGCAGCAGATTCTGGACTACGAACTACAAGTCTATATTTGCAGCGGCACCGACAGCGAGAAGCTCAAGTGGTTCAAGACCATCAACATCGCGGGCGAAGAACTGACGGAACAGGAACTTCGCAACGCCGTGTACGCGGGTTCGTGGGTGAGCGATGCCAAACGCTACTTCAGCAAAAACAACTGCGCCGCCTACAATCTCGCCAACAAGTATGTGGCAGGTGAAGTCAATCGGCAGAAATATCTCGAAACCGCCATCGACTGGATTTCCAAAGGCAACATAGACATATATATGGGAAATCATCAACACGATCCCAATGCCATAGCGCTTTGGAACTATTTTCAAAGTGTCATCAACTGGACAAAGGCCATTTTTCCTAAGTACCGCAGAGAGATGAAAGGCGTGGATTGGGGTACGTTATATGACAAATACCACGAACAAAATTTTGACGCCGCCGTTATGGAAAATGAAGTGACACGGCTGATGGCCGACAGCGACGTAGTGGCTAAAAAGGGCATTTACCACTATGTTTTCGACCACGATGAACATCATTTGGACATTCGTGCTTTTGATGCCAACACCAAGCGCGAAGTGTATGAAAAGCAGCAGGGAGTATGCGCCATCTGCGGCAAACACTTTGATATTGAGCAGATGGAGGCCGACCACATCACGCCGTGGTGCGAGGGCGGAAGAACCATTGCCGACAACTGCCAGATGCTCTGCCGCGAGTGCAACAGGCGTAAAAGTGGAAAATAAAATCTCTTCCAAATTATTCTCTTTCATTTCTCATAAAAAATTATTATTTTTGCAGATTGAAAAAAATAATAACAAAAAACTGCATTATGCGTCCTGATTTCAGTAAAGTAGATTTCAAGAAAAAGCCCGAAAACAAACAAAGTTTTGAAGAATGGGCGAAAGAAAACAATATCGACACCTCTTGGTTGACCGCTGAGCAGATTCCCGTCAAGCCCGTTTATGGCAAGGAAGATCTCGCCGGTATGGAACATCTGAATTACGCCGCCGGTATTCCGCCTTATTTGCGCGGACCCTATTCGACGATGTATGTCAATAAACCTTGGACCATCCGCCAATATGCGGGTTTCTCCACAGCCGAAGAATCTAATGCCTTTTACCGCCGCAACCTGGCCGCCGGTCAAAAGGGCTTGTCCATCGCTTTTGACTTGGCCACACACCGCGGTTACGACTCCGACCACCCAAGAGTGGTGGGCGACGTGGGTAAAGCAGGCGTTGCCGTGGACTCCATCTTGGATATGAAGATTCTGTTCGACCAGATTCCTTTGGACAAGATGTCCGTTTCCATGACCATGAACGGTGCCGTTATGCCAATTCTGGCTTTCTACATCGTTGCCGCCGAAGAACAAGGCGTTCCTATGGAACAGTTGACGGGTACTATCCAAAATGATATTCTGAAGGAATTTATGGTGCGTAACACCTATATCTACCCACCACTTCCCTCTATGAAGATTATTGCCGACATCTTTGAATTTACTTCAAAGAATATGCCGAAATTCAACTCCATCTCCATTTCAGGTTACCACATGCAGGAAGCCGGTGCCACTTGCGACATCGAATTGGCTTATACTTTGGCCGACGGCTTGGAATATTTGCGCGCAGGTATCAACGCCGGCATGAATATCGACGACTTCGCACCGCGTTTGTCCTTCTTCTGGGGCATCGGCATGAACCATTTTATGGAAATCGCCAAAATGCGTGCCGCTCGTCTGTTGTGGGCAAAGATTGTAAAACAATTCAATCCTAAAAATCCAAAATCTTTGGCTTTGAGAACCCACTGCCAAACTTCCGGCTGGTCTCTCACCGAACAAGATCCATTCAACAACGTTACCCGTACTTGCGTCGAAGCTATGGGTGCCGCATTGGGACACACCCAGTCATTGCACACCAACGCTTTGGACGAAGCCATCGCTCTGCCTACCGACTTCTCCGCACGTATCGCACGTAACACCCAGATATACATTCAGGAAGAAACCAATGTCTGCAAATCTGTGGATCCTTGGGCCGGTTCCTACTACATTGAAACCCTTACCCACCTCATCGCCCACAGAGCTTGGCAACACATTCAGGAAATTGAATCATTGGGCGGTATGGCAAAGGCCATCGAAACCGGTATTCCTAAGATGAGAATCGAAGAAGCCGCCGCCAGAAAGCAGGCCAAAATCGACTCCGGCATCGAATCCATCGTCGGTGTCAACAAATATCGCTTGGACAAGGAAGATCCTATCGAAACCTTGGAAGTTGACAATACCGCTGTTCGTGAAGCCCAAATCAAGCGTTTGGCTAAGCTGAGAGCAGAACGTAACAATGATGAGGTTCAGGCTTGTCTGGCAGCCATCACGCGCTGCGCCGAAACAGGCGAAGGCAACTTACTCGAACTTTCAGTGGATGCCGCCAGAAAACGTGCTTCCTTAGGCGAAATTTCAGACGCGATGGAAAAAGTTTTCGGCAGATACAAAGCAAAAATCAATTTAATTACAGGCGTGTATAGTTCAGAACAAAAAAATAACGACAGTTTCAAGAAAGCTTGCGAAATGGCCGACGAATTTGCCAAGAAGGAAGGTCGTCGCCCACGTATTATGGTAGCCAAAATGGGACAAGACGGTCACGACCGCGGTGCCAAGGTGGTTTCAACCGGCTATGCCGATATCGGTTTTGACGTGGATATGGGACCTCTTTTCCAAACTCCTGAAGAAGCCGCTAAACAAGCCGTTGAAAACGACGTTCACGTATTGGGCGTTTCCTCATTGGCCGCAGGACACAAGACTTTGGTTCCTCAGGTCATCGAAGAACTGAAGAAATTGGGTCGTGAAGACATCATCGTGATCGTTGGTGGCGTTATTCCTCCACAAGATTATGACTTCTTGTATAAAGCCGGTGCTGCCGCCATCTTCGGACCAGGTTCCGTTATCAGCGACTGCGCTATCAAGATTCTGGATATTCTGATGAATTAAACAGATGATACGCTTTCTTAAGCATTCAGAAATCGACAAAGATAGATGGAATTTGACAATCCAAAAGTCATTAAATACCACTATCTTTGCCGATTTTGATTTTCTTTCCATCAGTTCTCCCCATTGGTGTGCTCTGGTAGAAGACGACTACCAAAGCGTTATGCCTTTGCCAACGAGGACCAAACTGTCTATTAAATACATCTATACCCCGTTTTTTTCCAACCGTTTGGGCATTTTTTCCCCTGAACCCATTACCGCCACTAAAGTAAAGGACTTTTTTGACGCCATCCCCAAACGATTTCGACAAATCGACTTAATCCTAAACAGAAACAACCCTTGCACACTCATTGAAGATAAAGTCATCGGGATGATTTCGCACGTATTGGACCTCAACAAGCCGTATGTTTTCATTGCTCAAAATTACTCACAAAACACCACTCGCAACATCAAATCTGCTCAAAAACAGGGATTAGAATACGTGGAAAATGCCAACATCGAAAGCATCATTAACCTATTTAGAAAGAACAGGGGAAAACAAAAAAACGTCCACTACAAAAAACGCGATTACATCACTTTAAGAAAACTGTCCAGCCACGCCCGCAACTGCGGTTTTTTAGACACCATCGGTGTGACCTATGAAGGTAGGCTCATCGCTGGCGCACTCTTGTTACGCGACAGCCAACGCCTTTGGTTCTGGTTTTCAGGACGCGACAACGCTTATGCAGACAAAAAACCGATGTTTTTTCTTTTAGATGAATACATCAAACGAAATGCCGGACAAGCTTTGCAATTGGATTTTAACGGCTCAATGAACGAAAATGTGGCACGTTTATACAAAGGATTGGGTGGACAGGCCTACGATTTTAATATGATTTGCCATACCAGGGATTTTTACCTCGGACACTTAATCAAACTATACAAATCCATATTTAAATAAAATTCCTCACCTAAAAAACATTAACCCAAACACAAAAATATGAAACAAATCAATTATTTAGGAAAAGAAAATTCCATTTTCAACCATTTTTTCGCTGAAATCAGAAATACTGAAATACAGCAGGACAGGATGCGTTTCAGAAGAAACCTGGAACGCTTGGGGGAAATTTTTGCTTACGAAATCAGCAAAACCTTAGACTACGAAGAACGGGAAATCAATACCCCATTGGGATCAGTCAATATGAACATCTTGAAAAACAAACCTGTCTTGGCGACCATTTTACGTGCTGGACTTCCCTTGCACCAAGGTCTTCTCAACTATTTTGACGATTCCGAAAATGCATTTATCTCCGCCTTTAGAAAATCTCACCGCGACGGAAGTTTCGAGATACAAATTGATTATATGTCTGCTCCCGACCTGGAGGACAAGACTTTGATTCTTGCCGACCCGATGATTGCCACTGGTCAATCTATGTTATTGGCATACGAAGAACTCCTCAACAACGGCAGACCCAAACACACGCATTTCGTTTCCATCATCGCCTCCAGCGAAGGCATAGAATATCTTCAGAACAAATTATCTCCCAATAATTGCACTATCTGGGTAGGTGCCGTCGATGACGAACTCACCGCTCAATCTTACATTGTACCTGGCTTAGGCGATGCCGGAGATCTCGCATACGGCGCAAAATTAAACGAATAATTGCCAAAATTTCCCTGTTAAGAAAAGAAAACCATAATCTTATTTGATTAAAATCTTAAATTATTAGAAAAATAAAATACTAATTATCAGCAAATTATAACAAAAACTACATAAAAATACAAAAAAACTTGTTTCGATTGATTTTTTTTGTATTTTTGCACTGCTAAAAAACAATTGGTGCTGTAGCTCAGTTGGTAGAGCAACGGACTGAAAATCCGTGTGTCACTGGTTCAATTCCCGTCAGCACCACTTAAGTGTCGGAAGCAATTCCGACACTTTTTGTTTTAAAACTGGATTATTCCGTTTAATTTCGTCGAAATCTTTCTACAAAATCTTTCTACAAGACGAAAATTATTTTAGCATAACACTCCCGGTTATACTTTTTAACCTTTGTTGGTTGAATCTATCTTCAACTTTTTTCAGTTTTTTCAAAAAAAAAACGTATTTTTGTAACGTTTTTGGATTTTTATGCGTCTTATGGATGTACAAAAGGTGCAAAATAAGTATATGGATTAATATAAAGTATTAAAAAACAATAAATTATGAAAAAAATCATCACCTTATCGATTTCAATTCTGTTGACATTGGGTTGTTTTGCCCAACAACAAAAATTGCCTTTCTTCATTGACCCACTACTCCAGGAAGTATATTCAGAAGCTGAAATCAATGATATGAAGGCCAACAATCCGCAAAAACTGTTTATTGAAAATTACAACATTTCAGAATTTTGCTACGTCATCGACAAACTTCCAGCACCTGAAGGAGAATACATTGACAAGGGTGAATTGAAGACGGCTGTCAAAAAGGGCCAAATCTGCGATTACAATCAGATTATCGCCAACAAATGCGTCAACCGCTACAATTACAATCTGGAACAAAACATCAACAGACCTGTTGTATATCATTTGGGCAATACCGGTTATTACTTGGTTGTCCATTCGAGTTATCACTTTGAAGCACTCAAACAAGCACGTCTCGAGCAATACGGATACAAACTTTAACTTGATATAAAACAAAAAAAATATTCCCTATGAAAAAGATTTTAGCATTATTCGCATTATTCTGTTTGGCCTCTGTCTCAATGATGGCCCAAACGGTAATCACGATGGGAACAGGTTCCTCCGATGTTACGGGTTGTAATTTCGTCATTTATGATAACGGCGGAATTAACGGGGATTACGGTCCTAATCGCAACGACCTTTTGACAATCCACTCCAGTAACACATCCGCCCACTGCGTTCAAATCAAGATCATTCTTACCGATTTTGACGTTCACGACAGCGACACATTGTTCATTTATGATGGTACGACGGATGCAGACTCACTTCTTTTGGGTTTCATCAACAATTCCGTCGCCGCAGGTACCTCTTCCCAAGACCTTTATTATACCGCCACTGTCAACAACCCATCTGGTGCGCTGACGTTGAAGTTCGTGTCTGACGCTGACTCCTGCGGAACTGGCTTTATCATCAATACCGAATGCGTGGCTCCCTGCCAGCGTGTCGGCATTGAAATCGACTCGTTGTTATCCTCACATTATCCGATACAGGGACCTGACGGATTCTTTTATGTGGATTTATGTCCTTACGATACTTTACACATGGTGGTTCATGGGGTATTCCCAGATAATGACTTTAGTTATCATCAGGATGATGCCAGTTCGACATTCTACTGGGATCTTAGCGTGGAAGGCGAATATTCAGGTGTGGGAATGAACGTGATGGATCATTACTTCCCGACAGGAAGAGGTTATGACATAAGCATTAACGTGGAAGACAGTGCCGGATGTAAATGCACAATGCCCGCAATCTTCAGAATTAGAACCTCTAAAAACTTCATCAAAAAAGTATCACAAATGCCACCTATGTGTACCGGCGATGAAATCAGCGTAGATGCCACCTATTCCAATCTTTCCATTATCCAAGTGGACTCCGTCTATAGCGAACAGTTAACCACTTTGAAAGTTTGCGATACCATCTTCCTGCCTGATGGCCAAGACTGCGGTAGCGGATGCGCCTATCGTTCAAGTGTTACATTTACAGCATTCTCTCCAACTGCAACCATTCAGGATGAAAACGACATTTTATATGTGCGTGCCAAGTTGGAACACTCTTTCGTTGGCGATATCTATATCGCATTGGAATGTCCCAATGGACAGAGAGCCGCACTGCTGAAAAAATTTAATGGTGGTAGCTCTAACTGCTCAGGACAAATCCCAACGTCCGATATAGGTTGGAATGCTGCCGCAGGTAGTACTTCTACTGGCGCATATTTTGGTGAGGCAAACGATGCCAACGACAATTCTTCCAACAAATGCGATCCTATCACGAATCCAATGGGACATACCTGGAATTATTGTTGGTCCAACAACACCGCCTTGGGCTATACCTACGCATCAGGTAGCGGTTACGTTTACGAAACTGTCAATACCCACAGTGTTCCTAATGTTTTCCAATCCTATAACGCTACCACGATCGACTCCAGCAATATGACAAATATGACACAGATTTACCATCCAGACCAACCCTTTAGTCAACTGATTGGCTGTCCTATGAACGGAACTTGGTCTATCACCGTTTTGGATGGATACGGTGTTGACAACGGCTGGCTCACCGAATGGGAAATGGCTCTGGATCCTTCTTTGTTGCCACAAGACTGGACCTACACTGTTCACCCGGATTCTATGTACATTACAGGTCCCGGTGCCAGTGGAAGTTACATTATTCCAGATAGTAGCGGTAATATTCAATATACGGTAACCGTGGTCGATGAATTCAAGTGCCATTACGACACTGCCTTGAATATCGAAGTCGTGGAAAGACCTCACCCCGATTTGGGACCCGATGTCGATATTTGCCACGGCGAACTTTACTTGCTGGAATCACATTATGATTATCCCGGCAGCGAATTTATCTGGAATACCGGTGAAAGAACTCCTGACATTTACCTTACTTCCGCCGGCGAATATTCCGTACGCGTAACCGTGACCAACGAAGACGGACTGGCTTGCAGCGGTTCCGACTCTGTCAATATCAACATATTGCCCAAGCCAATACCCGAATTTACCACTTCTGATACCGCGGGTTGTGTGCCTTTGACGGTTCATTTCCAAAACACCAGCCACGGCATCGATGGTGTAGATTTGCAATATTTGTGGACTTGTTACGATGAAAACTGGAACGTGGTTCTTACTTCCGATAAGAAAAATCCTGATTTGAAATTTGAACATAGCGGCACTTATACCGTCAAGTTGGTCATCACCACTGCTAACGGCTGTGTTGATTCACTCTTTAAATGGAATTACATCACCGTTAATTATCAACCCACCGCTGAATTTGACGCTCTTCCAGAAGTTGCCCTATGGGCCGAAACTGACGGTTCCATCTTCTTCCAAGTGCAAGGAGACACCACCCAATTTGGTGACGATATGGGATTCAAGTGGGATTTTGGCGACGGCAGCATTGACTCATCTGCTTACGCGTTGGAACACAACTTTTCAACTTGGGGCGACTATGACGTAACCCTGTCAATGTTCACTCCCGAAGGATGTAACAGCTCTATCACCCACACGGTAAGCTTGGAAGCCGACCTCGTCTTCCCTAACGTGATTACCCCCAATGGTGACGGTGTGAACGACGTGTTCGCCATCGGCAACCTCAACACTTCGATGAACCAGTACGATCCTGATAAATACAGAAACAACGAACTCTATATTTACGACCGCTGGGGCAAGGAAGTTTATCACGCCGAACATTACGATACCTTTATGGATATGACTGGTGACAGAGGCGATGGTATCATCGTGGGCGAAAATGTTTTCGATGCCGGCAAGGTCAACGACGGCACTTATTACTATTCATTCTATTATAAAGGAAGACTCAAAACCGTCAACTACCACGGCACTTTGCAAATCATCAGAGACAGAAAATAATTACAAGACATCCTTTTATAATGAAAAAATCATCGTCTAATGGACGATGATTTTTTTTTGGATTATCCCCTTCCGTCTTGCAAAGAGATTCCGATTTTGCTACGCTTCATCGAAATGGCGATTAATCATTAGGCAAGAAGTGGCGGCGGCACCCAACACGTACATTAACCTCCTATTTTGCGCCGCCGCCATTACGTCCACAAGGTATGTCGCCATTCCGATGTTTCCGACGTAAGGAGGAAACGTCGGAATCTCAACAAGATTGAATGGGATAATCCAGCTTTTTTGTGGGAAATCATAAATAAAAACTTCTGACTTGCAAGACGGAGGAGAATAATTCCCAAAAAAATTATATCTTTGCCAAGAAATTTATATTCAATATAATTTATCGCAGAAAAATGAAAAAGATACTCTTACTTTCAGCATTGTTGGTTTTATGCTGCTGCGGTTGCAGCAAATATTGCACCTGCACCAACCCGAATGTCACTCCGGACCAGGAAATAGAAATCTCTTACAACGAAGATTGTGGAAATTATTCCAACAATGGCCGTACCTGTAGATAAATTTATTTCAGATATTCGGACAATTCTTTTTCATCCATTCCACGATAGTCAAAGGCCTTGACGATTTCGCCATCGTGCGTAAGGATAAATGTGGGAAATTGACCATAAACCATATCTATGGCAACGTATGGATGAATAACGTGCCACGGATATCGCTCGCACTTCGTTTCTTCTCTAAACTGCTGAATATGAGCCGTGTCTCCCCAAATCAAAATTTGGAATTTATCGGCTTCCACCTGGTTTGTTTCCAACATTTGATTTATTTTCTTTGCACTCATTTTGCAATACTTACACCCCGAAGCATAAACCGCCACAACATAATTTCCCTTGCTAATGTCAAAATTGGTCATCGTACTGTCAACTTGAATATTGGCAAACGCCTCTTTGTTGATTTGATCAATAGGTGAAACAAATTTATTGTAAACAACATCCATCGGAAATACACAAAAAGGGACAGCAAAAGCCACTACAAAAGCAGCTGTCAAGGCCCATTTTTTACCCTTGAACTGATAATCCGCTTCGTTTTTAACCAAGAAAAGCAAAGCCATCGTCACCAGGTTTTTAATGATGGAAGCCACTGGATTCAATTCCACAAAATCGCCAAGACAATGACAATTCGTATCATTTCTGAAAATAGCGATATAAATCAGCAAAAAGGTAAAACCCAAGAGCATTAACTGGGTCAGCCACCAAGCATATTTATACAACATCTTGGACATCAAACAAATACCCAAAAGCAATTCTGCCATGATCACCAAACGGGCCACCACAGTGGAAAAAACAAATCCAAAAATATTAAAACTATAAATATAGACTTCGAATTCATCCAACGAAAAAAGTTTCAATACCGCGGTCGTAATGAAAAATAATCCAATAAGAAGTCTAAGAATCAATAAAATAACTTGTTTTGCTTTCATATCTTATTTTAATTTATCCCTTTGGGAATTGCTCCAATTAATTTTCTTGCATAATCAGTCTGGGGATGAAAATAAATGTCATCGGCATCATTTAATTCAACAATTCTTCCATTTTGCATCACGGCCATACGGTCGGACATAAACTTGACCACAGACAAATCGTGGGAAATGAAAATGTAAGTTAAATGATATTCCTGTTTCAACTCGTTCAACAAATTCAGCACTTGGGCCTGAACGGAAACATCCAAGGCAGAGACAGACTCGTCACAAATAATAAACCGCGGACTGACAGCCAACGCACGGGCAATGCTTATGCGCTGACGTTGTCCACCTGAAAACTCGTGAGGATAACGATAAAAATGTGACTCGTTCAAACTTACCCGTTCCAACAACTCGATAGTCCGCATTTTTCTCTCGTGGTCATTGGCATAAAGTCCGTGAATCTGCATCGGTTCCATAATAGCAGCACCGATAGTAACACGCTGGTTTAATGACGAATATGGATCTTGCAAGATGATTTGCAAATCTTTACGCTGCCGCATCATCTCTCGCCTGGACAATTCCAGCAAATTTCGTCCCTTGTACGTCACGCTACCCGAAGTAGGTTCAATCAAACGAATCATAGAACGGCCCAGTGTTGTTTTCCCGCAGCCGGATTCTCCGACTAAACCAAGGGTTTCGCCTTCATAGACTTCCAGACTCACATCCTGAACCGCATGCACGTATTCTTGTTTTTCAAACAACTTTCGCTTCCGAATAGGATAAGTCTTAAATAAATTCCTGATGCTTATCAAAGGCGTATCGGCATATAGGTGCTGATGAAACTCTTGACGTTCTTCCGAAGAAATGACATCTACCACAGGCACTTTGTTTTCCTCCGCACTACGCATAAAATCATCCACCGTGGAAAGATGCTTCGGACGAATATCCAAAGGAGGTCGGCAAGCCAACAAACCCTTCGTATAAGGATGCTTTGGACATTTAAAAATATCCTGGACAGGACCGGTTTCAACGATGTTTCCTTTATAAAGCACAATAATTTTCTCCGCAATTTCAGCCACCACACCCAAATCGTGCGTAATAAAAATCACGCTCATTCCATATTTTTGTTGCAGATTTTTAATCAGCTCCAAAATATTCTTTTGCACCGTCACATCCAATGCGGTGGTAGGTTCATCGGCAATCAAGATATTGGGATGACAACTCATCGCCATGGCTATCATCACGCGCTGCTTCTGTCCACCGGACAATTCGTGCGGATACGAATCAAAAATTTTCTCGGGACGGGGAAGCATTACCTCCTTGAACAAGTTTATCACCTGTTCCTTCGCTTCCTGCCTGGTAATTTTATTGTGAAGCAGAATGGCTTCTGTCACTTGTTCGCCACATTTCAGCACCGGATTCAGCGAAGTCATCGGTTCCTGAAAAATCATTCCGATCTTGGCTCCGCGAATCGCTTGCATTTGTTTATCTGAAAGGGACAACAAATTCACCGGATTTTCATCTTCCTCAAAAATGATAGAGCCGGACGTCACCCTTGATTTTTTACGATTCAGCAACTGCATAATGGACAATGCCGTAACGGATTTTCCCGAACCTGATTCGCCTACAATTCCAACAGCTTGACCTTTTTCCAAAGAAAAGGAAATATGGTGAAGGATGGGTTTCCATTCCTCATCATTTCGAAATTCCAACGAAAAATCGTCCACTGTAAGAATACTCATTGCGCTAATATATAAAATGCAAACCTTAGATTTGTACGTTGCAAATATACATAAAAAAACAATACACTTAAATTGATGTACAAATATGATTTCATAGTATTTAACTATTGACAACAGTCGGATTTTGGATTTCGCTCTCCGATTAAGAGATTAATGCGTTATCCCTAAACCCTATACCTAAACAGGTCGCTTTTTCGTCGATTCCTTAAAAGGAGGGGAATTATTCATACCTTCTGTTCGGCAAGGATCACTGGCAGCCTGGCGGCCAAATCAGAATCGTTTCAGCTTTTCCCTGTCTATGGGATCGATGGTGAAGACGTCGTCGCTGACGTGGATGACGATGAGCCCCTTCTCACGGGCGTAGGCTTCCGCCTCCTTCGTGTAATTCAGCGCCGCAACGGCAACATAGACATCCAGGTCCGCAAAACGAGGGTACAGCAGCTTGAAGTTGCGCATCTGCTTCAGGAAGTGGTTGATCTTTGCCTTGGTGCAGTTCGTCTTCACCTCCACCGCGACGGCTTCCGTCGTATCCGCGTAGAGCAGGTCTATTTCCATATTGAGACCCAGTTCGCTGTTCGATCCGGTCATTTCCTTGAAACTCTGCTTCACCCTGAAACCCGCTTTCTGCAACGCACGCAACGCCGAGCGTTTCGTCAAACCTTCCAATATGTGCCCCGTCTGCGAGATGAACTGGTCGTTCAGTGCCTTGATCTTCCGGTCGGTTGCCTTCATTTGTCGGTCAGTTTCTTTCATCTTCCGGTCGGTTTCCTTCATTTGTCGGTCGGTTTCCTTCATTTGTCGGTTGGTTTCCTTTATTTGTCGGTCGGTTTCTTTCATTTGAACCGAGATGGCTGAAATGTATTCCTTCAGCTCCGCCCACGACATCTGGTGGGGATCTTGATTCAATATCGGATTTACTGTAGGGTCCATTGTTCTACTTAGTATTATGTTAGTCAATGTTCGTAATCGGATGCAAAGATAGTAAAAATTGTTTGCAAAATTGCATAAACATCAAAAAAATTATCTCTATATATATCAGTCTGTTACAAAATTATAATTTTATATATTAACAATTAATAGTTAAATTACAACTTTGAAACGGGAATATTTGCAGCTGAAGATGCGTATAACAGATGGATTAGGGTTGAGGATTAAGGGGTTAGTAATTAGAATTAAAAATCAAGAGATTAACTGCATTTTTCCGTTAAATCTTGTTGGGATTCCGCTTCGCTCCCTTCGGTTGCTTGCGGAATGGTGGGCTCCTACCAATGGGGAAGATAATAATGGGCGGCGGCACCAGCGTGAATAAACCTCATTCCGTGTGCCGCCGCCCATCCTGTTTTCATCCGTGCACCTCCTCCATTCCGCAAGCGCAGCGGAATCTCCGCCGGCCATTATCTCTCACACACAACGTGCGTGCTCCATTCCGCAAGACCGACGATAGGAGATCGTAGCGGAATCTCCACCAATTGTTCATTGTAAATTTTTCATTGTACATTGAAAAAAGGGCCTCGCACGAAACCGCACAAAGCCCCAATTGTTCATTGTAAATTGCTCATTGTACATTGTTAATTGTCCTTGAGACAGCGGACAGAAAAGCCGGAATCCTTACCGTCGCTGAGCCTGCTCACGCCGGAAACGTTGCTGTACAGGTTCCGACACCAAGCGAAGCGGTCATCGCGCTGGGTAGCACTCCAGAAGGAGGCGTAGCCGCCGAAATAGTGGAAAGAGCCGTCGAAGTAACGGCCTGCGGGAACAGCCGAAAAGCCGGTGAGGTTTCTGGTTGTAGAATTGTGGCCTGCACCACATTCGCTGGGTTCTTGCCATCCCGTAGGAGAGGACAACGCATTGGCTATGTTGTTATCAACCTTATTACATTTGTAGTCCGCCACGCTGTTCACGTATGTAGTCAGCTGCGTCCACTCCGTGTCGCTCGGCACGTGCCAGCCAGTAGGACAGATGCCCTGGACACCAGAAGGAACAGCATCACTGGAAGCTTTGCTATTCATCATAGCTGACCAAGTATAAAGGCGGCCGTACAGCAATGAGTCAGCACCCGCACCCGTTGGATATCCTTTATCGCCATCTGTTCCCAATTTCGTTCTCAAATTCTCTTTCATCCAGCACTGGTTGCCGATCTTCACGGTGTTGTACGTGTTGTTGTCGTAGTCCGTAACCGTAGAAGTACCACAGGTGAATGGCTGCGTAGTGAAACTCCCTTGTGTTCCGTAACTTGTTCCCACGCTGTTGGTGGCGTAGGCACGAACATAGTAGGTGGTATTGGGAGACAAGCCCGTTATGCTGCTGCTAAAGCTGCCCGTGCCGCTGCCATCGGCGGTGTGGCTATCGGCTATGGTGGGGTTCTGGTTCGTGCTCCAGCATACGCCGCGAGCGGTAACATTAGCACCGCCATCGGCAGTTACGTCACCACCGGAAGTGGCAGAGTTATGCGTTATGTTTGTAACGGAGGTGGTGGTAACGGTGGGCAAGGTCGCGCTTGAACCACCCTCGTCCTTGAGACAGCGGACGGAAAAACCGTAACCCATATAGAAGTAGCTCCCGCGCACGTCGGAATTGTCGCAGGACAGTTGCCGATACAAAGCGTTGAGGCCAACATACTGGGTAGCACTCCAGAAGTAGGCATTGAAGCCGAAAAAGTCGATAGTTTCGGGGAAGCAATTGCCTGCGGGAACAGCCGAAAAGCCGGTTTTGTTTATGGTTGTACAAATGTAGCCTGCACCACATTCGCTGGGTTCTTGCCATCCCATAGGAAAGGACAACGCATTGGCGATGGCTTCATCGTTTCCTCCGCATTTGTAATCATCCACGCTGTTCACGTAGTTGGTCAGCTGCGTCCACTCCGCATCACTCGGAACGTGCCAACCCGTGGGACAGATGCCCTGCACCCCGCTGGGGTTGCCTGAACTGCTGGTGGAGTTGCCCATCACCGCCGGCCAGTTGTAAAGGTAGCCGTAAGTGCTCACGTTAGAGCTGTTGCCGTCGGGATAGTAGCAGTAGGCCGTGATGACGCTCGTGCTCGGGCTGCTGCTCAAGGAAATGGAGGTGCCGTCGGCGTAGTGCGTGGTTCGCAGGTTCTCCTTCATCCAGCACTGTTTGCCAATTTTCACCGTGTTGTACGTGTTGTTGTCGTAGTCCGTAACCTTGTCCGTGCCGCAGGTGAACTTAACCGTGTCGCCGCCGTGGACCAATTTGGCAAGGGAGTCAACCAGATGGGCGAGAGAGTCAATCTTCGCATTCTGAGCATCAATCTTGATATCCTGAGCATCAAGTCTTACTGTGAGTTGTTGCAACATATTTTGGATAGAAGTGTTGCCCGAAAAGTCACAATTCTTCACGCTGTCACACACATTCGTATTAAAAGTGTTCATACGGCCGGCAAGTGCCGCTATGTCGGCCGTATTGGTCGTAATATCGGCCTTGTTAGTGGCAATATTACCCTGCATCGCAATGATCACCGCACTGTCGGAGGTGAGATAGTGGCGTCCATCCAATGTGGTTTCGGTCACATATTTTCCCGTAGTGAGTATGTTGTTCACCGTGTCCGTGATGCTCGGCTTGTTCTTGATGTAGTCATCTTTTGCATTATCGGTTTGTTTCCAGTCGGACTGCACGTTCTTTTGGGCGCCAGATTCAATGCCATCCAATTTGGTGCTGTCGGCATCGGTGTAGGGAGCCATGGTCGCATTCAAGATGGCCATATTTTCGTGGCTGTGCTTCTTGCCAACCGCATCCGCCAAATTGGCTTCTGTCTGCGTATAGGTATCCAAAAGTGCTTTGTTGCTGTGAGTATGGGATTTAGCAACATTGGAAATGCTGTCGTGGATCTGGTTGCCAACCTGCATTTCCGTCACGTATTTGTGCTCCGTCAGGTACTGCTGTATCGCCACACCGTCCACGCTCAGGGCGTAAGGCACGGCGGAAACGGGACGGGGTTCGTCATTTACATACACGATGCTCGACGTGGCCGCATTCACCACCTTCACGGCGATGGTCGCACCCGTCCAGTCGCGTCCAACCAAACTTTCGTCTCCGAACTCGATGGAAAGCAGACCGTGGAGGTTGGTGGAGACATCGGTAATGGTCGTGGTGTAATCCGCTTGATCTCCGGCAAAATCAATGGTGACGGTCGCCTTCACGGCCGTGTTCACCACCAGCTGCTGGTTATTGTCGCGAATAACCGCCTGATAGGTCAGCTTCTGGGCAAACAACCCAAAAACAATGCCTACCAGCAAAACCAAAGTCATTAGAAATTTTTTCATCGGATTGATATTTATGTTGTTAATTTGTGATCAGTGATCAGTAAACTGTGAGTTTGTGAGTTCATTGTAAATTGCTCATTGTACATTGTTAATTGTCCTTGAGACAGCGGACGGAAAAGCCGCTATCCTTATAGCCGCCGTCACTGAGCACGTCGGAATCTTGGCTGCCCAGGTGCCGACACCAAGCGTAGTCGCCATCGCGCTGGGTAGCACTCCAGAAGTAGGCGATGTCGCCGAAACTGTAGAAAAAGCCGTAGAAGCAATAGCCTGCGGGAACAGCCGAAAAGCCGGTGTTGTTTAAGGTTGTAGAATTGTGGCCTGCACCACATTCGTCGGGACTTTCCCACCCCGTGGCAGCGGACAACGCATTGGCGATGGCTTTATTGGTTCCTCCGCATTTGTAATCAGCCACGCTGTTCACGTAGTTGGTCAGTATGTCCCACTCCGCATCGCTCGGCACGTGCCAACCTTCCGGGCAGATGCCGCGAACCTTGCTGCCAGATGCAGGATAGTTAGTAGAACCTGCACCTTGCATCACGGCTGCCCAAGTATAAAGACGGCCGTAGGTGACGGCGTCAGCACCAGCACGCATTGGATATACGCCGCCGCCCACGTCCGTCCTCAAATTCTCCTTCATCCAGCACTGGTTGCCGATCTTGACGGTGTTATAGGTGTTGGGACCATCGGAAACCGTTGGAGCACCCGGGCAGGGTTGGCCAGCAAGATTTGTGGTAAAGCTCACCTCCTCTCCGTAGGCCGTGCCCTTGCTGTTGGTGGCGTAGGCACGAACATAGTAGGTGGTATTGGGAGACAAGCCCGTTATGCTGCTGCTAAAGCTGCCCGTACCGCTGCCGTCGGCGGTGTGGCTATCGGCTATAGTGGGGTTCTGACTCGTGCTCCAGCACACACCGCGAGCGGTAACATTAGCGCCACCATCGGTGGTTACGTCACCGCCGGAAGTGGCGGAGTTATGCATAACATTCGTTACTGAATTGGTCGTAACAGTTGGCGGATATACTTGCGCCGTGGTAAAGCTCACCTCCTCTCCGTAGGCCGTGCCCTTGCTGTTGGTGGCGTAGGCACGAACATAGTAGGTGGTATTGGGAGACAAGCCCGTTATGCTGCTGCTAAAGCTGCCCGTACCGCTGCCGTCGGCGGTGTGGCTATCGGCTATAGTGGGGTTCTGACTCGTGCTCCAGCACACACCGCGAGCGGTAACATTAGCGCCACCATCGGTGGTTACGTCACCGCCGGAAGTGGCGGAGTTATCGGTTATGCTTGTAACGGAGGCGGTGATAACGGTGGGCAAGGTCGCGCTTGAACCACCGTCCTTGAGACAGCGGACGGAATAGCCGGTATCCTTATTGGCGGGGAACCTGCTCACGCCGGAACCGCTGCTGCACAGGTACCGAGACCAAGCGTAGTAGTCATCGTCCTGGGTAGCACTCCAGAAGTAGGCGTAGCTGCCGAATTCGTGGGAACTGCCGTCGAAGTAATAGCCTGCGGGAACAGCCGAAAAGCTGGTGGCGTTCGCTTTGTCGCCAGTATTGCCCGCATTACAACCTTCACTGGTATTGCTGCTCCACCCCGTGGTGGAGGCCAACGCCTTGGCGATACACTTGGTGGATTGTTCCCAAACCGAAGATTCGCAGCCAGAGCACTTGTAATCGGGATTTGCACTATTATACACGTACTTTGTCAGCGTGTCCCATTCCGCATCGCTCGGCACGTGCCAACCTTCGGGACAGATGCCGCGGACCTTGTCACCCGATTCATTCTGCATCACGGCTGCCCAGTCGTAATAGTAACCGTATGTTTCAGCATTATAACCATCAGTGGTATTATTTGTATAAATATTACCTACATTGTTTCTCTTCGTCGTCGTTCTCAAATTTTCCTTCATCCAGCACTGGTTGCCGATCTTGACGGTGTTGTAGGTGTTGGTACCATCGGAAACCGTTGGAGCACCCGGGCAGGGCTGGCCGTCGGGCACTTCCGTCGTGTCGCCACCGGGAATAAGAGCGGCAAGAGAATCTACCTTATGGGAGAGGGCGGCAATTCTATCTTCAAGTTGTTGCAGCATATTTTGGATAGAAGTGTTGCCCGAAAAGTCACAATTCTTCACGCTGTCACACACATTCGTATTAAAAGTGTTCATACGGCCGGCAAGTGCCGCTATGTCGGCCGTATTGGTCGTAATATCGGCCTTGTTAGTGGCAATATTACCCTGCATCGCAATGATCACCGCACTGTCAGAGGTGAGGTAGTGGCGACTGTCCAATGCATCTGCAGTCACGTAGCCACCTGTGGAGAGGATGCCGTTCACCGTGTCCGTAATGCTCGGCTTGTTCTTGATGTAGTCGTCCTTTGAGCCGTCTATTTGTTTCCAGTCGGACTGCACGTTCACTTCGGCGCTGTCCGCGATGCCCTTCAATTTGAGGCTGTCTGCCTTCGTGTAGGTCGCCTCGGTTGCATTCAGAATAGCCATATTGTCGTGGGTGTGGAATTTGCCCGCAACATTGGAAATGCTGTCGTGGATCTGGTTGCCAACCTGCATTTCCGTCACGTATTTGTGCTCCGTCAGGTACTGCTGTATCGCCACACCGTCCACGCTCAGGGCGTAAGGCACGGCGGAAACGGGACGGGGTTCGTCATTTACATACACGATGCTCGACGTGGCCGCATTCACCACCTTCACGGCGATGGTCGCACCCGTCCAGTCGCGTCCAACCAAACTTTCGTCTCCGAACTCGATGGAAAGCAGACCGTGGAGGTTGGTGGAGACATCGGTAATGGTCGTGGTGTAATCCGCTTGATCTCCGGCAAAATCAATGGTGACGGTCGCCTTCACGGCCGTGTTCACCACCAGCTGCTGGTTATTGTCGCGAATAACCGCCTGATAGGTCAGCTTCTGGGCAAACAACCCAAAAACAATGCCTACCAGCAAAACCAAAGTCATTAGAAATTTTTTCATCGGATTGATATTTATGTTGTTAATTTGTGATCAGTGATCAGTAAACTGTGAGTTTGTGAGTTCATTGTAAATTGCTCATTGTACATTGTTAATTGTCCTTGAGACAGCGGACGGAATAGCCGGTATCCTTATTGGCGGGGAACCTGCTCACGCCGGAACCGCTGCTGCACAGGTACCGAGACCAAGCGTAGTAGTCATCGTCCTGGGTAGCACTCCAGAAGTAGGCGTAGCTGCCGAATTCGTGGGAACTGCCGTCGAAGTAATAGCCTGCGGGAACAGCCGAAAAGCTGGTGGCGTTCGCTTTGTCGCCAGTATTGCCCGCATTACAACCTTCACTGGTATTGCTGCTCCACCCCGTGGTGGAGGCCAACGCCTTGGCGATACACTTGGTGGATTGTTCCCAAACCGAAGATTCGCAGCCAGAGCACTTGTAATCGGGATTTGCACTATTATACACGTACTTTGTCAGCGTGTCCCATTCCGCATCGCTCGGCACGTGCCAACCTTCGGGACAGATGCCGCGGACCTTGTCACCCGATTCATTCTGCATCACGGCTGCCCAGTCGTAATAGTAACCGTATGTTTCAGCATTATAACCATCAGTGGTATTATTTGTATAAATATTACCTACATTGTTTCTCTTCGTCGTCGTTCTCAGGTTCTCCGCCATCCAGCACTGGTCGCCGATTTGAACGGTGTTGTATTCGTTGTTGTCAATATCTGTAACGGTAGGTGTATTTGGACAAGGATTGTTGGATAGTGTTCTAAAGTTCTTCACTTCGCCATAAACGGTGTCAGTTCCGTTGGCGGCAAAGGCTTTGAAATAATATTTTGTATTGACGGTAAGACCGTCAATGTCGCAACTGAACAGACCAGTAGCGGTCATTGCGGTATCCTTGGCAACGATGGAAGTAAGCGTGCTTTCGCTTGTGCCGTACTTGAAACCAGCATTGGCATTTTCATAGCCTTTGAGTTCGGTCAACTTGCCGTTCAATGTGGCGGCAGTGCTTTTTACTTCGGTGGCATCGTTTGTCGCCACTGCAAGATCCTTTGTGGTAAAGTTCTTCACTTCGCCATACACCGTGTCGGTGCCGTTGGCGGCAAAGGCCTTGAAATAGTATTTGGTGTTGGCGGTAAGACCAACAAGGTCACAACTGAACAGTCCGGTAGCAGTCATTGCGTCATCCTTGACAACGATGGAAGTAAGCGTGCTTTCGCTTGTGCCGTACTTGAAACCAGCATTGGCATTTTCATAGCCTTTGAGTTCGGTCAACTTGCCGTTCAATGTGGCGGCAGTGCTTTTTACTTCGGTGGCATCGTTTGTCGCCACTGCAAGATCCTTTGTGGTAAAGTTCTTCACTTCGCCATACACCGTGTCGGTGCCGTTGGCGGCAAAGGCCTTGAAATAGTATTTGGTGTTGGCGGTAAGACCAACAAGGTCACAACTGAACAGTCCGGTAGCAGTCATTGCGTCATCCTTGACAACGATGGAAGTAAGCGTGCTTTCGCTTGTGCCGTACTTGAAACCAGCATTGGCATTTTCATAGCCTTTGAGTTCGGTCAACTTGCCGTTCAATGTGGCGGCAGTGCTTTTTACTTCGGTGGCATCGTTTGTCGCCACTGCAAGATCCTTTGTGGTAAAGTTCTTCACTTCGCCATACACCGTGTCGGTGCCGTTGGCGGCAAAGGCCTTGAAATAATACTGGGTGTTGGCGGTAAGATTGGTAATGTCGCAACTAAACTGGTCGGTAGCAGTCATTGCGGCATCCTTGACAACGATGGAAGTAAGTGTGCTTTCGCTTGTACCGTACTTGAAACCAGCATTCACTTCTGTCTTTTCTCCCATATCTGTAACGTTGCCGTACAGCTTGGCACTGTTGTTGGTAACGGTGCTGGCAGAGTCGGTGGTAACGGTGGGCAATCCCTCGTCCTTGAGGCAGCGGACAGAAAAGCCGTAACCCTTATCGCCGAAGCTCCTGTGCATGTAGGAATCGTTGACGCTCAGGTTCCGAAACCAAGCGGTGCGTCTACCGACCTGGGCAGCACTCCAGAAGTAGGCGCCGCCGCCGAAAGCGTCGAAATCGCCGTTGAAGCAATGGCCTGCGGGAACAGCCGAAAAGCTGGTGGCGTTCGCTTTGTCGCCAGTATTGCCCGCATTACAACCTTCACTGGTATTGCTGCTCCACCCCGTGGTGGAGGCCAACGCCTTGGCGATACACTTGGTGGATTGTTCCCAAACCGAAGATTCGCAGCCAGAGCACTTGTAATCGGGATTTGCACTATTATACACGTACTTTGTCAGCGTGTCCCATTCCGCATCGCTCGGCACGTGCCAACCTTCGGGACAGATGCCGCGGACCTTGTCACCCGATTCATTCTGCATCACGGCTGCCCAGTCGTAATAGTAACCGTATGTTTCAGCATTATAACCATCAGTGGTATTATTTGTATAAATATTACCTACATTGTTTCTCTTCGTCGTCGTTCTCAAATTCTCCTTCATCCAGCACTGGTTGCCGATCTTGACGGTGTTATAGGTGTTGGTGCCATCGGAAACCGTTGGTGCACCCGGGCAGGGTTGGTAAACTGCAGTAGTAAAACTAACCTGGTTCCCGTACACCATTCCCACAGTGTTGGTGGCGTAGGCACGAACATAGTAGGTGGTGGTGGCGTCTGTCACATACGTTATACCGCTGGTAAAGCTGCCCGTGCCACTGCCATCAGTGGTATGGCTGTCGGCTATGGTGGGGTTCTGGCTCGTGCTCCAGCACACCCCGCGGGCGGTAACATTCGCTCCGCCATCCGCAGTTACGTTACCACCGGAAGTGGCAGAGTTATGCGTTATGTTTGAAACTGAGGTGGTGGTAACGGTGGGCAAAGTCGCACTTGAACCTCCCTCGTCCTTGAGACAGCGGACGGAAAAGCCGTTATCCTTATCGCCGAGGCCCCTGTACACGAAGGAAACGTCGCTGCCCAGGGCCCGAGACCAAGCGCTGCTGCCAAAGTCCTGGGTAGCACTCCAGAAGTAGGCGTTGCTGCCGAAAGCGTCGAAACTGTCGTAGAAGCAACTGCCTGCGGGAACAGCCGAAAAGCCGGTGAGGTTCGCTTTATCGCCCGTGTTGCCCGCATTGCAACCTGTACCAGTATTGCTCCACCCCGTAGGTTGGGACAACGCCTTGGCTATGCAATAGGTGTAGTCTTCGTCATCTGTCCCGGAACAATCATCGCACACGTATTCCGACACTGACTTAACGTAAGTAGTCAGCGTGTCCCATTCCGCGTCGCTCGGCACGTGCCAGCCTTCCGGGCAGATGCCGCGGACCTTGTCGCCAGATACGGGATAATTCGTGGTAGATTTGCCCTGCATCACGGCTGCCCAATCATAGTAACGGCCGTAGATTGTAGAGTCCGCATCTGGTTTAGTCCATACATTGCCGTATTCACTCGTTTTAGTTCTCAAATTCTCCTTCATCCAGCACTGGTTGCCGATCTTGACGGTGTTGTAAATGTGACCTTCACCATCGGAAACCGTTGGAGCACTCGGGCAGGGTTGGCCATCTGTAGTAACTTCAATAGTAAAATTAACCTGGTTCCCGTACGCCGTGCCCTTGCTGTTGGTGGCGTAGGCACGAACATAGTAGGTGGTGGTGGTGTCTGTCACATACGTTATACCGCTGGTAAAGCTGCCCGTGCCACTGCCATCAGTGGTATGGCTGTCGGCTATGGTGGGGTTCTGGCTCGTGCTCCAGCACACCCCGCGGGCGGTAACATTCGCTCCGCCATCCGCAGTTACGTTACCACCGGAAGTGGCAGAGTTATGCGTTATGTTTGAAACTGAGGTGGTGGTAACGGTGGGCAAAGTCGCACTTGAACCTCCCTCGTCCTTGAGGCAACGGACGGAAAAGCCCCAAGGCTTAGTGAAGCGGGTCCTGTTCACGTGAGAATCTTTGGATTCCAGGTAACGACACAAAGCGTAGTCGCCATCGTGCTGGGTAGCACTCCAGAACTGGGCGTAGTTGCCGAAATCGGCGAAACCGCCGACGGAGCTGCGAACGCCAGCGGGAACAGCCGAAAAGCCGGTGGCGTTGTTGCTGCTTTGGTCGCCGCCCACATTGCAAGCAGATTCGCTTCTGCTCCAACCCGTTTTGGAGGCCAACGCCTTGGCGATGGCTTCATCGGTTCCGCATCTGAAACCATCCACGCTGTTCACGTATGTAGTCAGCTGCGTCCACTCCGCGTCGCTCGGCACGTGCCAGCCAGTAGGACAGATGCCCTGGACACCAGAAGGAACAGCATCACTGGAAGGTTTGCCATTCATCATAGCAGTCCAAGTATAAAGGCGACCGTAGGTTACGGTGTCTTCTCCCGTCACTGTTTGGTGGTGGTCATTTTGGGGATATACGCCACCGCCCACGTTCGTTCTCAGGTTCTCCTTCATCCAGCACTGCTTGCCGATCTTGACGGTGTTGTAGGTGTTGGTACCATCGGAAACCGTTTTAGCACCCGGGCAGGGTTGGCCGTCGGGCACTTCCGTCGTGTCGCCACCGGGAATAAGGGCGGCAAGAGAATCTACCTTATGGGAGAGGGCGGCAATTCTATCTTCAAGTTGTTGCAGCAAACCAATAAGGTCGGCTGTCGGCGTGTATTTGCTCAAGGTGTCCTTAATGCAGTCCTTCACGTCGTTGCAATCCATCGAGGCGTTTTCCAAAGCGTCAATACGGCCGGCCAAAAGCAAACTGTCCGATTGTTCTTTGGTCGTAAGAGCACTAATAGTTCCGGCATTTGTTTGGATATTTGTCTTATTTGTCGAGATGTGGCCCTGCATCGTGGTAATCACCGTGCTGTCGGAGGTGAGGTAGTGGCGGCTGTCCAATGCATCTGCAGTCACGTAGCCACCTGTGGAGAGGATGTTGTTCACCGTGTCCGTGATGCTCGGCTTGTTCTTGATGTAGTCGTCCTTTGAGCCGTCTGTTTGTTTCCAGTCGGACTGCACGTTCTTTTGGGCGCCAGATTCAATGCCATCCAATTTGGTGCTGTCGGCATCGGTGTAGGGAGCCATGGTCGCATTCAAGATGGCCATATTTTCGTGGCTGTGCTTCTTGCCAACCGCATCCGCCAAATTGGCTTCTGTCTGCGTATAGGTATCCAAAAGTGCTTTGTTGCTGTGAGTATGGGATTTAGCAACATTGGAAATGCTGTCGTGGATCTGGTTGCCAACCTGCATTTCCGTCACGTATTTGTGCTCCGTCAGGTACTGCTGTATCGCCACACCGTCCACGCTCAGGGCGTAAGGCACGGCGGAAACGGGACGGGGTTCGTCATTTACATACACGATGCTCGACGTGGCCGCATTCACCACCTTCACGGCGATGGTCGCACCCGTCCAGTCGCGTCCAACCAAACTTTCGTCTCCGAACTCGATGGAAAGCAGACCGTGGAGGTTGGTGGAGACATCGGTAATGGTCGTGGTGTAATCCGCTTGATCTCCGGCAAAATCAATGGTGACGGTCGCCTTCACGGCCGTGTTCACCACCAGCTGCTGGTTATTGTCGCGAATAACCGCCTGATAGGTCAGTTTCTGGGCAAACAACCCGGCCACAATGCCTACCAGCAAAACGAATGTTAATAGAATTTTTTTCATTAGATTGATTTTTATATTGTTAAGTTATTAAATTATCAAGCTGTCAAGTAGATGTACCTCTCCTCTACCCCACACCGCAACCACTCCGGCCTGCGGCATACTGCCTATCCCGTTCGGAAGCAACCCACCCCGGCCTACGGCCACCCCTCCTTTTAGGAGGGGAATTAGACGGCATCTTCGCTTCCTTAACCCTTAACCCTATACCCTCTACCCTAATTCTTCAGGCATCGTACACTCAGTCCATTCTTCGTATTGATTTCGAATTGCAGGACGTCTTTACAGCCAAACAGCAGCGAGCAGCAGCGGGCAACGGAGGCAGATACCGATGTGATACTCCAGAAGTGGGTCTCGCCCAAGAGGTTTTCGAAGCGGAAGCCCGTGAACCTGCCGGCAGGCAAGGCGGTAAAGCCCGTAATGTTGTTACCTTCTTCCAGCAGCCAGTCCGTGGTGGACATCAGGTCGAAGGCGGAGTAGTTTGACAGTAGGTCGAACTCCTCTGCCGTCGGCACGCGCCACCCGTCGGGACATACACCCTGAACATAGCCATCGGCATCGGGGGCAAGAGGTGCGCGAACCGCGTCGTCCCACGTGTATAGATAGCCGTAGCGGGTCACGTTGGCGACTGAATCGGGATACTCGTAGCTTACATACGCCATCGGATGGGCCACTTTCGCACCGTCGGCGTATTTCTTGGACTGCAGGTTTTCCTTCGTCCAGCAGTGGCAATCGATGCGCACTGTGTTGTAGTCGTTGCCCTCATAGTCGGTGGCCACGAGAGGATCCGGCAACGTGGTGGAATACGGATAGTTCGCGATGTCCGTGTCGTAGTTGTCATTGCCGCAGGGCGGGAACTTCACGTTCACCAGCTGCGTGTCGGCGAGCGTCTTGTCGGCCACGCCGAAATCCCAACGCACGGGGGTCACGACACCCACGGGAAAAGCGGCTGGCTTATTATTATAATATTGTACGGGAGGCACGGAACCGGCGGGCAGCACTACGGGTTCATACAACTCGAAGTTGTGCTCGCACACGCTGTAGGGTGCCACCACCGTGGTGTCGTTGGTAAAAATCACGCCGTAGGCCATCACGTCGATCAAGGAATCGAGACCCTGCGTGGGCGGCAGATAGACCAGTGTTTCGCCGACTTCCACCGTCTGCGGATCGCCTTGAGGAACACGGTCGGGACGGTAGGCCAAGGGATAGCGGCTATTCTCGTGGAGCAGCGTGTCGGCAACCCGATAAAGAAACGACTGCTGGAGACCCTCGTTGGCATAGCCGTCGGCCTCAACGCCCCTGATGAACAACTGACCAACGGATGAAGTGCTGTGCGTATCGGCGTCATCGTAGTCAACGGACACAAAACCGCTTTGTGCGGACAGCCCGGCCGCAAAGCCAACAAGCAAAACTAAAGTGAAGAGAATATTTTTCATTGGATGGACATTTAAGAAGTTACGAAATTAAGAAAATAAATTGGGTAAGGAATGTACATTGTAAAACGCACATTGAAAAATGTGTAAGAAGAAAACTGAAAAGTATAGACGAACCTCCCTTTTTCGAAGATCCAATCCCGAAACAAAGCAATTATTCCATAACGTCTGCGGGGAAGCGTCGTGTTTATAGGGGGGGGGGTAAAATATTGTCAATCAATAAGATACAAGTATATCTATACAACATCTGTATTTTTTCATATAAATTGCAAATGTACAGAAATTTCGTAATTATAAGTTCAACTAAGAAAAAAAATTGCAATATGGTTTTTAGCTTAAAAGTTGTATCTTTGCCAGCTAAACGAATTGAATGAAACGGAGTCTATATATTATAATCGTTCTTATGCTGATTTTATCGGCATTTCCGCTTCATGCCCAATTTTACAACGGTTCGCAACTCAGTTTCGGAAAGAACCGCGTTCAACACCAGAAGTTCAATTGGGAATATTTTCGCACGACACAATTCGACGTATATTTTTATCCGACAGGCAAAGCCCTTGCCGAATATACCAAATTTAAGGCGCCCCAATACATCGAGGAAATTGAGAAAATGCTCAATTTTACTTCGGAAAAGAAAATTCAATTTATTGTTTATAACACGCAGGCCGATTTTCGAGAATCCAACTTTGCCTACGATGACGAAGACTTTTACAACCAAGGCGGCGTAACCAATATTTACGGCACCAAGGTTTATCTGTATTTCGACGGAAGCCACGCCAACTTCGACAAAATGATTCGAGCCGGAATTATGAACATTTATGCGCACCTGTTGGTTGAAGGTTCCACCACGGCATCAAATATGCGGACCAGCTACTCCGCCGCCGTTCCCAATTGGTACTACAGCGGACTTTCTTCCTATATCGGTCGAGCTTGGGACAGCCAAATTGACGCCCACGTCAAAGACGGAATTCTCACGCAGAGATACGCCGACTTTAACGAACTGTCGCCCGTTGATGCCACCTACGCCGGTCACTCTTTCTGGAAATTCATCGTGGATCAATATGGCGAAAATGCCATTGCCAACATTCTGCACGTCACTCGCTCTTCCAGAAGCTACGAAAGAGGATTTTACTTGGTTACCGGTTTGGAATACCAGCAATTATTGGTCAATTGGTATCGCTATTACTACATATTGTATGCCAAGGACGCTGACCGTTATACGCCTGACGGGAAAGGTTATCTTAAACACCCGAAAAAATCAAGAGACTACAATCAATTGTGCTTTTCTCCCGATGGAGAAAATATGGCATACGCCACCAATGAAGCCGGACAGGTAAAAATTTGGCTTAAAACTCCTCAAAGGAAACAGCCCAAAGTCATTTTTAGAAAATACAAAAAGACAGAAGACAATCCCGACCTGAGTTATCCCAAAGTGGGATGGCACCCAAACGGAAACATTTTGGCGTTTACCATCGAAGACAAAGGTCATTGCTACTATTATCCTTATGATATAGAAAAACACAAACTTGGCAAACGCATCTTGGTAGATGTCGAAAAAATCACCGATTTTTCCTTCAATGACGACGGAAAAATGTTATTGTTTTCCGGATTTAAAAACGGTCAATCCGATATCTTTCTTTTCAGTTTCTTAGCCAAATCCTTTCAAAATATCACCAATGACTTCTACGACGATTATGCCCCTATTTTCTTAAACAAGAAGCAAATCGTTTTTTCTTCCAATCGCCCCATTGACTCCATCAAGATCAAAGATCCGTTTTACCAGGCCAAGCCCAAAGACGGTTATGATTTATTTTTATACCATTATGATAAACGAGATGAAAAGTTGCTGCAAATTACTCATAATGAACATTGTAATGAAATTCACGCCAAAGCGGTAAATCCACGAGAAATTCTATTTTTAAGTGATGAAAACGGCATTTTTAATCGAAATTTGGCAAAATTAGACAGCAGCATCAGCAAAATCGACACGATTATCCACTACGGATATTACGCCCAAGTGCAACATTTAACAGACAACAACTATAGTATTTTTGAGCAGGCCTATAATTCCGAAACAGGCGAAGTGGGAAATATTATGTTGATTGACAAAGTGAAACGTATTTACATTAATCCTTTAGAAACCACTCCTATCACCGAAGAAATTAGCCCATCGGCCATACAGGTTGACATACAGAAACTGCAACACGCCAAAGACAGCGTTACTCAACAAAAGGTAAACCAAGTCAAAACAGCACCGGTTAAACACGGTTTTTATCAATTTCGGCAAAGTGACTTGGTCAAACCGGAAATCGCCGTCACGAACACGGGAACCAATACCCAGGTCAAGATGGGAGTACAAAAAGACATTCTCACCAAAGGTTTTGAATACACGCATCCCATTGCCAAGAATTACTACACACAATATACTGTAAACAAGCTTGTTACACAAGCAGACTATGGTTTTTTAAATACCACCTACCAACAATTCACCAGTGGTATCAACCCTATCTACTTAAACTCCGGAATCAATGCCATGTTTATGGTCGGCATTCACGACTTATTTGAAAACCATCGTATTACGGGCGGTTTCAGGTTTGGCCTGGATATGCAGAGCAACGAGTTTATGATAAGTTATGAAAATCTTTCTCGTCGCGTTGACCATCAGATTGTTTTTTACAGACAAGCATTGCAAGCCGCTGACTATTATCTGATTAAAGAACGAAGTAACAGTTTGTTTTACATTATCAAATTGCCTTTTGACAAATTCAACAGTCTGAGATTTACCTTAACCGGCCGCTTAGAACGCAACATAATGGGCGGTATTGACGACATTTCCTTACAGGTTCAAGACGAATGGAATGCTTGGGCGGGTGCTAAGATTGAATATGTTTTTGATTCTTCTAAAGAATTGTTCACCAATCTGTGGAAAGGAAGTAAAATCAAAATCTTTGCCGAATACCAACAACGTTTGACCAAGGAAGACAAGAACCTGTTTGTCATAGGTTTAGACATTCGGAAATCGGTTAAGATTTACAAAAACATGACCTGGGCATCTCGCTTGGCTGCCAGTACCAATTTCGGAAAATCGCGTCTGGTTTATTATATGGGAGGCGTGGACAACTGGATCGGTGCCAAATTCAACCGAGATATGTGGGTTGACCTCAGCAAGGACTATGCCTACCAAACCTTGGCCACCAATATGCACGGATTTGAACAAAACATTCGCAACGGCACCTCTTTTATCGTGTTCAACACCGAATTACGCATTCCTTTTGTACAATTGATTGCCGGACATAATGTAAAAATGGCCTTTTTCAATTCAATGCAGCTTTTGCTCTTTGGAGACGTTGGTACCGCCTGGACCGGAGTAACTCCTTATTCTGAAGACAATTGTCTATATACCCGCTATGTGATTAAGGAACCCATCACAGCCAAAATCAAAAGACAGGTTGATCCGTTTGTGGGCGGATTCGGCTTAGGACTTCGGGTAAGTCTATTTGGCTACTTCCTTCGCTTTGACTACGCCTGGGGCGTGGAAGACTTCAAAATTTACAATAAAAAGGGAATGTTCAGTTTCTCTATCGGCTTAGATTTCTAAAGTCGCCATTCCGACAGACATAACGACGGAATCTCCTTGCAAGACCTAAAGGGATAATTGCGAAAAGATTTATTGCTTTTTAATTCTACTTTCTGCCAATTCGGTTTCAGCGGACTTTGTTGCACCGGGAGCTTTGTATTTTTTGGCTCGAGCGGCGATAAAGATGGCCAAAATAGCTACCAAGGCAACAATAGCTTTATGCATACATTCGATAGCAACCACCATCGTCACTCCCATACTAACATAAAAAACGTAAGCCATCAATAAAGACCAGCCAACCTGATGAGCCTGTTTGACATCCACGATAAATTTATAAATAGAAAAACCTATGACGGCAATAAAATAAAATAATAAGACCCAAGCCGCCAAACGATAATTGATAACCATTAAATTAACAACACCATACAATACAATACCGAAAATCCAGATACTTGCTCCAAAGCGCCATTCGTGATAATGTTTAATGCCTGCTCGCTTTGAGATATTCATCATTATTTGGAACAAGGCACATAACATACAGTAAACCACGTGCACGGTAGCCAAAACGCCTACGATAGCCCAACCCCAGCCCACATAGTTGTGATCACAAAACCATCCAATATTATCTCTTAAAACACGAACTCCGGTTTCCTCATTCCAAATTTCCATTTGAGGAAGACCATCTTGGAAGCAATAATATCTCATTGCCAGCGTCGCCACCACAAACAGCACATATAATACAGGATAATATTGAACTTTCCCCGTATGTCTGATTCGATAATTGAAAAAAGCCATCACTTCAACCACCACAAAAATAAACAGCACTTGAGCCAAAGGAGAAACTCCGAGAGGATTGCTGTGAGACCAACCCAAAAAGTCGTTCAAATTGGTAATCGGAGATTCAGAAACAAAATAATCGATCATATTCATTTTTAAGACAATTTATTTACGCACTTTTATTCAAAATAATTTTTGCAAAAATATGAAAAATTTGCGAATCTTGCCAATTTTATAAAAACATTTCTTGAGGATGAAAGATTATAAATAGTTTTGTATCTTTGCAGTTGTAAAATAAGACAATTTAAAGATGAAAAATATATTATTCAAGTTATTGGCATTGTCATTTTTGATGATGACGATACCTTCCATTAGGGCCACGGCCATCCTCATTCCGATGGATATGGACCAAAAAAATCATCTCAAGGCATACGGAATTGCCTATTATGCTGTAAAAGAAGGAGTTGATGCGAGTTGGCTGCTCAATTACAGAGGAGGAAGCTTTATGTTTTCGTATGCCGACAAGATTGAAGACGAATGTATTGTCAGAGGAGTAACATATCAAGTCATCGCCGACGTTCAAGCCAATACCATTCGACAAGAGATTGCCAGCGTTGAAAACAATATGAATGAAATCAAGCTGACAAAAATCCCTAAAATCGCCGTTTATTCCCCCAAAAACAAACTTCCCTGGGACGATGCCGTGACCTTGGTCCTTACATACGCTGAAATTCCCTACGACATCATTTATGATGAGGAAGTCATCAAAGGCGAGCTTCCCAAATACGATTGGCTACATCTGCACCACGAGGATTTTACCGGCCAATACGGGAAATTTTGGGCCAGCTATAAAAATGCCGCGTGGTACATTCAAGACGTCAAGGAAAATGAGGAAAGGGCTCAACGCTTGGGTTTTGCGAAGGTTTCGCAAATGAAACTGGCCGTTGCCAAGCAAATTCGCAATTTCGTGGCTGGCGGCGGATACCTTTTCGCGATGTGCTCCGGTCCTGATAGTTTTGACATCGCGTTAGCTGCCGACGGCGTTGATATTTGCGACATTATGTTCGACGGTGACCCTATGGATCCCAACGCCCAAGAAAAGCTAAATTATGACAATACTTTTGCCTTCACCAATTTCAAAATTGAGAAAAACCCATATAAATATGAGGTTTCCGACATTGACGTAGATCCTTCCGTCCATATTAGCAATAAAAAGAATGACTTTTTCACGCTTTTTGAATTTTCTGCCAAGTGGGATCCCGTGCCAACGATGCTTTGCCAAAACCACACCTCCGTGATTCCCGGATTTATGGGACAGACTACGGCATTTAGAAAAAGTTTGGTGAAACCCACGGTCACGATTATGGGCGAAAGCAAGGTTTTCGATGAAGTCAGATATATTCACGGCGAATTTGGAAAAGGAACCTGGACTTTTTACGCAGGCCACGACCCGGAAGATTATCAACACTTGGTCAACGACCCTCCCACAGACCTCAACATCTTTCCTAATTCTCCTGGATACAGACTGATACTTAACAACGTGCTTTTCCCCGCTGCAAAAAAAGAAAAACAAAAAACCTAATCTTTCGAAAAATCTTATTTATGGAACAAAAAATAGCTATCATTACCGGTGCCAACGGCGGTATGGGATCAACTTTGGTACGTGACGTTTCCAAGGCCGGATTCAAGGTTATCATGGCCTGCCAAAGCATTCAAAGGGCTACGCCCACGTTTGAACGTCTGAAGAAGGAAACTCAAGGCGATATTGAATTATGGCCATTGGATTTGGCATCTTTTGAGTCTATTAAGAATTTCGTCACCGAATTTCAGAAGCAATATCAACATATTGACCTATTGTTAAACAATGCCGGAACATTGTGTCACAAACCGGAACGAACCGCAGAAAACTATGAAAAAACAGTGGGTGTCAACTATTTGGGGCATTATGTCCTCACCCATTCCCTTCTTCCGTTGATGGGGAAAGGCACACGCGTGGTGAATATGGTTTCTCTCACCGTTCGATATGGGCATTTGAAACCGACGCTGTTCCAACCGGTTGACAATAAACATTTCAATCGCTTCGTCACCTATTCGGACTCAAAAAAAGCATTTTTTTACTTCACTATGGATGCTGCCGAAGCGTGGGCCGACAAAGGCATTACCGTCAACTGTGCCGACCCGGGTATTGTCAGCACCAACATCATCAGAATGGGCAATAAAGTGATTGACAAACTTTGCGACATCATATATCGTCCTCTCATTAAAACACCGACCCAAGGAGCTTCCACTATGCTGCGCCTGGCACTCGATCCGACACTGGAAGGAAAAACCGGCGGACTTTATGCCAATAAAACGCAGCAAAAAGTCAAAAGTAAGCTGCTTAACAGTCCAGAACGCGTTATGCTACGCGAACTCACAGCCGAAATAACTCAAAAACATGGTTTCAATTTCTAAGATATGACGAATTTTACCACACAACTACCTCCATTTCTACAAGCTGGCGACAGCATTGGCATCGTAGCACCTGCCCGGAAAGTGAGCGAAGAAGAAATGGAACCTGCCATCAAATTTTTAGAAAACGCTCAACTTAAAGTATCTCTCGGCAATCATCTTTTCGCGGCAGAAAATCAATTTGGCGGAAGCGACAAAGAGCGGGCAAAAGACTTTCAAGCCATGCTTGACAATCCTGAAATCAAAGCCATTCTCTGTGCACGCGGCGGTTACGGATCGGTACGCATCATCGACAAACTGGACTTTAGCACATTTATGCAACAGCCCAAATGGGTTTGCGGCTTCAGCGACATCACGGTTTTTCATTCTCATATCCATAGCCACTGCCACACCGCCACCCTCCATTCCACCCTTGCGTTCAATATCCCGAAAAACACCTCCACCGCCAATAGCACTTTTTTAGATGCACTTTTTGGGAAAAAATTCACCCACGCCTGCCCTTCCCATCCACTCAATAGGACTGGAAAAGTAACAGGCGAAATTGTTGGCGGAAACTTGTCGATGCTCTATTCCTTATTGGGTTCGCCTTCCGATATCAATACCGATGGTAAAATCCTCTTTATCGAAGATTTGGATGAATATCTTTATCATATTGACCGAATGATAATGAACCTGAAGAGAAACGGAAAATTTGATCATTTGGCCGGCTTGATTGTAGGTGCAATGAGCGATATGCACGACAATACCATTCCTTTTGGCCGAAGCGCGGAAGAAATCATTGCCGAACATTGTTCAGAATACGACTTTCCCATTTGTTTCGGTATTCCGGCAGGACATATCAGCGATAATCGCGCCATTATTTTGGGCCAAGCAATGACTTTAGATGTCAACGATGCCAGTAGTCTTCTTTCCAACCTATAATCATAGAAAAATGAGAAAACTTTGTCATATTTTGCTTAAATTGATGGGTTATACCATTGACACAGTGAACATTCCACCTGAAATAAAAAAATGTATTATCGTTTTCGCCCCGCACACCAGTCTCAGCGATTTTCTCATCGGATGGATGGCACTGAAGGAAATGGGAGTAAAAACCACCTTTGTGATGAAAAAGGAAGCTTTCTTTTTTCCAGTAAAGTATATATTTAAAGCGATGGGAGCCATTCCCATAGATCGACAACACGGAGCCCGTTTTCCTGAATTTGCCGCAGAATTAATTAAAAGTCAAGATGAAATCGCCTTCCTCATTTCGCCAGAAGGCACACGAAAAAGAGTTGAAAGATGGAAAAGAGGATTCTACAAAACGGCACAATTGGCCAACATTCCATTGGTATTGGGCTATCTTGACTACCGCAGCAAACGCGGGGGCGTGGGACCCGCTATGTACATCACCGGCGATTACGATAAAGACCTTGAAACCATTCAATCCTATTATTTTGGCATGTACGGACTCAATAAAGGACAATTTAACCTTGAAGACAAACCTTACGCCCATCCTGAATGGCTAAAAAAATAATACACAATTAAAATAGCATGCAACAATTTGACTCTTCCATTCTTCTTCATTTAGCAGAAGATTATTATCAATCTCCTTGCGAACGCATTGAAAAAATTCCGCAATCGGGATCTGTTCGCCTATATTTTCGGCTTCACTTTGCAAATCACCCAACTATTATGGGAGTTTACAATGAAGATGTGGCAGAGAACACGGCATTTTTCGTCTATACCCGTTTTTTTGAAGCCCACCAAATTAACGTTCCCCAACTCTTAAGCATTCACGAAAGCCAACAATATTACCTTTTAAGTAACTTGGGTGACGAAACTCTGTATTCTTTTTTATTAAAACATCGAAAAGGACAAGAATTTTCACCTGAAATCACTGCCTACTATAAACAAGTCATTCAGCAACTACCCCTTATTCAACTTAGCGCAAAACAAAATCTGGATTTTTCCGTTGCCTATCCACGTGCGGCTTTTGACAGACAATCAATGCAATGGGATCTCAATTATTTCAAATATTACTTTGTCAAGCTTAGCAGGATCACCTTCGATGAGCAAAAATTAGAAAACGACTTCCAAACCTTGATGGACGCTCTTTTGCAGTGTGACAACAATTTCTTCCTTTACCGGGATTTTCAGTCACGCAATATCATGATTCATCAAGATAAAGTATATTTTATTGATTATCAAGGAGGAAGAAAAGGATCTTATTTCTACGATATCGCTTCGTTGCTTTTTGACGGGAAAGCCGATATTCCCTTCGACACACGTGAAGAATTATTGGATTTTTATCTTTCTGAAATTCAAAAATATATCACTATTGACAAACAAAATTTCAGAAGACAATTTTACAGTTTTGCCTTGATTCGCATTATGCAGGCAATGGGAGCATACGGCTACCGTGGCTATTTTGAGAAGAAAAGCCATTTTTTGCAAAGCATTCCTTTTGCCATGACCAACATTCGTTATTTATTATCGAATAATAGACTTCCAGAAAACATTAGCTACCTGAAAAATATTTTACAACAACTTACCGAAGTTGACTGGACCTATTTCACGGGGGGGGTGGCTCCTGCCAAAGACGACCAACGCCTCCATATTTTAGTTCAAAGTTTTTCTTTCAAAAAGGGCGTTCCTCAAGATCCAAGTGAAAACGGAGGCGGCTTTGTCTTTGACTGCCGCTGTCTTCCCAACCCGGGACGGGAACCGCAATACAAAAACTTTTCCGGCAAAGACCAATGCGTTAAAGACTATTTGGAAAAATACGACGAAGTGGAAGAATTTAAGCAGCAGGTGAACCATATCATAGATATAGCAGTAGATAATTACCGAGAACGAAAATTCAATCACTTGATGATTAGTTTTGGCTGCACAGGCGGACAACATCGTTCGGCCTATTTTGCGGAAGCCGCCGCCGAACATCTGCGACAAAAATACGCAGACGTACTCGTGGAATTACGCCATCGTGATTGCCCCTGCTAATTACAGACTTTCCTTCACTGCTTCACGTATTTTTGAAGCAATTCCTTCTGCGTCAAAAGAAAGTTCCTTATAAAGCGATGGAATATCTCCGTGGAACACAAAATGATCGTCAATGGCAATATGGTACAGTCGATTAGACAGATGATGTTCTGTCAAATACTCTGAAACCGCCGAGAAAAGACCTCCCTTGGCAATACCATCTTCAATGGTAAGCAAAATTTTATGTTTTCCAGCCACTTCCGCCAATAAATTCTCGTCTATGGGTTTGAGAAAACGCATATCAACGTGAGTAGGATAGATATTTTCCGATTGCAACAATTCCAAGGCCTTGGTCACATTATTGCCCAAGGGACCCAGGGACAACACCGCCACATCCTTTCCATCCTTAAGCACGCGCCCCTTTCCTATGGGCAAGGTTTCAGGTTCGTTCTTCCAATCTGTGAGCACGCCCCTACCCCGCGGATACCGAATGGCAAAAGGCAATCCCTTCGTCAAGGCATTATGATAGGCGGTCAACATCATATTTCTCAACTCGTGTTCGTTTAATGGAGAGGAAATAATCAGATTTGGTATGGCACGTAAAAAAGACAAGTCGAAAATTCCCTGATGCGTAGCCCCATCTTCGCCAACGACACCACCACGATCAATACAGAAGATTACTGGCAATTTCTGCAAGGCCACATCGTGAACGATTTGGTCATACGAACGTTGCAGAAAAGTGGAATATATATTACAAAACGGCACTATGCCGGCCGCCGCCAAGCCTGCGGAAAAAGTCACGGCATGTTGCTCGGCGATACCCACGTCAAATACACGTTCAGGATAAACCTCATTCATAATGGTCAAGGAACATCCCGTGGCCATAGCCGGCGTGACACCAACCACTTTGGTATCCTGCTTTGCCAATTCCAAAATTGTTTCACCAAACACCTCCTGAAATTTTGGTGGCTGGTTGGCGGTATTATTACTGATAAGTTGACCTGTTTCTGGATTAAACTTGCCTGGGGCGTGATAGGTCGTTTGATGCTCTTCCGCCAGTTTCAAACCTTTGCCCTTCACCGTAATAACGTGAAGCAATTTCGGTCCAGGAATATTTTTCAGTCTTTTCAATGTTTTCACCAAAACTTTCACGTCGTGACCATTGGCAGGACCAAAATATCGGAATCCCAAACTTTGGAACAAATTGCTACCACTCAACAAAAAGCCCTTTACGCCATTGCCGATTTCGCTCATCCAGCGTACCAGTTTATTGGAAATTTTCTTTTTTGATGTGAAGAAATTCCACAATGACGTTTTACAACGATTATAAGTGGCCGAAGAAGTTATATGTAATAAATACTTACTCATAGCACTTCTATGGTCGTCAATGGCCATTTTATTGTCATTCAGGACCACCAGCATATTCACATTACGAATACTGGCTTCGTTGATGGCCTCAAATGCCATTCCTCCCCCGATTGAGGCATCACCAATAACGGCGATGTGATTTCTTTGTGTATTTCCTGACAATTGTGCGGCTTGCGCCATACCCATAATTGCAGAAATAGACGTAGAGGCATGACCGGTTCCGAAAGCATCGTATTCACTCTCGCTCATCGTAGGGAAACCGCTAATGCCGTGATATTTACGATTTGAATGAAATTGCTCTCGACGTCCCGTGATGATTTTATGGGCATACGCCTGATGCCCTACATCCCACACCAATTTATCATTGGGCGTGTCGAAAACGTAATGGATAGCCACCGCCAACTCCACCGCACCCAAACTTGATCCGAGATGACCTGGGTTAGAAGCCGTTTCCGCAATAATATACTCACGAATTTCCTCACACAAGGCAGGAAGTTCAGCGACACTCAATTTCTTGAGATCTGCGGGAGAATCTATATGATTAAGATATTTCATTATAAAAGTCAATCAAATCGCGTGTTACAATCTCATTATTATGATTTAACAGCACATAATTACGAGCATTTTCGCCTATTATTGTACAAATATCAGGAGTCTTAATACATTTATCCACCACAGCCAAAAATTCCTCCGGAGTATCGGCGATAAAGATATTCTTACCATTCTCTACTGACAATCCTTCGGCACCAATTGATGTAGTGATAATGGTCTTTCCCAAGGCCATTCCTTCAATGATCTTGATTCTGATTCCACTACCGGAAAGCAATGGTACTACCATAATGTCATTATCCAACATAAATTCATTGGCACTTTCCACTTCTCCCTTAATGATTACATTATCAGAAGCATAACGTCTAATTTCGTCTGGAATACCGTGTCCGGCTATCTTAAACGTAAGCGATGGGAACTTCTCAAGTATCAGTGGGAACACATCGTCCAAAAACCAACGCAAGGCTTCCACATTAGGCATCCAATTCATACTTCCGATATGGAATAATTGAGGATTATCGGAAGGAATGTATTCATCCTCTGAATCATAGTCATCCACATTGATGGCAAAAGGGATTACCGTACCCGGCGTATTGGGTGATATTTCGTGGAAAAAGCGACAATCCACGTCGGAAATAGCCATATAACCATCCACCTTGTCCATAAGAGAGCACTCAAACGTCTTCAACTGCTTATTCATCTTTTCCAACAAAAAACGCTTTGCCTTAGAATCTTGATTTTGGGCAATGCGTTCCCAAATCAGGTGTTCAACATTATGCAAACGTATGACGATTTTTGCGTTAGAATATTGGCGGATAATAGAAATATAAGGAGCCACAAAAACCGATTCCAACTGAATAATGTCAAATTGTTCATTCTTGAGAACGGCAATCAATTTTTGAGCCATTTCTTTGGAGTAAAAGCGAAAAACGTGATACGATGTCCCTTTAATCAGCGAAATCAACGCATCCCAAAAGTTTACTTTGGTATTGACGAATACCGTTTCAAAACTCGTTTTTTGCAAATATTCTTCAGAAATATCATCAAAACGAGCAGGATGCTTATGGGTTGCCACAGCCAAAACTTTAACGGAAAGACCGGCATTCAATAATCCACGCGTGATATTGTTAATAGCTATGCAACCTCCATCGACAGGGGGCACAGGCGGTTTATGACATAATTGCAGTACCCTCATTATTTTTTCAATTTAAAAATAGAAGAAATTTTGGTTTGAACTTTTTTGAATAACTTGATATAAGTTTCAGCGGACATTATACTGGAATCAACCGTGGCTTTATACGTTAGCACAACACATATCGGTATGAGCACAAACGTTGCCAACCATACGCCAACAAAAGCCGACACTTGTCCAGTCTTGGCCAGGTTCTTTCCGAAAGCCGACAACATAAAATAAAACGTAAAAAAGGCCACTGTTATTACCAATGGGATGCCAATTCCTCCTTTGCGAATGATGGAACCCAACGGCGCACCAATAAAAAAGAATAAAAGACAAGCCAATGAAAAAGTAAACTTGTTGTAATATTCCACTTGGTACGAATACATCGATAAATTTCTGTAATAAACATCCTCTTTGGCAAACTTAACCGAAGTAGCCATCGACTCGGCATTAACCTTAGCATTGGCAAAAGCGGCCACCCGATGTTCTTTTGTCAAGTTAAGCAACGTATCCACCCGCATTGTCGATTTCAAAGTATCTCTATCGACCACAAGATTGCTAAAATAATAAAAACTGCCGATAAAACCCCTTGAAACATCACGTTGCGCATTTTGAACCTGCACTTCCATCGTGTCAATTTTTTCCGCCAACATCCTCAACGGCATAGTCTGCTGCGAAGAGGCAAAAAATTCTTCATCTTCAGCGGTCAATTCAAAAGAGGACAAATCAAATCGTTTATATTGTTCCTTAAACGTTGCTCGACTCAGCGGCATTGACGCGGTATGACTATCCATATTAACACTCTCATCCCAAAAATAACCATCTTTCAAAATAAAAAGGAGCGACTTTTCATCATCGGTCATGATCATTTTTCCAGATTTCGCGTATGTCATCGTCACATTTCCCTGATGACGTGAATGGTCATAAATAAGCACATCCTCGATAGTTTGGTTGTCACTTTTTTTACTTCCAATACGAATGGTAATATCATCAAAGCCATTATAAAACACCCCGCTTTCAATGTTCAAGGCAGGTTTTTGCTCTTGAACGCTATAAATCAGGGTTCGCAGTTTTAGATTGGCTACAGGTATCACCTTGTCAGAATACCAAAAGGCAAAGATCGTAATCAAGACCGCTAAGATTGCCAATGGCGTCATCATTTTGCTAATGGAAACACCCGCGGACTTGAAAGCGACCACTTCGAGCCGTTCGCCCATATTTCCGAAAGTCATCAGCGAAGCCAGTAACACAGCCAACGGCAGGGCCATATTCATCAATGTTCCTGCCGCATAAAACATAAATTCTAGAAGAATATGTATTTCCAACCCTTTGCCGACCAAATCATCCACATACTTCCACAAAAACTGCATAAGCAGGATGAAAACGGCCACAAAAAAGGTCAGGACCAAAGGTCCGACAAAATTTCTAATAATATAACGATAGGCAATTTTCACAACAACAGTTTAGAAATCGCCTAAAGTTTCCGGCAACTGAGACAAAGCAGCAGCAGCTTGTTCATCGTTAGGAGGCGTTCCGTGCCACTTATGGGTTCCCATCATAAAGTCAACGCCCATACCCATTTCGGTTTTCATAACCACCATCACTGGTTGTCCTTTATGCAGTTCATTTTTGGCCTTTTTCAAGCCTTCCACGACCTCTTCCATCTTATTGCCGTCCATTTGCACCACTTTCCAATTGAAAGCCTCAAATTTGGCAACAATGTCATTCAAAGAACAAACTTCATCTGTAGGACCATCAATTTGCTTTCCATTATAATCCACAGTGGCAATTAAATTATCCACGCCCTTAGCTCCGGCAAACATAATTGCTTCCCACACTTGGCCTTCTTGCAATTCTCCGTCACCGGTCAACGCATAAACCACGTGCTTATCGCCATTGAATTTTTTTGCCAAAGCCGCACCAATAGAAACGGAAAGTCCTTGTCCAAGTGAGCCAGAAGCGATTCTAATTCCAGGAAGATTTTCCGCAGGAGTTGGATGCCCTTGAAGTCTTGTACCGAACTTACGGAAGGTAGCCAATTCCGAAACAGGGAAATATCCCCTATGAGCCATAACACTATACAAAACAGGTGTTAAATGGCCATTGGAAATGAAAAACATATCTTCACCATTACCATTTTTAGTAAAATGTTGCGGATCGATATCCATAATTTCAAAATACAGTGCGGTCAAAAAATCGGCACAACCCAATGAGCCACCGGGATGTCCTGACTGTACGGCATGTACCATTCTAATAATATCTCTTCTTACCTGTGCGGCAATATCTTTTAATTCGCTTATCGTTGCCATAACTCAAATGTTTATTTATTGAAACAAGCTGCAATAGCGGCAGCGGTATTCTTAAACTCTTCTTCAGATAATTTAACACGTTCTTTCTTAAAATCCAAATCACCCACATTATTAATTGGAACGAGGTGAATATGGGTATGAGGAACGTCGAGACCTATGACCGCAACACCAATGCGCTTGCAAGGTACCGCACTTTCAACAGCACGAGCCACCTTTTTGGCAAAGACCATCATTTCAGCAATAGTATCGTCATCCAAATCGAAAATATAATCATTTTGGACTTTAGGCACTACCAAAGTATGTCCTTTAGCCAATGGACTAATATCCAAAAAAGAATAGAACTTATCGTTTTCCGCTACTTTATAGGAAGGGATTTCACCCTTGATAATTTTAGTAAAAATTGTTTCCATAATAATTATCTTGAAACATCCATTATTTCCAATTTAATGATGCCGACGGGCACCTTTACTTCTACAACATCACCCTTTTGCTTTCCAATCAAAGCTTTTGCGATAGGCGAAGTTACTGAAATCTTAGCAGTTTTGAGATCTGATTCTGACTCCGGAACAAGCGTATAGGACATCACAGAATTATTTTGCAAATTTTTCACCTGCACCTTCGAATAAATCAAAATCTTTGAAACGTCAATCTTCGATTCATCAAGAATACGGGCATTGGCAACTATATTCTTTAATTTTGCGATTTTCAGTTCCAACAAACCCTGGGCTTCCTTGGCAGCGTCATATTCAGCATTTTCAGAAAGGTCACCTTTATCACGTGCTTCAGCAATGGCAGCCGAAATTTTTGGTCTTTCAACCGTTTCCAACTGCTTAAGTTCCTCCTTCAATTGCTCGAGACTTTCTTTTGAATAATATTTTATCGAATCCATATTAGTAATTTTAGATTTCTTTATACAAATAAAAGAGGCTTACTTAAAAGCCCCTTTTTATTTAAGTAATATTGTGGAGAATAAATTATAAAGCTAACTTAAGGCTGACATAATGGTTACCTCTCCATTTATTGGTAAATCTATAAGCGTAATCGATGAACAATTTCTGGTTACCCTTGTCCTTCTTTACCAATGGAATACCTACTGAACAACCCACAGATGGACCAGCATAAATAGATTCAGGATTTACACCCGTGAGAGCAGTGATTCTTTCAGGATGTGCAGCGTCTGCCTTTTCAACGCCAAAGCTTTCAATGCTGTAACCTACGCGAACCATAAAGTACTGTTTGAAACCATATTCCAAACCAAGAGCAAAAATATCTCTTGAATATGAATTTGCAGTGAAAGAACCAGCGATGGTCAAACGATGGTCAGCATCATTACGAGTCAAACCTTCGTCTTTTCTTTCTTCCTTGGTCATATCTTTGTAAATACCACCGAAGAACAAGAAATCGTAAGAAAGACCCATTGTCAACAAGGTAGGCATTTCATATTCGGCACTTCTTGTTTCCAAGGTTTGTTCGTGGTCTGAATTGGTAACCGTAGCTCTTTGCATAATACCATCGCCCTTATAGCTGATAGGAAGACCGATGTTCTTCAAAGTAACACCAATTTTGAAGTTTTCGTATGGACCAGCCAAATATTGAACACCGGCGTCGATAGCAACACCGATTGCCTTCAAGTCGGAAATGTTTTCATCAACCACTCTTACGCTAACACCACCGTGAATATACTGGTTAAATGATTTAGCATAATGAATACCGATATTGAAGTAATTGGGAGTAAACGTACCCATATTACCTTCTGGTTGTTCAACAGTAGTAATGTTAACATCACCGAAGTTCATAATCATGGCAGAGATACCCAACACACCAAAATCCTTGATTTTACGGCCAGTGGCTTTATCTCTTTTAGCCAAAGATTGACAAATGGCGAGGGAGTTAATATTCATACCTGCTCCAGAACCAACCAGATACTGGGTTCTTGAGAAACCCAGTTCTGTTTTGTTCACGAAAGCGATACCAGCGACATTAGAGAAAACTGATTCCATACCACGGATTTCAGCCACACCAGCATTTCCCCAACCGTTAGTTTTTGCCCAAGGGTCAATAAGCAAGCCTGATGCACCCGCTTGACCTGCACGGTCTCTATTACCTGCGAAAGACTGTCCCGCATAGGAAAGAAGACCTATAACTGCGCAAATGATAAATGTCTTATATATTCTATTCATAGTCATAATTTTTAAATGTTATCGATAACGCGTTTTAGAATGCATTTAAGTCGGTTGGACGCATAGCACAGAAGAATCTCAGGGTTCTTTCACCAATGCCAGGAGCCTTAACGTGGATGATGTAAACACCACCAGCGACAGGAATATTGGCGTGGTTCTTCAAATCCCAATCAATGTAGGTAGTAGCTCCTTCAGCTGATTTCTTACTCAAGGTACGAACAAGTGTACCATTGGAAGTGTAAATAGAAACTTCACATGGAGCAGGCAAGTTAACAATCTTGACGTAAGTTTCAAGAGCAGTATGTTCATACATTGAGAATCCATAATAAGGATTCGGAACGATATTAATGTCTTGCAACATTTCGTCGTGATATTGTTTAGTAGTATTGATAACAGGAGCTAAATCAGCCGTAGAGAATGAGTACAATGGGAAACCTTCGTTTTGGATTGTACCGTGTTCTAGTTCATATAAAGCACGTTGTTCATCATTGAACCAACGAGATTTATATCTCATATAAGGACGTGAAACACGGATTTTAACGGTAGCGTCATTACCAGGTTCAAGCCACTTATCTTCATAACCGGCATAAGGCATAGAGATAGATGTCCACATTACATTATTGAACACTTGCATCTTAACGGCCTTACGTTGTGGACGGCTCAAAGCAGTATCTGAAGCAATTGAAGAGAACTTAGCAGCTAACCATTCGCATTCATCGTATGGACCACATTCATAATAATCGTATGTTGTTACACCATCAGGTCCATAAACCGGTTGGTCTTCATTAACAAAGTCACGAATCACACCACCATGTTTGTATTTAGTATGTGCTCCACTAGCGGCAATAGTACCAGCACCATCACGTTTAGAATCATTATCATTGTAATTACGAGATGCCAACTTGGTTTCATACTGAATTGGAGCAGTATTACCTGAACTACTACATACATATAAGAAATGACGTCCACCAAAGGCAGGTTCTGGCATTTCAGAAATAGCGTGTGGAGAATCAACACCGTGATCAATCATTGCGTAAGAATTCCACATAGCAGTATATTCGGCTTCAGACAAGATAGTGATTTCTCCTGTTTCAGGATCGGTAAAGTAAGCATAATTAGTAGTAGGATTGAAAATCATATCATCACCATTATTCAAAGTATCCAATGAATTTTCAGCAAACATAATATTCAATCTTTCACCAGTTTCAATATTGATGGCATAACCTGGGAACCAACCGAAACCAGTTTCTTGACCTTCAATAGGATTAAGTTCAATATTACCGTTCTTATCAACTGAAGGATGTGTCTTAGGTTCATGACGTACGTTATCGCCAAATTCGGTATGAACATAACCATCTTCACCAGCTCCAGCTTCCAGTACGAGACAACGAGTCCATTTACTCTTATCAGCCGTTACAACAATATCAACTGAATAAAGGTTGGTCATTGTCATATTATGTCCCATTGCCCATCTATCTTGCTCCTTAGAAGCGTGAGGTCCAGATTGAGGAACATAACTTGTATAAGCATTTGTTTTAATGAGTTCAGAGAAATTATAATAACGTGGTGTCGGATAAACATCCTTAGGATAATAAACCGTATCAGGTTTAATCAAACAAGCCTTAACGCCACCAGAATATGGAGAAGTAATCACGTATGGAGCCCAAGTACCATAAACCATAGATTCGAATTGGCCTGTAGGATCCTTGAAAGCACGCATACATTGGCTATTGAATGGAGCTTCATCACCATTTGGAGGAAGAATTTCGCAAGCATCTTCATTTCTGAATTTCATATATTCGTTTTCAGCACCATCTTGTTGAGCACCCCAATCTTCCCAGTTGCCAGAAGCCTGAGTACCGGAACGAATCCAGTTGCTTGGATATTCGCCTTCGGCATCCACTTGACCCCAGAACCAAGGTTCAGATTGATTTTGGAATGAAATTGAAGAACCAAGATAAGTAACTTGACCAGCCATCATCATACCGCCAGAAGTAACATCTGTACCAGTACCGCATTGTTGTAACCAACGCAATTGACTAGCGTCTAAAATTTCAAACGGTTTATTTACAATTGAAATAGACAAGCCTAATTCCATAAACAACTGCTCAGTAGCTACACTAATGTTGAAATTTGAAGTATCAACAGGTTTTGTAATATTGAATGTATCTAACAAATAAGTGTATAAATCTTCTTGTGAAGAGAAACTCATACCACTAACACCGGTAATACTTAAAACCCATTTGGTTTCATCGTTAACTTCTTCAGCATTTTTAACGAATTTCACTTCGTAATCCAAAGGTTTAACCTGCAATGGGTCAATTACGCTAATAGCCAAAGGACCATAGTTGCTCTTATAAGTTACAGGACCGGCAGAGAAATCACCACTGTTACCAGCTAAGATTTTATCTCTACTTTCATCAGAAAGTTCAAGAACGAAACCGCCATTACCTTGACCTTCAACGCGAGTAATTTGAGGTTGAGTACCGTATGCACACAACTTTTCGAGATCTACACCCGTTGGTTTTGGACTATGCGGGATAGCAGAAATAACTTTAATGTTTCTACGACCGGCCAGATATGGAGTCTTTTGTCCTTTCAAACCATCGGTTACTTGTTCGTCAATTGAGAATGGAGCATATTCATTGTATGCGTAAGCAATAACCATAAAGTAATAAGTTTTATGGTTAACCAAAGTAGCGTTGGTACCTGTAGCAAATTTGTCTTCAGTAATCTTGAAAGTACGTTGAATACCTGCATTGGCACCATTTACTTTTTCAACGGCAACATTAGTATTCAATGCCTGATCAAATTCCCAGTTCACCAACTGACCCACTGGAGTACCGTCATTTCTATAGTTAACGATATCGCATTGAGCAATCAAACGAACCTTATCGAGGTTGCCGATATCAGCAACACTAACATCCTTGCTGGCCACCTGATAAATTTGATAACCTTCAAATCTATATTTATTGCTACCTTCAGGATATCTTTTATACACTGACTTCACCGCAGTAACAGAATCCAAAATCTGCTGTCCAGGATGTTCGGGATCTTCTCTATAGAAATACTGCGTATAAGTAGAATCAGTGGTATAACCTTCATCGATTTGAGGATCAACTTCTGAATAGGATTCATCCTTGTTGTTGGAATCGTCTCTATCGTTAGTCAAATACATAATCAATTCATTTTCATATTCCTTGATAGTAACATCAGGAGCATCTGGACCATCCAAAACCTTGAAGCAGTTTTCAAACAAAGCTTGACACTTGTCATCAGCAACCTTCAATAATTCAACAGATTGCCAAGCACCACCTGAGTAGGAACGAGCCCAAGGAATACCAACAGTAATGTAGTTAACAGCACCACGTCTCAAAGTGAAAGGACCAGCAGACTGCATAAAACGTCTGTCACCAGGTTGGTCATCGGCAACGGTTTCTTCAACCCAACCACGGCTACCGCCCCACATAGGATCTTGGGCATTAAACATATCACGTTGAACAGGATCTTCGATACCCCAGTTACAAGGGTCGGTAGTACCTGGGAACATAAAGTCGCATTCAGGACCGTCAACACCCTGACCAGAACCGGCGTATGCCAAAGAACCGTATGTCATACGACGACCATCTCTCCAGTAACCACGGAGCATATTGTAATAGTCAACGGCTTTACTTGGGTCACCACGATTGGTATTATCATTATTGTGGAATACGAAACGTCTCATACCGAAACGTTCGTTATTAGCAATGCTATCACCAAAGTTTACACCATTAATGGCAAATTGGTCATTCGTATATTGACTTTTCAAGAATTTGTCACAATACAACTTGTTGGCCACTGTACCGGTAACACCTGCCTCATTCAAATCGAATGCGGGATTATCACGGCCAACAAGTTCACCTGTAGAATCATCTTCCATATAATCAGGATCAATGTAAGGACCTTGGAAGAAGTCAACACCAACCGCTGGAGGATTGGCACCGTAGTGTTGAGCCAAACCAGCACCGTCAGTGGCGGAACCGTTGTAGCAATATCCCAAACCACGAGCAACATCACAACCAACATAGTCATCGTAAGCATAACCCAAATCGGGGTCAACCCACTGTGAGAAAAAGGTCTTATTCAAGTTAGTCGTAGATCTGTTGATAATTTCGTAGGAATAGAAAGTCATATTATTCAAATCATCGTTAGTTTGGAAAGCGAAAGCCTGAGCACGAATTTCCAAACCGATTGCGGCGCCACCAGTTTCGGTGTGAGCATTACCCTTATCATTAAAGATCCAGAACAATGTTTCATCACCTTTCAATACGTGGTCAGCATAAACCATACCATCAATACCGATTGAATTGGCGTATGTAGGAAATTCATTAATACGTTCTTGTTCGTAAGGAACAGGAAGTAATCCGTGGGCAGCTCTTGACTTATTAGCTTCAGTCCAAGGACACAAATCATTGTCGATATCATAGTAAGGATAGTCACCGTTTTCAGGATCGTATTCAAAGTTGCCATTGACATCTTTAAATGGAGCCAAATAGAATGACTGTTTCTTGTTATCATAATCACCGTGAGCAGGCCAATTCTTAATGGCTTGAGATGGATTAGGAACAGAATGGTTATGCGTGTTATAAATATTGATATGTTCATCAACTTCGGCACGTGTCATCTTAAACATCTTATCCCAAGCGGCACAATCCTCTTGAGCGATTTCAGCCAAACCATCTACTGACAGAGGGCCAGTCCAGAAGTCGTCACCAACTTGACGGAACCGAACGGCTGCCAACTTGATTTGGTTGTTATCATCCAAACCACCAATCCACAAAGCAGCAGCGAACATAGAACATTTACCGGAACCTTTAGGAACTTCATATTCTGCCAACTCCTTATTCCACATTGTACCATTGGTTTCGATGTAGGCACGAACATTATTAATTGTTAACTCATTTGAGTTGGTTGCAGACAAACACTTGGCTGAACCAGCCTTAGCAGTTGCCTTTGCCCGTTTAGCAGGATCACCGACCCATCTTTCCGCCTGCATGGTTCCACTTGCAAGCAGAAGTAAAAGAGCTATCAAAAACAAACTTTTTACTGTATTCTTCATGATATATATTTTTTATTTTTATCAAACTTTACAAGAAATATTAGAATCCGAATTGAAGACCAAGGTTAACCTGTGCAGGTCTACTATAATTAGAAGGATCGCGCATAAACATATTATAGTAATTAGTATAGGAATTCACATCAGTTTGAGACTGGATGTAAGCTTGGTATTCGGCAGCAGACAAGAAACCATCATCATCTGGATTTCCTGTATAGTCATACACATAGAGAATGTTCTTGATATTGAAGATATTGGTAACATCCAAATAAATCATTAAATAACCTGGTTTAACACCTTTTGGATTGCCGTCCTTATCCTTTGCGTCTTTTCCATAAAGATTCAAATTGAATGACTTATAGATACGAAGGTCGCAATTGAATGTCCAAGGTCTGCTTGATCCATAAAGGGTACCTTGCAAACGAGATGTACCATAACCCGTAATTGAGTGAGGAGTGGTTGAACGGCTATAAGGCATACCAGAAGCAGCTTTTAACAACAAGGTAATACCAGCATTTTGTAACCACTTAATTTCCTTAACCGTGTTGGTACCTTTCTTAACGGTTCTTGTAACAGGACCATCATAATCAACACCGCCGTCAAAAGAGAAATCAATATTGGCACCGATAGCGTGACGTTGGTCAAATGACAAGTTAACCAAGGTTCTCAAGTTTGGCTGACCAGAAGCGATAATGGCTGAGTTTGAAGTGGCAGAAGAACCGGTACCTTTAGCAAACTGCAAAGTATAGTTGGCATGGAAAGAAACGTGTTTAATTCTTCTCAATTCATAGCTAATAGTGAAACCTTGAACTGTACCAAAGTCCATATTCTTATATGAATAATAAGTGGTAGGATAAGCACCCGTGTAACGGAATGACTGAATTTGGTCACGTTTTTCAGAATAGTAGGCAGCGATACTCAATGCTGACTTTTCACCGATTTTCTGACGGAAACCGATTTCATATTCAATACTTCTCTGAGGTTTCAAATTAGGATTACTGATAATGCTTGTTGCATAATCTTCAATAAACATATAAGTAATAGGGTTGATTTGAATATCCGTAGGACGAGAAGTTACAATGTCGTAGTTGGCATAGAACAATGAGTTGTCGGATACTGGGAAAGAGAAGGAGATACGAGGCATTACGGTCCAGTTTGGAGAATATTTAGTGAAAGCGTCTGCTTCTACTTTTGTAATGTCCGTTTCATCCAATTTGTTTTTCAAGATAGGACCGGCCGTATTCAAAGACAAGTCTGTTTCAGGGTCGGTTACAAGGTCACCATTGGCATCATACCAATTGTCACCGCTACGATAACCGATAACAGAAGCATCAAAATTATCAGGATTCAAATTATCCATATAATAACTTCTTTGGTTAACATATACGTACCAATCATCATTAGCACCTTCCAATAAGGTCTTGTTGTTGAATCCTAATGCCTTCAGTTCTTTAACTGTGTAGGCATCGCGGAACAAATAACCATCTTTCAACACATCCTGATGTGCGTCGAAGTAGTCAACACGTAAACCAACACGGAACAACAAACTATTGATAGAGAATTTATCTTGCAAATAGAAAGCCAAGTAAGTAGGTTCGTAAGCACCGATTTCGTAAGTTCTCTTACCATTTTTCTTGGTGAAGAAGTCTTTAATTGAAGCACCGCCTCTATATCTATTACCAAGAGCGTCATAACCATTGTAAGAAACGATACCACCGTGTCCTGTACCCACAACCAATTCTTCAGTTGAGAATAATGACAAACCGCCCATATCATTGTATTGAGTAGGAGTAATGTCGTCAACGTCAACCCATTCTCTCAAGCCCAGGCCGAGTTTGCTACGAATATTTTGAGCGAAACTTCCTTCTGATACTGCACCCAACGCACGGTCAAACCAAACATAGATATCACCATCATAACCATTGAAATCGATGGAATGCTGATTGATGAAGTCTTGTCTTTGTTCAGCATTGTACCAAGAAGGCATTACAGCATCCAAATAAACCGGGTGATTAATATCGATTTCAGCGTTGTGCAAGTTAGCCACTTGACGCATCAAAGTCCAAATGCTACGTGCACCTACGCTATAACTACGAGAGATAATCTTTTCAAATTCAAAACCGAACTTCAATTCGTTATCTGCCAAGTTCATCGTAACGGCAGCCTTCAAACCAATAACATCAGATTGAGATTTTGCATAAGAAGAATAGGTAATACCAGGAGATGATGCCATACCGTATGGAGAAGAAGGAGACTGACCATTTAACAAGGCACCAAATTGAGAATAGAGGTTTTCATCGTATGGAGTAGGATTGTTTGGATCATCATCATATTGATGAATGAAATCAGGAGTGAACATATCATAGAAGTTCTGAGTATAGAAAACCAAACCAGGATTCAGGTTGCCGGCTTCAAAAGTATGAAGGGTATCCAGACGGTTATTCATTCTATATATATTACCATAATATGTAATACCTGTTTCAGGATCTAAATAAGAACTTTCCACATCAGAATATTTTTCCGCGAAATGGGATTTGAAACGACCAATCCAACCATAATTGAATAAGTTGTCTCTATGGGTTCCATCCTGAGCGATAGAATTGCTACGCGTGTAGTTCAAGTTAATGTCATACATCACGTTTTTCAGGATAGCCACGCCCGTGGTGTCCGTGTACACTCTATGATTCAAACGGGCACTTACACGCAAAGTATTGGAAATAGATTCCGGGTTGTTTTGTGCATTGAAAAGTGCACTTGAAGCTCCCCAACTTTTTCCCTTATAATATTCATAAGAAGCATTGAATGCCAAACGAATATTATGCGTTCTTCCCATAACGAATTCCAATTTACCTTGAGCCAAGTAATTCCAATATCCAGCGTGGTCTTTCACTCTCTGTCTTACAAATGCGTCAGAGCCAAGATATTCGGAAGCCAGCTGAGTTACGCCGAACGCATTTTGAGGATACAGAATTGGGTTTTCACTAATTGTAGAGATAGTTTGAGGAGTTGCACGCCAGTTACCTGGGGTTTTCCAGCTACCCTTGCCCCAAGGACTAGGATCTTTTGAATAGGAAACTTCACCGCTCAACATAAAACCGATACGGGCAGGATCGTCTCTTTTCTTACCTTTCAAGATAGGACCTGAAACATTAGCGGCCACCAAGAAATTGTTATATCCTTCCAAAGACCCACGTAATTCAACAGAACCGTGAAAATCCTTAGAAGCCGGTTTCGTGGTAATAACGGTAAAGCTGGTACCATCGCCCAATTCAGCAGGAATACCACCCTGAATCAACTGAGCTTCTTCAACGGAACTCATAGCCACACCCGCATTACCTCTCATTCTTACACCGTCAACGATCATTTGTTGGCCATCTGAACGGTTACCACGTACAGAGGTCATAGCACCGTCAACACCCGAAACGCCTTCCAAGTTTGAAAGGGCAGCGGTAATTGAACGACCAGGTGTTTTACGAACCGCATCACCACTCAAACGAGCCGAGGACGTCGTGTTATCTTTGTCAAACACAGGGGGTTCCCAAGTGACTTCAACAACATCCAAGTCAGTGGCGCAGTTGATTTTGAAGTCGACGAATTGTACGTTGTCAACCTTCACAACCAAACCCGTCTTCTTCATAGTTTTCTTACAAGTCATTTCAGCATTGGCTTCAATGTCGTAAGTGCCTGGCTGAATGCCAAACAATTGATACTCTCCTTTTGCGTCAGCCATTGCGTAGTTGACCACCTTGTCTTCCAATTTCAGATAGATGTTCGTGTACGCTAATGGTTCTCCTGTCTGGTCAGTTACAACACCCTTAATCGTTCCCGATTGAGAATAGGCAAAGCCAGAAAAAAGGATGATCACTCCGAGTGTAAAGAGTAATTTTTTCATCATAGCTATTATTTTATATTAAACATTAAATTTCGTTAGTTTTTAGGCGGTAAAGTTACAAAAAAAATCAAAACCATACTATATATATGTGAGATAAAATGAAAAAAAACGTAAGTTTTTAATTATAAGGACGTTCCAAAATTTCTTTATAAATAACCGCCTTTCTTAATTCTTGTGGATCTGAAAAATCAATACAATTTGTTTCTTCTTCATTTTCAGAATCTTGCAAATTATCTTTCGTTTTGCTTTCTGCTATTGGTTCATTTTTTTGAGCGTAATCCGTTTCCTGCACTCCGACTTCTTCGTAAGTAAAATACGGCTCAGATTTTGAAGAATTTTCGTCAAAAATGTCATTTTTTAAATTGGGATCTACCTCTTCGGGGCTCGTTTCAAACTCATCTTCAAAGTAATTATCAACTTCAATTTCATCGCTGGCGACGTGCATTTTTCTAACTGGCTCTCGTTGTTTTTTTTTACGTTTAACGAGTCCGCTGACGACCGCAATAACAATCATAATGAGCAGGGATCCTATTTCTTCCAAGTCCATAATTTGTCCATTTTAAATCAAATGCAAATGTACAAATTTTATTCGAGAACAAAATAGTCTTTCGGAAAGTAATTCAGATAGAGGAATCACTTGAAATTAAAAAAATAATTCATGAAAAAATTCCAGAATGTGACAATCCCCACCGCCACCAGTTTAGAAAAATAGAAATTCAATTTTAATTTACTGTTTAACAGATAAATAACCGAATTATTGATAGCCAGTCCAATGAGGGAAATTACAAAAAAAGTGCAATATTGAGTTCCAATTCCCGGCTCCTGGCTCTGGAAGGTCCAAAGTCTATTCAGGAAAAAATTGGAGGTAGCCGCCAGGATAAATCCGATTGAATTTGAAATATACTTGTTGATTTTTAGCCATTCCTTGCAGACGTATGTCGTGCCAAAGTCAACGAGCATTCCACTGCCGCCGACAAGGCAGAATTTTACAAATTTCCACAAAAAGGCCTTATTCAACATAATGCGAGTTTTACATAAAAAAAGCCAAACTTTCGTTTGGCATTTCGTGTTCCAGCTGGGATTCGAACCCAGGACCCCATCCTTAAAAGGGATGTGCTCTACCTGCTGAGCTACTGAAACATCCGTTTTTTGGGACTGCAAAAATACAACTTTATTCTATACTTTCAACACCTTGTGCCATTTTTTTTCATATTTTTTTTTATTCAACTGATAATCAATAAAATAATTTGATTTTCAAAAAAATTTCACCTAACGGTCCACTATTTCAATTTTTTTGTATATTTGTATTCGTAACAATCTGATTATTAACAAAATAAATTAATATTTTTAATTTTTTCAAGAAAGATACTTTTTCAAATATTTTGTCATCATTTAGGTCATTTTTGTCATAATTTTTGCCATCATGGAAAAACTCAATAAAAAAAATTTCAAAAACTCAAAGCGATGAAACGATTAATTTTATTTCCGAAAACCGACACCATTACCATTTGCCTTCCTCCCGACTGGGTAGGCCAAACCGTCACCTGCTCGCTCCGCCACACCGAGCATGAAATGGCCACTCCCATTCCCTTAGCCGCGGAACGAGCGCTTACCTACCACGTCAAGAAAAAAAAGAAAAAGACAAAAAGTAAAATTAAGAAAACCAGAAAAAAGACAAAAACTAGTGCAAATCAGCCCCTATTAAATGCATAAACTCCTGACGAGTATTAGAATTTTTCAAGAAGGCACCAGTAAATTCAGAAGTTGTGGTTACCGAATTTTGTTTTTGGATTCCACGCATTGACATACAAAGGTGCTGTGCCTCAATAACCACCGCCACACCCAAAGGATTAAGGACGTCTTGCAAACAATCCTTAATTTGTGTGGTAAGACGTTCCTGCAATTGCAAACGACGGGCAAAAGCTTCCACCACACGAGGGATTTTGCTCAAGCCGACAATTGTCCCATTGGGAATATAACCCACGTGCGCCTTGCCAAAAAACGGTAGCAAATGATGCTCACACATAGAGTATATTTCTATGTCCTTTACTACGACGATTTGCTTATAATCTTCTTTGAAAAGGGCACTTTTTAATATTTCTTCGGGATTACTATCATACCCGTGAGTGAGAAATTGCATAGACTTGGCTGCGCGCACAGGGGTTTTAATCAAACCCTCCCTATTGGGATCTTCTCCGATCAATGTTAGAATTTGCTTATAACAAGCAGCCAACTTGTTGATGTTTTCTTCATTATAGATGTCACGTCTTTCGTAACCTTCTGGAATATGTTTAGTCATAATTAGTTGTTAATAAATGAATTGTATAATTTTTCATGTCCGATGGTGGTAGATATTTCGTGTCCGCAAAAAACTACGGTATCATCGGGTAAAACCATAATTTTATCCTTTATGCTTTGCAAAAGCAAGGTTTGTGATCCCGTTGGCAAATCGGTACGGCCAATACTTCCGGCAAAAAGGGCATCACCGACAAACACCATTTGATTTGCCTGATCATACAGACTAATACTTCCGTCGGCATGACCCGGGGTATATAACACCTTCAGTTCTTGATTGCCAAAGTGAACCGTATCGCCATCTTTCAGAAACTGATCGGCATCCGGCGCATCTTCAAAATCAAAACCGAACACCACCGCATACACATGTGCCTTCTTGTATATCGGCAACCCATTTTCGTGCATCAGTATCTTGCAGTTGAAATGGCTTTTGCAGAATCTATTGCCTGCAATATGATCAACGTGGGGATGCGTATTAATGACGTACTTCACCTGTAATTGCTCTTTGTCAATAAAATCCGCCAACTGCTGATCCTCGCTTATCACATAATCACCCGGATCGATGATGACAGCCTCCTTGGTTTCATCATACAAAACGTAAGTATTAACTTGAAACGGATTAAAACGAAAAGTTTTGACTACCATAGTTTGTGCTTTATAATTATGGATTTGAATAATTTCATTCAAACTCAAATGCCGCTTCATCAATATTAAAATGGTTTATTCATCTTAGTGTTCATATCTTTGACAACCTTTTTGTGACCATTGGTGAACACAACTTTATACACCAAATTCCCATTGATGTCCCAACTCATCCACGGACCATTTTTCTGGCGATTTTTGAAACTTCCGGAAAAATGTTTTTTGCCATTGGGATAAAATTCCGTAAATTTTCCGTCTGGCGCATCGTTAACGAAATTTTGTTCACGAACTTTAACGGCATATTCGTTATAGAAAGTCCATTTTCCCTCTTTTTTATCCAACTGGTATTTTCCGCTTTCCAAGATTTTGCCGTTATCGGCAAAATCTTTCCAATTGCCGTGTTTCAAATCTCTTAAATAGTTACCTTCTGTTTTAAGTTTTCCATTTTCGTTCCAATAGCGATGGCTGCCGGTTCGCATATTATTTTCGTAGGCGGTTTCATATTTTTGGACGCCATTCTCATAGTAACCTGTCCACAATGCTTCCATTTTTCCTTCGCTAAAAAATCCATAATCCTGCAATTGACCATTACGGTAAAAGGACTTCCACTTTCCCGTTTCCTTATCATTTTTAAAGGTTCCCATTCGCTGCAGCTGACCATTTTCGTACCACGCCTTTGTTTCCCCCTCACGTTTACCGTCCTGATAATTCACGTATTTCCACACATTTCCATTATCATAATAATAAGTCCATTTGCCTTCCTGTTTTCCTTTTTGGAAAAGCCCTGTACTTCCCATTGTACCATTCGGAAGATAGAATTTCCATATACCGTCTTGCAAGTCGTCAATCGTATTTCCTTCCATATCTTTTTCTCCAGACGCATTCCACCAGGTAGAATATCCGTTCAAGCGGCCATAAACATAATTTCCCTCAAATTTCACTTTCCCATTATCGTGATATTCCACCACTTTCCCGTGAACGCTATCTCTTTCATAGGTAGTTTTTTTAAATAAAGCCCCATTGGGATAGTAAAATGTCCATTGACCTGTTTTCTGTCCGTTTTGCATTTGGCCTTCCGACTCTATTTTACCAGAAGGGTACCAACTTTTAAAGGTTCCGTTGTCTGCATAATATTCCTGACTTTTCTTGCCATCATCGTACCATACTTTCCATAAACCCACTTTTTGTCCATTTAGGTAGCCGCCTTCCATCCATTTGGTCCCATTTTTATGAAAATAGACCCAATTACCCACTTCCACGCCATTTTGTTCAAGGCCTTGCGACATTAATTTCTTATTAGACCAATAATGTCGGACGGTATCCTGCGCACAAATCAGATTGGCACAACACACCGATAAAATCAGCAAGAAAAAAAGTTTTTTCATCGTCAAAATTATTCTGTTGGTTTTATTTGATAATCCTGTAATTGCATAAGAAAAACGCCAGTATTTTCAAATCCGCCCTGGTCAACTTTTTTGAAATTGAACTGCATAGAAACGGGCACATAATTAACCTTTGATTGCTCAAAATCGTGCAACATCAACTCTACAAAATACTTAGTAATATCATACCCTTGAAAAGTAAAGCGTTTCAAATCCGGATTGGAATTGTATTTTTGGGAAAAACGATCCATAAAGACCACGTAAGCATCTGAATTTTCATCCACAAACCAATTAGAGAAGAAATGGACATTCAACTTATTCAGATAATCCACTTCCAACTCGTTAATATCCAACCACTCCTGTGGAATAATCAAAGTGGCATCCACATTATTCTCGTGAATTCCAAGTTGGCGCATTTTGGCAATCACCATTGCCTCGGACTGTATTGACACCAGCACGAGACTATGCGTGTGAGATTTCAACTTATCGATTATATTAGTATTGACCGATACTTTTTCATAATTCACGTTATGGGCATCAAAATAATCCTTAAAGATTTGCATATCGGCCGTCCATTTATCAGACTCCGTCCAAAAAAATACGGGTTGGTTCGTCCATCCTTTGGCAAAAATCTTTTCGGGCATGGCCTCGTGAGCAGGAAAAACCTTATATACTAATTCATTGCCATTTACAATACTTTTTTTAGTAGTAAACGGATTAACGATAGGGATTTGATATTTTTTCGCATAAGAGGCGACCACTTCGAATTGTCGGGCAAAAAACGGACCAATAATCAAATCGACACGACCCATCAATTCTTTATCTTCCATAATAGAAAGAAGTTTGCCGTTATCGTTAGTGACATCTCGAACTATCACATTGATGCGATTTTCACCGGATTCGTACTCATCCAAAGCGAGTTTCGCGCCTTCCCAGAAACTCACCAAACTAAAAGCAGATTCGTTGTATATGTCGGTTTCCGATTCTATGGCATTGATATTTTCAGCGTGATATTGGTTTCCAAAAAAAGGAATCAGAAACAGCACGGTTTTTGTGTCATTTTGCTGTGCCTTTCCCATCAAAAAAAGGCACAGTATCATTATCGAGAGAATGATTTTCTTCAACATAGGTCATTTTACTATAATGATTGCAAACATACATATTTTTTTTGGAATATGTGTAAAAATACATACTTTATGCAAAATTAATTTGAAATATCCCTTGGGGTCGTATAATAAAATAAAAAAAGAGGGTGACCAAAACTGGACACCCTCAGTATGACATATTTTTTAAAAAGACATTATTTCAGGATACCTTTTTCACTTGCTTCAGTGATGCAGTTCCAAATGCCGTTTTTATCCATATTGCGCATTGCTTTGGCAGATACTTTAAGTACCACCCATTCGTTCAATTCAGGAACGAAGAATTTCTTTGTATGCAAATTAGGATGAAATTGTCTTTTTGTTCTAATGTGGGAGTGCGAAACATTATTTCCCGTAATAGCTTTTTTTCCTGTGATTTGGCAAACTCGTGACATTTTTCTTTATTTTTTTATTATTATTTCCTTTACTAAAATTGGGCTGCAAAAATACAACTTTTTTTAATACAAAATCACTGATTGATAATTTTTTTCAACTTTCTGATTTTCTGTTATTCACAAAGGCTTGTTTGTATTAAGAAAACACGAATTAATCATCTAGCTCTTCATTCATTGAAATATTCATCTCACATTTGACGCAATCGAAAGACAATTGAAAACAATACTTTCCCGTTTTTAGGAACAGCGGCTCTTTCCACGGATCATTTTTAGAATGTTTTTTGCAAATTCCCAAAGTAAATCTAATACAATGTTTACAAGTCATAACGACAGGATAAGGCGGGAGATTTTTTTCGTAGGCCGTGACAACATTATCGATCCCGTGTTCCTGATAAAAAGCCACAGCCGCATCATTATAGACATTAACGGCTTCAATTGGAAATTTTTCGTCCGAAACTGCGGAAATGACTTTCGGGTGCAATTTTATTTTCAATGACTTTTCAATCAACAGATCTATGATTGAACGTCGCCATTCTGCAATTTGCGAACTGGGGAAAAAATACACCTGTTTCGTTTTGATGTCTATTTTACGAGCCACGTACGACGTATTGCCTAATTTTGACAATTGTGTTTGCAGGGTTTTGAGCGCCTGCTCTTCTTTTTCCGCCACGACCTTATCGGCATTGATAGCCCATTCGACTTGTGTTCCGGCCTCATCGACACAACACAACAACAATCCTACCGAAGTTTCTCTCAATTCAAAATCAACGGCAATACGGCGTTCCGCACTCTTCCCGTTCAACAACTTCTCAAATTGAATATCATAATTTCTATATAATTTATCACCCACGGCCACATCTACCGGCTCATTGAAAAACACCTGCCTTCCCTCTACCCTATTGGCACGAAAACCAGAAAATTCGCCTTGAGAATTGACAAAACACAAACCATCTCCATTATGCAATTCTTTCTCTTGAGAATACGTTAATGAATTATCGTTCACGGACTTTACGACACCCACGAAAGCGCCGGTTGACTTTGGTGTTTTCAATTGCACAACATTAGTCCGCACCCCATCAACAAAATAATCAGTTTTAGAACGATGGAATGTTCTTTCCGGGTCGGGATCAAAAAACAAAGTCGTTTTGCCGATAGAATCCTGTTGATATTGAGGATTTTCATTTAAAATATCATCGATTTTTCTTCGATAATACGCCGTGATGTTTTTGACGTAATTGGCATCTTTCAAACGACCTTCAATTTTAAAAGAAGTAACACCGGCCTGCATCATCGGCAACAGAAAATCAGAGCGATCCAAATCTTTCAAAGACAACAAATGTTTATCTTCGCAAATGATTTTACCTTCCGCATCAACCAAGCTATAGGGAAGACGACAAAACTGGGCACATTCTCCACGATTGGCGCTACGACCACACGCGGCATAACTCATATAGCAACGACCGCTGTAACTAACACATAAGGCACCGTGAACAAATGCCTCCAATTCCACATCACAAGCTTTGTGAATCGTTTCTATTTGTTGCAAAGACAATTCACGAGCCAACACCACTCGCTGGAACCCTGCATTTTTCAGAAACCTGACTTTATCCGCATCTCGGTTGTCGGCTTGCGTACTCGCGTGCAATGCGATAGGAGGAAGATTCAATTTGAGGATTCCCATATCCTGGACAATCAACGCATCGATTCCCATATCATAATATTGTTGGATTTGGCGTTCCGCCTGCTCCAGTTCTTTATCCGTCAAAATCGTATTCAACGTAACAAAAACCTTCGCGTGATACGGATGTGCATAGCGCAACAATTTTTCGAGATCTTCAAAACTATTGCCGGCAGCGGCACGAGCCCCGAAACTAGGACCGCCAATATACACGGCATCCGCCCCGTGATTGATGGCGGCCACAGCACACTCTAAGTTTTTTGCTGGAGATAATAATTCTATTTTAGGCATAAGCGAACCTCCCTCATTCCGCAACAATATTGTTGTCCTTTTTTATCACACAATAACAAACGACCATAATTATCTATTCCGACTATCTTGGCCTCTGTAATTTTGTTGTCAATTTCATAATCCGCATACTCCTCCATCAAGTAAAGGGAATTCAAATATTCATTATTAATTTCTTGATAGTTAGTATTTTCAGAACATTTGAATTGTCTGCAGCAGTTGATTAGTTCCTGAAGAACACCTGCGGGATCAAAATCTTTATTCAACAATAATTTCAGTGAAATCGGATTCGGAATATCATCATCGAAATTGGTTTGATTGACATTTATTCCCACTCCCGCAATGGTATTTTTTATCTTTTCACCTTCGATAAAATGTTCAATTAAGATTCCTGCAATTTTTTGATTTTCCACATAAATATCGTTGGGCCATTTAATTTTCACATTCTTCGCATAATGGGACAGCAATTGTCTCACGGACAATGCAAAGCATTGATTAACAACAAATTGTCGAGAAGGGGAAATTATCGGTTTAAAGAGCAAACTAGCCAACACGTTTTTTCCTTTTTCACTTTGCCAACGATGACTTCCCTGACCCCGTCCGGCAGTTTGGAAATCTGTATATACCGTAAAATAATCTGGCAAATCGGGCTGTTTCATCAGCAAAGATTTCATCCATTGATTGGTAGAATCGGTAGTCTCAATAAATAGTGGATTCATATAATTCATTTGGCAAAAATACACTAAATCCCGACAAGAAATGCAAACGTACTACATATTGAGATTTTTTTTAAATTTGCAAACTTAAAATAATTGTGCAATTTTATAGTTAATAAATATATCAAATATGAATTTTAGACGGCCTCAACTCTTGATATTACTAATTTCCGCAACGATTTTGCTCAGTTGCACCCCATCAACCCAGGCCGAAGAGACGGCACAAAAAAAAGTCAATACGGAACAAAAAACTCCAAAGAAGAAGAAAAAAAACGTTAAAGATATGACTAAGGTATTACTCAAGACTTCAATGGGCGACATTACCATTGCGCTTTATGACGAGACACCGCTTCATAAAGAAAACTTTATCAAATTGGTAAATGACAAATATTATGACGGCGTATTATTTCACCGCATTATTCAAAATTTTATGATTCAAACCGGAGATCCTGAATCCAAGAATGCGAAAGCCGGTCAAATGTTAGGCAATGGCGGTCCCGGCTACACGATACCTGCCGAATTTGTTCCCGAATGCTACCATAAACGCGGAGCTGTTGCTGCCGCTCGAATGGGAGACAACGTAAATCCCAAGAAGGAATCATCCGGCTCTCAATTCTATATTGTTGATGGACAGGTATTTAATACGGCTATGTTGAATCGTGTCATTCAAATGACAAAAAAGACTTTCAGTCAAGAACAAATCAACACTTACACCAGCATAGGTGGAGCGCCGCATTTAGATGGCGACTACACGGTCTTTGGCGAAGTGATTTCTGGGATGGAAGTTGTGGACAAAATCGCGGCACAAGCCAAAGACGGACGCGACAGACCGGTTCAAGACATCAAAATAATTTCCGCCGAAGTAATAAAATAAAAAGAACTATAGAAAACTAACATACAATGAACAAAATAGACAAAATAAAAGCAGAATTAGAAGCATTTGCCATTCAAAACGCAGACAATTTGGAACAATTTCGTCTTAAATTTTTGACAAAGAAGAGCGAATTGCAGGAATTATTGTCAGAAATTAAGAATGTTGCCCCAGAAGAAAGGAAGGATTTCGGTCAACGGGTAAACGAATTGAAACAGAAGGCACAACAGCTTTTTGAAGAAAGCAGGGCCAAGTTGGAATTTCAGACCAGCAAAAGTGAGAACCTACTTGATGTCACACGTCCTTCTACCGCCATCAATTTGGGTTCTATGCACCCCATTTCAATTATGATGAACGAGGTTTGCGACATTTTTGAAAAAATCGGTTTTTCAACGGTTTCCGGTCCTGACGTTGAAGATGACTGGCACGTCTTTACTGCCTTAAATTTTCCGGAAGAGCATCCGGCCCGAGATATGCAAGATACCTTTTTTGTTGAATTGCATCCCGACATTTTGCTTCGTACGCACACTTCTTCACTGCAAGTTAGAACGATGGAGAAGCAGCAACCCCCTATTCGCGTGATTTGCCCGGGCCGCGTTTTCCGCAACGAAGCCATCACATCACGGGCACACTGCATCTTTCACCAAGTAGAAGGATTGTATATTGCTGAAAACGTGTCTTTTGCGGATATGAAGCAGACTTTGCTCTATTTTGCTAAGCAGATGTTTGGCAGCGAAACCAAGATTCGTCTTCGCCCATCCTATTTCCCATTTACCGAACCTTCTGCCGAAATGGATATTTCCTGCAATATTTGCGGTGGCGCCGGATGTGCCTTGTGCAAACATACCGGCTGGGTAGAAATTTTGGGTTGCGGAATGGTGGATCCCAACGTTTTGGAAAGCTGTGGCATTGACAGCAAAAAATACACGGGTTACGCCTTTGGCTTAGGCATTGAACGTATGACGATGCTGAAATACAAGACCAACGACATCCGTCTTTACTTTGAAAACGACGTAAGATTCCTTCAACAGTTCAAAGCTGCGGGAGAAAGATAATCAGATTATAAAACAACTAAATCATAATAAAAATGACAAAAAATTTCAAGTTGATTAATAATATAATCGGCTGGTTGATAGGCATATTAGCCTCTGCCGTTTATATTATGACCGCAGAACCAACCGCATCGTGGTGGGATTGCGGTGAGTACATTGCCACTACTTACAAAGTTTTAATTGGTCACCCCCCTGGAGCACCTACTTTCCAATTAATTGGACGATTCTTCACACTTTTTGCTGGCGGTGACGTTACCAAGGCCGCGTTCTGTGTAAACTGTATGTCTGCCATTTGCAGCGGCTTGACCATTATGTTTTTATATTGGACCATCGTTCGCTTAGGACGAAAAATGGTTCAAAAATTAGGTGAAATGACTCCCGGCAGAGTAGTTGCCATTATTGGTTCCGCCATTGTTGGTGCTTTAACTTACACATTCACAGACACATTCTGGTTTTCAGCCGTTGAAGGTGAAGTATATGCTATGTCGTCTTTCTTTACCGCCCTTGTATTTTGGTGCATTTTGAAATGGGATGAAGAATACGACAACCCCAAATCCAATGTCAACCCCAACCGCTGGATTGTGTTGATTGCCTACTTAATCGGCCTTTCCATAGGTGTTCACTTATTGAACTTGCTGACATTGCCAGCCATCGTTCTGATTGTTTATTTCAAACTTTCCAAGAAAGCCACCTATATGGGTATTGTCCAATCCTTAGCCATCATCTCTTTCTTTTTAGGTTTTGTGCTTAATTCAGGTTGGATGTTTTTTGACTGGATTTTCATCACTATACCTCTTTTTATCTTATGTGTAAAAAAGGGAACTATCAAGTCAAAAGCCGAATGGGGCGTGTTCTTGTCCTTAATTTTGTCTTTTATTCTTTTAGGAGCCATTCTATATTTCATTATTCCACAGATTGTCAATATTGCCGGAAAATTTGAAATTTTCTTTGTCAACAGCATTGGCCTGCCATTCAATTCAGGTGCCATCATTTTCTTTGTATTGTTGGCTGCTTTGATTTGCTGGGGCTTATATGCTGGATACAAGAAGAACAAAAGTTTACTTTTGACTATCGTGTATTGCTTCATCTTTATCTTGGTGGGTTATTCAACCTTCTTTACGTTAGTAATTCGTTCGAATGCCAACCCGACTATTGATGAAAACAACCCGGAAGATGCCGTTGCCTTATTGGCTTACCTCAACCGCGAGCAATATGGTTCAAAACCCATTTTCTACGGACAATGTTTCAATTCAAGATATGTAGGTGTTAAAGACGGGAAACCGGTTTATACCCGCGATGAAGCCACTAAAAAATATGTCATTTCCAACTACAGAAAAGAAGAAGTTCCGATTTATAATCCGGCTGATATGATGTTGTTCCCAAGACTTTGGTCCAATGGTCAAGACCATCCAAGGAATTATGTCAATTGGTTGAAGGCACAATATAATTCCGGAAGTGCTTCCGACAAGGAGAATTGCAGAGACTTGGATAGAGGCAAACTGCCAACTTACCAGCAGAACCTCAAGTTTATGCATACTTATCAATTTGACTATATGTATTTCCGCTATTTTATGTGGAATTTCTGCGGACGTCAAAACGACATTCAAGGCCGCAACGAAATTGACAAGGGCAACTGGATTACCGGTATTCCTGCTTTTGACAAAATGCGTTTAGGCATCAATGGTAATGACCTTCCGGCCAGTATGGAACGTCCGGGACATAACAAATACTATATGTTACCATTATTATTGGGCTTAATCGGTTTAATTTGTTATTCCATCAAGGATCCAAAAGGTTCATACGTTGTGCTGTGGTTGTTCTTAATGACTGGTTTGGCTATCGCCTTCTACTTAAATATGGAGCCTTTCCAACCACGTGAACGTGACTATGCCTTTGCCGCCTCATTTTACGCATTTTCAATATGGGTGGGCTTTGGCGTTTACGGCATTTATATGTTATTTGAAAAAATCAAAAACAGCAAAGTTCAAGTTGCTGGTGCATTGTTGGTTACCATTATCTGTTTAGGTTTGGTTCCTGGCATTATGGCCAAAGAAAACTGGCACGACCACGATCGTTCTAATCGCTACACGGCTCTTGCCATAGCCAAAAACTACTTGGATTCTTGTGCTCCCAACGCCATTCTTTTCACTTTAGGCGATAACGATACTTTCCCCTTGTGGTATGCCCAAGAAGTGGAAGGATACCGCACCGACGTTCGTGTTTGCAACCTCAGCTTGTTAAGCACAAGTTGGTATGTTGACCAAATGAAGCGTCAAGCATACAATTCCGCACCACTTCCGATTACGATGACTTGGAATCAGTATAAGGACGGAACACGCGACGTGATGCATTTAGGTCCTGCCGGCAGTCAATTTGTCAATTTGAAAGAGATCGTTGACTATTTCAAACAACCACAATTTGACAACCAAAAAGTGCTGTATTTCTTACCGGCAGATAAGTATAGAAGCACGGGCATTGCCATTCCCGGCAGTTTCTCCTTGGATGTTGACAAGGAAAAAGTCCTGGCCAACGGTACCGTTGATCCTAAAGACGCAGATTTAATCGTTGATAAAATCCAATGGAATATGGATCCTAACGGCGTTAATACCTACGTTAAGGCCTATATTGTTATGATGGACATTTTGGCCAACAACAATTGGGAAAGACCTATCTATTATGCTTCGACAACTGGACCAGAAGCCTATCTTGGTTTGGAAGAATATTTCCAATTGGAAGGTCTTGCCTATCGTTTGGTTCCTATCAAGTCGCCTAAGAGAGGTTATTATGATGCTGGACGCGTTAATTCAGACATTTTATACAACAACTTGATGAATGTCTTCAACGATCATAGCCGTATCGACCGCGTGAACAATCCCAATGCACCTGCAAAAGAAGCTTATCCATACGCTTGGGGCGGTTTTAACGATCCTCGCGTTTATCATTCTGAAGACAATGTGAGATTGACTTCATTAATCCGCAAAATTCACCAACGTCTTGCTAATCAATTGATTGCAGAAAACAAGATTGATTCTGCCGAAAAGGTTCTGGATCATTGCAACGACATTCTTCCAACTACGCATTTCCCCTATGTATTGGATCATCAAATTGGTTATTCTCAGACCTGCGTTTTCTTCATTGAAGATTATCTCCGCTTAGGAACAAAATCTGGTCGCGAGAAAGCTTTAAAGATGGCTCGTGAATATTGGAATTTCTCTGTCGAAACCATCAATTGGTACGATAGAAACTATAGTGAAAGAATGAGCAATGATTATGCCGAAATCATTAATTACAATTTGCTTTTCACCCAGCAATTATTCAATATTCTCAATAAATATAATGTCAAATTACCTGATACTGACCTAAAGAAGCTCAATTGTACCAATTTCGCCAATGGATTTATTGACCAACAAGACAAAACCATTGCTGAATGTCTCAAGGATTTACAAAACAGACAAGAGCAACTCACGAGTGCTTTCCAATCCTTAAAAGCCATCACCCAATTGGGCCAATTGTCAAACAATAACGCCATTGCACAAAAGGGGGCTGGCGTAGCAGAAAAGCATTTGGCTGTTTTTGGACAAATGGACAAAGGTTTTGAACAAAGTTATCGAGACTTCTTTTATAACGATCAATACTAAAATCTACAATTATGAATAATAACTATTACTGCGTCATCATGGCTGGTGGCATTGGAGCAAGGTTTTGGCCTATGAGCCGTACCAATACTCCAAAGCAGTTTATCGATATTTTAGGTGACGGCAGTACACTGATTCAAAAAACTTTTAACAGATTCCGCAAGATTTGTCCAGCTGAAAATATTTATATTGTCACCAATGAAATCTATAAGGACATTGTCAAAGAGCAACTTCCGAAAATCACTGATGAACAATTGGTATTGGAACCGGCTCGACGCAACACGGCTCCGTGCATTGCATACGCCAACTACAAAATCAAGCAGAAAAATCCCAATGCCGTCGTTGTCGTAGCACCATCAGACCATCTTATTCTCAAAGAAGATGTCTTTATTGACGTCATTGAAAAGGGATTGACTGCCGTGGAACACAACGACTGCCTTCTGACCATTGGCATTAAGCCGTCTTGTCCCAATACGGGCTACGGTTATATTCAATTCAACGAAGACAAGTTTCTTCCCGAAAACAAAAATATTTATGATGTAAAAGTTTTTACGGAAAAACCATCTTTGGAAATTGCCAAGCAATTTGTTGAAAGCGGTGAATTTTTGTGGAACGCAGGCATTTTTATGTGGTCTCTCAAGTCTATTTTCAATGCCTTCGAACTATTTTTACCTGAAGTAAACGATTTATTCAAGCAAGGCGAAGGTTTATACAACACGCCCAACGAACTGCCTTTCATCAAGCAGATTTACCAAGTTTGCAAAAATATTTCCATTGACTATGGCGTGATGGAAAAAGCCAAAAATGTCAAGGTTTATGCGGCGGATTTCGGTTGGTCTGACTTGGGAACCTGGGGTTCCTTGTTTGAGCTGCGCGACAAAAACGAAGACAACAACGCCATCGTTGGAAAAAAGGTTTTAACCTATAACAGTCACAATTGCATTGTGAATGTGCCAAAGAACAAAGTTGTTGTACTTCAAGGACTTGAAGACTACATCGTAGTGGAAAACGATGACGTACTGCTCATTTGTAAAAAAGAAGACGAGCAGCAGATTCGCCAATATGTAGCCGATGTTCAAGTTGAATTTGGCAATAAATATGTTTAATAGAAAAACTCTATAAAAATGGCATTTTTAATCAAAAACATAAAGAAATTAGTGCAGGTGGAAACCAAGCCTGCACTTTTGCGTGCCGGTAAAGACATGCAAACCGTCAAATGTATTGATAACGCATTTTTGCTCACTGACGGAGATAAAATCGTTGATTTTGGCAAGATGAGCAAACTCACTGACGAAATCATCAACCAATGCAAACACAAAGTGCAGATTATTGATGCCACTGGCCGAATGGTTTTTCCTTCATTTTGCGACTCACACACCCATATTGTCTATAAAGGCAGTCGCGAAATTGAATACAACGACAAGATCAAAGGCTTGAGTTACGAAGAAATTGCCAAACGTGGCGGCGGCATTCTCAACAGCGTGCAAAAACTCCGCAAAGCTTCTGAAGACGAACTTTTTGACGAAGCGTGGCAACGCTTGGAAGAAATCATTTCCTTTGGAACAGGCGCCGTTGAAATCAAGAGTGGCTATGGGCTTTCTACCGAAGACGAATTAAAGTCATTGCGTGTAATTCGCCGCTTGAAAGAAAAGTCTCCATTGACCATTAAATCCACTTTCTTGGGTGCTCACGGCGTACCTGAAGAGTATAAAGGTCGCCAACAAGAATATGTGGATCTCATCATCAACGAGATGATTCCAATGGTGGCAGCTGAAGACCTGGCAGATTATGTTGACGTTTTCTGCGATCGCGGATTTTTCACTCCGGAAGAAACCGAACGTATTTTGATGCAAGGTATCAAATATGGAATGAGACCTAAAATTCACGCTAACGAACTCGCCAATTCAGGCGGTATTCAAGTCGGCGTAAAATATAACAGTTTGTCCGTTGACCATTTGGAACATACTGGACCAGAGGAAATTGAATGTTTACGCAATTCCGAAACGATGCCGACCTTCTTGCCTGGAGCCGCATTCTTCCTGAATATGGTTTATGGTCCCGCCCGTCAAATGATCGACGCCGGACTTCCCGTTGCCTTGGCATCTGATTATAATCCGGGTTCTTCCCCCTCTGGTAATATGCAATTCATTCTCTCTATGGGTTGTGTCAATTATAAAATGACTTGCGAGGAATCCATCAACGCCACCACCATCAACACGGCCTACGCTATGGGAGTTAGTGATACGCACGGCAGCATTGCCAAAGGAAAAATCGCCAACTTCTACATCACCAAGCCCATCCCGACCATCGAATTTATGCCTTATAGCTTTGGCAGCAACAAGGTGGAACAAATCTTCCTCAACGGCAAAAAAATTAAATAAAACAATTTCAATAGTGAAATTGTCAACATAAAAACATTAAAACCATGAAAAACTTAGTCGTTGCAGAAACATTTTATTCTGCCAGTAAAGCCCACATTGCCCAAGGGCGATTACAGGAAGAGGGCATTGAATCGATGATTTCCGATGAAACCGTAGCACAAGTTATCGGCATCACTACAGGATTAGGAGGCATTCGGTTATTGGTCAACGAAGATGACTTGGAACGTGCTCAAGCACTGATTGCGGAGATGGATTTGTAAACTTAAAATTGAAAATTGAAAAATTAATATAAGTTGTTGATATGAGCGATTTTGAGGCAGAGGAAAAGGAAGCGAAAGAACTGGTTGACCGTTTTCGTACGATGATGGACAGTGGTTCTTCTGTGTTTTTTGATGCCGAAGAACTGGAAATTGTGATCGACGAACTGATGCGCGAAATGGATATCAATACCGCATCGGAAGCCATCGAATATGCGATTCGCTTATATCCTACCGATTCTTTCTTTAGAATTTTGCGGGTAAAGAAACTTGCCCTGCAAATGCGTCTCGACGATGCACAGCGTGAACTCGATGCCATTGAAAATGAATTTCCGCCCAATGCCGAGTTCTATTTGGAAAAAGTGATGTTATCCAAATTGCTCGGTGAAGAGGACAACTCATTCCGTTGGCTGAAAACGGCCTTGGAATTGGATCCTGAATTTCCTGACGTGCATTTTCTCTTGGCATACGAATACCTTAAAAAAAAGGATGTTACGCAAGCCCTGCACCACGCCATTTTCGCTTTACGTGAGGATGAGGCATTTGACGAACAGCTTTTTAGTTTTTCATTTCTTCTCGAAGAAAACAAACAATATGAAGATGGTATCGCCTTTTACACGCAGTTGACGAACGAATTTCCTCTGTATCAGGGTTGCTGGTTCGGGTTGGGTTTGTCGTACAGCTGGAATAAGGAATACGACAAGGCCATCGATGCCTATCAATATGTGCTGAGTATCAACGAAGATACTCCGACGGCTCATTATAATATCGCCAATTGCTATTTCGAAAGCAAGGATTACGACTGTGCATTAGAACACTATCATATCGCTTATGATCAAGATAATGAGGATTTTAATTCGCTGACTTGCATTGCGGATTGTCTGGCACTGAAAAATAAAGACGATGAGGCGATGAATTATTACCAAAAGGCCTTGGCAATCAATCCCAATCACGGAGATGCGATTTTGGGCATCGCGACGCTCCTGAAAGAACAGGGCAAAATTGCGGAAGCCCGCGTCTTTATTGAAAAGGCATTCGCCTTAAATCCACAAAGCTTTGAATTGCTTTTCGAGTCTTTGCCCTATTATGATGAAGATCAACAAATGGCCAAGTTGAATGAGTTTTTTAACCTGACACTTGACCAATTGGAAAACAAAACCGATTTTTATAAGTTTTTTGTCCTTTATTGCTGCGAAAATAATTTCTATGAAGTGGCCCGCGACGTGCTGGAAATCCATAAAGACGATCCGGAAATCACTGATGTCGTTGGATATTATCTGGCAGCGGTATGTTTTTTAAATAACGAAGTGAAAAAAGGCAGCGACTATTTAACTAATGCACTGCTTATTAATTACGACGGGAGAAAAGAGTTCCTATCCTTTGATCCTATTTTGGAAACATTTCCCGAAGTAAATGAATTAATCGAATTGTATAAGCCATGATGAAGAAAATTTGTGTTTTATTACTGATATTGATGACCTTGGGCTTCGCAAATGCTCAAGATTCAGTCTTCACCGCAACACCCGATACGCTTGCCACGACCGCTGTTCAAGAAGAAAATTCGTTAGTCCTTCGTGTCGTGGATTGGTATAATCAAAATCTAAACTATGTAACGATTACGATGCTGATGGCTTTGGAAAGTTCGTTTATTCCTTTTCCATCGGAAGTAGTGGTGCCGCCCGCAGCATATCAAGCCTGCAATCCGGATAACGCGGCTTTGTTTGTCACTAATTCACCCTTTGTCAATATTCTGCTGATTGTTTTGGTGGCGACGGTGGGTGCATTGATTGGCGCCTTTATCAATTATTACCTGGCTTATTTTTTAGGTCGTCCCATCGTGTATTGGTTTGCCGACAGTAAGGTAGGGCATTTTTTATTGCTGGACAGCGAAAAGGTAAAAAAGGCAGAGAATTATTTTGTGGAACATGGTAACTCTTCCACTTTCATTGGCCGCTTGGTACCTGGCATCCGTCAATTGATTTCCATTCCCGCCGGCCTTGCAAAAATGAAAATCGCTCCATTCATCCTTTATACGATTCTCGGTTCCGGCTCATGGAATATTATCTTGTCGATTTTGGGTTATATCGCCCACGGACAGCAAGATATAATTAATCAATACAGTCACGAATTGTCGTATGTGCTGCTTGGATTAGGTGTACTTTTTATTTTATATCTGATTTATAAAGGTTTAAAAAAGAAGAAAAACAACACTACGGAAGATACCGAAAAACAAGCATAATATTCTGGACTGATGAGACGCTTTGGCTTGCTTGGTTATCCCTTGAAACATAGTTTTTCGCCCGCCTATTTTAATGCTAAATTTGATCGTGAAAATATCAAAAACACGAAATACGAGCTTTTTGAATTTTCAAATTTGAGCGATTTTTCTCAATATTTATTGAAAAATAATGACATTGAGGGATTTAATGTAACCATTCCCTATAAAGAACAAATTTTGACTTTTTTGACTGAAGTGGATGAATGGGCTTTGAAAATTGGAGCGGTCAATTGCGTAAAAGTGCTTGAAAATCAAGAAAATCAATTGCGGTTAAAGGGATATAATACGGATGCTCAGGCCTTCGAAGAAACCCTGTTAGTCGGTTGGAATCTGCCAGACAAGGCTTTGATTTTTGGAACCGGGGGTGCTGCCAAAGCGGTAACGGCCGTTTTGCAAAAGCATCATGTCGATTATCTATTGGTTTCCCGCCATCGGCAAGGCAACAAAGTGATCAAATATGAAGATCTTTCAAATCAAATTCTAAAAGAAAGAAAATTATGGATTAATGCCACGCCGGTGGGAATGTATCCCCAATGCGAACAAATGCTGTCTGTCAATGATAAAATGTTGACGGAAGAGCATTTTGTTTATGATTTAATTTACAATCCAGAAGAAACTTTGCTGCTCAAAGCCGGGAAAAAATACGGTTCGCAAGTAAAAAACGGCTTACCGATGTTGCACCGCCAAGCCGAATTGTCTTGGCAGATATGGAATCGCTAATCCGCTATTTTTTCAAAATCACGATAAGCAAGTAAACAGCTACGACGCACACCCCAATACCAATAATTTGAGGAAAGAAAGAGGACAAGAGCATTAATATTGACAATAACGACAAAACAATATATGCCAAGCGTTTCCGTTCAGGAAGATACTGCCAGGAATACTTGATCTTCGTCTTCAGATTCTGCCATTTTCCTTTTATTCCCTCTAACGTTTTGTTTCGGTTATTGCCATCCACATATTCTGGGTTGATAGTTTTTTGTTTCTTGACGCGGACGGCAATGGTTTTAGTATAGATTTTCCCATTCAAACTTACGGATAGACTGAGCTTGGTACGTCCTTTGGAACGATTGAGTCGGAATTTTTTGTTGCCCGTGGATTCAACATCTAAAACATTGGCTTTGAATCCATTATTAATAATGAGTTGAATTTGTTCCGCTTCGGGACAAGACCACTGGATAAACACAATGTCTCCTTCGGTAACAGTTTTTTTGTCAATTCTAAAATCAAGTGAGGGTTTCATAGAAAAATTTTCTTTTATCATCTCATAACAAAAATTGTACCATCAAAAATATACTGACAAAATTGCAGTTGTCAATGTATGGCATATTGTATCTGTAATTTTCTCGTCACAAAAAATATCTTCAAATTTCATTACTGAAATTTAACAAATCAACTTGCCACTTGTTAATTTTAATTTACTATTAATCTGATTGTTAGCGTAATAATAATTTATCAACAATGGTATTATTGTATTGTTTTTATGTTTATTTTTGCAATGTGATAATGAAAATAATAATTATTATTTTCTATAATATTAATTATCAATATTGAACTTATGGAAGAAAAGATT
>JAKSMG010000004.1 GCA_024400755.1 Bacteroidales bacterium | reverse complement strand
AGCTGAATAGAGCGTCAGATTCCGGTTCTGAAGGTCTTGGGTTTGAATCCCAACGGGGTCACAAAAAAATCCTGTCTGATGGCAGGATTTTTTCTTTTTTATGGTTGAACAAAAAAAGTTTTTTTGTATTTTTGCCCGTCAAAAGAAAATAATAATCAGGAATGTAGAAAATTGTTTTTACCATCCATAGAGTAGAAAGGAGGTTCGAATGGTTGATACCATTGATTTTGGAACGCTTAAATGGCACCATATCACCAATCCCACGGTGGAGGATTTGGATTTTTTGGAAGATAACTTTCATTTTCACCCTTTGGATATTGACGACTGCTCCAGCTTCGTTCAAAGACCTAAGATAGACGTTTACGACGACTATTATTTTATGGTTTTGCATTTTCCATTATTAGATAAGCGTACCAATCTGGTCAAGACCGAGGAAACCAAGATTTTCTGGGGTCAGGATTATTTGATTACGGTGGGTAGTTCGCATTATGTGGTTCAGGATTTATTTAACTTGATAAAGGTAAATCCGGAATCTTTGGAGGAAGATGACATTAGTGGCACGAGCGATTCGCTTTTGTATAAGGTACTTTACAAAATGATGAAGGAAACCTTCCTTTTGGTGGAGCGGATGGGCAACGAATTGGATAATATCAGTCGTGAGTTGTTTGATGAAAAATCGCGAAACATCATCGAAAAAATATCGCGTTACCGTAAGAATATCATTCAATTGAACACCATTTTCAAGCCGCAATTGAGATTGTTCCATAAATTTGAATCCGGTGAGGTGAAGGGCTTTGGTGAAGATATGGAAGATTACTGGGGCAATATCCTCGACTTTTACCAGAAAATGTGGGATATGATTGACGACTATGGTGAATTGGTGGCTGGCTTATCCAACACATACGATTCGTTGCAGACCAACAAAACCAACGAGATTATGCGTATGCTCACCATCATTTCAACCATTGTACTGCCTTTAACCTTTATTACGGGTGTTTATGGGATGAATATTGCCCTGCCTTTCAGTGGTTCAAAATATGCGTTTCTGATAGTGATGGGCATTTGTTTGTTGGTATTGCTGATACTATTGCTTTATTTTAGAAAGAAACGGTGGATGTAGGCTATGTCTTCAAAAAGTTCAGTTTATCATATAAAATTCCAAGTTGTTGATTTAGAGCCAGAAAACTGCCATATCGTGGTAAAGGCCAAAATTGACGGCCATCCCTTAAATATTGTTTTGGATACAGGAGCTTCTCATTCTTGTTTTGATTTGTCATTTATTCAAAATCTGAAGCCAGATATTAATATGGAAGACAATGACGGTTTGAATGTGGGAGTGGGAGCATCGGATTTTGAAAGTAAACTTTCAACCATCCATAATTTAAAATTAGGAAGATTTCTTCTTCCTGATTATGACGTGGTTCTGTTGGATATGAGCAATATCAACAAAGCTTACGAAGCGATGAAAAAGCCTTTGGTGCATGGCATCATCGGCAGCGACTTTTTTGTGCGTTATCGTGCCGTGATAGACTACGATCAAAAGACATTATTCATAACGAAACCAGCAGGTGAAAGGGTAAATTGATGGCTGAAGATATTATTTTGGGAGTGGACCCTGGAACGCAGATTATGGGCTGGGCAATATTGAAGGCCACGCCGGTGAAATCGGAATTGGTGACCTTGGACGTACTGAACTTGAAAAAGTTACCCGACCAGCCGGCCAAACTCAAGCAGATTTTTGAATTTGTCACACAAATTATCGACCAATACCATCCCAATATTTTAGCCATCGAAGCTCCATTTTTGGGCAAAAGCGCACAGTCGATGTTGAAACTGGGTCGCGCGCAGGGTGTCGTGATTGCCTCCTGCATTCATAAAGAATTGGAAATCAATGAATATTCTCCGCGAAAGATTAAAATGTCGGTGACAGGAAACGGTAGTGCGGCGAAGGAGCAGGTGGCCGCTATGTTGCAACGAATGTACCCCATTCCGGATGATATCAAATACCTGGATGCGACGGATGCCTTGGCCGTGGCCGTATGTCATCATTTGCAGAACCGGGTGCAGTTGGGTTCACGGCAGCATTTTTCTGGTTGGGAGGGATTTCTTTCAAAAAACGCAGATAGAATCATCAAAAAATAAAAATATGAAACAAACATTATTATCCCGTTTTACGAAATATATTTCGTACGCCACCACTTCAGACGAAACATCTGAAACCTATCCAAGTACTCCAGGACAACTTGTTTTTGGAGATTTTTTGGTAGAAGAACTGAAAAAAATAGGTTTGCAGGAAGTGGAAAAGGACCAATATGGTTATGTAACCGCCACTTTGCCTGCCAATTGTGACGAAAAACAGCCTGTCATTGGTTTTATTGCCCATTTTGATACTGCTCCCGATATGCCGGGCATTGCCGCTCCTCAGATTATTGAAAATTATGATGGCGGTGATATTATGTTAGATGCGGAAAGCAATACTGCTTTAACCATTGCCGATTTTCCTGAAATGAAGGACTATAAAGGTCAGACTTTATTAACTACGGATGGCAAGACTTTGTTGGGTGCCGATGATAAAGCCGGCATTGCCGAAATCGTCAGTGCAATGGAATATTTGTTGCAGCATCCTGAAATCAAGCACGGCAAAATCAGAGTCGGCTTTACCCCAGACGAGGAAATTGGTAAAGGCGTGGCATTTTTCGACGTGAAAAAATTTGCCTGCGATTTTGCCTATACGATGGATGGCGGTGCTATCGGCGAATTGGAATACGAAAACTTTAATGCGGCTTCTGCGGTTATCAAATTCCAGGGACGTAATATCCATCCGGGTTATGCCAAGGGGAAAATGGTCAATTCACAATTGATTGCGATGGAATTCAACGCCTTGCTGCCAGAATTTGAAAGACCTCAAAACACGCAGGATTATGAAGGTTTCTTCTTGTTGATACACACGGAAGGTTGCGTGGAAAATTCTCAGCTGAACTACATCATCCGCGACCACGACCGCAACAAATTTGAGGAAAAGAAAAAATTGGTGCAGCAGATTGTGGAGTTTTTGAATATCAAATATCCCGGCCGCGTGAGTTGCGAAATCAAAGATCAGTATTACAATATGAGGGAGAAAGTGGAACCTGTTTTCTATGTGGTGGAAAGAGCCGAAAAGGCGATGAAGGAAGCCGGAATCACTCCCAAGGTGCAACCCATTCGCGGCGGCACCGATGGCGCCAATTTGTCATTCAAGGGTCTGCCTTGTCCAAACATTTTTGCCGGCGGTCACAACTTCCATGGCAAATATGAATATGTTCCTTTGGAATCGATGGTGAAGGCGGTTGAGGTGATTGTAAATATTTCCAAAGCAGAATAATTACATACTTAAAAAGAGAAGGGGTCAACGTTAGTTGACCCCTTTACTTTTTTATTGTCTGTCATATTGCATTACTTCATCCGAAAAGAATTCCAACTTCACTCCCGCTATCTTGAACATTTCTTCTGATTCAGCTCCGGCGTGGTATTTTTTCTCGCATACCACGCGCTCAATGCCGCAATTGATGATCAGCATCGCACAGACGCGACAAGGCGTCATACGACAATAAAGCGTGCTTCCCTGTAGAGAAATACCCAATTTGGCGGCTTGGCAAATGGCGTTTTGCTCCGCATGAACCGTACGAACACAATGTTCGGTAATACTGCCGTCTTCGTGGACCGTTTGTTTAAACTGATGTCCCACTTCATCGCAATGCGGAAGGCCTTTGGGAGAACCCACGTAACCTGTTACGAGGATTTGTCGGTCACGCACAATAACACAGCCACTACGTCCACGGTCGCATGTGGCCCGCTTACTTACCGTATTGGCGATTTCCATAAAGTATTCATCCCAAGAAGGACGTCTGTATTCATTGTTTTCGTTGCTATTCATGCTCAATATTTTTAATAATTTTGTCTATTTGTTGATATAAAGCCTCAAAATCGCCATTGTTGAGCAAGGTGTAATCCGCCATGGCAATACATTTTGATAAATTCTGCTTATTGGGGTCGTCAGAGGTCATTTCACGTTGCTCATTCTCAATAAAGGTTTCAAAACTGACGTGGTCGGTCTCGGAATTGCGAGAAACAATGCGTTCGTACCGGATTTTGGGATCCGCATCCACCGCAAAAAGTACAAAGTTGCCTTTTTGGCGGAGAGAATCCACTTCGCCTGGAGTTCGGATACTTTCAATGATGGCATTTTGACCGCTTTCAAGCGCACGCTTGAACAGCTCATCCGTGATAAACGATGGTGAATGTGCTGCACGTAAGCTGTTGGCTACGACAACAAAAGTGTCACGATTAATTGGCATATTGCGTCGTTGGGCTTCTTCAATTAAAAAACTGCGAACTGAAAAATGAAGAAATTGTCGCTGTTGAATCAGGTAATCGACAATAGTTCCTTTTCCCGCGCCTAATGTTCCTGTAATTCCAATAATGATCATAGACTGACATTTTAAAATATAAGGGCGAAATGTTTTTCGCCCTTACATCATATTTGTAAAAATAACTTACAATTAAATGGTGCGGCCTGGATAAACCTTCAGGGCTGCTTCGAGGCACTTCATGGCTTCTTTCAAGTCATCAACTTTCAAGCAATAGCTGATACGAACTTCGTCTGTACCTTTGCCTTTGGTTGAATAGAAACCGGTAGCAGGGGCCAACATAACGGTCTTGCCATCCAAGTTAAAGTCTTCCAATAACCAGCGGCAGAACTTGTCGGAATTGTCGATAGGCAAGCGGGCAACTGCATAGAAAGCGCCTTTTGGTTTTGGACAAAGACAGCCGGGCATAGCGTTGATGGCATCAACAACGGTGTTGCGGCGGGCAACGTAATCGCTGATTACGGCATCAAAATATGCTTTTGGAGTATCAACAGCAGCTTCGGTCAGCACTTGGCCGTAAGTTGGAGGACTCAAACGTGCCTGGGCAAATTTCATTGCGGTAGCGTAAACGTCTTTGTTGTGGGTGATGAAGGCACCAATACGAACACCACAAGCGCTGTAACGTTTTGAAACGGAGTCTAACAAAACGACATTTTGTGCAATTTCAGGAACTTCCATTACTGAAAAATGCTTGATGCCGTCGTAGCAGAATTCTCTATAAACTTCGTCAGCAAATAAGAATAAATCGTGTTTTTTAACGATTTCGGCCAATTTCAGGATTTCTTCTTTTGAATAAAGATAACCCGTTGGGTTGTTGGGGTTACAAATCATAATGGCCTTGGTCTTCGGCGTGATGATTTTTTCAAATTCTTCAATAGAAGGCAAAGCAAAACCGTCGTTGATAGTGGACATGATAGGTTTCACCTTCACGCCGCAAGTCAATGCGAAACCATTGTAGTTTGCGTAAAATGGTTCTGGAATGATAACTTCATCACCATAATCCAAGCAGCTGTTGAAGGCAAACAAGATGGCTTCAGAACCGCCAGTCGTCATCAGGATTTCTTCTGGTGTAACGTCGATATTTACGCTTTTGTAGTATTGAGCCAACTTTTCGCGGCAAGACATATTACCGGCAGAATGGCTGTAAGCAATCACTTTCTGGTCGAAATTCTTCACGGCGTTTCTTGCACCTTCCGGCGTTTCAATGTCGGGCTGACCAATGTTGAGGTGATATACGTGAACACCTCTCTTTTTTGCCTCATCAGAAAAAGGAACGAGTTTTCTGATAGGAGATGAGGGCATTGTTTCCCCTTTTGTTGAAATTCTTGGCATAATTATAATTTTTAATATTATTGTAGTAAAATAATAATCGGCAAAAATACGAAAATATTTTGTATTGGCTACCTCATTTGCGCTTCAATTTGTTGTACAAAATTGAAATAATATCCTGCGGAATCGCGTTGACCCAAACGGTTAAACAAATCTCCTTTTTCGCGGTATGCTTCCAAAAAATTTTGCTGATACTGAATGCATTTGTTCATATCTGCCAAAGCCGCCGCAAAATCGGCCTTGTTTTTATCGGCCAAGCCCTTGTAATAATACAATTCGCCTTGATATGGAAACATTGATATTGCCTTGTCAATCACCGCTTCGCCTTCATCCCATCGATTGCTCAACATCAACGCCTTGGTTTTTAATACGTAACTTGAGTAGAGATAAGGATCCATTTGAATGGCCTTGTCATAATAAATCAGGGCCGAATCGGTTTTGCCGATATTAAAATAATTCAAACCCATATAAAGTACGGCGTCCGTACGATTGGGTGCTATTTCCAGGCATTTTCGATAATAATAAAATGAAGAATCGTACATTGCCAACATTCCGTATGTGCTGCCTAAATTAAAGTATCCGTCTGACAACAAAGGATCGTACAAAATAGCAGTCTTATAGTAGAATTTTGCCTTCATAATATCGCCTCTTTCAAAATAAATTTTGGCTAAATTACTATTGGCGGTGGCTTTATTCGGTACCAATTTTAGACATTGCAGATAATATTGTTCGGCAGTGTCGCGATAGGTCATATTGTTGATTTTTATGCCAATATTGTCATAAAGCAGTCCTAATTGTTCGTAGCAATCCGCATATTTGGGATATATTTCAACGCCTTTTTTGAACTGTTCAATCGCTTTCCATGTCCAATCTAAATACTGTTTGTCATTCTCCTGTACCTTTATCCAGTTTTTTTCCTTGATGTTGGCATCGGCGTATTCTTCGCCTTTGTCGCGTAAAGCCAATCCCCAGTATAAACGCATGTGGGCGCTTTTATCCGATTTTTGAACATCCTTGCCAAAAAGTGTGAATTGGTCTTTCCATTCAGCAGCACGAGTGACCGTTCTGGCAGAATACAGCACCAAAACCAACACCAACAACGCCATGACGGGGAATTTCAGTTTGGCGGATTCTGTTTTTTCATCATTGATTTTAAATATTTTGAAGAAAAGAAAGACTAATGCGACACAGAATCCCAAAGTTGGTAAAAATAAAAACCTTTCGGCAAAAGATGAGCCAATTCGGTATATCAAATTGCTATAAATACTCATCGTGATGATGTAGAAAAAAATTGCGTAAGCCACCGGCTTTTTCTTCTTGATACCTAAAATGGCATAAACCAATAAAGCCAAATGAATCACTAACGAAATCCAAGTGGATATATCGGCAAAAGTGGTAATCGGAAACTGACTCAAAGAATAATCGCATACTAACTTATATGGCACGAATAGTTTGATGAGATATTGTCCCAAAAGCATAATTGCCGTTGCCCAACCTGTAAATAGGTCCTCATTAAAAAAATAATTATCTACCGGATCGACGTGAAAAAATTCAGATTCTGGATAATTTACCAGTATTGATTGTCGGACGTATAGGTAAATAATGGCTGGAATCAAAATTACCAAAAAAGAAAAAACATATTCTTTGATCTTGGGTTTTCTGAAAAAAAACAGCGTAACAGGCAATAATGTCAAAGTAGTAATCGCACTTTCCTTGGAAAACATCGCCAAAAAGAATGAAACAAACATCAATGGCAGAAAATACCATTTTTGCTTGTCAACGTAAAGTAGAGAAAAATATAAAGTTAGGATTATGAAGAAGAAGCACATGATTTCATCTCGACTCTTTATATTTGCAACTACTTCAGTATGAATTGGATGTGCCGCAAAAAGCAGTGCGATAAAAAACGGAATCCATCGATTGTACTTTTTCAGCAAGCGTTTCAAGAAGGCAAAGAGTAAGACGCACGACAAGGCATAGAAAAAGACGCTAATGGCGTGGTACAAACCTGGTGAATCGGGGAAAAACTGCCATTCGGTGGCAAACATCAACTGCGAAAGGGGACGATACAGGTTATCGGTGTAAAAACCCGACCCGTGACGATAGGTTTTCGTCAAGATGTCATGATAACCATCCGTACCGGCAGTAACATAAATATTCAGTTTGAAACTGCCATAATCATCCAATACCCAACCGTGATGAAAAGTGTTGGCATATAAGGCAAATGCCGCGATAAAAATAATCAGGGCCCAGCCAAAGAATTTTTTTTGTGAGACAGGCTGAACTTGAACCGGTTCGGATATGACTTTCTTTTTAACAGGTTTTGACGACATAACAATTTTTCACTCCAGAATGACAATAAAAACGCATAACTAATTTTTCAAGGCCTGATATACGGCATCGTGAACGGTCAGACGAATTTGGCTTTTCACCAACTTATTGGGTTCGGTATAAGGATAAACCCTGTTGGAAACGAATACATAAATCAAATGCTCATCAGGATCGCACCATACCACATTTCCAGTAAATCCCTGATGTCCAAAGGTCTTGTTGCTGGCGACTTTGGGAATTACCCCGTTGTATTGGGCATAACAAGGCGTGTCAAATCCCAAAGCCCGGCGGCTGCAATCGTGAATAGGGTATGTTTTGGTAAAGAAATTGACCGTTTGCTCCGACAAATACCGCTGTCCTTCATACACGCCGCCATCCATCAGCATTTGGAAGATGAGGGCGATTTCGTAAGCCGTTGAGAAAAGTCCCGCATTGCCCGCATTGCCGTCGAATAAGGCGGCGGTTTGGTCGTGTACATACCCTTCTACCAGCTGATGTCTAAAAAACGTGTCCAATTCCGTTGGGGCCACATCCGCCTTGCCAAAACCGCATTTGAGAGGATTAAAGCAGGTATGGCGAAGTTTCATCGGCTGATAAAATTTCTGATTCAAATATTGGTCTAAAGGTATTCCCGTAATATATTCCACCATTTCTTTCAGAAGGAAGAAATTCAAATCGCTATACACATACTTTTTCTGTCCCAATTTGCAGGTGGCGATTTTATAACGAACACTATCTTGAAAATCAGTCCGTAAATAGCAGCTGTCCGCAATCTGCACTGAAAACTGTTCAGAATAAGTCGTAGAAATGTATCGGTCATCATTGGCGATTTTCTTGTAAAAAGGAATAAAAGCGGGCATTCCGGAGGTGTGGGTCAGCAATTCTATCAATGGAATCTGGCTTTTGTCGGTACCTCGCAAATAAGGCAGAAATTGTCCGATGGTGTTGTCGAGCTTGATTTTGCCTTCGTCGTACAACTTCATAACTGCCAAAGTGGTAGCCGCCGACTTCGTTACCGATGCCATATCGTACATAGTGCTATCGGTAATAGGAATGCGCTGATAATAAGTTTGATAGCCATAACATTTGTCAAAAATCACCTCGCCTTCTTTCAAAACGACAACTTGACATCCTGGGAAAACCTGATTTTTCAATCCGTTGTTAATCAGCGAATCAATGGTTTTTTCCGCCTTTTCAGGCAGTTTATTAATACCATTATCGGTGTTGGCGAACACCAACACCGATAATAGCATCGAACAAAAAATAAAGAATATTTTTTTCAATGTAAAAATTATTTTCTGATATCCATTTCATTCAACAAATAACCCGCACCGCCAAACTTGTCGATAACGAAAAGTACATAACGGGCATCCACATTGATACAGCGTTGTAATTCGGTATTGAAAACGATGTCGCTGCTCAGTGCTTCCCAGTTGCCGTCAAAAGCCAAACCGATGAGTTCGCCGTTGCCGTTCATAATCGGGCTGCCGCTGTTACCGCCGGTAATATCGTTGTTTGACAAGAAGCACACGTGCAAAGTACCGTCTTCGTCGGCATACTGACCAAAGTCTTTGTCCAAAATCAGCTGTTTCAGTCTTGGAGCCACGTCAAATTCAGGATCGCCGGGAACTTCTTTTTCCAAGATACCCTTGGTTGTAGTGAAATAATTGTAATGAACACCATCAGCGGGGAAATAGTCGCAAACGGTACCATAGGTAGTACGCATAGTGCTGTTGGCATCTGGATAAATAGGCGTATCGGCCTTCATTTCCTTAATGGCGGCAATAAACGCACGACGAGGCAGATTCAATTTTTCCTGGTCGGCATACACAAACTGATTACTCAACACAACCGTAAAAATAGCGTTCATATACTGATAAATAGGATCTTTTTCTAAGATTTTGTTGGAAGGTTTGCGTAAATATTTTTCCAGATTATCTTTGGAGATGAAGATTGAATTGGCGATAGCGGCTTCAAAAACTTCTTGATTTCCCTTGTAATATTTGTTAATGATGGTTTGCATATCGGGGCGTTTTTCGGCAGGAACATTATTCCAAGCCTTCAATGTAGCCAAGATAATCTTAATTTCGGTATTTACATCCTTGTCATTGATAGCTTTTTCGTAAGTTTCAAGTATTTTGGTGATTTTTTCTTCTGTGAAAGCTTTTTGTTTGTCTTCCAATTTCACTTGTCCTCTGATTCTCCAGCTGGCCATCAAAGTAGGTGAAGCGTACAGGCACAAATTGGCATCCATAACGGCTTTGTAGGCCACTCCGTCAAATTCTTTGCAAACTTTCTGGATTTTGTCCAGGCATTTGCCGTATTTTTCCTGACGTTCGCTGTTGGCATTAATCCAAATGCGGAGTTCCTGTTCTTGGGCCGCCTTCTTTTCAGCTACGTGCAGTGCCTTCAAGCTGTTTACTTCACCGTGTTTGTTTTTCCACATATTGGCCAAACTTGCATAATCGTCGGCATATTTCAACTGAACGGCATTATCCGCATCCATAGCATCCTTAATCACAGGAAGAATCACGTCCAATGGCTCATACATAGCAGGATCCATCACATTGATAGTGCTTTCCACTTCATAAGAAGTCATAAAGCGTTCGGTTGTGCCGGGATAACCCCAAATCATAGTGTAATCGCCAGGTTTATAACCCTTTAAGCTAATTGGAAGGTAATGTTTTGGATGGAAAGGAACGTTATCCTTGCTGTATTCGGCAGGAGAGCCGTCGGGAGCGGTATAGATACGGAATACGGTAAAGTCGCCAGTATGACGAGGCCACATCCAGTTGTCGGTATCGCCGCCAAACTTACCGATGCTGGCAGGAGGAGCGCAAACCAAACGAACATCTTTGTAGGTAGTGTAAATGAACATATAGTATTCGTTACCTTCGTAGAAAGGTTTTACTACTACTTTATGCTTGCCGTTATCTGAATTTTCATCCACCAATTTCTTGATGGCGGCGCTAACCAACGATTCGCGCTTTGATTCCTTGGTGTCTTTCGTCACTTCAGCCAAAACGATGCTGGTTACATCTTCCATTCTTTCCAAGAAATTGACGCTGAAATTAGCCTGTAATTCCTCTTCCTTGCTCATTGCGAAAAATCCGTTGTTGAGGTAGTCGTGTTCCACGGTGGAGAGTTCAACCACTGAAGAGTAACCGCAGTGGTGATTGGTGAACATCAAACCGTCGCGGGAAACCATTTCTCCGGTGCAAAAACCGTCACCCAACTGAACGATAGCATCCTTCAAAGAAGAATGGTTGATGTCGTACAGTTGTTCCGGTGTCAGCTGCAAACCCAATTTCTGCATTTCAGCATAATTGTAATTTTTGATGAACATTGGCAGCCACATACCTTCATCAGGAGGATTGATGGCAAACATTTTTACTGAAAAAAATGCCAAAACGATGAGTAAAATAGATTTTTTCATAAGTATATTTTTTTTGATAATTGATTTCTAATTAGACTGCAAAAATACAAAATTACTACAAATTATGTGCCAATCTACAAAAAGAACACATTAAGAAAAATTCACATTAAATATAATATGATAGATAAAAAACTTTTTGTACATTTGCAAACTTAAACACAATGTGGTCATAACTTGATAAACAATATAATATCATGGGATTATTTTCGATTTTTACGAAAGAAATAGCAATAGACTTGGGCACGGCCAACACGGTTATTCTGTCGAATGACAAAGTCGTGGTGGATGAGCCTTCCATTATTGCTATTGATAGAGATACAAAAGAATTGCAGGCAGTGGGCAAAAAGGCCTTGATGATGGAAGGTAAGGAACACGAACGTATCAAGACTATTCGTCCTTTGCGCGATGGTGTTATCGCTGACTTCCAATCTACGGAAAAGTTATTGTACGAACTCATCAAGATGACGGGTTCGAAGCGTTATTTGTTTCCGCAGGCTTTGAAGATGGTTATCTGTATTCCTTCCGGCATCACTGAAGTGGAAGAACGTGCTGTCAGGGATTCTGCCGAACACGCCGGTGCCAAGGAAGTACGTATGATTTACGAACCTATGGCCGCTGCTATCGGCACGGGTATTGATGTGTTGGATTCAAATGGTAATATGATTATCGACATTGGTGGTGGTACCAGTGAAATCGCCGTTATTGCTTTGGGAGGTATTGTTTGCAGTAAATCCATTAAGATTGCGGGCGTTGAATTTAATAACGACATTCAGGACTATATGCGTAAAAAGCATAATATTGCCATCGGTTTTGGCACGGCTGAACAAATCAAAATCCACGTGGGTTCTGCCATCGAAGACCTTGAAAATCCGCCAGAAGATTACGAGGTTTACGGTCGTGACCTGCTTCAGGGTATTCCTATTTGCGTCAAAGTCAACTATCGCGAAATAGCTCAGGCGTTGGACCGTTCCATTTCGAAAATTGAGACGGCGGTCATCAGTGCGTTGGAAAATACGCCAGCGGAATTGTCGGCTGATATTTATAAGACAGGTATTTATATGGCAGGTGGCGGTTCCTTGCTCCGTGGTTTGGACAAGCGTATTTCAAAGAAAACGAAATTGAATGTGCACGTGGCCGAAGATCCGTTGAAGGCCGTTGCCCGAGGCACGGCTATCGCATTAAAGAATTTTGATAAGTTCCCGTTCTTAATACAATAAGCTTATGCGTAATTTGTCAATGATTGCCGCGGTAGGCAATAATTTGGAATTGGGCTATAAAAATGAATTGCTGTGCCATTTGCCGGTAGATCTTAAGCGTTTTAAAACCTTGACTTCCGGCCATACGGTTTTGATGGGTGACCGTACCTGGGAATCCTTGCCCAAAAAACCGCTTCCAAATCGTCGAAATATTGTCATCACACTAAATAAGGAGGCGGATTATCAAGATTGTGAATTGGCTTTTTCTATCGAAGAAGCCCTTAAATTGGTGGAAAATGATGACCAACCGTTCATTATGGGCGGTGCCACGATTTATAAACTTTTTATCGATAAGGTGGAAACCCTGTATCTTACACGAATGTTGTCTGATTTTCAGGCAGATGCGTTTTTCCCTTCTTTCAATCTTGATGAATGGGATTTGATTGAAGACGAATTTGTGCCGAAAGATGAAAAGAATATCTATGATCTGCGATTTCAAACCTATAAAAAGAAACAAAAATGAAACGAATTATTTGCCTTGTCGCGTTGATTGTCGCCAGTATTTGTTGCTTTGGACAAAATAAGGGTAAGCTGGAAATACCTTATCCCAATGTTCCTATTGACGAAAATACCAATCTCGTCACTTATAAGGAAGTGGTGAAACAGGATAATGCCACTCCGCAGGAACTTTTTGACCGTGCTATGCTTTGGGTTAAGAAGTTTTACAAGAACACCAATGAGGTGATTAAGTCAAGCGATCGTGAACAAGGGGTAATTCAAATTCGTTCCAGTGTGAGAATCCACGTCTTGAAGGAGGATGGAAGTAAGGTTTTCAAGAATATCGTTTATTACAATATGAAAATCGAATGTCGTCCAGGCAGATATCGTTATACCATTACTGATTTTAACGAAAAAGCGGCTTCAGCGGCTCCTGTCGAGGTGTGGTTGAATACTGAAAACCCCAAATGGGAAATCGGCCAATATGCTTATCTAAATCAAATTGATGAACAGATTTTGGCTTTGATTGAATCCTTAGAAGAAGGTATGAATCCACCAGTCATTATTGAAGATGAATGGTAAACGTCTGATAGTTTTATTCTTAGTCCTGACTTTTTTTTGTTCTGCTTGCCAAAAAGAACAAACGGGAGATTTGTCCCTGTTTTTTAATTTTAGCGTGAAGGGAGACAAATTTGTTCCTAACCAACAGATTTATACCAATGCGTCAGGCAATCGGTATGAAATCAACGATATTATGTTTTTCATTTCCAATGTCTGTCTCCACAAGAGTGATGGCTCTATGATAAAGTCAGATCAGATTCATTATGTGGATTATTCGATTTTTACCAGCAAGGCTTGGGGAGTGCAGGCATTTCCCGTGGGAGATTATGATGCGGTTTCTTTTACTTTTGGGATTCCAGATGCTCAAAATACCAATTATCACTTTGTGAATCCTCCGGAATGTGATATGTATTGGCCTATGGTGTTGGGCGGCGGCTACCATTATATGAAAATCAATGGTAAATGGAAAGCCGCTGATGGGAAAGTCAAACCGTTTAATATGCATAGCGGGCGGGGACAGATTTACGATGAAGAAGGAGAAATTACAAATTTTATAGACAACTCCTTTGTCGTTACGATTCCTTGCCATTTTACTGTTTCGAAATCGGGCACATACCTTACCCTGACAATGGATCTTAATCAGTGGTTTGACGGTCCAAGTACTTTTGACTTAGATTATTGGGGCGGAAGTATAATGCAAAATCAAGCTGCACAAGAAGTGCTTAAGTCTAATGGTCCAAGTGTGTGGACTATTCAATAATTAAAATATACACACAAAAAATGCGGAAAACAAGAAAAATTTTGACTAGTTTTTAGGTACTTATTGGTTGAATCTATAGTGGTTTATTTTTAACTTTTTCAGCATAATACATTATTCTTTCACAATTTTCGTCGCATATTCTTTTCCACTCTGACTGAAAATTGTAATCCACTCCTTGAATTTCCATTGATTCCCGATACCAAAATACCATTTTCCAATTTATTGAAGGTGTTTCTGTAAATCATATTTGAATTTCTTCCCGATTCTGACACTTTTATGCCATAGGAATTTATGGCATAGGATTGGTAATTCTATGACTGCGCCGTCTTTCAGTTCTACTGTTCCTTGAAACTGTGCCACTTGATGTTTCGTCCTATTTCCCAAGACTTCAACACCTCGCCACATGGCATTTGTTCCCATTGAAGTGAGTTTTCCGCCTTCAACAAGGAGTTTTCCTCCCGGATTGACTATCAATCGGGCAGAAGTGTCAAAGTGCGCGATTCCGTTTACTATTACGAGTGCCCCGGAATCTATTTTCAGTGTTCCCTTTAATATTGCATTGGCCCCACTCTGAATATGGAGTGTACACCCCGCCTGCACATGCATTGTCGCATTTTGCGCCTGCTCATAGGTACTGCCATTCTGAAACACCAAAGAACTGTTCTCTGTCAGATATACATGTGTACTGTCCTCTTGTCGGAAATAGGAGTTGGATTCGCATCTCCATTGAGTCCGACCGCTAAACAGCCCCGTTTCCGCATCACGATACGGCAATGCCACGGTCTTGTTCTGAGCCAAAGTGATGGTATAAGGAGTAGTGAGAATGGCGGTGTCTTTCAATGCTATTTTACCAGTCCAGCGTGTATCGTTGACGATGTCGTAATCATCCCAACGAATATTGACCTTTATGGAAGAACGGGACACCCACAGCATCTCTATACTCAAGCCTGTCAGATACGTGGTCTGCGTGTTTTTATGTGTGGCTGCAGAGTCAATTCTCCCTGCATTTAATTCATGGTTTCTACTATGTAACGTTTTGGCATTGCAACTGCTGGGATTAGTACCCATATTGATTTTGGCAGGAGGGACAAAAGCATCCAGTGTATCTCCCATGGAAGATAACCAATCTTCATTTACACCATCGACCTTTTTACGCCACATAGCTCTCTCTCTTGACAAGTTCAATACGCTGTCTGTATTTTGCGGAAAGAACAACGATTCCTGATCCTGACCACCACAGAAGGAATTAGCGGTAGTTCGTGTCAATGTGTAAAAATGTTCATCGTAGCTGATACAGTTCAAATTGTAGGTATCTGCCTCCATCACGTAGTCAAAATAGCCTTCTGCCGGTATGATTTTGAGATTGTCCCGATGGTAATTGTCCCAAACCTCATTACCTTCCAAGATGTCGCGACCTATCTGGTAATAGGCATAAATTCCTGCTTTGCCCCGCGGACGACAACCACTATCTGCACTATTTGAATATTGCAGGAAGTCTAATTTGTCGTCGCGAATCTGATGGTTTTCCAACCAGATATATTGGTTGGAGGAAGTCTCACTGTCTTTGTAGGGCAGTTTGATGCGGACGGCATCCCCGAACGTGACAAAATCGCGCAAAACAAACGTTTGATTGCCGTCTTCTTTAGAAATATCCGAATTGACAGACACAAGCCCCATGCTGTTAAGGGCAGAAATATAATCGAAAGATTGTGGGTGCTTCCAGTGCATACGCCAACGCTCGTATCCGTTGCATGACACCAAACTTGAACCGGCTGCTCCCATCAAACCATAGCCACCTTGAATATTCAGGAAGGCCATTGTCTCCGTAGAACCTCTGTGGTTGCCGCCGGAAGTATGGAAATTGTTACCCCCAAAAAGGCTGTGTGAGATTTCATGAATGACAATGCTTGTCGGATTCGCATAAAAGTCACCATCCCCCACGCACTGGAAAGTTCCCTCTTTACACTCATAAGAAATCCCGTCAATGTATATAGGTGAAATCGGAGCTCCATTGAAGCCACTTCCGGGATTGTCTCCTCCGTATGCCCGGGTAATATTCCTGACCAACATGTTTACGTAGTCAAATTCATTGTTGTGGTCATAATCATAATCCGCAATCCGATTATGACCATATATTGTGCTAAAGCCACATTGTGCTATTAAATTTTTAACAGCATTTCTAATTCCAGTTTCCCCAAAAGGATAACGACTTGTTATGGTGCTTTCTCTGATATTTACCACCATAAAATCCCCGGTAATCTGCAGACTGTCAAAAGAGGATTCCCCGTACAGTCGTGTACATGTTCCGTGTAAATGTCCCGGCACATACACCGTGTCCATAAAGTCTAACAAGTAGGTTGGAATGGCGGCATTGTTGATACCTTCCGAATTTGTGTCGGTAAGCATCGGCCAATATTCATTATTATAGAAAACATTGGTATCAGGGTGAATATCGTAAATGATGTTCACAAAAATGTTAAGGCATCTGATTTTAGCATTGGGCGATATTGATTTTCCATCCCAACTATGAGATTGTGCCAAAACGACTGTTGGCAACAAAAATAACGCAAAAACTATTTTTCTTTTCAATATTTAACGATTTTTTGGGTGAACTTTTTCATATTTTCATCTGCAAAGGTCAGAATGTAAATCCCTGAAGGCAGGTCGGCAACAGAGATTTTGCTATGGTTCGAACTCACAAACGCCTGCTTGCACACTCTTCCCACTATATCCCGAATAATGACGGTTCCGGAAACCTCATTTTCCGTGGCAAACTCTATAGTGACGTCTTGTGACGTGGGATTGGGATAGATATGGACATCAGCCGATGAATAATTAGAAATTCCTGAACCATGCTGATAACACCCCAAATCCTCGTGCGTCATATAAAACAATTCCTCATCCTTGTGCATGCACAACAAAAATCCCGATGATACATCGTTTCTTTCGTGAGGAAATATTCCCAACATAGGACCGACACCTTCCATGAAACGATAGCTGACGTTGAAGCGATGTGCAGCACCAAAAAAAGAATCGTGGTCATTTAACACGGTCAGATAAATAATTTTCTTTCCAGAAGGATAAGTAATAGAATCCACACGCATAAGCTTTTCGGATCCTAAATCACCAAGGAACCAATATAATTTGTTACTATTCGACTGCAAAGTAAACGTATCACCTACTGACAGCGAAAGGTCACAAATCAGATATTCTTTTTCATAATCATCAACTTCATAGCGGCCGAACAGCCTTCCATTAACGCTGTCTTCCCGCAAATAAACAGTACGACCCGGCCAAATATCCCAATCTTCTGAAGGGCTTGGAGTTCTATAATATACCGTGTCATTTACGGTAACTGTTCTGCTTTTGTCAAAAGAATAAGTCCATGTGGCACTACATCCCAGCAAGTTTGGATTGTATCCGTATGTGTAACAGATTATTGACTCTACAACGTCATACGACCAAGTCTGCCGGCCAAAAAAGGATTCATACTGTGCGTTGGCGTATCCCATCACCAACAGGAGCACTAAAAAAATAGAATTTTGTTTCATAATTTTTGTATTTGAATCTTTAGAAGACTTTTATTTTTACTTTCCACGCCGTTCCTCTGAATCTTGCGAAGACCGTTAAACAAAAATCCAAAAGTAAACGACACTGCAAAGTTATGTATTATTTTTCATTTTTGACTTTCTTAGGAAGATAGAAAGTGTCATTTTTTTTCATATAAACAATAACTGACTCTAAATCAATCCGTTGTTTGTCTATGAAAAGATAATTGGCGTCACTTTCGGCAATCAAAGTATGTTTTTTGTATTTCACCGTTAATCGATATTGTTCGTTTCCTAAACTGTCGATGGTAATGGATTGGGCATCGTTGAATAGAGTTTGATGTGGAGTAAAGATTTCTTCTGTGAGTTGAGGTAACTGTCCATCAATACCAAGTTGTTTGCATAGATATTGATTAACTTCGATATTGGTTATGGCTCCCAATGGAATGTCGTTTTGAGGATGATAGCAGGCCAGAAACACGTCTTCTCCGGTATGACCATACGTGGTCGTGCTAAAATAGGTGCTATCATAAAGGAGTTGTGCAATTGTACGGGTTAAATTGGGACCTTTACGAGACTTTCGTTCAATAGGAGAAGCGTGATAATTGGAGGCATTGCAAATAGCTTCCAATTGCAATGCCGATAATTGAACATCATAGTATTTTTGAAAAAGAGGAGCTAGGTTTTCCGGTTTTTCATTTTTAATCAAATCAGCCATTTTACTGGTGGAAATCAGAAATTTATCAACAGGTTTGATGATTTGCTCCAAAGATAGCTTATCGTAGCCGTGATTACTTTTGCGATTGCCGATATTGATGCCACCGCAGCCGTGATCGGGAAGAATCAAAACCACGGTTTGTCCATCTTGTCGCGCAAAATTGATGGCTACTTCAACGGCTTTATTAAAGGCCAGAAATTCCGTAATGGCTGTTTTGATGTCATTATTGTGTGCCGCGGGATCAATTAAGCTGCCTTCAACCATTAAAAAGAAACCTTCAGGCCGCTTAGATAGACTTGATATGGCCTTGGCGGTCATTTCGGCTAAGGAAGGTTCGGCGGTTGTGTCGCGATCAAGGTCGAATTGCATAGTGGTAGAACCAAATAAAGCCCACATTTTATCCGAAGAGCAAGCCCGCATACCGGCGTAGTCATTGCGAAAAACCTGATAATGCCTTTGTTGTAATTCATCAACCATATTGTCTGAAAGATATTTCACACCGCCTCCAATGACTATATCTACTTGATTGTTAACCATTTGTCTTGCAATAGAAGAATAGTTTTTGCGAGAATAACTATGGGTGGCACAGTCGGCTGGAGTGGCTTGGGGAAATTCACAGGTGAAAACCAATCCCGTGGCTTTGTGTTTCAATATGCGTGCTGCTTCCAAAATGGTGGCTAAAGGTTGGAAGGCCTTGTTGGCGTCAATGGGAAATAGGTCGTGATTGGTTTTTTGAGGGTAAGTGGATATAAAACCCGTCTGGCTTGGTTGTCCAGTGACATAGCAGGAACTGGTTGGCGCCGAATCACCGATAGGAGCGTCGGAAGAATGGGTGAGTACCATTCCACATAGAAAAGGATCAATGGCCAAATGGGATTGCTCCATATTATAATATTGTTGGTATAGTCGGGTGGATGATAGTAGGGCCGTTGAACAACCGTCAGGAATCATTAAAATAACATTTTTAATGCTATCTTGAGCAGAAATTGATATGAAGTGAAGCCCGATGATGAGCCAACAAAAAGCAATTTTGAATTTATGCATAGTTGAAATAGTACGAACTACAAAAGTACAAAAAAATCTAATGGGTGTATTAACTGTTTTCCATAAAAAACGGGGCAATCTGTTTGGATTGCCCCGTTGCGAAAAAATTGGAAGTGGAATTATTTCTTGATGAATTTCTTCGTTACGATAGCGTTTTCACCGGTAACTTTAACGAAGTACATACCGCTGGCAAAATTGTTCAAATCAATACGTGCATGATTGTCGGTTAATTGAACCAGTTGAATCATTTGACCGAAAGCATTGTAGATGGATACTTCCTTTACATTGATATTGTTCTGGATGGTCAATTCAATGTATTTATCGGCAGGATTTGGCATTAAGCTTAATCCATTGGCTAATTCAACATTGTCGATACCTACTTCGTTGAGAGTGGTAAATTCTGTAGTAGCGTAGTCGCTTTCGCCGTTTTCGCAGATGGTTTTAATGCGGACATTATAAGTAGTATTAGCCGTTAAGCCCTGGAATGAGAAAGAAGGTTGAGTAGCAGTGGCAATTTGCCATTGACCTTCGCTTTGGGCTTTGAATTCAACAGACCAAGAAACGGCATATTCGTTTGCGTTCCAAGTAGCGGTGGCAGAATGTTGGGAAATGTTGAAAATATTCAGGTTGACAGGAGCATCACAAGTTTGAGGATCGACATGTGCCTCAGTGGTAAATACTACGGCATTGCTCCAAGCAGAGAAGTCACCATTTCCACAATTGGTTCTTACATATACATAATAAGTTGTTGTAGGTGTAAGGTTGTTCAGAGTAATAGCACTTGTACTTATATTCTGAATTGTGCCTTGTTCCGGAGAAATAGGAGTGGTGCTGATGACATATTGCCAGTTGCTGGTTCCGGCAGCTGGAGTGAAGGCAAGAAGGGCAGAGACATCCGTAATATTACTTACCGTAATTGTATTGGGTGAAGCACAGGTGGCTTCTGTAATTCTAATGGAATCAATAACGGCACCTGGATTTACACCGTCGCTGTTGTCATTTTGCCACATAAAATAGATACGTTTGGTTTGTCCGGAAAAACTATTGCTAATAGGGGCAGTGTAATGTTGCCAAGTATTGTGGAGATTCAAATCGGAAGCCAAAAGCTGCAAGCCAGTCACTGAAGAAGGATCAAACCAGTCTGTTGCCACAACATTCATAGGATCGCCAATATAAACTGACAAATAGTCGTGGTAATTTTCACCCATAGCCAACCACTTGAAACTTAAGTTAAATTCGGCGGCGTCATCACCAAATGTGATATCACGGTATGCCCAAACAGTAGATACTTTGTTGAAAGAGTAAGAAGCGTTCACGCCATTATTATTGGAAATGTATAATAAGGATTTATTATAAGAAGCAGGTTGTCCGATATACCATTGATTGGTGCGATCACCATTTACAAGATCCCAATTAGCGTTTTCAGCGGCATTACTAAAGTCGGTGAAATAAGGAGTTGTAGAAGGAATTTGCAAAGTAGTGGCTGAAGCTACTGAGCTGAAGTTGCTTTCTTCGCTGGCACCGCAAACAGATTTTACATAGAAATCGTAAGTTGTACTTGGAGTTAGACCAGTAACGGTGAATGGCATTTCGTCTGCAGGAACAGAAGTTCCGTCACCCAAAGTGAATCCGCTTGGACCATATTCAATAGACCAGGAAGAAACTTCTTCTGGGGTAGTACAAGAAATGCTAACTGATGTTGCATCCATTGTAGTGGCGGTTACTTGCATTGGACGAGGACAAGTATTGGCAGTTTCGATTTTAATATTATCGATATAACCTGAATTTGAATTGTTGCTGGGAAGGAATGCGGCAAGAGCAATATAATTGCCGTTACCAGCAAAATCAGAGAAGTCAACATCATAATTGGTGTATGTAGTTGAAGTTGAAGTAAGGGTTTGTACAGCGGTAAAACTGGTAATGTCTGTCGGGTCTGACATCACGCCTACGGTCAAGTTGAAAGTAGCGTTTTCATTGGCGGCTCTAACGTCTAAATTAAGTACAAGATTACTTATTGGCAATGCAGTGATGTCGATTTCTGGCAAAATGGCAATCTGATCACCGTAATTAGAATAGCCGGATTCATCAGTGAAAGTGTAAAATTCCACGCTGTTTGTTCCAGAAGCGGCTGTCTCGGCATTGTTTTTGATAACAGGATAAATATTTCCGTCAACACCGGTATTCAAGTATGACCAACAATTGGGCAAGTTATTTTCTTCAGCCCAATAAGTTATGCCTGGATAGCTGTCAAAGTTTTCATTGAATGGAAGTTCTGTCATTGGTGCGCAATCTGTTCTAAAAGAAATCATCTGTGCGGCACTATAGTCTTCATTTCCGCAGTTGGCTTTTACATATACTTCGTATAATGAATTGGCTGTCAAATTGCTTAATGAAATAGATGTGGTGCTTACGGAAGTATACGGATCACTTTCCGGATTTACCGAACCGCTAATGCCATACAGATAAGCCCAAGCTTCTTCGGTATTGCCGGGATTCCAACTGATTTCTGCTTCGCTTGTCGTGATATTGCTGGCTTGTAAGTCAGTTACGTGTAAGCAGGAAGGAATTTCTTCAATACGGATATCATCAATATTCATACTATTGTATGAGCCGGCAGGCATTCTGAAAGCAAGGTAACGACCATCGCCCGTATAAGAAGAGGTCATCATTTCAGCAAGTACCCAAGCTGATTCTTCGCTAACGGAATAAGACTGAATGGTAGTAAAGCTGTCATAATCCTGAGGATTGGTCATTACACCCACTTCAATGCTGTTTTCGGTATCAGAAGAGTAGGCATAGAAAGAAATCATCAAGTTATTCGCAGCATATTCATTGTTTAATTTGGGTAATGCCAGGTAGGAGTAAGAAGTAGGAGTGGCATAAAACTCCATAGATTGGTTTCCTGAATGGCCAGAGCCGGAAATACGTGGATAATCTATATATTCGTGGTTGCCTCCTTTTGTCCAGCATGCAGGACAACCGGCTTGATCGTCAATGTTTTCAAAATTTTCCGTGAGAGGCAGAGTAATAGCCGCACATTCTGTTGTTACGGTCAATGTGGTAGGATTGCTGAGTTCGGAACCGCAATTAGAGAAAATATGAATTAGATAAGTGGTATTGTCCAATAAGTTAGAGATGGTATAATTGGTTTCAGTGATATTGTTGCCAAGGTTGATCCAATCCGTGGCATTGATTTCCTTATATTCGATTTTCCAAGAAGTTTCTTGGTATCCCGGAACCCAGTTGATACTAATGGATTCATCGGTAACATTGGAAACTACGGCATTTGGAGCCACGCAAGATGGTGTGTTGTCGCATTCGGAACCGAAAACCACGTTGTTACGCAAATTGGTCAAGTTGGCAGTTCCTGTTAATGATGAAATATCGTAGGGTTGATTGTCACGTCCATCGTATTTTGAGCAGTTGTTTGGACCATAATGCGTTTTCCAGAGGTTGTTATCAGTATAGGAACCACTATTGTCAATGGTAATCATCAACAGGTTATCGGTACCATTGTAGGCAAAAGGAGTGGTAAATACAAAAGTATTGGCACCCATTACAAGATTTGGATTTTCAATATTACTGAATACCAATTGAGCATTGTCCAATGATACAGAATAATTGAGGAGGTCGGTGGCGGAAGTATGTACCAAATAGATGGAATAACTTCTTTGCAAGCTGAGGTGTGCCATTTCCATCGTGACGGAGTTAAGTTCGCGAGCACCATTTAATTCACTGGCCAGGAAAAGTTGTTCAGAATAACTGTAGTTAAAATGTGCGTCAGCGGGAACTATACGAGAACTCATATCTCCTGTTCCAATCGTTACATTTCCGCCTATCAAACAGTTGGTGGTAAATGTGGTGGAAAGCGTGTCGCTATTGCCTTCCGAGCAGGTAGAAAATACTCTCACATTGTAAGTGGTTTGAGGTTGTAGGTCGGAAAGAAGGTAGGATAATGTTGGAGTAGTGAGATGTGTCCAAGTGGTGGTGCCTTGGGCGGCGTATTCAATATTATAGATTTCGGCATCCGGTGTGGCATCGACTGTTGTCCAAGTTAAATAGGCCGAAGTGCCGGAAATTTGACTTACGAGCAAGTTTGAGAGGGAAACGCAAGAAACACCGTGGGCATGCAAGGCGACTTGGAAACTCGTGGTGCCGCAGGCCAAATCCAATGTGCCGGTGAAATTGCCGGCTTCGGTAGGATAGCATCTAACGAAGAGTTCACCACCGTTGGGCATCATAAATTGGTTAGAAGCGAAATTTTGTCCATCAATGGAAATTTCAAAAGGATTGTTTACAGTGGCGATAATAGCAGAAGGCAAATTGGTGGCTTCTACGGTAACCGTTCTAATGACAGAACTTGTATTGGCGGTAACGGTTCCAAAGTCGATAGTTGTTGGTGTGGCAGAAATATAAGGAGCAGCCAAACTTGTCGTTACGGTTACGTTGGTGAGGTTGAGAGCAACTCCTTCATCGGTCTTGTGTCGGAATGCGATATAGACCGTGTTGCCATCATATTCGGAAAGATCAACGGTCAAGGTAGGCCAAGATGAATTCCAAAATTGGTTATCAGCAGATATTTCAGTAAAGGAAGTCAAGTCGGTGGCGGAAGTGGTAGATACGCATACAGCATAACTCATAGGCCAACCATAGTTGGAACTAAGTTGGAACGTTAAAGTACTCGTACCTGACAGTGTCAAAGCAGGGGTAACCAACCAGTCGTTGGCGGATAATTGTTGGCTAATTCCATCTTCGTCATCTACACTGGATAAGGAAGTGGCACAACTGCTTCCTAGATAGCCCTCAGGATTGACCATCCAATTATGGCCATCGCCGTCAGCGTCAATGGCAGTCCAACCTTCGGGAAGGGTAGAAGCTGCAAAGTTTTCCTGCAGTATAGGAACTTGCGTTTGGGCATTTAGCGCTAAAATCATAACGCAAAATACGAAAAGTAAAGATAAAACTTTTTTCATAAGATTTTTAATTTATTGATGGTTAATATGTTATGATAATTTTTTTCAACGTACATTTAAAATACAAATATATAAATATTATCACAACATTTGTAAGTGTATCAACATTTTTTTCGGAATTATTCCGTTTAATCTTGTTGAGGTGTTTGTGGCGATATCGTGTCCGAACCATATTGCAGTCGCTTTTCATCCCCGCCACTTTTTGCCCAATGACTCACTGCCATTCCGACGAAGCATAAGTCGGAATCTCTTTACAAGACGGGAAGGGATAATTTCAATCTTTTTTATCAAGAAAAGGGAGGATTATTTTTTAAAAATGCCAAACATTGCCGAACCACTTCCGGACATGGAAGCATAAACGGCACCATCGGCATACAACTGTTCTTTGATTTTCTGTAATTCGGGATATTTCAGAAACAGAGAGACTTCAAAATCATTCACAATAATGTTTTTCCATTCTTCCACTGGTCGGCAAATCCATTGTTCAAGACTATACGTGGGCATTTTTGGCGTTATTCCGGCATACGCCTCTTTAGTAGAAATGCCGAAGTCGGGTTTGACGATTTGGATGCGGTAGTTAGACAAATCCAAAGGGACAGGTTGCATCAATTCGCCTCTTCCGGTGGCGTAAACGGCTTGGTCTTCAATGAAGAATGCCGTATCGCTGCCCAATTTCGCTGCCAATTCCAGCAATTCCGATTTGGAGAGTTTGAGATCAAATAGTTCGTTGTACATTTTGAGTGCCACGGCGGCATCGGCGGAACCACCGCCCAAACCGGCACCGAAAGGAATATTTTTGGTCAGCACCACGTTCACGCCGTCAATGGAGAAATGCTGCTGCAAAAGTCGAAAAGCCTTAATGCATAAGTTTTCTTCCATAGGGCACAGGTTCTCAACGCCCCGAACTTCCAAACTCACGCCTTTTTCAATACGGTTTATGTCAAGTTCGTCGCGGATTGTATCAACGGGATAGAAGACTGTCTGTAATTCGTGAAATCCGTCGCTTCGCTTAGAAACGATGTTAAGACCGATATTTATTTTGAAATGTGGGAAAGCCTTCATAATTGACAGAAACTTTAATTGATGATGGTGGAATTTTTCCGAAGCAAAGATACAAATAAAAAGGCATAAAAAAAGAAAGCTTGGCAAATATTACCAAGCTTTCTTGCGAGCGGTTCGGACGAGGCTCGAACTCGCGACCTCCTGCGTGACAGGCAGGCATTCTAAACCAAACTGAACTACCGAACCTTTGTTTGTTTTGAGATTGCAAAGATACAACTTTTTCTTTTTATGCAATACTTTTCTTGAAATTTTTTTTCTCTTTTTAAGATGCTTATTTTCAGTATTTTATTGTTAGATCAAATTGAATCGTCGTAATTTTAGGACTGACTCATTTCATTGTTTTCGGAGGAATTTTTTTATTTCGTGCCAAAATCCCGCGTTATTGGCTTCAAAAATGTTCTATTTTAAGTCCACTCCGTCGAAGCAGTAGGTGCACAATCTGTCTTTTGGTAATCCAATGGCTTTCGCAATGGTACTTAATTTGTTGAATTTCAATGTGTCAACTCCTAAGTGTTTGCGAATCATTTCCACCATATTGGCGTATTCTTGCGTACTGTCGTCCATATAGCGATGCAGGTTTTTCTTGCTGTCGCCTTCCAATTCTTGGATGACTTGGCGGGTAATCAGTTCCATTTCGGATTTGGAAGCGGAGAAATTGATGAATTTGCAACCGTAGAGCAAAGGCGGGCAACTGACTCGGATGTGGACTTCGGTAGCGCCATATTCATATAATTTTCGCACATTGTCGCGCAATTGCGTACCGCGAACGATGGAGTCGTCACAGAAAACAGCACGTTTGCCTTGCAAAATACCCTTATTGGGCAGCAGTTTCATTTTGGCCACGTGTTCTCTGGTTTCCTGGTTGACCGGCATAAAACTTCTGGACCAGGTTGGCGTATATTTGACGATTCCCCTTTGGTAAGGAATGCCTTTGCCGGTTGCGTAACCCAGGGCCATTCCAATACCCGAGTCTGGAATGGCGGAAACGAAGTCGGCTTCAATGTCGTCTTCTTTCCCCATTACGTAGCCGCCTTGGTAGCGCATATTTTCGATGTTTATTCCTTCGTATTCCGATGCCGGGAAACCATAATAAACCCACAAGAAAGAACAAATCTGCATTTTTTCGTTCGGCGGAAGCAGTTGCTTGAATCCGTCGGCGGTGATTTGGACAATTTCGCCGGGTCCTACGAAATGCTCGATGTCGAAAGATAGGTTGTTGAAGCTGTGGCTTTCAAATGCCACGGCATAACTGTCACTGTTTTTGCCGATTACGGCGGGCGTGCGTCCCAAAAAGTCGCGGGCGATAATCAAACCATCATTGGTGAGAATGAGCATCGTGCAAGAACCCTGGACTTTCCTGAATACATTCTGGATGCCATCAACAAAAGAATTTCCTTGGGTGATGAGCAGGGCCACCAATTCGGTGGGATTGGTGTTGCCGGAACTCAATTCTGTAAATTGCTGGTTTCGGGCAAGACAATCCTTTTCCAATTCGGCAAGGTTGTTGATTTTTCCAACTGTCACAATGGCAAAACGGCCTAAGTGTGAATTGACGACGATAGGTTGCGCATCCGTGTCGCTGATGACGCCAATACCGTTATTCCCCTTAAATTTTCCTAGTCCGTCGCTGAATTTAGTCCGGAAATAGGTGTTTTCAATGTTGTGAATTGAACGATAGAAATTGTTGTTTTCTATGGTAGCCATACCGGCACGTTTTGCACCGAGGTGTGAATGATAATCAATGCCATAAAAAAGGTCGTCAACGCATGCCTTTTTTGATGCAACTCCAAAAAAACCTCCCATAATTTGCTAATTGTAAGTTTTTTATCTTTTTTTTCAATTGCTTATTAAGCATTGGCAAAAATAACGATTTTTACGTAAATTTGCAAGCTGAAAAGCATACTTAATGAAGTTTTTTTATGGACGGGAAAGATAATAGGATAACACAACTGATTTTCAGAATATTAGCGTATATTTTGATATTTCCACTTGTTTTTGTGGCTTTCCAATTTATTCCTGAAGCGGGACTTCCTTTCAAATTGGATCGAATATTAATCTTTATCGCGATAGTCCTTTTGGCTGAGTTTGTCCTGCGAAAATACAAAATCGTTGTCTTGGTTCTATATGCGGCCCTGGTCGGTTTTTTAACTTACGGTTCCATTTCCAATGGCTATGGTTTTGAAATCGCCTATAAAAATTATAAGGGAATGGTCTATGGTATCTTCGTGGCTCCCGAAGCGGATACCACACCTTCCAATCTTCGTCCTTTTCCTTATAAAATCAAATATATAGAAGCCGTGGATTATTATAATCCGGATGTTAGAAATTATGCCGTTTCGCTTATTACCGATGATAGTTTGAAGAAAATCATTACCGAATATCACGAATATCGTCGTTTAGTCCAGTGCTTTGCCGTATTCAGGGATGTTAATTATCGATGGAATTATGTCAACGACCCCAAAGGACAGGAATATTTGGTGAAGGCCAGCGACAATTTGCAGGATTTTTCTGGCGATTGCGACGATCATTCCATTATGATGGCCGCCGCAATAATGTCTATTGGCGGTACGATGCGCCTAGTCCATACCAGCGAGCACGTTTATCCTGAAATCCTAATTGGCGATAATCATAATTTGGAAGACGTCAATTATATTATCAAACAGGTGATGTTCAAAAACGAATCAGAAGGTAAGAGAATCCATTATCATACTGATAATCAAAAGCAGATATGGTTAAATTTGGATTATACCGCCAGATATCCGGGAGGGGAGTTTATGGATGAAAAAATTACGGCTATCCTTTATTTGTAATCAATATTTGATGAGTTTTTTTACGAGGTTTCGTTGACCGGCATCGCTGACTTTCAAGAGGTACAAGCCGCTGGCGTAGGGGAAATCCATAGCGATATTCGTTTCTCCTTCTTGAGCAGGATAGGTGTCTTGTCGCAACAGTTTGCCTTCCATAGAGTATAATTCTACTTGAAATACTTGGCTGTTTGGCGATTGTAAGTTGATCTTCAATGCGTTTTGAACGGGATTGACGACTTGTACACCGAAATCAACGGGGTATTCGTTGATGGAAGTTGGAGTAATGTCTATTTCTAAATCCATTACCAAGGGCAGATGGTCAGACATCGTATAAAGCGCATTGGCCACGTAAGCGGGAACGTCCTGGTTATCTCCTTCATTGATACTTTTGTTAAAATGGTTTCCGTCGTTGCCCACGGCGTGGTAAGAGTCGCAAACGCATTTGACTTTGCGGCTGCCATAATATACGGGCGGTGACACGAGGATAAAGTCAAAGCGGTCGTCCAGTCCTCCCGACGAGGCACAGCCGTTGTTGTCACTATGTGTCGATTGCGTATGGATGGAACGATAGGCACTATTGTTGTTCCATTTTCCCGCTTGATTGATGGGATCGTAGAATTTATATAGACTGTTAGGATAATTAATTAAATATTGATAGCCGTCCTCCGCAGCTTCATAAAAATTGAAATCACCAGAAAAACAATAATTTCCGTAGGTTCCAATGCTTTCTAATTTTGCCATCAACTGTACGACTTGGCTGTATCGCTTTTGTTCGTTGTCAGAACCTGTTCCGGCTTTGAGATGAGCCAGTAGGAAAGTGGTGAAAATAGTATCGCCAGCGGCTAAATTGGGGGTGTTGTAATACATTGTGTAGCCATTAATGTCGCGATTGACGGTCGTAATGTAAAAATGGCTGTGCAGGGATAACTTTTCAGTGTTGTAAAACAACATATTGGCAATGTCGCCTCCCGAATAGTTGGTCAACGGACCGTGATTGAAATAGGTTCTGCCGTTGGTGTTCAACACATTATTGACAATTCTGTCGGCATAGCTCACGTTGCTTCCTAATTCGTTGACCACCAATACATCCGGCATTACATATTCTATGATGGTTTGCAAAGCCGCGTCTTTGGTGTTCAGATTGTTGTTGGTTTGATTACAGCCAATGGCGTGTTCCGTGTAATATAAAAGATTGTAGTGCATCATTCTGATGGTTTCCGTCTGTGCTGTCGCATAGAAAGAGAGTACCCCAAAAGCACACAAAAACAATAAGGAATGTTTCATTGTATATTTGGCAATTTATTTGGATGAGTTGTGCCATTCGGCTAAACTTCCTTCCGTTTCTTGTAGTCTAAGTTGATATAGGGTAATGCCGCTGGGCAGTTGCCCCTGTATTTTATTGGCAAAATCAAGCAGGAAATTTTCAGTGGTAGGTCTGTAATCAACCAAAAAAAGTTTCAAGTTTTGCTTTTGCATAAAATTGATGAGGATTTCATCTGTTTGGCGATTTAGAACCAAGGAATGGTCAACGATATCAATGACGGATTGATTGATAATCTGTTTAAATTCTTTGAAGTCTATGATCATTCCTTCTGAATGAGTGCCTTTGTCGTGGTTGGGCTCGCCAGAGAGCGTAACGTCCAGTTTGTAGGAATGGCCATGGATATTTTTGCATAATCCTTCATAATGGGGCAGTAAATGTGCCATTTCAAAGGTAAAACGCTTGGTTAATGTCAAGAATGCCATATTATTGAATAATGATTTTTCTGCTGATGATAAAATTCTGATTATCAGATATTTTTAAAATATATAATCCTGAAGACAAGGAAGAAACATTGATTATCAAACCTCCTTCGGAAAGCGTATTTTCTGTCGTGACGGAAAGGACTTTTTTTCCCATTACATCGTAAAATTCCATATTGGAGTTGTTTGATCCTTCATATTGAATATGAATAAAATCGTGGGCAGGATTAGGAAAAACGGCAATTTGCGGCATACTATTTTCCGCGATGTTGCTTCCATAATGAAAGGCGTTGACGGAATCGGCTCCAAAAATTTTTCCCACCAATTCAGGATAGTCGATAAAAGGATTACGGTTATGCTGAATGGCATAAACCGCATTATTTCTGTCGCGCTCTTTTTGACTTACAGGATCGTCGTTGTGCCAGCGGATAAGCATAGCGAGCACCCAAGGTTTTAAGTTTCCGTCGGTAAACATTGATGGACTTGCCTGGTCAAAATCCTTATCCATATATCGTGTACACATATAAAAGTAGGATCGGGCAAGGTCTCCTTTGTAAGCATCGATGGGCTCGAAAACGGTATTGGAATAGCCGGAAGTGGTGCAAGTGCCCACTTTAGATCCGTTTTGGCTGGTCCAGGAGGCATTGCCCACTTCACCATACGGGAGATTTCCCCTCTTGTTGTTTACCCATCCATCGGTAGGGTACAGGTGAAACAGATCGGATTTCATAGGCATTTGTTCGCCAAACCAGCTTTGAGGAACACTGTGTTCGCGGTTGTAGCAGTCGCCTTCGGAGTTGTAATTTCCGCATTTATTTGTTCCAAAAGTAAATTCGTAGGGGGCGGTGCCGTTGGGAATGTCAGAGTAAATATCCCAAACTTTTCCGTTGTTTTTTTTGTCGGTTTGTTCAAACGCATCCCACAATTGGTTGTAGGTAATGGAAGTATGGTTTTTGATGATTTGGTAAAGAGCCACGCGTAAGGCGTGCCCTTTTTTTCCGTTGGCAGCGCTATAATAACCAGCTGGTTCTTGTGCGTTGGTAGCAATGGTCAGTAGTAAAATGATTAAAAGGAGTAGTGTTTTTTTCATCATCAATTATTATTAACGGGATTCTTCCAAGTTAAATTTCATTTTCCAAGAAGGAAAATACATATCTTGGACTTTGGAAAAATAATCCCGATTCGGGGTTGGACAGTTTTTCGTAAGTCCAGGAATTATATAATATTTCAAGAGCTTGTTGCATGGTATATCCCTTTTCTTCCATCAGAAGGATCACCAATTCTCGTGTCATGCATAATTTCATGAAATCAAAATCTTTTTGCGTTACATTCATACTCTTTTCAATTTTGAAATAGCAAGTTCAGTACAAAAAGCATACTGAAAAGTAGCACCTTCTTTGTATTTTAAATTATGAATAAAATCCTCGAAAGAGATATACCCTTCTTTATACCTAAATATTTGATTTCCTATGTTGTCATTGGCAATGGGCCCATAGACAATGTCATAGTTATGACTAAATTCCTCATTTTTTTTGTCTCGATTATGGAATATGAAGTCGGCCCATTCTTCATTATACTCATTAAAAATTTTGATATTCAATTTTTGACTTTCAAGTATAGATTCATCAAATTGAAAAGAAGAAACAATAATATTTCCACCAAACAAAGCAACTTTTGACTTACCCATTTCTTTTGCCTGTTCTATATTTTCTGATAAATAAAAGGCTTTGCCAAAATCTTTAAATGGTTTGGATTTGGATAAATCGATGTTTTTGACTACAACATTAGAACCGTGATGCAGTATCATAACAAATATCCTCCATTATTATGACAAAAAGCAGCCACATCATCAATAACATCATCGTAAGAAAGAGTGTGGAAAGTGTTATACTGTTTTTCTAATAATTCTGTACCTTTGTAATTGCAAAGATATTGATATGCCAAACGATTACTGATTTGATATTTATCAGCAAACATTTGCACTATAATCAGCATATATTCAATTTTATTTTTTACTAGTTCTGACATAGATTTTTTTGCAAAAGTATAAAATTAATCGGAATTTATAACTGATGAATTTGTTCTTCTTATTATTAAATTTCAGAACCTGTTAGAAAATAATCCAAAATTTTCACGCATTCCACGGCTTCTTTCACATCGTGTACGCGTAAAATTTTCGCACCTTTGAGTAAAGCCACTGTGTTGAGGACGGTGGTGCCGTTGAGCGCTTCTTGCGGATTGGTTTCCAACAATTTGTATATCATTGATTTGCGAGAAATACCCACCAGGATAGGCAAATTCAACGTATGGAATGCATTTAGATTTTGCATTAAAAAATAATTTTGTTCCAAGGTTTTGCCGAAACCGAATCCCGGGTCAATGATGATGTCGTTGCAGCCTTGTGTTTTGAGTTGTGCTATTTGTTTGGCAAAAAATCTAAGTATGTCACCGATAAGGTTTTCATATTGGATGTTTTGCTGCATAACTGCTGGTTTTTCGGGACAGTGCATCAAGCAATAGGGAACTTTGGCTTGTGCAATGAAGGGAATCATTGCGTCGTCGAAAGTGCCGCCGGAAATGTCGTTAATCATTGCCGCTCCTTCGTCAATGGCTAATTGGGCTACGGAAGCTCGCCAGGTATCAACGGAAATGAGAGCTTGGGGAAAATGCTTGAGGATGAGGTTTATTGACTTTTTGATGCGTCCTTTTTCCACTTCTTCAGGAATGTCGGTGGCTCCGGGGCGGGTGGAAACGGCACCGATATCAATTAAGTTGGCACCTTCTTCCAATATCTGGGTTGCTCGATCAATAATTTTCTGTTCGGAAATATACTGTCCACCATCATAAAAGGAATCTTCTGTGCAATTTAAGATTCCCATAATCAGTGGTTTGTCCAATGAAAATAACTTTCCCTTGAAATTGAGCAACATTAAATTATTTTTTGGTTGAATTTGATTCCGGTTTTTGCCAATCTATTTCTTTGTAAACTGGGATATTGTCTCGTTTCACGATAGAGTAAATTAATAAAATCAGACCAATAATTAAGATGGGAATGCTCAATTTTTGGCCGATGTCCAAGGTCATACCCATTTCTTTCTCCACTTGTACTTCCTTGAAGAATTCAATAATGAAGCGGGCCGTGAAGATGACGAAGAAAATCAATCCGGTGGTTCTGCCTGCCGGGACTTTTCCTTTTGCGAATTTGAAGTAATAAATGACGAATGCCGCAAACAGCAGTAAATAGACGATAGATTCGTATAGTTGTGCGGGGTGGCGGAAAGTGCCGGCGATGCCGGGGCCGCCATAAATAAAGTCAAAAGCCCAGGGAACGTTGGTTATGCTTCCCACGATTTCGTGATTCATCAGATTGCCGATTCTCACCATTCCGGCGGCAATGGGAATGCAAATGGCTAAGCGGTCGGTTAGCCAAAGCACGTTCATTTTATACTTCCATGCAAAATAAATCAAAAACGCGACAATGCCAATGACGCCGCCGTGACTTGCCAAACCTTGATATCCCACGAAATGTCCGTCGTGGAAAGGTAGGAGAATTTCCAAAATTCCTTCTAAACTGGTAAAATATTCCGGCTCATAAAACAAAAAATGTCCCAGGCGTAATCCAACGATAGTCCAAACCACCGTCCAAATGGATAATTTATCGCATAGCTGTTGAGAAATATGCTCCGTCTTGAAAATTTTGCTTAAGATAAGGTAAGAAAAGAAAAAGCCCAAGGCCAACAACAATCCGTACCATCTAACTTCAACTGATCCGAGACTGATTGCCACGGGATTGACTTTCCAAGTAATATAGGCGAGAAAATTCATATTGCTACTAAATGTATGATAAAATTAAGTGTGATGTATCTATTGTTTTAACTCTTCGTTGAGCATTTGATTCAGCACCGTTGGAGAAACGTCACGGGAAATAATGCCTTGTTTGCAAAGCGAGATTTGACCGGTTTGTTCCGAAACCACGATAGCGAGGGCGTCGGTTAGCTGGGTGGCGCCGATGGCGGAGCGGTGACGCAGGCCCAGGTCGGTGGGAAGGTCGTCTCTTTTGGTCACCGGCAAAATGCAGCGTGCCGCCGCGATACGATGATCTTTAATGATGACCGCGCCATCGTGTAAGGGACTGTTCTTGAAAAAGATGTTTTCTAATAATTCACGAGAAATCAGCGAATCAATTCTTTCTCCTGTTTGAAGATAATCATACAAGGGAGTGGAACGGGCAATAATAATCAGCGCTCCGGTTTTTGAACTGGCCATTCGTTTGCAGGCCCGTACAATGGAGTCAATATCTTCAGCGTAATCCTCGGAACTTAATTTTCGATTTCTTCGGTTTTCGAAAAACTTGGTAAATCGCGTGTTGCCGATATAGGTTAAAAATTTCCGTATTTCGGGCTGGTAAATGACGATGAGGGCTATCAAACCCACGCTGAAAATCTTACCGAGCAGTCCGGCAAACATAGTCAAATGAAAGAATCTGGCGATACTCCAAATCAAGAAGACAATAAAAATTCCCCAAAATATCTTGATGGCTCCCGTTCCTCTTAAAATGCGGTAAAGCCAATAGAGCAGGATGGCAATCAATAGTATGTCCACCAAGTCGGAAATGCCGAATTTCAAGAAACCTAATGCTAATAACTTTATCATATCAAAATTTTTGCAAAAATAATCAATTTTTTAATGTAAATTTGCAGCCAATATTTATTGTATTAATGGCAAAGGAAAAAACAGTTTCTCAAATCGCTATCAAGAATAGAAAAGCAGAATTTGAATATTATCTGCTAACCTCTTTTTCGGCAGGTCTTGTCTTGTGTGGCACGGAAATCAAATCCATTCGTGCGGGCAAGGCGAACCTCACCGACAGTTATTGCTCATTTGTCAATGGTGAGTTATGGGTTCACAATATGCACATCAGCGAATATACGCACGGCAGTTACAATAACCACGAGCCCAAGCGCGACCGTAAATTATTGCTGAATAAGAAGGAAATCAAAAAATTGATGAGCAAGCTCAACGACCGTGGCACGACCATTATTCCAACCTTGCTTTGGATTAATGAAAAAGGGTATGCCAAGTTGGATATTTCCCTTGCCCGTGGTAAAAAAATGTACGATAAACGCGAAAGTATTAAAGAAAAAGACAATAGAAGGGCTGCCGCCCGCGATGAGGAATAAGTATGGAAGAAGACATCGAACGCAGTTATTTCAGCATTGGAGATACGTCCAAAATGTTTGACCTTACCCCGGCTACATTGCGTTACTGGGAAAAAGAATTTTCTGAAATCAAGCCCTTCAAAAACAAGAAGGGTGAGCGTTATTATTCTCGTCAGGATATTGATCTCATCAAGACCATTCATTATCTTACCAAAACTAAGGGCTATACCTTGAAAGGGGCGAAGGAAGCGATGAAGAATAATTTTATGAAGGAAACCTATAACGCACACATCGCCAGTACCCTCCTCAAAATCAAAGATTTATTACTTGAAATCAAAGAAGGTCTATAATTATGCGCAAATTTTTATGTTTATTGATGTTTTGCGGATTGTGTTCCCTTATGGCACAATCGCAAGAAACGGGCATTATTCCCACTCCGCAAAAAGTTGAGGTTCGCGAAGGTTTTTGTTCATTCTATATCCATCAATTACCCAATGTTGAAACCCAAATCATTGCTTCTTTTCCCGTTGATACAAATGCGGATCAGGGCTATATTTTAGATGTTCTTCCTGATAAAATCCTGATTCAGGCCACGACGGAAACGGGTTTGTTTTATGGCAGGCAGAGCGTCAATCAGTTGCTGCGTTTCTATTCCTCTTTTTGTGCGGATAAAAGTCAGCCTATCCAATTGCCGTGTTATCATATTGTCGATTATCCAAAATTGAAATATCGTGGTTGGATGGATGACATCAGTCGCGGCCCTATTGCCAATATGGATTTTATGAAGCGTGTCATTGTTACGCTTTCCGAATACAAGATGAATTTTTTTAATCTTTATACCGAACACGTTTTCAAATTGGGTCAATATCCAGACGTGGCCCCAACTGATGGACTTACGGCTTCTGAAATTAAGGAGTTGGAACAATTCGCCGCCCAGTATCATGTTGAATTGTTTGGAAATCAGCAATGTCTGGCCCACGCTGAAAAGACGTTGCGTATTCCTTTTTATCAGGATATGGCCGACACCAAGACCAATTGGAATCCGGGCAAAGAAGAGACATACGATTTTCTGACATACGAATTGGAAACGGTGGCGAAAGCTTATCAATCGCCATTTTTCAATATTGATTGTGATGAAACGGAAGCTTTAGGTTATGGGAAGGCCAAGGCCTATTTGCAGCAGTCGGGATTGACGGCGGGACAAGTGTATGCACAGCATGTCAATCGAATGTATAACATCCTGAAACCATTGGGTAAGCGGGTGATGATGTGGGGAGATATCGCAGCCAAAGATCCGGAAATTACTGCTCAATTGCCCAAAGATATGCTTATGGTGGTTTGGAGTTATGCGGCTGCCGACAGTTACGTGGATATGATTAAGCCGTTTACCGACCAACATCTGGAATTTATGGTGGCTCCCGGTATGAGTATGTGGAGCACGGTGTATCCAAGTGTGGAAACCTATACTAAAAATATTGCCAACTTGGTGCGTGATGGTTATCAAAACGGGGCACTCGGAATGATGAACACGGCTTGGGACGATTCGGGAGAATCTTTGTTCAATAGCACTTGGCACGGCATGGCCTGGGCCGCCGAAATGAGTTGGAACCCGATTTCCAATACCGAACCCGCCCAAGCCGATGTGGAACGCAAAGACCGACTTGACGTGTTCAACAATGCGTTTTACGGCACTTTTATTTATCCTGCCGATGAATTTAAACTCATTTCGGCTCTTGAATATACCGATATTCAAAATTTCTTCCAAAATTCAAGTCTTTATGAAAGCATTTGGGATATGTATCCGTCCAAAATTACTGACGAGGCCTATCAGAAAAATAAAGATGTTTTTCATTTGATTCAATCCAAAATCAAGAATTACGAGGTTCCTTTTACCAATTCTCATAAGCAATACGACGCTTCGGTTCGCATTGCGCATTATGTTTGCTTGAGACAGCAAGCCGTGGCCTACAAAAATATGCTTCGATATAAAATCAGCCGTTATTTAAATAATGATAAGTCATTTTCCAAAGAAGAGATTGAATATGATATTCGAGAAACTCTTCGTATTTTACATCAGGCAAAGATGGAATATGTAAAACTATGGGATGAGGAAAGCCGTTCCTACAGTCGAGATATTGTAGAAAAACGCTTTGATGCGGTGGCACAGGAATTGTTGAATATTCCTTATCATGTTTTATTTCATTCTGATTTGAATGACCAAGGCCAGGCGGTGGTAACTTTACGAACGGTATTTAACGATCAGGATATCTATTATACTCTTGATGGCCGAAAGCCCTTGATTGGAGAAAATCTTTATACGTCTTCTTTTACTTTGGGACAAGCGGCAATGGTGCGTGCTGCCACGAAAAATGCAATGGAAGAAGACGTAATTTCAGAACAATATGTGTTGATACACAAGGGAATGCGTAAGATTTCCAAACTCAATACGGAATATGCCACCTATCGTCCACAATATGCCGCTGCCGGTAAAATGGCATTGGCCGATGGCATTATGGGAAGTGAAAGTTATTTGGACGGTTGCTGGCAAGGTTATTGGGGACAAGACATCGATGTGGAGTTTGATTTTGGCAAGGTCACGAATCTGTCCCATTTTAAAACGCATTTTTTTCAAGACGTGTATGATTGGATTATGTCGCCGAAAGTAGTGGAAATCTACACATCCAAAGATGGTCAAAACTATCGTCTTTATCGTACGCTAAACGTTCCCAATGTGGATTATAATGCCGGTAGCAAAGGTATTTATACTGTTCAGGATGATGATCTCAACATTAAAAGTCGCTATGTTCGTGTAGTAATGAAGAATGCGGGAGTTTTGCCGTCATGGCATCAGGCGGCGGGTCAGGCATCCTATATTTTCTGTGACGAGATTATTTTGGATTAAGATTTGTGATCAGTGAATTGTGAGCTGTGAACAGAGAGGAAAAAACAGACATCGATGATGAAATGGGCAGATGAGGTCGGGGTGGATAATGTTTGAATTTCAAAAAATCGTTGGTGTGAGTTTCCGATTAATTTTGTATTTTTGCAACCTTAATTTTAAAATACTATATAATGGCAAATTTTTTAAGTAAGCTATTCGGCACCAAGGCCGATCGTGACCTCAAGGAATTGAAACCGTACCTTGAAAAAACCTTAGCCGCTTACGAAACCATCAAAGAACTCAGTAATGACGAACTCCGCCATAAGACGGTGGAATTTAAACAACATATAGCCGAAACCGTTAAAGAGGAAGAAGCGAGAATTGCGGAAATCAAGGATTATCTTGACAAAAATTATGATATTCCTATTGAAGAAAAGGAAGATTTCTACAAGGAATTGGAAAACTTGGAAAAACGTTCCTACAAGAAAACCCAGGAAGTCTTGGACGAGATTCTTCCCGAAGCTTTTGCCGTGATGAAGGAGACGGCACGCCGTTTCAAGGACAATGAAATCGTGGAAGTGACGGCGACGCAGATGGACCGTGACATTGCTGCCTACAGAAACTGCATTGAGATTGTGGGCGACAAGGCTTTGTATCACAATACCTGGTCGGCAGGCGGCAATATGATTAAATGGGATATGTGCCATTATGATGTGCAGATTATCGGTGGTACCGTGCTGCATCAAGGCAAGATTTCCGAAATGGCCACGGGTGAAGGTAAAACTCTCGTGGCGACATTGCCGGTCTATTTGAATGCACTTCCAGGCAAAGGTGTTCACGTGGTTACCGTGAACGATTATTTGGCCAAGCGTGATGCCGAGTGGATGGGTTTGCTGTATGAATTTCACGGCCTCACCGTTGACTGTATCGATAAGCACGAACCCAACTCCGAAGAACGTCGTAAGGCATACGCCGCCGATGTAACATACGGTACAAACAATGAATTCGGTTTTGACTATTTGCGTGACAATATGGCACGAAATATCACGGAATTGGTGCAGCGTCCGCACAATTTCGCTATTGTGGATGAGGTTGACTCCGTTTTGATTGACGATGCTCGTACGCCTTTGATTATTTCTGGTCCGACTCCTCGTGGCGATCAACAGGAATTTGATTTATATAAGCCTATCGTTGAAAAATTATATAATGCCCAAAAGGTTTATGTGGCTGAAATTTTAACGAAAGCCAAGAAATTACTGGCTGAAAACCCTGATCCAAAGCCTACGGACGAAGGAGCTATGTTGTTGCTTCGCGCCCAACGTGGTTTGCCTAAAAACAAGGCCTTAATCAAGTTCTTGAGCGAACAGGGTATGAAACAGGTTTTGCTCCGCACCGAAGGTTTCTTTATGCAGGAGCAAAACAGAAATATGCACCTGATCGATGATGAACTTTATTTTGTCATCGAAGAAAAGTTGAATACGGTGGACATTATGGATAAGGGTATCGAACTGATTTCCAAGGATGCCGAGGAAGCCAAGATGTTTATTATGCCGGATGTGGGTGCCGAAATTGCTGAATTGGAGAAGGAAAATCTGGATCCAAAGGAAAAACAGCAACGTAAAGACGAAATCTATCGCAATTTCTCTATCGCTTCGGAAAGAATCCATACGATTCACCAGCTGTTGAAAGCATATACGATGTTTGAAAAAGACGTGGAATACGTTATTATTGACAATAAAGTCAAGATTGTTGATGAACAAACGGGTCGTATTATGGAAGGTCGTCGCTATTCCGACGGCTTGCACCAAGCTATTGAAGCCAAGGAAAATGTGAAGGTGGAAGCGGCTACCCAAACCTATGCCACCATTACGCTTCAGAACTATTTCAGAATGTACAAGAAATTGTCAGGTATGACGGGTACTGCTGAAACGGAAGCCGGTGAATTTTGGAATATCTACAAACTGGATGTGGTAGTCATTCCTACCAATCGTCCGATTGCCCGTGTGGATAATGAAGACTTGGTGTATAAGACCAAACGTGAAAAATATGCGGCCGTGGTGGATGAAATCCTACGCCTGAATGCGGAAGGAAGACCTGTTTTGGTGGGTACGACTTCTGTTGAAACTTCTGAATTATTATCTAAGATTCTGACGGTTAGAAAAATCAAGCACAATGTGCTGAATGCGAAATTGCACAAGAAAGAAGCCGACATTGTGGCGGAAGCCGGTCAGGCGGGAACCGTCACCATTTCTACCAATATGGCAGGTCGTGGTACCGATATCAAGTTGGGACCCGGCATCAAGGAAAAGGGCGGTTTGGCCATTATCGGTACGGAACGTCACGATTCGCGTCGTGTGGACCGTCAGCTGAGAGGTCGTTCCGGTCGTCAGGGTGATCCCGGTAGTTCCCAGTTCTTTGTTTCCTTGGAAGACGATCTGATGCGTTTATTCGGTTCCGACCGTATTGCCAAAGTAATGGACAATCTGGGTTTGCAGGATGGTGAAGTCATTCAGCATAGTATGATTTCAAAATCCATTGAAAGAGCACAGAAAAAGGTGGAAGAAAACAACTTCGGCACCCGTAAGCGTCTGTTGGAATACGATGATGTGATGAATCATCAGCGTAGTACCATTTATAACAAGCGTCGAAATGCCTTGTTTGGAGACCGTTTGGCCATTGACATTTCGGGTATGTTCTATGATGTTTGCTCTATCGTGGTAGATAATAATTGGAATAATAAAGATTATGAAGGATTTTGCCAAGATATGATTACCACTTTTGGTTGTGAATCTCCTTTTGAAGAACATAAATTCTTGCAAGAACGTCCTCAGAAACTTACTGATGAACTTTTCCCGGTCATCTATAATCATTATCAGGAAAAAATTCAGCAACTGAGTGCGAAGACCTATCCCATTATCGAAAGAGTTTATCTGGACCAGGGTGATAGATTTAAAAATATTGCCATTCCGTTTACTGATGGCGTGAAAAACTTGACGGTGGTGGCTCCATTGAAAAAATCATACGAGACCAAAGGTCGTGAAGTGGGTTTGTCTATTGAAAAGGGAATTACTTTGGCGGTGATTGATAACGCTTGGAAGGAACATCTTCGCGATTTGGACGACTTGAAACAATCCGTTCAAAATGCTTCATACGAACAGAAAGACCCGTTGTTGATTTATAAACTTGAATCTTTCAATTTGTTTGACCAGTTGCTTACCCGTATCAGTACCGAAATTGTTTCGTTCTTAACTAAGGGTAGTGTTCCAATTTCGGATAATAGTCAGGTGAAGGAAGCCCAGTTGCCGGAATCTGATGCCAAGAAACTGCAGACAGGAAGACAGGAAGTCGGAGAAGGTCGTCAAGTGGCTCCCGGCGGCAAGGGCAATGCTCCTGTCAGGGTTGAAAAACGGGTGGGCCGCAACGATCCTTGTCCTTGTGGAAGTGGAAAGAAATACAAAAACTGTCATGGAAGGGACGAACAATAAAGTTGTTCTCTCCGTCACCAATGACCTTTATACAGATCCACGCGTTGATAAAGTGTGTAACTTTTTGACGCGTAATGGATTTGATGTTACGCTTGTGGGTCGGTGCTATCGCAATTCACCAAAATTAGCTGAGCGGGCTTATAAAACCCATCGTCTGCGTTTGTTTTTTCGGAAGGGCAGTGTGTTTTATGCCGAATACAATATTAGATTGTTTTTGTATCTGCTGTTTCACCATTTTGATCTTTTTGTAGCCAATGATTTGGACACGCTTTTACCTAATTTATTGATTAGCAGGTTAAAAAAGAAGCGAATAGTTTATGATAGCCACGAGTATTTTTGTGGAGAACTTTCTGTGGTGAGCAAGCCTTTCGTTTATCGCGTATGGCACGGCATCGAAAAATTCTGCTTTCCTAAACTGAAAGACGTTATCACGGTCAGCCAATCCATTGTTGACCAATATGAAAAGGAGTATGGCATTCGACCATATTTGGTACGCAATATTCCGTCGCGAGTCACGCCGCCCATTACGGAAACAAGGGTTTCCCTTCATCTTCCTGAAGATAAGGTAATTGTGATATTGCAAGGCAATGGTTTGAATGAGGGACGCGGCGGTGAAGAATTGGTGGAGGCTATGCAATATGTTGATTCCAAGGCGGAATTGGTGGTAGTGGGCAATGGCACAGCCATTCCTCTGCTCAAACAACGAAGCAAGGAATTGGACTTGGAGCAACGAATTCGTTTTATTCCCCGTGTCAGTCCTGAAAAACTCTTCAATTACACTTATTTTTCCGACATCGGCATTGCCTTGGATCGTGATATAAGTGCTAATTTGCGTTTTAGTTTGCCCAATAAGATTTTTGAATATATCAAAGCAGGAACGCCCATTGTCGCTTCGAATTTGGTTGAGCGGGCACGCATTATTCAAAAATATCAGGTGGGTTTGATTGTCAAAGAACTTGAGCCAAAAAGTATCGCATTTGAAATTAATAGGTTAATCAGCGATAAATCGTTATATGAAACGTTGAAAGCCCATTGTCCCATCGCGGCGGCCGACCTCACTTGGGAAAATGAGGAAAAAGTTCTTGAGAAAATATATCTTGGAAAAAGTGTGAACTAAAAAAATATTATACACGATTTCAAATATTTTTGTATCTTTGCAGAATGTATCGAAGAATTGTGATGTAGGGCGATATTAAAATGCTGATATCATGAAGATTACGAGATTATTTGATATTTTAGACAACTTAAAGGAAAATTATCGGAAACCGGATATTTTGTGTCGTAAGCAGAAAGGCGAATGGCGAAAATACAGTGTTGACGAATATATTGAATATTCTTATGCGGTGGCTTGTGCCTTGTTGGAATTAGGATTTCAAAAAGGGGATAAGGTGGCTACCATTATGAACAACCGGCCGGCGTGGAACTTTTGTGATATGGGAATTATGCTCGCCGGAATGGTTCACGTTCCAGTATATCCTACTTTGAATGAGCAGGATTATACCTATATTTTAAATCATTGTGACGCCAAATGTGTCATTATCGGGATTGAAAGTATTTATAGACGTGTTGAGCCGGCATTGCCCAAACTTGCCCTTCATCCTATGGTATTTACCATTGACAATGTTGAAGGTCAGCGAAATTGGGACGAATTGTTGGAATTGGGACGGACCAATCAAGCCAAGTGGATGCCAGTCATTGAGGAAAACAAGCAGGGAGCGGTTCAGCCGGATGATGTGGCTACCTTGATTTACACTTCTGGAACAACGGGAAATCCAAAAGGCGTGATGCTGAGCCATAAGAATTTTCTCACCAACGCTGCCACGTTGGTAACTTTTCAAACTAACGATTTTCACAGCAATATTTTGAGTTTCTTGCCGCTCAGCCACGTTTATGAGCGGGTTATCAACTACCATTACCAGATGATGGGGGCAAGTCTATATTATGCGCAAAGTTTGAATACAATTGCCAAGGATTTGAAAGACATCCACGCAATGGGTTTCTGTGCCGTTCCCCGGGTACTGGAAATGATGTTTGATAAACTGCAGGCGGCGGGCAAAGATCTAAAGGGTCTGAAAAAACATATTTATTTCTGGGCGTTTAGATTGGCCACAAAGTATGATCCAGACAGACGGAATTGGTTTTATCTGAAGAAATTACAATTAGCCGATATGTTGGTATATTCCAAATGGAGAGATAATTTGGGTGGTAATCCAATGATTATTGTTTCGGGAGGGTCCAGCATCCAGGAACGTATTATACGGTTGTTTACGGCGGCCAAGTTGCGTGTTTATGAAGGTTATGGAATGACGGAAACGTCTCCGGTCATTGCCGTCAATAATCCGTCGAAAAACCTCCTCAAACCAGGTACTGTTGGCGAACCTATGCCCTGTATTGAGTTCAAATTGGCTGAAGACGGCGAAATCTTGACCAAGGGCGATTGTCTAATGAAGGGTTATTACAAGGATCCTGAATATACCAAGCAGGTGATTGATGAAGATGGTTGGTTCCATACGGGTGACATTGGTAAGATGGTGGAAGGAAAATATTTGAAGATTACGGATCGTAAAAAAGAAATTTTCAAATTGTCGTTGGGAAAATACATCGCTCCTCAAGTCATTGAAAATATCTTGAAAGAATCAGACTATATTGATAGTGCGATGGTTATCGGTGAAAACGAAAAATTTGCCGCTGCCATTATCCTTCCTGATTTCAATACGCTGCATTTTTGGTGTGTCAAGCACAATATTCATTTTAAAGAACACGAAGATCTCATCCAAAATCCTGAAGTTTTAAAACGCATCCAGAAAGAAGTGGATAAGATTAATTCCCGTTTGGCGGAACACGAGCATATCAAGCGTTTTCGTCTTGTTGCCGACCAGTGGAGTGCTCAAACGGGCGAATATGGGCAAACACTTAAATTAAGACGCGCCTTTTTGTATAAGAAGTACGATAAACTTTGTCGCGAGATTTATAATTACGACAAAAAGGAAAGCTTACAACAGGAAATAGACCGTAAATAAGATGCTGAAGCAGCGAATTAGCGGAGAGACGAAGGAATATTTTGATCCTGTTCGCAAAAAATGGGTTCCCGCCACCCCGGAAGAGGAAGTCAGGCAGCAGTTTATTCAATTTCTACTGACGGCAAAACAGATTCCTCTTTCGCATATTTCCGTTGAACGTGAAATTTGTGTCAATGGCTTGTCACGACGTTATGACTTGGTGGTTTTTAATGAACAGGGTGCTCCTTGGATGGTAGTGGAATGCAAAGCACCACATATTGTGCTTACACAGGAAGTTATGGAACAGGCAGGACGCTACAACAAAACCCTTCGTGCCCCAATTATCGGCATCACCAACGGCAGAGAAAACAAGTTTTTTCAAATTGATTTTGACACGGAAGCCATCACGATGTTATAAAATTTGCTAAAAAAAACTATATTAAGATTTTATACCAAAAAATTTGTATATTTGCAACCCCAAAATCGAGACATGAGTACGAAAGAAAAAAGAGACGAATTTAAGATTAGAATAGCGGGTGTTGAAATCGGAAAGTATTCTTACTCAATGGTTTGCGATAAGGAGTTCTTTGAAATGTCCGAAATTTCAGAATTGCAGGACGGGTTATTGAACTTGCAAATTGAAATGGACAAAAGTGAGAAAATGTTGGATTTGAAGTTCCATTTTACAGGTGAGGTTGTGGCGTTGTGTGATCGTTGTTTGGATCCTGTTACCTTAAAAATGGACTTTCCCGAACAATTGATCGTCAATTTGGTGCCGGTTGTGGAAGAAGATTTTGAAAATGACGAAAATATTTGGATGGTGGATGAAAATATTTATGAATTGGATTTGTTTCACTTTATTTATGAAACAATCCGCTTGGCCTTGCCTCATAAAATTGTTCATCCGGATGACGAAAATGGGAATTCAACATGTAATCCGGAAGTGTTAAAAAGGTTGGAGGCGATGTCGCACAAAGAAAACAATCAGGAAATTGATGACCGGTGGGCAGCGCTGAAAGACTTAAAATTAGATTAATATATTAAAAAACAATAAGTTATGCCGAATCCTAAAAGAAGACATTCTCAAACGAGAAGAGACAAGAGAAGAGCAAACGATTTTATGACTCCTCCTCAGTTCACAACATGCAGCCATTGTGGCGCAGCTGTTCTGCCTCACCGCGTATGTCCCGAATGTGGATATTATAGAGGAAAACAAGCTATTGAAATCGAAGGCGCTGCTCAATAACAGATGCTTTCACAATTTGAATAATCATACAGATGATATAAGTTTTTTATATCATCTTTTCTTGTTTTAAATTTATGGAACTTATCTTTGCCACTCACAACCAGCACAAAACCATTGAAGCCATTGAAATTTTAGGCGAAACCTTTCAATTAAAAAACCTAAAAGACATTGGTTGCTTGACTGAAATTCCGGAAACGGCAGACACGTTGATGGGTAATGCCTTGCAGAAAGCCCGCTATGTTCACGAACATTATCATTGCAATTGTTTTGCCGATGATACCGGTTTGGAAGTGGAAGCGTTGGATGGACGTCCTGGCGTATATTCCGCCCGCTTTGCCGGTGAGCATTGCTCTTATCAGGATAATGTTGATAAGTTGTTGCGTGAAATGGAGGGGAAAACCAATCGCAATGCTTGCTTTAAGACGGTTGTGGCCCTCATTATTGACGACAAGGAATACCTTTTTGAAGGTCGTGTTGATGGATATATTGTAGAGCAGCAACGTGGAACTGCCGGCTTTGGCTATGATCCCGTATTCTTACCGAAGGGCTTTGACAAAACCTTTGCCGAAATGGGCGATGAGGATAAAAATGCCATCAGTCACCGGGGAAGAGCTATGCGCAAACTCGTGGATTTCTTGAAAAAATACTAAGCTTTGTATTTAACATCCCGGTGTTGTTAACTTGGTAAACAAAAAAATTATTGTCATAAAATATTTTGTATATTTGTCCGTTATTTATAAAACAAATATTGCAACATTATTATTAACTTAAAAAACAAAAAAATGAAAGCATTAAGATTTTTAGGCGTTGCTATTTTAGCTTGCAGTATGTTGTTCGTTTCTTGTAAAAAAGACAAACAATTTACCATTACAGTTAATTCCAACAATGCCGAATGGGGTACTGTTACCGGTGGTGGCCAATACGCACAAAACGCTACAGCCACTTTAACAGCAACTGCAAAAGAAGGTTACAAATTCGTAAAATGGCAGGATGGTAATACAACCAATCCTCGTACCATTACTGTAACTAAAGACGAAACCTACACCGCTACTTTTGAAAAAGGTGGAACTCCTGGTCCTGATCCTCAGCCAGGTTCAACTACAATCACATTCAACGGTGGTTCTTGGACTGCATTTAATGTTGGTGCCGTTGATCACAGCGCTCAAGATTATATGACATACGTTATAAATAAATCTGCAGATAGTGAAACTGGAGCTGATGTTTATTTGGAAGGATTTTTGGAAAATACTCCAGGCACTTATACTTATGCTGAAACTTATGATTGTTTTACATACTACGATCCAAATTATATTGTAACAATAGATGAAGAAACAGCTGCTATGTTTGGAGTTGACCCAGGTGAATATCTTGGTTGGAATTATGATGAAGAATCATTTGTTGAAAATATTGTTGCTTTTGACCTCAATGCCAAAACAACTACTGCAACTTTTACAGAAGACATTTGGGATTTAGCTAATCTTATTGCAAGTGGTGGTACTTCTTATGGCGAAATGAAGCAATTGGCAGGTAATATGGATAATACTCCTTGGACTTTATTGGAAAGCAAAGCCAATACTATGAGAAAAGGTCACAAGGCTCCTAAATTTGTTAAAGTTAGATAATTTTAATTCACTTTAATAGAATGAAAAAGAGACTGCCAGCAGACAGTCTCTTTTTCATATTTTCTCTTATGAAAAAAAACATTTATTTATTTTCAACTTTGTTTGTTTTTTGTTGTGCTTTTTTGACATCCTGTCATACAGATAGGCAAAATGCTACCAAGGCGGCTTACGAATATTCGTATGCCATGGCCAATTATCAAATAGATCAAGCAGAACCATTTGCCACCGAAGAAACAAAAAACACTACGTTGGTTAAGGCTCGCCAATTGGTTAATGCCGTGGATAAGGCGTATATTCAGTCAGATACTCCTGCTGAATTGGAAATCACGAATCTCGAATTTACCAGTGACACCAGTGCCATTGCGACTTATCATAAAACTACACCAATTAAAGATTTTTCAGGTACGTTGGAATTGCGTAAGAGAAATGGTGTTTGGTTGGCTCACACTCCTATTCCCGTCGTGGAGCAGACACCACGAAAAAATATTGATGATTCAAGAATTAAAAGATTTAATCCGAAACAAATGCCTAAAATGGATGCTACCAAAATCAAATAAACGGTCTTTGTTGGTTTTATTTATTTTTGTATTTTTGTGGAATAAATCTAATAGTAACATAATAGAAATTTTAATTATGAAAAACATCAAATTTTTAGGCATTATTCTTTTAGCTTGCAGTATGTTGTTCGTTTCTTGTAAAAAAGACAAACAATTTACTATTACAGTTAATTCCAACAATGCCGAATGGGGTACCGTTACCGGAGGCGGCACATACGCAGAAAATGCTTCGGCTACATTGACTGCCACCGCAAAAGAAGGTTACAAATTCGTAAAATGGCAGGATGGCAATACCAATAATCCGCGTACCATCACCGTTACCCAAAACGCCACTTATACCGCTACTTTTGAAGAGTCAACATCTCCAACTCCACCCCCAACTCCAACTCCTGAAGGCATTACCATAACTTTCGGTGACGAAACTTGGACAACAAACTACTTTTTTGTTGATCAATACAATTTGGCTTCATGGGGACTTCTCACTGTTTGGATACAAAAAACTTCAGTGGAATATCCAAGATTTATGGGATATATATCAAATCATACCGGAACTTTCACTTATGTTACCGATTTGAATGCCATGATGTATATGGATAATGAAGATGACACGGATGTGACCGGAAATCCAATTTGGCAACCTGAAGAAATGACCACCAACATTACCGCAATTGACTTTGACACAAAAACCATTACCGCAACAATAACGGGAACATTGATCAATCAAAATACTGGTGCTGAGAAAAGTCTGAATATTGTCTTCAACAATGCAACATGGACTCCTGCTGACGTTACTGCCAAAAGTTTTCCCTTTAAGAAATTTTGAATTTAATTACATATTCATGAAAAAGGAGGCCGTTTGGTCTCCTTTTTTTGTTATGTGAAGCAAATATTCCTTGAAATCTAATACACTTCCAGCCATTCGTAGCGATTGCCGCAATAATCCAAAAACTTCACCAAATCCTCGCGCTTGATAATTAGCGATGCCGTATTGACGCAGGGATGGAAACTCACTTTTTCGGCTTGTTGCAGCGTCTTGTCAATGAAGACGATGACGTGATGTTCTTCATCGTTGATTAAGCCAAAAGGGGTAACCGAGCCCGGTTTTACACCCAAATATTTCATCAGTCGCTGTTCAGAAGCAAAACTCAACTTGCCCTGGTGCAACTGCTTTTCAATATCGTGAATAGCCATATTTTGGTCACAATTCAGTAAAACCAAATAATGCTGATTTCCCTTGTGGTTACGAAAAAACAGATTCTTACAGTGTTGGGCTTGGTGTCCGGCCCAATACTGCTTGGCAATCTCAATCGTGGGGGCTTCAGGATGTTCTAAATATTCAAAATCAATGCCTAATTGTTCTAAAAGTGCGTAAAGTTTAGGGTCTCCGTTCATTTTTTCTTCTTTCTGAATAATAAATCTAAAATAACAGTCAAAACACCTAAATCCAATGGTATTTTTTTGATTAAATGATTCACTGAACGGGTAATTTTGGGAATAAAACTCCAAAAATCATAAATTTCGTCCCAATCTTTTTCAATTTTAGTTCCCTGTATTTTAATCAATTGCTTGATATACTTTTTCTCTCTTTCAATATCTTGCAAATTTGATAATTGAGAATATTGGGAAACGCGTTTGTTAATCATTGTTTTCCTCCTTTCCCGTATCGATTTTTGGAAGATCTGCTGTTTCTACCACGGATAATTCTTCTTCGTCTGGCAATTCCACTTCTTCCTTAAACAGAATAGAACTGAGTTTCTTAATAATGGGATTGACCATAATCTTTTTTCGCAAAAGCAATAGAATGATAAACAAGAGGATGAAGATGCTGCCCATTATGAGAAAACCATATATCCAGCTTCCTGTCAACTGCTTCATCCATACCACCAAAATCATTGAAAAATAAAGGAATGCGCCCATCAACAACAGTGCTCCCACTATGATGATGATCAAGTAGGAGATGATTTGTGACAAACTGCCTACTGCGTTTAGTTTCAGCAGTTGCAGATGCAATTCGCCATACTCCTTGGCATTTTTGGCGATGCTTTTATAGGCATCGCGATCTTCGCCGTCTGTATTTTTTAAAAAATCAAACATAAGTATTATTCTTCTGATTCAGAGGTTGTTGTCTCATCAATAATCACATCCTTATCTGATGATATGTTGAATTTTTCCTTGAAGGACCTGATAAATTCGTCCAGCTGTTCCCGACTGAGATTAATTCCGCGTTCTTTCAATTTTTCGTTGATTTTCTTACGGGTTTCGTCGCCGCTTTCCGGGGCCAACAGTAAGGCAATAATCACGCCAATCAAGGCACCGCTTAAAAAAGTAAACAAATGTGATGTTTTCATAATTAATTAGTTTTAATATTCAGTGCAAAGATAAAGAAAAAAAGCGTAAGTTTGCAACTCAAAAGAAAATAGCTATGAGAATCATGAACGGGGCTGCCTTAGCCAAAAAAATAAGGTCTGTTTTAGCGATAGAAATCGACTTCTGCAAAAGCAAATATGGTCGCGCACCGAAGTTGTCGGTTATTTTGGTCGGCAACGACCCCGCCAGTATGACTTACGTGAAAAACAAGGGAAAGTCCTGCAATGAGGTTGGTATTGAAAGTGATATGCACTATTTGCCGTTTTCCACATCGCAGGAAGAGTTGTTGTCGTTAATCAAGACTTTGAACGAGGATGACAGTGTTGACGGCATCTTGGTGCAGCTTCCATTGCCAAAACATATCGACAAAAACGTGATTCTCAATGCTATTGATTATCATAAAGATGTCGATGGATTACATCCGATGAACGTAGGACTGCTCAACACCTCCGAAGAGTGCATCATTCCTTGCACGCCTAAAGGCATTTTGTCGCTGTTGAAGTCCGAAAACGTGGAAATTGCCGGTAAGCATACGGTTGTCATTGGGCGCAGCAACTTGGTGGGCAAGCCTATGGCACAGCTTATGTTGCGTGAAAACGCCTCGGTTACCGTATGTCACAGCAAAACCCGCGATTTACCTTATTTGACGCGCCAAGGCGAAATATTAATCGTAGCCATCGGTTGCCCTAATCTGATTAATGCCGATATGATTAAACCAGGTGCCATAGTGGTAGATGTGGGTATCAACAGTGTGGATGGGAAGATGGTAGGCGACGTTTATAACAGTATTGACGTGTCCAGCATTGAGAAAAAGGCCGCGGCCATCACGCCGGTTCCCGGTGGCGTAGGACCAATGACGATAGCGTCGCTATTGGAAAATACCTTTGAGATATATAAAAGGAGAATTCACAGTGCGAAGTGTTAGCAGTGTTTTCTATTCCCCGTGTAATGTTGAGCAATCTCTTTGCAAAAATGCCAAACGCCGCTCGTAACTACGGAGGTATATTCTTTTAGATTTTTCGGTCATTTCAGATTCATTACATATCCAATATACAGCTTCTTGATTTTTCATTAAAGGAGCAATTGTCGTAATAATTTGTCTGTCCGTCATTCCGCATTCTTTGCCGAATTGAACAAAATCAGTGATGGTGGGATGTCCGGTATGAATATAAGTGTCTGTTTTTTCAGTTATACCCAAGCCTTCTTGCAGGGCGAAATCTTCATCATTAATGTGCAAAGATGTGTTCAATAAATCGTATGCGGGAGTAAGCGTAAGCAAACCGCCTTCATTTTGATAAACGGAAAAGTTTTTCAGATGGGCATCTCCGTTGGAGAATAAATAATTAAAGAGTACCAGTGAAAAGAATTTAGGCATCTCAAAACGCCAGGTGGGTATAAATCTGCGAATAGCTACGGCTATTTTAAGATACGAACCATCATATTTATAACTTTTTCCGTTCTTTGTTGCCGTTTTTTGTAATATTGAACAGAAATCTTCCTGATAACGTTTGCTTTTATCTGCTTTAATGTCAAAGCGTTTTACAATATAGGCAATATGTCCGTCTGCCAAAAAGATTAGTCCATTGGCCGCAGTCTTGATACCATATACCTCTGACGCTATTCGCATAGTGACGTATTCGTTGATGGGCATATCGTTACGCCGTGCCAATAACTTATCCATAGGTGCCGGTTTGATAATATATTGACTTTGTTCGCCAGGTTTTGCCAATCTTATGGTATGATGATCTAAAACGGCAAACATTTTTTCTTGCACACCAGAAATAGATACGCTTCGAATATTATTAATGTAGGAAGCGGGTGAATAAACAATATTAGTTTGAACATCAATGATTCGACTTCCAAAAAGTTCACTCTTTTTCATCACAGACAATGGTTACATTTCCTATCGTATCATAATTTGCCGTGGCCAAAAGCAAGGCAAAGTCATCGCGTTCATCAATTTTTTGGCTGAAGCACTGAGCTTTTTTGTTTGCTCCTTCACTCAATAGCGAATAAAAGAAAGGGAAAAGTTCCTCTGATTCAAATACTTCTTTTTGTTTCGGTAATGTTAGGGAAAGGGGCAGTAAATTGTCGTCATTGAGGTAGGCTTGGTTATATGCGAACAAATAGGTTCCGCTTTCGGTTTTACTAAGCTGACCAACAGGAAAATTATTCATAAAGACTGTAGCTTGTTTCATAACACCTTTTTTTGTGTGAATTTGTCATAAACTTTTAATTCAAAACCCAAGGCATCCAATATTTTCCACAATATTTCAATGGTTGGGTTTGCCTTTCCTTGTTCTATGAGTTTAAGGTAACTACAGCTGATGTTGCACACATCGGCCAATTCATCTTGAGAGACGCCTATTTTTTTTCTTCGTGTGGCGATAATGGAATGATAATCCATAATAGATAATATATTATTCTTTTTCTATGCAAAAATACAAAATTTTACAATAATTATACGAAAATCGATAATATATTATTCTTTTTTTAAGATTTTTTTGTTAGAGATATCTTTGGAACTTCACCATTTTTTAGGATTAATCATCGAAACGTATTGTGTTATTTCAACATCAACTCGCAGCGGAAAATAATGGAGTTGGCGGTTTGAAATCCCACGTCACTAACTGCTTTTGCCTGATTTCCATCGTAGCCCATATAAAGATGCATAATATCGTAACCATAATTGACAAAAGACAACAATTTTTTGTCTCTTCCTGCGATTGCCTCCTTATATTTTTCGATGGAAGGACGACCCTTGCCCTGTCGCAGATGAAATACCGCCTCCAACGCCAACAGGCAACCGTTCCACAAAGTGTTTCCCGCCATCTTCACGTACTTTCTGTCAGCATACGATCTGGTGTCAATATCCAACTCCCCATGTTCTAGTAAAATGATTTTCGCATTTTCAACGTACCTTTTTGCTTCTTCAATCGGATCTTTTCTTTCCATAATAATTTGATTATAAAATTGATCACTTATTTCAACATCAACTCGCAGCGGGAAATGATGGAGTTGGCGGTTTGAAAACCCACGTCACTGACTGCCTTTGCCTGATTCCCGTCATAGCCCATAGCCAAGTGCATCGTATCGTAGCCCAAATTCACAAACGACAGCAACTTTTTGTCTCGTTTGGCAATGGCTTCCGTGTATTTTTCGATGGAAGGACGACCCTTGCCCTGTCGCAGATGAAATACCGCCTCCAACGCCAACAGGCAACCGTTCCACAAAGTGTTTCCCGCCATCTTCACGTACTTTCTGTCAGCATACGATCTGGTGTCAATATCCAACTCCCCATGTTCTTGTAAAATGGTTTTCGCATTTTCCACGTACCTTTTTGCTTCTTCAATCGGATCTTTCTTTTCCATAATAATTTGATTATTAATTTATTCCAACAATAAATAATGTTATTGCATACGGAATATTTCCGATGCAAATATACATATTTTATTTATAGAAAAATAAAATTTAGAAAAATTTTATAGTTTAGAACTCATCTATCACGTCGGTCCACTTATAGACTTTATCGCCTCGGCGCACCAATTCGGTGGTTGGAATAGAACAATAAACACCCTTATCAGCATGATCGGTGGGTTTCAAATCCACGCGAATTTCATTGAGAACGGCTTCATAAACGCCGGTTGTTGGTCCGCTAATCAGGATATTTTCGCCCAAATTCAAAGAACCGGTCTCGACATAGATTTCAGCAACGCCGATATTGGCATAATAATTGGTGATTTTTCCGATATGTGTTTTCACGCGAGTGGCCTGTGAACCATAGCGTTCCGTCCATTCGCCCATTGTTCGGCCCAAATAGTAGCCGTCCCAAAAATCTCGATTATAGACGCTGCGCAGTTTATCCATCCATTGATTCACCTTTTCTTGAGTGAAAGAGCCGTCCTCAATGGCCTGTAAGGCCTCGTGGTAGCAAGCGGTTACCATTTTGACATATTCGGCGGAACGGCCACGACCTTCGATTTTGAGGATAGAGACACCCGCCTTAATCACCTTGTCCAGAAAGCCGATGGTACAGAGGTCTTTGGGCGACATAATGTATTTGCCGTCCACCAGCAATTCCATATCGCTTTCATCGTCCTTGACGCGGTATTTGCGGCGGCAGGGCTGCAAACAGGCACCTCGGTTGGCGGAATAGCCCAAATTGTCCAAACTGAGGTAGCATTTGCCGGAAACTGCCATACAGAGGGCACCGTGGACAAACATTTCGATTTGAACAAGTTGCCCAGACGGACCGCAGATATGTTCATCTTTAATGCTTTTGCAGATATCGGCAGCTTGAGCGAGGGTGACTTCGCGTGCCAGCACCATCACGTCGGCGAATTGGGCGTAAAATCGAACGGCTTCGATATTGGTAATATTGCATTGGGTAGAAATATGCACTTCCATACCGATTTTTCTGCAATATTGAATGACGGCCCAGTCGAAGGCAATAATAGCCGAAACCTCGCATTGCTTAGCCAAGTCAATCAATTGATGGACTTCATTTACCTCGTTATTGTAAATGATAGTATTTACTGTCAGATAGGAACGGACGTGGTGTTCTTTGCAGATATCGGTAATTTTCTGAAGGTCTTCATTGGTGAAGTTGGCGGCGGAGCGCGAACGCATATTCATATTGCCCACGCCGAAATATACCGAACCGGCGCCTGCCTGGATGGCAGCCATAAGGGACTCGTAGGAGCCCACCGGAGACATAATTTCTGTTTTCATCTTTGAAAAATGTCTATGTAAAATCTGTTATTTTTGTTGATTTTGTGTATGTTCTGCGACTTTTTCTTCAACAAAAATTCTTTTATAGAATATCAGAGCGAGAATAATTCCCACTGTCACGCAGCTGTCGGCAAGATTGAAGATGGCGGGGAAGAAATACTCTCCACTAAAAATCGGGAACCAGTCGGGGATGACAAACAGCGGAAAATAGAACATATCCACCACGCGACCATAAAGTACGGGAGCATAACCGCCGCCTTCCGGAAACAGAGTTGCCAAAGTCAACGGTGTGCTTTCATTAAAGATAACCCCGTAGAACAAGGAATCGATGATATTGCCAACGGCGCCGGTAATAATCAGCGACAGAATGGTCACGACAATGGCATCGGCCTTATTTTTCTTTATCAATTTAATTAAATAATAAATCAGAAAACCGACAATAAAGATGCGGAAGACGGTCAGGAGAAGTTTGCCGAGATTTTGTCCGAAAGACAAGCCGAAGGCCATCCCTTCATTTTCAATAAAATAAAGGTAAAACCAGTCACCGATGACGGAAATATGCTCACCGAGAAGCATATGGGTTTTCACCCAAATCTTCAGGATTTGGTCAAGGATAATGAACAGAACGATGATGCCGGCAGATAAGAGAGAGAGTTTAGTGCTTTTTTTCACAGAAAAAACTATTTATTGTTCTGATTTACTTTGGCCTCGTAGCTAAGGGTGGCGTGAGGTACGACTTTGAGGCGTTCCTTGGGGATGAGTTTTCCGGTGATGCGGCAGATTCCGTAGGTTTTGTTTTCGATGCGGATCAAAGCGGCTTCCAGGTTTTTGATGTATTTATCCAAGCGTGCAGCCAATTGTCCGTTTTCTTCCTTGGACAATACCATATTTCCTTCTTCCAGGTTTTTGAAAGTGGGGGCGGTGTCCATAGTGTCGTTTCCGGCGTTGCTGTATGCGTCCAAATAGGAGGCTAAATTCTTTCTGGCTTCGGCGAGTTTTTCTTCGATCAGCGCTTTGAATTCGGCCAACTCTTCATCTGAATATCTTACGATAGGTTTTTCAGGCATAATATTATGATTTGTTATAAATGGTTGCAAAGATACAAAAATTATCGTTAGTGTTAGGTGAAAAAATTGAAATTATCCTTTAAGTCTTGTGAAGAGATTCCGTCCTTCGCTCTGCTTCGTCGGAATGGCGACGAATCATTGGTCAAGAAGTGGCGGCTTCTTCTCACACGTGCATTAACCTCTTATGTTGCGCCGCCGCCCTTGCGTAGGCGTGACTCATCGCCATTCCGATGTTTCTGACGTAAGGAGGAAACACCGGAATCTCAACAAGATTAAACGGGATAATTCTGAACAACAAAAAAGAGGATGACTGCTTTTAGTCACCCTCTCTCATTTTTGGTAAAAAGATTCAATTATCTGCAAGTCCAATGTTGACCAGCTGGATTATTACCACTTTCAAATGCTTGTGCATATGAAAGACATGAACCGGAACTAATTTCTATAGTTTGTAAACGAGTAGAGTTACCTTCTTTACAGACACAAGTTTTTTTACAGGATGACAAGGATAACACGGTAATTGCCGCGATTCCTGCGATCAATAAGAATTTCTTCATCATAAATATGCCAGTTCTATCCCATCGGCTCGTCGGTTTTAAATTAATAAAAAGGTGGAAAATAATATTAAAATTTAATTTCTCGCAAAAGCATACCTGGGTAAAAATCTTTTCCACTCACAATTTCAAATGAAGTATAATTCAAGTTTGCTTCGTTAGTGCCTTCTTCGGTGGCCATAAATCTATTATCCCAAATTTTGTCTTTGATAGGTTTGATAACACCTTTTCTCACATACGTTGTCTTACCATTTTCATCTATGTTTCTTTCTAAAACTTCAAAGCGAGAATTGAGGTTGATTCCCTCTTTTAATCCAATTTGGGCGCAAACTATATTGTTTTTTACGCTATAGACAGGTACGATAACTTTGAACACATCAAATTTACGTTGAAGGGCCACGATGTTTTCGTCGATAGAGCGAGCCAAAACCTTTCTAAAAACGTCTTCTGGTTTATTAATGCCGCGCATCGTCGTTTTAGAACTTACAGATGAATAGGAACCCACATAAACGAGTTTGAAATGTTCCTTGTCATTTATGTAGTTTTGTTTTTTGTCAGCATTTACAGTTTTTTTATCGTAATAACAATTTTGATAAAAAAAGTTTGAAGTTTCTTCTGTCCACTCCAAACGGTACAAATGTGATTCAATTTTAACCGTAAAGCCAGAAATGGCATCTGCTATGGAGGATCCAAGTTTTGCAACACTTTCTGCTCCTCCGACAAATTTTCCAACGAGTGCCCCTACCAATTGAAGAGCTGCTTTGGCAATTTGAGCATTGGCTTCCTTATCGACATAAGTTACATCATTGAAAATGACAAAAGTATTGCCAATAAGATTTTCCCCGGCATCGGAGAGCATGGCAAGACCGCGTTGTGAATTAAGAGCAATGGCGACATCGCTTTGTGACGCATTGTAATTGCCGCGTTCTGCAATTAAATTGACGTCAAATCCGCCATTGGTATAGTCCCGATTAAACCATTTTGAAACCAAACGTTTAGCTAATTCATTTTTAATGATAAATTCATCGATAGCTTCTTTACCGTTTTTTTTGCTTTCTCTTTGTGAAGCGGTAATGTATTTAAGACTCAAACTATGGTCGTTGTATTTGTCTTGAACGGGCAAGGTCATATAAGCTGAAACAATCTCTGAATTCATCTTCAATTCAGGATGGGAAATCAGTATCTGATACAAAGAACTTCTGTTGTAATTTTCGTTTATGCTTTTTCGTTGACAAAAAGCCGTTAAACATGGAAAAGACAATATAACAGATAATATAATGACATTTAATATATGTTTCATTGTAGATAATTTTAATAGTCCCATAATTCATTAGGTATTACATCAAACAAGGTGTATTCAACCTTCGCATTAGAAATAATAATATTTCCATTTTGGTCAATCCAACTGTAAGAATCCGAACCTTGTTTAACCCAACTGATGAAATTTGTTCCATTATTGAAAACAAAAGGAGAACCTTCCCCGAATTTAGCTGCCATATTCGAATATTGTTCAGGCAAAATTTGTTTGCCCTTATTATCGATTATACCAAATGAGACTCCATCTGTTGAACAAAAAGCCAGATTGTGGTTAAATTCTCCAACTTTTTGGAACGTAGCAGGACGAAGTTCTTTGCCATTACAATCAATCAAACCAATTTTGTCATTGATGATAAACCAAGCCACACTATCAACAAAGTTTCCGACCGACTCGTATTTCATTTCGCTTAATTTCTTTCCGTTTTTGGAGAGTAATCCGATTTTGTTCTTTCCGGAAGAAGATTCTTCCCATACCCAAACAACGCCTTCGTCGTAACATTCGCTGATATCTTCGTATTGGCACGGAATAAGTTCTTTTCCAGTCATATCCATCAATCCATAGTGACCGGATTTATTTATCGCGCACGTGCCATTTTTGAAATTACCTCCACAGGAATAATCAAAAGGGGTTAAAGTTGTCCCGTCTTTGGCAACGAGTCCCCACGCCCCCGTGAGATAAAAACGTTCAAAAGTCTTAAGAAGATTAAAGTCATTGAATACATGAAAAAGTCGTTTTTGTTCAACTACTTTACCTTTTTCATTCTTGACATCTTCGTATAAAATCTTCTTTTTTAGTGTTCCGCCTTTTTGCATCCAGGCGACATCGCTGTTAATAAAGGCACTTACCTGCGTATATTCAATGGGAACACATACTTGTCCTGTTTTTAAATCGACAAACCCCCAAAGGCCTCCGTCAATGACCATCGTTTTCTTATTCATCACACCGCCTAAATTTACCGCGACTAAATCTGAGGTGCAATAGTCGACATAATCATAATTTACGGGACAGACTTCGTTGCCATGAACGTCAATCACCCCCCATTTGCCGCCAAAAGGAAGCTCGTCGTTATTTCCTTTACCTCCAATATTTACCCAAGTGTAGTATTGATAGGAAAAATCTCCAACGGCGGAATATTTTGCTGGGATTACCATAGAATCATTTTCGTTGGCGAAACCCCATAACTTTCCAACTTTTTTGGGTGAGAGCGTTTGTCCCCAGAGACAAACGCTCAGAAGTAAACAAATAATGGTTAAAATTTGTTTCATAGCATTATCAAATTAAAACTCCATGATAAGTCTTGTGCCACTAGCTTTTGTTGTCACAGAAGAAATTATTTTGGAATAAGTATCATTGAGAGCAGTAGTTGTCACGTCTGAAATAAGACCTATAAGGCCGCCCACATTAGATGAACCTTCGCTGTCTTTAGAAATACAGTACACATAATATTTAGATTTATTTTTCTTGTTGGTAATTTTGCATTCTGTGCTGGAAATCATCATTTTACCAAATGGAGTTCCTCCATTATCGTTAATTTCCTTATTAATGGCTTTTACTTTTTTATCTTGTCCTTTGATTTTATTATTTACGAAAGAAGTTTCATACAAAACCTCATAAACTTCCTGTAATTCTTTTATAGATGGGAGATACCATCCTTTCCCGTTTTCTTTGATCCACTGAAATACGGGGAAGTTGTCCCAGGACAAATTGTTGTCTGTGATGTATTTTTCTATTGCGGCAAAGTTTTCCTTACCATTATCGCTTTGGCATATTACGGTGTCGAATGAAACTTTATCTGTGCAAAAAACAGCAGACTTTGCTGGAACGCAATCAATGGAAATCATCATGCCGTGCCGTTGATTAGGAGAAACTTTATAAACCAAACCCTTAACGCCATTAATCTCATAAACATGTCCCACTTCATACATCTGAGCAAAAGAAGTTAGTGAAATTGAAAGAATAATAATAGAAAATAATATTTTTTTCATTTTGTTTGCTGGATAGTTATCGCATTATCCTCTTCGGTTTTTAATGATGAATACATAAAGTTAAATTTATCTAAATAACCAATTTACGAACGTGGTGACCGGTTGTTGGTGGTTGCCGAATGCCACGCCGATGGCGCGCCATGCCTTGATGCGTTCCTTTTCCAGGTCCACGCCGTCTTGGTAAATTTTCATTTCAAATTTCCAGTCGTCCAACACCTTTCCCTTTATTTCCCTATATAAGTCCATGGCTTCCCCATAGCATTTCGCGTCGGGGTAAACATAGGCGAGATATTCGCCGGCGGCACTTGCCCCAAAGCTGTTTTGGTCGGCTGCCCATGCCATTTTGGCCTTTGCCAGATTTATGTCGCACAGGTGGTCAATGTATTGCTGGTATATGGTGGCGGTGGCGGCCAAGGCCTTGTCGTAGCAGCTGCAAACATCCGGAATGGCGGTCAGCTCGTAGATGGCGGCTTCATACTCTTTTTGCGTGGCCAGGCTGTTGGCTTTTTTGATGATGTTGTCGCATTGCGCCTCGTAGTAGGCAATGATTTTCTTTTTGCCCTCTTCCGTAAATTCCTTCAGCTCCTTCGACTTGACATTGATGTGCTTGACGGCATCAATGTATGCCTTGGTGTCGTTGGTTCCCACCCCTTTGGCGGTAACGTTTGTGGTGGCAAACACCTTTTGGTCGAAGCCGTCGGCAATGTAGAGCGTTATTTCCAGGTTCTGAGCAATTTGCTGGGGCGGTCCGGGAACCACGTCCTTTGTGAGCGGCGTGATTACCGCCGTGATGAAAAAACGAGAAAGACCTTCGTTCACGGACAATCCGTTCGCCGCGGCCGCCTGTTTCAGCTTGTTCGTGAGGTAGCTTTCCGATCCGGGCGACAGTTTGTTCACTTGTTCGGGTATAACCACGGATAAGGGGATACGGGACTCTCCTGAGGAAAAGTCTGTTTGTGCGGAAACCTTGCCCCATGGCAACAGCATCGCGGCTGACAATATTAATAATGCTAACTTTTTCATAGAATTTTATTTTTCACCGATTACTAAAATAGCTCTTCCCAATCCTCTCGTCATTACTTTGGATTGGATTTCATAATTTTTGCGCAGGAAATTGCGTAATTCGCGGACAAACGCTTCCGTGTCCATGGCTGCCCCGTTCATTTTATAGAGGGGTATCCTCACTTGTTCGAATTGGATGAAATTCTCGCTCGCGTCAGACTTGTTGAATCTGTGTTCCACGGTGTTTTGAGCCATCCAGTCGTCAATGATCTCTGATAGCTCGACGCCATCGAATTCCGTCTCAAGATCCATTTCGCCGGTATCGAATACCCGGATATCCACCGACACCTCGCGGCCTATGTTTTGCAGCTCCTCAAAATAGGATTGGAGTTGGGAGCAAAAGGCATCGATATGATTTATGACGGCTTCCTCCAGCAGGACAGGGATTTCCGCGGTGAAGGAGGGCTGGCCGGTGCCTTGAGCTCCCGCGATCTGCTTGTTCGTGTACGAATCTATGCCCTGCAAGTTAAAGGTTATTGTCTTTTTTGGTCCCGTTGTATTGACCGTCCACGTCATCTGCATGATTATATCTGCCTTGGCGGTCCTTCTTATGCGGTCCAGTGGGGATTCCGCCAGTTCGGCCCCGGAGGTCTTGCTGGTGGTCATGTTGTCCTCCGCCATTCTTTGTTCTATTGACTTGAGCGTGGATTCCAGATCCTTCAACGGGAATCCCCTCTCCGCCATCAGGGTGTTTATCTTCGAGATGACAAGCAGCAGGTCCGGGTCGCTCTGCAAGGCATTTTTATAGTCGGGTATCTTTTGCGTTGAACCCTGGTTGTCATAACTTGTCGTATACCCGTTCGTGTTGCACCACACGTCGCTGGGCATAACCATGATGGTGGGCTTTTTTGCCTGTCCGAAGCAGAAGGCGGACAAAGTCGTTATCAACAAAATAACTAATGATGTTTTTTTCATAATGTGGTATTTACGTGTTTTGCCAATGATGATTAGAATTCGTACCCGATCCTGAAACTGATTCCGTTCACGTAGGTATTGTCGTATGGAAGCAATTGTCCCTGATAGTTGATGCTGAAGACGAAATCGTTTCTCTTTTGTCCCACGCGGATGCCCAGGCCGGCCGTGTAGAAAAATTGGTCAAGGATGGCGTAACCGACGCTTGCGTTCCAAAATGGGACGCACATCCTGGTTTGTTGGGTCATGAAGTTCCCTCTCGCGTCAACGAAAATAGGTGCGCAAATCATGGCGCGTTTTTGCCTCTTTTCCAGGATTTCTTTTCTAAAAAGTTCGTCGTTTGTAAAATAGCCGCGAACGCCCACGCCCACGCCGACTTTCAGGTATTCCGAAAAGCGGTATCCGTTGATGAAGTTCAGTGATATTCCCCACAGGTTTCTTGAAGCGCGGTAAAATGACCCGGTTGCCCAGGACTCTGCGGCACACCACCATCCTTTGTCATTGTTGGAATAGTCAACGTATTTTGGTCTTTGGGGCGTTTCCGGCACGGTTACCTGGGTTTTGCCAATTTGAATGTCGCGAACTTCCGTTTTTTTATAGCTGAGCGTCTCCCCCGAGGGCATTTGGATGGTAATCTCATCCTTGTCGTTAATCACCTTTCCCTTGACAACATTGCCATTGTTGAGGTATATCACGTCTTGTGCGCAGACGAATCCCGCACACAGAAGGTTTACTAAGAATAACAAAACTATTTTTTTCATAATGGTTACGGTTTTACGATTTTATCCTCAATTAGTCTTTGCAATAATTCGGCACGTAGCACGCGTACCGTGATGCCGAAACGGACACCCGCGTCGTTTTTTTTCTTCTTGGCCGTGAGTGGGCGCGTATCCTCCATGGACACGTATTTCAAATATTCCCCGTCGTCCTTGAAGAATATGTTGAAATAGTATTGATACCTTTCCTGGGCGTTCACCTCATATATGAGCGGGCGGACGTTGCATTCTCCGTTTCCTTTCTGAATCCCCTTGAACAGCACGGCCTTAACGGCGTTTTTCTTGGCCTGCTCAATTGCGTCCTGCTTGTTGCGGCCAACTCCCCAGGACCTCAAAGTTTGCGAACCATCTTCCTCAACGCCGAGACATTCAATTTCCGGAGTGTAGTAGTCCCCCTTTGTGTCTTGGGCGTTTGAATAGCTTATTGTCAAACTTATTAACAATAGTAAAAATAACCTTTTCATATCACTTTTATTAAATAAATCGTCATTAAAAACCCGAATCCAGCGACTTGATGATTCCCGCCGTTTCCATATCTTTGCGCAGCATGTCTTTTTTTACGGAAAACAGCATCGTCACTTTGTACCTTTTTCCCACCTTGCTCGGTGTATAGTGGGTGTTGTCAACCGCGGTCACATATTTCGCGTAGTCACCGTTGTCCGAAAAAAACTTGTTGAAGAAGTCGGCCTTTGAACTCTCCGCCCCTGGGTCGTTGATGATGGGTTTCTGCTTGCATTCTCCCGAAATGCCCCTGAAAAGGACACCGTGTACGGCTGCCTTCTTTATTTCACTGATGGCCTTTTCAACGGTCTTCCCGTAACCCGAAACTTCCACCAGGTATGTCCCCTGAACTCCTACCCCGGCACAACGGATGTCGTATTCCCAACTTTGTGCTGACAGCTGTAACAGAATAAAGGAAAAGAAAAATATAATCACATATTTTTTCATTTTTAGTGTCCCCGTTTTCGCATTGGGACATCGGTTTTTAAATTATAAATGAGTAATTAAATTTTCTTATTTCTTTTATTTCACATATTCATAGTATGTTGTGCCATATTCATCACCATACTGCCAGCGTCGGCTGGTAGGCCAATTTCCGTCGTAAGTATAGGTATAAGTATCCGTATCAATTTCCATTTCTCCTTCGTCATACTCAGTCCAAGTTTCTCTGGTGATATTATTTTTAGAACAATATTTTTCTAAGTTTTCTGAGTTTGAGTCATTGTCTAAAAAGCCATAAAAAGGATTTTTCTTGTTGTCATAGGTAAATTTAACTTCTTCCCATTCATAACCATAAGAATACTTAATCATAGAAATGTTATCGCCGTTCCATTCAAAGGAATAAGTATAAGTATTACCTCCTTTGGATTTATTTGATAAACGGTATAAATTTTCAATTATTTTATCGGATAATTCAGGTATGATTAAGCTCAAAAAAGAAGATTTTACCATTGGCATTGTCTTATCTTTATGCATATAATAGGTTTCATTCATAGTGGAAATTTTACCATTTTTATAGGTAAAGGAAGATTCACCGGCTAACTGCCCGTTATAATATTCTGTTATACGGGCTAATTTGCCGCCATCGTACGTGAATTCTGTATAGTAATATGACGAAGAATAACGACAGTCAACGCGGGAAATGCGACCTTTTGTGTAAGTGAAATCTTCCGTATAACTGATGCTTCCATCATTGTTGTGATGATAAATGGATTGCAGTTGGTTTTTATTCCAGTTCCAGCTCTCGCTCAAATAACGTCCCGAAAAATAGCCGTCGTAACCATATTCCTTATAAATCTTACTTATTTTTTTGCTTGGCGAGTATTTTCCTTCTTTGTGGCAAGAACCAAAGGTCATTGCCGTTGCCACTGCAATTGCAAACAATAATATTCTTTTCATTTTAAGCGTCCCCGTTTTCGCATTGGGCCATCGGTTTTTGTAATGTTTGTATTTTCAATAAATTATTATTCAAAGTTTATTTTTTTTCAATTTTATTGTTAATCTCGATATTAAGATTGTCAGGTTTGGTTATAATGATTTTATTATCCGTAAACTTGATGGTTAGTTGTATTTCATTTTGAGTCTGGGTTTCATGCAGTGAATATTCTTTAAGGAAATCGTAATGAAGTGCTTTCGAAATATTATTTAGCAATTCGCAATCAATGCTTTGCCGGTTGAAAATGCGATAAATGTTTGTGCGGTCACAATGGAGCATGGCAGCTAATTCAGTTGTTGTATAGCCACTTTTTCTAAACTGTTCCTTAATCAGTTTGCCAATATGAATTTTAGTCATAGGTGTACATCTATTTATAGGTATTAGAGTACACTTTTGAGTGTTTTTAGTCATCTACTCCATTTTTTTATTTTGAATGGAGCAAAATTAGAGATAAATAATATAGGTTTTTGTGAAATTGTGGCTACAAACGTGATGATAAATCACGAGTTATTGTCTTTCAAGCACGATGCTCCACGGGTTGCAGTTTGACGGTTCGTAGGTTCCCGTCCATAGCGTATATCCGTCTTTGTGGGCATAGAGGGTTTGTACCTGCCTTTGTTGCGCAAATGGGATATCTATGTTGAAACAGCCCCGTTCGTCGGTCTGAGCCGTAAGATTCTGCACCTTGAGGGTAACCCCCGGCAGACATTGTCCATTTTGACTATCAACGACAATTCCGAATATTTTGGCCAATTGGTTATTATGTCTATAAGAAATGTTGACGGTTTTGTGCAGCAGAAGAATTGTGTCAACAGTTTCAAATCCGTCGGCTTCAAAAATCAGATGAGCTTCCGTATTTCTATATTTTTGAGGCAAGTCGGGTATAATGACTTCCTTTTGATTTTCAGTGATGACAAATTGGAGAGATTTTTGACTTCCATAACTTAGCGTGATTTTTCCATTTTTCAAAGGCAGGTTCGGAATATGATAAGCAAGGTCTTCATGCAGATTAACCTTCATATTAAAAGGAATGAAAAAATAGAAGATGAAAAAGCCGGCGAGGACCAACAAACCCACCGTGCAGGAAAGCCACAAAATGAGTTTCATTGTTTTTTGTTTCGGATTGCGGAAAAATCCGTCATCAGCCAGGCGTTTGATGATTTCATTGTAAGTCAGATCTGCGAATTGCTTGATATGCCCTTGATTATAGTCGAAAAATTGCATACCGGGATTGTATTCTACCGGGGCTGGTTGCGTAGTGGCCACCATAAAATAGCCGGAATCTTCCCAGGCAGACATAAATTGTTCCATACTGATAGTCCTTGAATTATCGGTATGGGATGGATCTGAGAGCACAATTTGTGTTGGCATACTGGCATCTGTTTGGATGCTTGCGACCAATAACACATGGTTTGCCTCTTTACCCAACAACAAGTCATCATACTCTTGCCATTGCTGGCTTTGGTTCAGGTCGTTAATGTCGATGCCGACAATGACCTTGTGGCCCTGGCTTAATTCGTGGATCAGATGATATACATTGGCATTTCGCATTTGTACGGCGGGAATGTTGTAGTAATTGAGCAATTCTCCCACGAAATCCATAGGACTGCCTTTACGGTCAATATACCATCCGTTTTCACGTGCTACGCGGGTGAGTTCGGAAGTTGAGACAAAAATGCCATAGTCGCTCAAAATGAGTTGTTGGGCCTTAATGGCACAAGAACAGTCTTCGCCATCTTCTGCGGCAAAAGCTATTTTTCCACGTCCTGAAATGGCATACCGGACATCGTCATCCATATCCTTTTTATCGAGCAAAGACTTTTGGTATATTCCGCTTTTTTTCTCTTTTTCCTGTTCCTGACAGGCAATTTCGCGAGCTGCCGTTTCCAACCACAACCATTCTTCGGGATGTTCCTCAATATAAGATTTCACAAAGGAACATTCTTCGGCAGTAGCTTTCCCTTCAAGGTACTTGGCTATCAGTTCGTCTGATATATAACCTGGTTTAGACATCTTTTTTCTCATTTAGCAGTTCTACCAATTCGATTTTTGCTCTTTTTTTGTAATTATAAATATTGATGACAGTAGTATTCATTTCACGGGCCATTTCTTCAGTGCTGTATCCCATCAATTCTGACAACAATACCCATTTATGCTTGGGATTGCGCATTTTATGAATGGCGTCATATAAGTCGGCACGGGTAATAGGTAAAGTAGATTCTGTTTTGAGGACATTGGTGAAGTCATCAATATTTAGAACCTTTTCGCCATCTATTTTGGTCAATTCTTGTTTCTTTTTCACAAAAAAACGTGAAGCAACGACTGTAAGCCAAGTTGAAAGGGATGATTTCCATTCAAAAGTCTTCAGCTTTGACCAGTTATCTGATTGAAGATAGATATAAAATTCGTTGATTAATTCTTCCGTTTCAACCTGATTATGAAGGGTATGGAGAACGATTTTTTCAAAAATCGGATAAAATCTGAAATAGAAGAAATATTCGATGGCTGCTTTATCCTGAGCGACAACACGAGACAGGAGTTCTTGGTCTGAGAGCTCCGAGAAATACTTTAACGTGCTGTCGTTCATAAATTTATGTTATTTTTTAAATTGTTTTAGTTCCTTCATCTCTTTGTTAATATCGGTCAAAACCTTATTGTATTTTCCTGGAGTCGCTTTGTTGAATTGCAGGTACATTTTACGGGCTTTTTTGTATTCGGGAATTCCATGTTTGGCATCGTGAAGAAAATAGTAGCAATAGGCAATGTAGTAGGTACATCTGGCTACATCTGCCGCAAAGCTTTTGTGCTTTTCTTTTTGGAGTCCCTGGACGTGGTCGCGTGATAATTGGAAATAAGAAGCTGCTTTCTGAAAATCCTTTGAGAAGAAGGAAACTACAGCCAAGTTTTCATATAATTTGGATTGTGCCAGTGAAAATTTTTCATTTCTGTCTTCAGACAGTTCCTTTTGCAGTGCCAGTGCATGAAGATAAATGTCTATTGCTTCCTTGTATTTCTTTTCTCGGCGTAGCAGAACTCCTTTGCTTGTGAGTATGGCAATGTAAGTTTCTCTAAGCAGCATGGTCGAATTGGAGGAGTCGCAAATAGCCAAGACTTGATCAAAATACTGATGGGCTTTCGCGTATTGATTGAGACGGGAATAGGTAATCGCAAGGCTGTTGAGTGTACTGCTCCTATGGGTTATGTATTTGTTGGTGTTTGTCGGATAGTATATTTCCCATAACGAATCGGATTTATGAAAATAATACAATGCCGAATCGCATTGATTCAATTCAAGAAAAATTGTCCCTCTGTTATGGTATCTGATAGCAGTATATCCGGGCAGGTCGAATCCATCGGTATTGGAAATGGATTTAAGTATGTCGAGACTGGTTTGGTTATATTCCAAAGCCTGATGCAAAATAGTGCTGTCGCTATTGATTTCGCCGATACTTCTGTAGAGTTCGGAGATGTTGTTTAACGTGGAAGAATATTTGTCAAGGTAGGCCTGGTCGTATTTTATCAGTTGCTGTCCGAGTTCCGCACATTCTTTGAGGCATTCGTCGGCTAGGTCGAATTTTTTCGCGTCAATGTAGATATTGGCTAAGACGTTAAGTTCGCGAGTTTGGTTTATCAAGTAGGATTCGTAATTGTCATCCTTCAATTTGCTGTTTTCCGCAAGTGCGTCTTTCAGGTGTTTTTCTGCATTTTCATAGTTTCCCTGTCGGTATTGGATTACCCCTAACTGGCTCAAAGTCGTGGACTTTTCCATAGGATTTTGGGCTAAAGAATAGGCTTTCGTACCGATGGACTCGGCTTTGTCAAGTTCATTTTCATCGACAAGAAACAAAAAATAATTTTTCTGGAATTCAAAATTGTCCGGATTCGCGGAAACGATGCTGTTATGAATCAGATCTATTTGTTCAATGTTGTTTTTACCTCCGGCAATCTGGCGATAGGCGATTTCTTCTTGTAATTTGGGAATAATCTGCTGTATGGATTCTTCTGCCAGGTTGCGTATGGAAACTTTTTTATTCAATTGCTCAACTAAATTTTGATTTTCGTAAAGTTGGATGGCCAAATTCACTTTCCCTTCCTGAAGATAATCAAGGGCAAGATGACTGATACTGTCAAAAGTTTCCGTGTTGATACGGGCAAACATATCTGCGTACTCATCAATTTTATCGTATGCTCTTTTCAGTTCCTTTTCGGCATCAGTAATTTTTTTGCGATATTCTTCCACATTGATTTTTTGCTGGGATAGTTCTTCATTGAGGGAAGCAATTTTTTTCTTGTATTCTTTCTCGGTATATCGGTCCATGATGTTGTAATAGTGGGAACGCCTGTCCGCAATGACATTTCGATGTGCGACAATAATGGTTAAAGTGTCGTTCGGACTTAATTTCCAACCATTTTTGAAATCATGGATGTTTACAATTTCATAGTCGTCTTTAATAATTCGAATGTTATAGATTACGTCGCCAGCTTTATGGTGACTGAAATACAGTTGAAAGCTACCATCGCTATTTGACATTGTTGGCTGATAATCGGTTGCACTGGGGATGGAAATACCCACGCCGGACAGCGTTTTCCCATTAGTGTTATACTCTTTTACGAACCCCTTTTGCGTGATTTGCCCCTGTAAAGACATCAGAAAAAAGAAGCAAAGACCAGATATGATTATTAATTTCCTCATTTTGATTTTAATAAATGCTTGATTTTTTAGTATATGGCAAAAATTTGATAAAATTATTTTATTTATTGTTTTGCAAATAATTGCCAATAAATCTTGTTGTTGATTTTTCTACTTAGTTTCTAATAAGATATCCGAATTTCTGGCGGTTTATAAGCAAAACACTATATTTTTCTGTAAAAACCAATAACGAGTGCAAAAATAATCAAATATTCAAAACACTAAACGTTTTCTTTGAAAAAAATGGAAAATGCAGATTCAGATATCGAAAAAAATCAATGTAAAGAAAAGCGTCCAATGATAAATGAAAAATAAAAAAAATGTGTAAATTTGCAAAGCTTAATAAAATTCATCTGTTGTAACATAAAATACTAATAATCAACACTTTATAAAATAATATCTATCAACATAACACATAAAACAATAAGATTATGGCAAAAAAACAATTTATGACATGCGATGGTAACTGCGCTGCAGCTCACGTTGCGTACATGTTCAGTGAAGTTGCCGCCATTTATCCTATCACCCCGTCATCACCAATGGCTGAATACATTGACGAATGGAGTGCAGGCGGCAGAAAAAACATTTTTGGAGAAAACGTGAAGGTTGTTGAAATGCAATCCGAAGCTGGTGCTGCTGGTGCCGTTCATGGTTCATTGCAGGCTGGTGCCCTCACCACAACCTACACCGCTTCACAAGGTTTGTTGCTGATGGTTCCTAATATGTACAAGATTGCCGGTGAATTGCTTCCTGGCGTATTCCACGTTTCTGCACGTGCTTTGGCAGCCCAAGCATTGTCAATTTTCGGTGACCACGCCGACGTGATGAGTGCCCGTCAAACCGGTTTCGCATTCCTCGCCACTGGTTCAGTACAGGAAATCATGGACTTGGCTCCAGTTGCCCACTTGGCAGCTATCGAAGGTCGTGTTCCTTTCGTTCATTTCTTTGACGGTTTCCGTACTTCTCACGAAATCCAGAAAGTGGAAGCCACCAACCAAGACGACGTTAAGAAACTTGTCAACTGGAAAGCTCTCGAAGAATATCGTGAACGTGCCTTGAATCCTGAACATCCTGTTACACGCGGTACTGCTCAGAATCCCGACATCTATTTCCAGACTCGCGAATTGCAGAACAAATATTACGATGCACTTCCTGATATCGTAGCTAAATATATGAAGAAAATGAGCAAGATCACCGGTCGTGACTATGCTCCTTTCACATTCTACGGTGCAAAAGATGCCACTGACATCATCATCGCTATGGGTTCCATTACCGATGTCATCAAAACTGTCATCGATAAAGAAAATAAAGCTGGTAAGAAATTAGGTCTCGTTTGCGTTCACCTGTATCGTCCATTTTCAGCAAAATATATGGGTGCCGTTATTCCTGAAACAGTAAAACGCATCTGTGTTCTTGACAGAACGAAAGAACCAGGCGCTAATGGCGATCCTTTGTATCTTGACGTAGTAGAAGCTTTCGCTTCTTGCAAAGATATTCCTGCTGACAAGAAACCTATGATTATCGGCGGTCGTTACGGCCTTTCTTCAAAAGACACTACTCCTGCCCAAATCGTGGCTGTTTACAAGAACCTTGCTGCTCCCAAGCCAATGAACCAATTCACCGTTGGTATCAACGACGATGTTACCCATAAGTCACTCAAGGTTGGTAAGGAAATCTCTATCCTTCCTAAGGGTACATTTGAAGCCAAGTTCTACGGCTTAGGCGCTGACGGTACTGTTGGTGCAAACAAGAACTCTATCAAAATCATTGGTGACAACACCAATAAATATAGCCAGGCTTATTTCGATTATGACTCAAAGAAATCTGGCGGTTATACTTGCTCACACCTTCGTTTCGGTGATCAGCCAATCTTGGCTCCTTACTTGGTAGGTACTCCAGACTTCGTTGCTGTTCACGTTCCTTCCTATTTACGTAAATATGACTGTTTGCGTGGTTTGAAGAAAAACGGTACCTTCTTGTACAACTCACCTTGGACCGTGGCCGAAACTAAGAAGAATCTTCCTGATTTCGTAAAGAAATATTTGGCCATGAACAACATCAATATGTACATCATTGATGCTACCAAGATTGCTGGCGAAATTGGTTTGGGTAACAGAACCAACACTATCCTTCAGTCTGCCTTCTTCAAGATTTCTGGCGTTATTCCTTACGATCTCGCTGTTGAACAAATGAAGAAATTCATCGTTAAGTCATACGGTAAGAAGGGTGAAGACGTTGTTAACATGAACTATGCGGCTGTTGACCGTGGTGGTGAAATCACCAAGGTTGAAATTCCTGCCGAATGGGCAAAATTGGATTGCACAACCGACTTCCAATTCGAAAGCAACGCAAGTGATCCTGAATTCATCAATAAAGTGATGCGTCCAATGGTTGCACAGTGCGGTAACGACCTTCCTGTTAGCGCATTCAAGGAAATCATCGACGGTACATTCCCGGCAGGTACCACCGCTTACGAAAAACGTGGTGTGGCTACCGTTGTTCCAGAATGGGATTACACAAAATGTATCCAATGTAACCAATGTTCTTTGATTTGTCCTCACGCTGCTATTCGTCCAGTGGTTATGACTGATGCCGAACTCAAGAAAGCTCCTAAGGGTATGGATGCTATCGACATCAAGGCTCCAAAGGAATTTGCGGGTATGCATTTCCGTATGCAGGTTTCTGCTTTGGACTGCACCGGTTGCGGCAACTGCGCCGACGTTTGTCCTGCCAAGGAAAAGGCTTTGGTTATGAAACCTCTCGAAAGCCAAATGAAAGAAGCCAAGAACTGGGAATATGCTCAGAAGAAGGTTACCTACAAAGACAACCTCATCGACAAGTTCGCTTCTGTTAAGAACAGCCAGTTCTCACAACCTTTGTTCGAGTTCTCAGGTGCTTGCGCAGGTTGCGGCGAAACTCCATATATTAAATGTATCACCCAGTTGTTCGGTGAAAGAATGATTGTTGCCAACGCTACAGGTTGTTCTTCTATTTATGGTGGTTCAGCTCCTGCTACTCCATATTGCAAGAACTATAGAAGCGGCAAGGGTGTTGCTTGGGCTAACAGCTTGTTCGAAGACAACGCAGAATTCGGTTTGGGTATGGCCACCGCTACACGCAAAATGCGTGACCGTGTTGAACGCGTAATGCGTGAAGCCATTGCCGACTGCAATACTTGCGGCAAAGAACTCAAAGACTTGTTCCAGGCTTGGATCGACAACCGCGAAGATGGCAACAAGACAGCCGAATTGGCAGAAAAGATCATCCCAATGGTTGAAAAATGCAGCTGCGACTATTGCAAGCAGATCGCTGCTTTGAAAGACCACTTGGTGAAGAAGTCACAGTGGATCTTCGGTGGTGACGGTTGGGCATACGATATCGGTTTCGGCGGCTTAGACCACGTTTTGGCTTCTGGCGAAGATGTAAACGTATTGGTACTCGATACTGAAGTTTATTCAAATACTGGTGGTCAGTCATCAAAGGCAACTCCTGCCGGCGCAGTAGCCAAATTTGCCGCTTCAGGTAAGAAGGTTCGCAAGAAAGACCTCGGTATGATTGCTAAGAGTTATGGTTATGTATATGTGGCACAAGTTGCTATGGGTGCAAGCCAGGCTCAATACTTCAAGGCCATCAAGGAAGCTGAAGCTTACCACGGACCATCATTGGTAATTTGCTATGCTCCTTGTATCAACCACGGTATCAAGGTGGGTATGGGTCGTACACAACACGAAGAAGCCTTGGCAGTTGAATGCGGTTACTGGCACTTGTGGAGATTCAACCCGGCTGAAGAAGAAGCTGGTCAGAACGGTTTCCACTTGGACAGCAAAGAACCCGACTGGAGCAAGTTCCAGAACTTCATCATGGGCGAAGTTCGTTACAACTCACTGCTGAAGACCTTCCCAGAAGAAGCTAAGGAATTGTTCGCCAAGACCGAACAATTCGCCAAACTTCGTTACGAAGGTTACAAGAAACTGAGCGAAGAAAAATAATCCTGAACTCATAACATTTATCATCAATCAGGGCAGCCCGAAAGGGTCGCCCTGATTTTCAAAAATTTAAAATATCATTGTAATAGTATGGCAAATAAGCTTATTGTGCAAGACACTCCCATCACCGTTATTGCAAGCGATGGTAAAGATTTTATTTGCCTCACTGATATGGCCGGGGCCAAAAAAGATGGAATACGCGCTGCGGACATTATCAAAAACTGGCTGAGGAATCGCTATACCATCGAATTTCTTGGCACTTGGGAAATGATTCACAACCCTGATTTTAAAGTGGTCGAATTTGACCACTTTAGAATGCAAGCTGGCCTTCCCAACTTCGTCTTGAGTGCGTCTGAATGGATTGAGCAGACCAATGCCATTGGAATCTTTGTCAAAAAAGGCCGTTACGGCGGAACCTATGCACACAAAGATATCGCTTTTGAGTTTGGTTCTGCCATTAGTGTCCCATTCAAGCTTTATCTAATTGAGGAATTCCAACGTCTGAAAGAAGATGAACAGAAATTACTTGGATGGTCGGCCAAACGTGAATTATCAAAAATCAACTATCACATACACACGGATGCCATAAAGTCCAACCTTATCCCAAATGAAATTGACGAATACCATAAATCCCTTATCTACGCTGAGGAAGCAGATGTGCTCAACGTAGCTCTGTTTGGCATCACAGCGAAAGAGTGGCGTGAGGCCAATCCCCATTTAAAAGGGAACATGCGGGATTATGCCTCAATCAATCAACTAATCTGTCTCTCCAACATGGAGAATATAAATGCTGTATTCATTAATGACGGGATGTCTCAATCGGAACGCTTGCAGCGTCTTAATCAGATTGCCATACAGCAAATGTCCATCCTTGAGGATGTAGAATCAAAAAAACTATTGAAATAACGAAATAATTAGAATATCGAAACAGACTAAAACCAACCATATATAATAATAGATAGCGTTTGTGGCTATCCTTAAACTTCAAATTTGAAGTATCAACAAAAAAGAGAAATATAGAAAGAAAAGTAAACTAACATATTATCAATCATAGCGTTTGCTATTTATTCGGTATCATTCTGGAACGTGAGAAATTTTAGATAAAGTTATACCTCGAATAAGTCAGTAAATGCCTGCGCCAAGCGTGGGCTTTTGGCTTATCTGGTATAACGGGCAATTCTCACGGCCTCAGAATGTGGATAATGTCAAAGTCCACGTTTTTTTGTCCGAAGGGTTGCCCGAATTCCGATAAAAAGCCAAACGCCAAAATGAAAGCGTATGGCAAAGGCAGTCAAACAACACGGGCGGGTCTATACGCCCGATTATTTGGTCAAGGTGATCCTTGATTTTGGAGGATATGATAAACCAGCCATCCTCAAAAAACACGTCATTGACAATAGTTGCGGTGACGGTGCTTTCCTCATGGAAATTGTGAGGCGATATTGCACATCTTTTCTTACCCAGAAACAGGATTTATCCAAGTTGAAGCATGAATTGGAGACCTATATCCATGGCATAGAATTAGATGCCGCGGAGTGTGACAAATGTATCCAAAGCCTCAACAATATAGTGGAAGGATACGGTATATCCAAAGTGAAATGGGACGTTGTCAATACCGACACATTAACCGTTGACCGTTTCAATGGAAAAATGGATTATGTCTTCGGCAATCCGCCCTATGTGCGCGTCCATAATCTTGAAAATAGTTATGAAACCGTAAAAAAGTTCAAGTTTGCAGAAGGTGGAATGACGGATCTGTTCATCGTCTTTTTTGAGATCGGATTTAATATGTTGGCAAAAGGCGGATTAATGTGCTTGATTACTCCGAGTTCATGGTTAGGAAGTTTGGCTGGGACACATCTTCGTCAATACATTCACACACATCAGAATTTGTCTGGTGTGATTGATTTAGAACACTTTCAACCATTTGAAGCTACAACATACACTTTCATTTCACGATTTTCAAAATCAAAGAAAAACAGTCATATAGATTATTATACCTTTGATGGAGAAAAACTTAAAGCGAAATTCCAGGAAAAACTTTCTTATTCGGACATTCAGATAGGTAAGAACTTCTATTTTTCAAAAAAAGAACACCTTTCGCTTCTGAATAATATCAAGACAACATACGGTTATCCGTATGCGTCTGTGAAAAATGGCTTTGCTACGCTTGCAGATAAAGTTTTCATCGGCGATTTTGATTTCACAGAAGGCACCATTGATATTTTGAAAGCATCTACGGGAAAATGGAGCAAGTGTATTTATCCATACGATAAAAAGGGAAAACCCTTGCCTCTAAAGGATTTTATGAATAATACCGAGGCTTATAACCATTTGTTATCTCACCAAGATAAGCTTTCCAAAAGCAGGGATATTGAAGATGATAAGTTCTGGTATCTTTTTGGACGCACTCAAGCGCTGAAAGATGTTTCAAAGGTGAAATATGCTATAAATACTCTTATTAAAGATAAAGGCAGCATCAAATTAGAGTGTGTTCCTCAAGGGGCAGGTATCTACAGTGGACTATACATCCTTACCGACATTGAATTTGAAACAATCAAGCAACTTGTTTATTCAGAAGATTTTATCAATTATATAAAGCTTCTGAAAAATTATAAAAGTGGTGGCTATTACACATTCGCATCAAAAGATTTAGAACAATATTTGAATTACAAATTATCTGAAAAATATGGACAATCAAGAATTTCTAACGGTAGTCGGGAACTCTTTTAAGAAGTTCCTTGAAACAGGTTCTCGCAGTAATGAGAAACTGAAAATCTTACACGGTGCCATCGCCCGAGATCTGAAAGAACGGTTAGGTGTCGGTTATTATGTGCAATCGCTGGGCGTTGGGAATGGCAAAGAAATGAAATTAGACGGTCGGTACATCGATAAAGTCGTGGATATCACAATATTGAAGAACTCCAAACCTATTGCAGGAATTGGAGTGAAATTTGTGATGCAGAATTATTCACAAAATTCCAACAATTATTTCGAGAACATGTTGGGTGAAACGGCAAACATCCGCTGCGCGAACATCCCTTATTTCCAGATTTTTATCATTCCCGACAAACTGCCATATTATAAAAATGACGGCACTATTCAAAAATGGGAGGAGTTTTCCGTCCATAATTCAGCCAAATATCTGACTCTCTCAAAAGATGACATACAGACATCGGTGCATACGCCAACTAAAACGTTACTATTTGTGGTGCATCTGCCAGAAATCAAAGAAGAAGTTTTCGACAGATATGATTATGTCCATTATTACGAACGTCTGCAGAATCTCAAAGTCTGCGAATCACCTATGCAATATGGCAACTTTTCCTCCGCTGTAGTCCACAACGACTACGAAGATTTTGCCGACAAGGTTGTGCATTACATACGGTTTTTGTAGAAGATTTTTAGTCTTCTTACACTTGCTTTATGACCGTTGTTCGTATCAATTAAAGGTTGTGAGAAAAAAAAATAGGAGGGTGCATCCGCAGAAATTGCACGCTGCGCCCTATATTATTTTGGTCTTTTGCCCTTTATCGAATTCTATATTATAAATCCTTGAAATTGCGATTAACTTCGGCCTCAGGCAGTTGCATATATAACAATGTCTTGCTGATATCTCAAGTTTAATAAATGAATCGATATTACAATAAAGCGAAGCAACGATATAGGCTTCCGTATAACAGTCAACATGCGACAAAAAAATCAGCGCATCATCAACTTCTGTTTCTTTAAAATATTTGAGCCAATTGTAGATATTGCCAGTTGATATACGATTGTTGAATCTGTATTTCGACAATTCTTTTATCGTATCCTTCTGCTGTTCAGTCAATTACCAGAGATCAAACGACATTTGACTTCTTTTTCCAAACTAATAATTTATGATTAACACCAACAAAAAATGATAAAAAGATCTAAACGACATCCTTGGCGGCAGCCGTGTTATTAATAACTCTTTCAACCATATTATCTGCATTATCTATCGTTGATAGGTCGTCTCTCACACTTTCCAGTTTTTCTTTCAAATACTTGTGCCTTGCATCTGTTTCATTCAGCACCTGTGCCCAAGTCTTCATGTAAAGGCGGTAATTATCCTTTTCAATGCACAATCCTGACTTCGGATCTTTTATTTGTTGTTCTGCCACATCATCTATTCCAAGTCCAATAAGTAAGAAGGTCCAGTAAGTATTGGGATCATTAAACCCTTTCTGATTTCTAATCACATTCATATATTTGTTAATCTGCGTATAGTGGTCCATATTCAGATTAGTGACATTGGTAGGATTTTTTATTTCAACCACCAAATTTGAAGGGCTGTTATTCTTAAAATCTTGTCCAGTGATAAACAGGTCCATTTCTTTATATTTGTCAGGATGGTTCACGTATTCTTTTTCTGTCACGTCATGTAATATATACCTGTATCTATTCAAGGCTTCTTGGAATTTTACCTCTTCGGCACAAACATACCTATACTCCTCTCCAAAAATCCAATAGTGATATTCTATTAGTTTCTGTAGATGGTTCACCTCTCCAGCTTTCAAAGTGCGGTCAAAGTTTATTAACCTTAATGCTTTGATGGTCTCAAGTCTGTCTTCAATCAATTGTATTGTAGCTATTACATTCTTAAGCTTTGTGGTCTGTAAAATAGCAGCAAACGTTTTTTTGTCTTCTTCTTCCAACTCAACTAGCTCACCTAGAATTTTGAACAGGTTCTCGTTGTTATCCGTATCCATCACTTGGTCAAGCAAGCGAATGAATATCTTCTTTTGGGCAGCATTCAATTTCGTAAATACGGCAGGTTCTACCTCATAAAGTTCCTTAATAAAACATTGCAAATATCTCTTTCTCTCGATCTCCCATGGAGATTTACCAATAAAAGAAAAAAGATTTTCCGATTCATAATCTCCAATCAACACCTCTGCTTTGGCTTTTAAAAAAGGACGACGCTTTTTACCCAAATAATCATTAAGTTCGTCTTTTAAGGATTTGAAAACTCGGCGTTCTGGCAACGATGAAAACAAATTGCGCTCATCATCGTCTTCAATATCAGCCAAACTGTTGAAAAACGTGCTCTTTATCAAAACACTGTGCCAGAAATAATCTCCTTTATTGTTATATAGGGTGGTTTTTTGGTATTTCAAATCACCATTAACACTCATGAAATAAAACCTGGAATATTCATCTTGTGGTTTTACATTCCACTGGAAGTAGTACACATGAAACAATTCATTGTCAACATCTTCAAGTTGAATGGGTAAATCAAACATTTCGCTGTCAGCTATAACTGATGAGCAATCCAAAAGTTCGTCGTCAATATATAGTTTTCTCTCTGGATAAACTTTGAAATACCAAGCAAATTCGGCTCGAAGATACGGAATAAGCTTATCTTTTACCCAAGGGGTTGACAAGTCGTCATTATTGATATTGGTAAAAACAACCTCAGTTCCAGTTTCAGTCTCTGAGGTTATCTCAGGTTCAGATGCATGATAATCTGTCAGTTTTTGGGAGTTTATGTCTATGCTATACTTAAACAAATCATCATTTTTATAAACAGTGTTCCATACAACATTATCAGCAAATTTAAAGAATGTGAATCGGCCATAACCGTTCTTTCCTCTTGAAAAGCGGCTATCCACATTTCCTTTTGCCGACTTATGTGACTCATAGAACTTTTTAAAGGCAACAGGAAGCAAATCATATACAATGCCATCCCCATTGTCAACAACACGAACCTTAACTATGCTGTCATATGTGGTTTCACTTTCTATTAAAACTCTCACCACAGAGGCATGAGCATCAAAGCCGTTCCAGATATATTCTGCAATGGCTCGTTGCGGAGTATACTTGTTCAGCACTTTCCTGATACCTTTTGAGGTGATTTCTACTGATTCTGTTGCACTATTCATATTTAACTAGCAATAAAAATCTTAATCAATCAAATACTCTTCCAATCCTCCAACAATATCATTCACCAACTGATCATATATTGTTGGTGTAATCAGGCATCCTTCAGGATGTTTTGCAAATGCTTTGTTTACAATATCGCTTACCAGCTTTTCTCTTCCTCTCTCCTGACATATTCCGAGTATCTTGTTTGCCCTATTTTCAGTTTTAGCAAACAATTCTTTTCTACTGTTCTCAAAGTTTTTCATATAATTAACAATCCAAGCACGATCAACAGGCAAGGAGAAATCTCTTTTCACCTCAACATTATTAATTACATCATAGCAATAGGTTATGTTGACATCTGCCCCTGAATAATCTTCTTTGAGAAAAACGACATAAGTGTAAATACTATAATACTCCATCAGAGCATATAGAACGCCAGTTTTTGCCGACCCTTCAAGATGAATCATGTGGGTTATCTCGTTAGGATTTTCAGTGAAAGGCGATTGGTCGAAGATCACCAAATTCAGTATCTCTTTACAATCTTTTTCCCCTTTCAAATAAGGGATAAGATGTTTGATGTCTTCATTTCGATGGAAGCATTCAATGTAATAATCAACGGCCGACTTTACTATACTCGGGAAAGCCTCTTCCGGCACACGGGTTTGAATGTTAAGCTTTGACCGTTGTTTAGTTACCTGGGCCTTGCTCATCACTTCATTCATTTGTTCCTGTGTTATTTCTCCAGCTTTCACCTGCCTGGCTAGGTATTTTCTCAATTCATCTTTGTTTTTTACTACAATATGATACCTCTTCTCATCGCCTATTATCTCTTTATCAATGTATGATCTTCGCAGCTTTAATTTATTGCCTGCCTCTTCAACAATAATTTCGTGACCATCTTCATCCGTCATAACCTGGTTATGGCCGTGATCCCTATCCTTCTTCACCATCAGCATATCGGTGTAAAACGATAAGCTTTCTGATAAAGCCACATCCGAACTACTTCCCAACTCATTATTGCACTTTTTGCAAATCAAATTCTTTGAACGCAGCTTTCCTCCAATGCCATTCAAAATGATATGCTCCACTGTAACATTGTCACTTTCAATCTGTTTACCACATATAAAACAATTATACTTGATTTCTTTCATATCTGAATTCTTCTCTATTGGCTCTATTAAAACAAATTATCTCAAAACGGCAACTCGAAATCATCTTCTTGACTATCATTTGGCTTTTTCAGCCCTATGGCATCAAATACGTCTGCAAGCGATGCTTCATTCTGCTTTCTTTCACTTATGGCATTTCTTGAAACATTCAAGGTGTCCAAGGCGTGAAGCGTCACCTTCTCTTCTTTGGCTACCGATAAGATATCTTGATAACGGATTGAATTCATGAATGAGCGTGTCCTGATGGTTGGCTCCTCTTCTATTACATAGGAATGTCCGTCCTTTAATAGCAAGACCTTGTCAAAGAACTCCATCACGTTTCCTTTAGGTATTGAAAAAGCCGATATAACCCTTCCGTAGTCCATCAAGTCTTCTTCAACGCCTTTCCTGCCTCTTTTCGGTAGTTCTATTTCGCCCCAACCTTCTTTTTCAGCATATTGTTTGTCTTTTAAGGTGTAAACACGTAGTTTTCCACTTTTCAAGAAAACATATGCATTGCTTGAATTATTAAAACAATAACTTATTTCTTCTTTCTTCAAGCCGCTATTCTCAATCACCGACTCCATCGGTTGTTTTTTTGCGGCGAAGCGAGTGATCTTTTTCGTTTCTCGATGCTCCCAGAATCTATCTTTTTTCTTAGGTATCGTTTGATATTCATTAGAGATATACGAAAACTCCTCCTTACCATAGTAATTGAACAAATCTGTATTTGCCCAAACGGTTCTTAGTGAACGTTTTTCCACCACTTTCTTCTCATCAACCTTCGTTTGCGTGCAGCCCTCCATGTCGATACTTGCAGCGAAGAGCCCTTCGGTATCAGCCGACACCACCAGCTCTCCATACTTGGCATTTACGCATGTCACCTTGCTGTCAAAACACCGCTGAAGCTTCTTTCTTCCATTGTTGTTTGCATCAATGATTACTTCATACAAGCCAGCCCTACATCCTAAAAACATCCTCATCCCGTAAATTCTCATGTCGAGGGGGATTGACACCCATTCGCACAGGGGTTGAAGCAGATCCTCAATATCCTCGTATGTTAATGTGAATTCGGTTTCCGACAGTCTTTCCCAGTTCCATTTAAGGACCTCCTTCATCCCCGGCACTTTCAAAAAGGTACGACTTGACTGGCTATAATAGAATTCATTTCTGAGGAAAGCTATTTTCAAAAATGAAAAATCCGACTCGTTAGATTTTTTTGCCAATCGTGATATAATCTTAGGATAAGGAGCATACATAATGCTTCCATTCTGCATGACGAAATAAATATTCCCGCTATACAGATAGCAATCAAGAGCCTTGATATCAAAGTTTAGCTTAATGGTTTTCATAAGTCACGGCGTTGCATACGTGAATAAATCGTATAGTTTATCACCTTTTCGTTCAAGAATTTATCCATTATTTCTTCAGTAAGTTTCTCTTCTTTGCTTGTTACAGGATAGCCGTGCCATTCAACAGTGCCTTTTGGAGGAACTGGGAAAAGGGCTATACGCTCTCCATCAATACCCATTACCACATTGCAGTTATCAAGCACTGAAAACATATTCTTTCTATCCATAAACTTACCGAATATTCCTACCAAAAAGGCATCATATTGTTGGCTTTTGGTCAACACCCAATGCGTTTTGTTTTCATGCTCTTTTTCTTTCGCCTTTTTCCCTTTCTTGCTTTGTGCTCTGCTTACCTTCCCGTGATAGTCAGCAGGCTGATAGTACCAACCATTGTCAGTTGGTCCATATCTTTTGCCATCTCTCATTTTATGTTTCTTAAATGCATACATATTCTATTTATTATTAATGATCTAAGCAACTTTTAAATATTGCAGTAAGCCTAATTGTCAACTACCAATATCCCTTCCTCCTCATGCGGTACATAGGGGCCTTCTTTGCACTCGAAGATGACGGAACCAGGCTCCAGGGCTTCCACGGTGTGCCAGACATTCTTTCCCACGTTCACGCCGTAGCGGCCTTCCGATGGGTTGAGGGCAATATTCTCAATGACGGTGCCGTCGTCGTTGTAGGTGATGACACGTATCCTGCCACGCAACACAACAAATGACTCCTCTTTCTCCGGATGGCGATGAATGGGGATGTTGGCACCCGGTTCCACAGCATTCAGAAAACGGTGGCACTTTTCATCCAGACTCTGATGAAAGTTCAGATTCATCCGCAGCCGGGGCGATGCCTTGGCCTGAGCGGTCAAGTTGTCCAGTGTCTTATTGTCAATAATCATAATGGCTTCTCCTAATCTGAAAATGTATCAACCCCTCCGTTTTCCCCTTATTTTGTGTCATACAATTGGCAAAAATAAAAATTTTTCTCATTCCGTCACTATTCTCCCTAAAATATTTGTCCTCTTTGAGATAAGATATTCATCATACAACTCCAATTGAATACGTCATTACCCATGAACTTTGTCATTTGGTACATCATAATCACACCAAAGAGTTTTATGCGTTGTTGACCAATGAGATGCCACATTGGAAAAAAGTGGAAAAACAAGTTGGAAAGGATGAAGAGGTAAGCCCTCCCTATTTTTTCAGATATTCGTTTTTCACATTCCAAAAATGAGTATTTTTGCGGCTGGAATTATCTTTTTGAAATAACAAATGAACCGCATCAAAATATTTATCAGCAGTGTACAGAATGAATTTGCAGAAGAACGCAGACAGATAGCGGATTATATTCGTCAAGATGCATTGTTTTCGATGTATTTTGAACCTTTCCTGTTTGAGGAATTGCCTGCTCAGGACAAGTCCGCCCAAATTGCCTATCTTGAACAAGCGTCCAAGGCTGAGATTTATCTTCTGCTCTTAGGTAAACGATACGGTTACATGGACGCTGAAGGGATATCTCCAACTGAACGAGAATATAACGCTGCCACCGCTCATCATGCTTACAGAATAGCCTTCATCAAGGACATATCTGAACGGGAAGCAAAAGAAGAAGCCTTTAAGCAGAAGATTGATAACTCCGTTATCCGCAACACATTCCGTTCATACGAAGAATTGCAGAGCGGTGTTTACGCCTCGTTGATAGAATATATGACCTCGAATCAGATTCTCCGTAATGCACCTTTTGATGCTTCCGCTCATCCAGAGGCGAGCATTGACGATTTGGATAAGAACAAGATAAAGTGGTTCGTGGGGATGGCTCGCGAAAAAAGGCAATTCCCTCTGCAATACTCGGAGGAGAACATTCGTCAGATTCTCCTTAGCCTGCATTTGATGACCGAGAGCGACAAGCTCAAGAATGCCGCTCTTCTGCTATTTGCCAAGGATGTTCAAAAGTGGTTTGTCTCCGCCACTGTCAAATGCGCTCATTTCTATGGAACTAAAATCCAAAAGCCTATCATCTCACAGCAGATATACGGAGGCACCGTTTTCGAAATGGTGGATATGGCGGTTGGGTTTGTGATGAGCCGCATAGACCAACACGTGGGTGAACGCACTCATTCCGCACAAGTGGATGTCACACCCGAGCTGCCGGCACAGGCCGTGACCGAAGCCATTGTTAATGCGGTTGTTCACCGCAACTATACAAGTAACGGCAGTGTGCAGGTGATGTTGTTCAAAGACCGCTTGGAAGTATGGAACCCCGGTAAACTGCCACAAGGAATGACTATCGCAAAATTGACCAAAGAACACAATTCCAATCCTGTCAATCCTGTACTTGCCAATCCCGTTTACCTTACCGGCTATATAGAACAAATGGGAACAGGAACCACCGATATTATTGACCACTGTTTAGAATATGGACTCCGTAAACCAGAGTTTCACCAAGATGATGATTTTCGAGTTGTGCTTTGGCGGCCAGAAGTACAAGAAAGAGTACAAGAAGGAGGTGAAGTAAGAGGTGAAGTAAGAGGTGAAGTAGATGGTAAGATAAAAAAGGTGATTTTGACAATTCGTGGGAATACAATTTCTGCTAATGAAATAATGAAATCACTTCAATTAAAAGGAGAGGATAATTTCCGCAAACGTTATCTTGTTCCATCTATAGAAAACGGTTACGTTCAAATGCTGTATCCTGATGCTCCCAAACGCCGAGACCAAGCCTATTATCTTACAGAAAAAGGACTGGCACTGTATGCTGAAATATCCAAAGAGAACTGATTATTGTGATTGGTTTAGTTTTTTAACGTATAATCAAAAATCACCATGTCAAAAGCACAATTAAAAAAACACCTCAACACGTTAGAGAAGCCACAAATCATCGAGATGGTGATGGAACTATACGATGCCCGAAAAGAGGCTAGGGATTATCTCGACTATTATGTCAACCCCAACGAAAGCAACGAACTGGAGAAGTTCAAGAAAATCGTTCTCAAGGAGTTTGATGACGATATATCACGCGATCCCCAGTGCCGTTTCAGTGTGTGTCGCAAAGCATTGTCCGATTTCAAGAAACTTGCCCCATCGACTGAAACGCTGGCAGAGGCGATCGTCTATTATGTGGAACGTGTCTGCGAGTTCTCGTTTTATGCCGGTGACCTGTGGGAGCAGTACTATGATTCGGCGGTCAGCAACTTCCGCTCCATGTTGAAGTTCCTTGTAAAGAACAATATGCTGGAAGCGATGATGCCGCGCATGGTGCAGATTATGGCTTGGTGCTGGCCTTGCGGATATGGTTTCCACGACGAGATAGATGATTCCTTCTGCGAACTTGTTCCGCCACAACACCACAGCAAGGTTGACGAGGCGGATGCGTTGGGCAAAGCACAATACTACGCCATACATCCAGACCTCAAACATTGATAGGAAGCCAAGGAGTTGTTCGCCAAGACCGAACAATTTGCCAAACTTCGTTACGAAGGTTACAAGAAGTTGAGCGAAGAGAAATAATCCGTTCAGCGACCCAATATTTATGGGGCAATGGGTGTCTTGCCTATTGCCCCATTTTTTATTTTATAGTCAATTGCCCCTTATATAAAAACGACTATTATGCTACAAACGCAGCATCTCATCAAGCGAGAACTTTATTTGCAGCAACTACGCAGCCTGAAAGACCAAAACATCATAAAGGTGATTACAGGGGTGCGTCGTTGTGGCAAGTCCACATTGATGTTGATGTTTGCAGACGAAATCATATCCCAAGGGGCGCGTGAACAACAAGTTCAGATATACAATTTTGAAGATTTAGACACCTTGTCCTTAGGGATATATACAGGATTCATCAGCATATCAAGGAGCGTCTGGTCGAAGATGGAACCAATTATATTTTTTTGGATGAGGTACAAAATATCCCTGATTTCCAACGACTGATTGACAGTCTCTTCATCAAGCCCAATGTAGATGTCTATGTTACGGGATCTAACGCTTTTTTGTTGTCTGGTGAATTAGCCACATTACTCACAGGTCGTTACGTCGAAATCAATCTATTGCCATTACAATTCTCTGAATATTATGATTTTATAATAAAAAAATCGCCAAACTTGTCAAAAAATGAGATTTTGGCGAATTTTATTCATTTCGGTGGCATTCCAGAATGCCAAAAACAATTGACTATCAATGAAAAGCAGGCAGATCTTTTTGCAGAAAGCATTTTGCGGACCATTGTAGAGAAAGACATCTTCCAGAGGCTAAAAATCACCAACAAGCACGATTTCAATAAGATAATGGATTTTGTATTTGATGCGGTTGGCTCATACGTTTCGCCTCGTTCCATATCTGACACTTTACGTTCAAATGGCACTATAGTAGATAAACAGACTGTTGCCAAATATCTTGACGCAATGAACGAGGCGTATCTCATTTATAAAGTGCCTCGTTACGAGATAAAAGGGAAGGGACTTTTGCAGACCTTGAACAAATACTATGTTGTGGATCCTTGTTTCGCAAAGGTCAGGTTAAAGAAAGCTGTTTTGAGAGATCGTTCGCATTGGTTAGAAAATATGGTTTATCTTGAGCTTGTAAGACGCAACAAAGATGTTTTTATTGGCAAGCGGAACAATTATGAAGTTGATTTCGTTGTGGTGGATGCTCAAGGTTACACCTCTTATTACCAAGTGGCCTAGACAACGGAGGCAACCGAAACCCTTGAAAGGGAACTCCGTCCGCTAAAGGCCATCAAAGACTCCAACCCGAAGTATCTTTTGACCACCGATGTGGATTTCAACCCCGTCTATGAAGGAATTAGGAAGTTGAATGTGATAGATTGGATGCTACAAAATCCCTGAACAGGAAAGATGCAAATCCGTGATTTTATTGAATATTAACGAAAACGACAAAAAAAGAAGAAACAGACTAAAAATAACATACAATATATATTTTAGATAGCATTTGTAGCTATCCTTGACTCTCTAATTGTCGGGCAAAACGAAAATACTTTCCGTATGCCAAAGAAAAAGAAATCTCAAAACAATCAGCAGTTCTTATCTCCTGAACAATATATAAAACAGCGGGCCAGAAGCTTGTCTATTGGCAAATGCTATATGTCGAAAGACATTCAAGATTGTGGAGAAGGGGAATTTATTGTCACAAGAATGCACACAAATGGGAAAATTAGTTTTGCCACCTACCTGGTCGATATCTATTGCTTGGGTGTAAAGGATTCATGCTATCATTTGCGGAACGATGCTGACGATTTTTATCAAATGATCAACAAGTTCCCTCTGACAGAATGTGGTTATGACGAGTTGCACAATTGGATTTATGGGGCTGTCGCGTTTGCACAGGAAGTAGGCATTGAGCCAGACCGAAGTTTCAAACTAACACAGTATATGTTGGAGGAAGATACGGACGATATTCCGCTCATCGAATATGAGTTCGGCAAAGACGGAAAGTATTTTCTGGTTTGCGACAGTGTCACGGAGGCCAATCGATATCTCCCTATTTTGAAAGAACATTTAGGGGATGATTTGGATTATATTATTGAGGACGAAAATGATTTGGATGACATAGATGATTTGGATGAGGAAACAATGATGGAACGCCTGACCAACATCAAAGACAATCCGATGTTTAAATCGTACGGACCTCGTACTGAATACACGTATCAACATCCCGACTATCCGACAGAGTTACAACTTACCGCACCAGACTGGTTTTACAAGGAGCTAAATGACCCTATCAATAAGATTTATTTGAAAGAAGACTTAGTGAATAGGATTTTGCAACTCCCCTACGATCTGGTGCGCGAGAACCTGGAAAAAATCATCCTATACCATATAGGCAAGACCTGTAAAGGAATTCCGAAAGACTACGAAGACAAAGGATTCACCGGAATCGTTGCAAATGCTGTCATTCTATTGGGCGAAGTGGGCAATACAGACAGCAGTCTTGACGTGACACTGGAACTGTTGCGCCAGAATGATGATTTTATGGAATACCATTTCGGAGATGCCTGGGTTGAAGCATACGTGCCAACGCTGTATTTGTTGGGGCAAAACCGTTTGGACTATTTGATGGACTTTGTAAAAGAAGAGGGATTGGAAACTTATTCAAAATGCAATGTTCTTACGTCCGTCACACAAATCGCCCTTCATCAGCCCGAGCGCCGCGACGAAGTACTTGAATGGTATCGGAAAGTCACCCGTTTTGCCACCAAAATGCTGCCTCAAACGCAATGGTTTGATAGTGCGCTTGCAGGTCTCTTAGTTTGCGAATTGATTGATATACAAGCGCAAGAGTTACTTCCTGAAATCAAGAAATTGTTTGACACCGAACTTGTTGATATAAGTATATGCGGCGATTATGCCCATATTCGCCGAGACATCATAGATCCACGGCACGCGGGCCACGCCGAGGTTTGCATCTTAGATGTACGCGAACGTTTTGCCGATATGAAACGACGTTGGGAGCATTGATAATGTAGGGTCGCAAAATTTTACACCTCTACATTATAATATTATCCCCACCGCTGAGGTGGGGATTTTTTTGTGGAAAATAATTTGTATTTTTGCAGACGTTAAAAAATAAAAAGGATAAATATGTCGGAGAAAGATACGGATATCGTTTATTTTATTTCTTTTTGCTTGGAGCAATACAAGGTTTACAAGCAACTTTCCGGAACTAAAGTCTCCGAATTATTCGATCAATATCACGTGTATGACTATCTTACTGACAATTATGATGTTTTGCACACGCAAGGCCATCAATGGTTGAATCTTGATATAGACCAATTCATTAAAGAACAGAAATAAAAGCTATGAAACTCTATCACGGTAGTTTGGAAATTGTCGAAAGACCTGTTATCCGTGTTCCTAATAGAACTTTGGATTATGGTAATGGATTTTATACAACCACCTCTGAAAGTCAAGCAACCGCATGGGTTTTGCGAAAGACAAACAGATTGTCTTCCATTGGCTATGTGAATATATACGAACTCCGTGACAAACTCCTTTCTGATTTGCACATTCTTTCATTTGATAAACCTTCAGAAGAATGGCTTGACTTCGTGATGAACAATCGGACAAATGCCGATTTCACCCATAACTATGACATTGTTAGAGGACCTGTTGCCAATGATAGAGTATATGCGGCTTTTGCCTTATTTGAATCTGGATTTATCAATAAAGTTGAACTTATAAAGGAGTTAAGGACATACAAACTGGTAGATCAATATCTTTTTCATACAGAAAAATCCTTAAAAGTACTTACCTTTGTTGATGCAAAAACAATTCAATTATGAGAACGGAAGTAAACCAAAACAATCTGCCACTTTTGATTCCCGGCAAAATCACTGGGATGACAAAAATACTATGTGAAAAATTGCAACTTAATGCCATAGATTGTTTGAAAATCATATACAATTCAAAAACGTATAAACTGCTGGAGCAGGAGGATTCCAAGTATTGGCATTACGGTCCTGTTGCTTTATGCGAAATGCTTAAAGAAGAAATTTAAAAATAAGTAATAACGAAAAATAAGAATATAAGAAAGGTAAATAGATAACATTAATATAATTTTAGATAGCATTTGTAGCTATCCTTGACTCTCAATTTTCCACAACGTCCTCTTTGCGAGGACAAACACATCAAGGATTAGTTATGGGATGCCGTAGTCTTACGGCGTGGAATAACTTGTTAGATGTGTGGGCGTGGAAACCCGAGAGTCAGGCAAGATTTAAGTTCCACGCTTTTTTTATGCCCACTATGGCAGAACACAATGCAAGACGAAGAGATACATATTGGACAATTAGTAAAGTCGGTTTTCGACAGCAGCCACCTGAGCGTGTCAGAGCTGGCACGCAAGCTGCATTGTGACCGCAGCAATGTCTATTCCATTTTCCAGCGCCGTTCCGTAGATGTGGAGCTGTTAGCAAAATTGTCTAAAATTCTAAATTATAACTTTCTTGAAGAAGCAATGCGGCTGTATGAGTTACCCCCCGCTTCTGCTCCCAAGTTGAAGTTTGACATCATTCTAAATGACATTGATGCTGAGAAATTGCACCGCTTAACGGAGTTACTTAAGGAGCTAAAAGCGTGAATATTTTTCACAAAAGCGTAAGAATTATCCACGAAACATATTGAAATCAATTAGAGTAAATTGCCGACCTTTGCCGAAAATTTTAATATTATAATTATTATAGCTCATTTTTATGGAAACAATCGTTGTGATTTTAATGTTAGTGACCTTAGTTGCTTTAATTATTGGATTAGTTAATCCGTCTTTGATAATGCGTTGGAGTAATAAGCCTTCCAGGTGGAAAGTATTTGGATGGTACGTATTAATTAATGTTGTTTTAAGCATTTTATTAACAATTAGCAGCCCAAATTCAGATTCTTTGACATCAAAAGACGAACAAAGCAAAATAGATAATGTAAAAAATGAACAAAACATAACCAATATGGTTGTTAAACAAAATACAGATAGCATTAAAAAAGACCTTCAAGAAAGAATTGAAATTGAAAAGAAAAAATTCAATACAAAGTATGATGATTTTGAAAAAATAACATGGTTTTATAGCAAAACAAAGCCCAATTATGCTAATACTATGGCTTGTTATACTTATATTGGGTTAAAAGACGATGGACAGGTATGGCGTAGATTAGTTATGCGATATCATGGAGACACTTGGTTATTTGTTAATTCTATGATTATAAAAACTGATGAAAACTCTTATAATATTAATGCAACTAATATAAATAGAGATAATGGTACTGATGTTTGGGAATGGATAGATATTCCTGTAACAGATCAAGAAGATATTATTATAGATGATATTATTTCGTCAAAACAAACAAAAATTAGATTTATCGGAGACCAATATCATCATGATTGGACTATTCCTTCTAAAGCAATTCAAGGATTGAAAGAAATCAATGAATTTTATTATTTATTAGAATCTCTATCAAAAATAGATCAATAATTCACTGTTTAATTTTATGGAAACGTGTGTTATTTGTTCAAAAAAGCTTAATGTTTTTAATATTCGGGTAGGTCTGCAATTAAAAAGTGGAGAACAGATTTGTAATTCTTGTGCTAATAAATTGGATAGAACTACGCTACAAAATTTCAACAATCTTGAAAGAAATGACTTAGTACATACATTAACAAAAACACAAAAAGAATGTTGTATTTGCAAAGCGCCTTTGACAATATTTAATACTGGCATAAACAATCGTTTGAAAACCGGAGAACATATTTGTCTTAATTGTATGAAAAAGTTGGATGGAGAGACATTATGTAATTTAAAAAATTTGACTGTTGATAGTGTGCGTTCAAACTATGCCAACCAAGAACAACGGTATTCTGTATCTTCATTGAATAATGTTCCTAAAAAGAATGTCGTTGTAGAATACCAACGTACTTGTAACCAATGTGGAAAAGTTTGGCATGTGTTGGAAGAAAGAGAGAAGTATTTAGAACGAGAGAAAAAGTTCAACAATTGCAATATGTGTGCATCGGCTTTTAGCACAGCTGGAGGTAATACTAATTCTTGGGGGACGTGGACGCAGACACAAAGGAATGAGCATGCTTTGGAAAGTGAAATGAACCGATTAAAACAATGTCCCAATTGTATGTCGTCGGATTATACTGAGACACGAATTGAATATGAAAAATAGCGTTCATTTGTTTTCAAGATGCTTAATATTCTTTATTCGAAAAATATGGCAAGGAAAGATAGGCAAGCATATTAAAGAAAAGAAACATATTGTATGCCGGTTTCACCCTTCTTGTTCTGAATATGCAGTTTTGGCATTGGAAAAATATGGTATTGCTAAAGGAATTAAATTATCTATCAATAGGATAAAAAGATGCAATCCTCAAAATACAGATTCTTGCATTGATTTCCCATAACATTGTACATCATATATTATTGAGCGAAGAATAATAATTCGTAAATCCACTGTAGAGGCGCAAAATTTTGCGTCGCCACAATAAAAGAAATCCCCTCCTCATCGGTGGGGATTTTTTTGTTTGGGATTTTGGGAACAGAAAGGTTTTTTGTAGGACATTTTCACAGCAATTAAATTTTTTGTATATTTGCACAAATTTAAAAAGCAACTTTAAATTTGTACTGATGGAAAATATTATCAATAGAACAATTTCTGAATCAATACATAACGCATATTCCTACTTCCCGGTCATTGCCATAACAGGTGCGCGTCAGGTAGGGAAAACCACTTTGTGTAAGCATCTTTTCCCACAATTTCGTTATGTTAATCTGGAAGATTTGTCAACGCGAGAGATAATCGCAGATGATATGAAGAAATTCATAGACGGTGTGCAGGAGGGCATTATCATTGATGAAATCCATCATCTTCCAGAATTGTTTTCCTTTATACAAGTTGCAGTGGATAATAATCGCGACAAGCGATTTATCCTCACGGGCAGCAGCAATCTGGCGATGATGCAGCATCTTTCCCAATCGCTTGCCGGCCGTGTTGCCGTGTTCACCTTGCCACCGTTGTCTGTTTTTGAAGTACAAGAACAAATTCAATCTTTTTCAACCGACGAACTGCTTTTCAAAGGACTATATCCTGCTGGTTATTCACTACAAATTCCTCCAGAATTATTGTATTCAAATTATTATAACACATACATTGAACGAGATGTGCGACAATTGATAAATGTGAAGAATCTCACTTTATTTCAGAAATTCATTCGGCTTTGCGCTGGACGTGCCGGCTCCGAATGCAATATGTCTGCACTATCCAACGAAGTAGGCGTTTCAGTTCCCACCATCAACGAATGGTTAAGTATCCTGGAAGCATCTTATATTATTTTCAAGTTGCCTCCTTTTTATGATAATATTGGGAAAAGACTGATCAAAACACCAAAATACTACTTTTATGACACGGGAATTTTGTGCTTTTTATTAGGTATTGAAAATTCAAAACAATTGGAAACCCATCCTTTACGTGGCGGAATTTTCGAGAATCTGATTGTGGCGGAATTTTTCAAAGCAAGATTCAACAAAGGTAAACAACCCAATTGTTATTTTTATCGTGACAGTAAAGGAACAGAGGTTGATTTATTGCAATTATTTGGGAATGAGGTCAATATGTTTGAAATCAAATCTTCTCAAACTTTCAATGCCAAGTATTTTGACAGCATCAATAAAGTTTCAGCCATTCTCGGAGACAGAGTAAAACGTACTTCTGTGGTATATGATGGAGAAGACACACGACAAAACGAACAAGCAGGCATATACAATTGGCGGGAACTGTTCTCCGAAGGTTACAAGAAACTGAGCGAAGAAAAATAATTCGTGCATTCCCGTAGAGATGCGGTGCACCACGTCTCTACATTATAATATAATCCCCCCGCCGCTGAGGTGGGGATTTTTTTGTTTGATTTAAAATAATTGTGTATCTTTGTATTTTAAAAATAATCTTAAACAAATTCTATAGTATGAAAAAAATCTATCTTTTATTGTTTCTATGTGCAATCTTAATGATGCAGAAATCTGTGGCGGGCCCCATTGATGACAATGCTGCTCGACAACAGGCCATTCGTTTTATGAACAGCAAAATAGAAAATACCCGTGGTACGGTAAGTGCTGCGGAACTCACCAAAGTGAACACGTCTTTCGACCACTTGTTCGTTTATAATCTCCAAGGTGGTGGCTTTGTCATCATAAGCGATGACGACCGTACAATGCCGGTTTTGGGTTATTCAACCACCGGAGAAGTCAATGTAAATGATATGGCTCCGGGATTTGCCTCTCAGTTGCAGAAATACAACGAACAGTTGAAAGCGATAGCCGAAGGTGCCGAAGTGAGCGCCTATACTCCACACCGCAATACCCGAAGTGTGGCCCCACTCATCCAAACACAATGGAATCAATGGTCTGCTGATGGTACGAGGTATAATTCTATGCTTCCCATTGATTCAACTTTGCCACAAACTGGCTACAGACCTACAACTGGCTGCGTTGCCACGGCGGCTGCCCAAGTGATGAACTATTGGCAGTGGCCTGTCAACGGAAGAGGATCGAATTGTATAAGTCAAAATTATGGTTGCTGGCACTACGGCACCCTGTGTGCGGATTTTGAATCAAGCACTTACGATTGGGAAAATATGCCGGCACAATTGAATGGCAATAGCACGCAAGCCCAGCGTGATGCCGTAGGGCTTTTGCAATATCATTGCGGTATCGCCTCTAATCTAAAATATAATAGCGATTGCCAGGCCAGTACTTCTGGTAATACTTTTGCCATTCATTTTGCGCTTAACCAATTTTTCAAGTATAATGTTCATTCATTGCACGAATCAAGGTATAATTATTCTGATGCCGAATGGTTGTCACTGATGAAAAATGATTTGGATAATCATCAACCTATATTATATTTCGGACAATCATTGTGGGATGCCGATGAAGGCACCTATCCTGGTGGCCATGCTTTTATTTTGGATGGATATGATGAAGATGATATGGTACACGTCAATTGGGGCTGGGGCGGCTCTGACGATGGCTACTTCAATCTGTTTGCCTTAACACCCGATGATTACAATTTTTCACATTCTGAAGAAGCTATTTTAAATCTCTATCCTGATTACGAGGAAGATGATTTGCGTTTCACCATTTTGGGTTCTGATGTGATTTTAGACACTACTACCGTTCAAAAGGGGGATAATCTTCGCGGACATGTCGATATTTACAATCCGAATGATGTGGCTGTTGACTTTTTTGCGGGTCAGGCGGTAGTTGAAAACCTTTCCCAAAAATTTGCTCAATGGATTGACGTTCAACATCTTATCATTTCCGCCCACGATACTTTGCACTATTCGTTTGATGCTCCGGTCAATTTGCCTGTGGGTAGTTATTACACTGTTATGTATTTTGCCCACGATACCATTGATATCAATAGTTCTTCTACTTTAGGTGCCATGGAATATCCCTCGTTAAATTTCCCTGCAGTTGATTTTTGGGTTATTGATACCAACAAATCGGAAATGTCCAATTTAGTGATTTTTATCCGCTTTGCCGATGACGATGAAATCACTTATCCGTTCAATTCTATTGACAGCTTGTTTAATTGCAAAATTCCTGGATATCCAAGCGTTTACAATTATTTTGACGTGTCGTCATACGGTAAAATCCATTTTAATACCATATTCGCCGATCAGGTTGTGAACAATTCAATCGTTTCATTCGTGGATGAACATCCCCGCGGATATTATCAGCCGTATTCCGAAACGAACCCCATTGGATATCACGGAGAAAATCCGATGGTAGGCATCTCTATGCGCGAAGCCCAACTGTTAGCTTCCGCTATCGATTATGTTAGTTCAATGGGCTTGGTGAACTATTACGCTACTTTGGATGGTGATGGCGACGGCTATATTGACAATATTTCTTTTATAGTCAAAGGAGATGTTGGAGACTGGGCATCTCTCTTATGGCCTCACATGGAATTTTTCCCTCAAGATTCTATCGATCATCTTGTGAGCATTAACGGAAAATTTCCCAATACTTTCAATTTCGAGTTTGAAGGTTCTGTTTCCTACGGAATTAATGTCAATGTGTTCCGTCACGAAATGTCGCATTCTTTAGGCCTTCCCGACAATTATCATTATACGAATTTTAAAAATGTAAATCCGTCTGGTCGTTGGGATGTGATGAGTGTTTCCAAGGTGATGAATCAAACCAATATGATGTACAAGAATAAGTTTTTACACGTGGCTGATGATCCGATTCAAATCACCGAGGATGGAACCTATACGCTTTACAGCAATGCCACGAGTGCTTCACAGAGCTGCTATTTCATCAAGTCGGCTATAGATGCTGACCAATGGTACACTTTCGAGTATCGGAACAAGGAAGATCTGTTTGATGACGGTATTCCTGGAACGGGCTTGATTATTGGTCGCTGGAACAATGCCGTGCCCGCAAACATTCACGCAAATGCCTTTTTTGACAACGACAGCATTCTTCATCTGTATTGGATTTTCCGTCCGGAAAGTAGTTGTGATACGGTAAATGGCGATGTTGATAATGCCTTCTTCAGTGCCTTTGCGGGACGAACCGCTTTTGGTCCTACCACAAATCCTCATCCCTATTTGGCAGATGGAACGCCGGAAACCAGCTTTGAAATTACCGAAATTCAAGAATTTGGCGACTATTTGACTTTCCATGTGCATTTTCTTGATGACGGCGTGGAAGAGCATTCTTTGATTAATGACATTGCGCTTTATCCGAATCCAACGGATAAGTATATTACCGTGACGGGCAACAATATGCAGCGTATTGAAGTGTTCAATGCTATCGGTCAGTTGCAGAAAACAATCGCCACGCTTGATCCGGACCGTTGTATGATCTCCGTTGAAAATCTGGCCTCTGGCTTGCATTTTGTTCGTGTTATTAACCTTGACGGCACGACAAGAGAGGTGAAATTCGTGAAAAAATAAGAAAATAATTGTCTTTACAAAAATTTTAATCCCTGCCGCTGAGGTGGGGATTTTTTTATTCTTAAATATTGAAGCTTGGGGATTTTTTCTCTAAAAATGGCATATAAATGTTGTTTTGTGGATTTAAAATTCAAGAATTTTATGTAAGTTTGCCACAGAAAATATTAGAAAAAGATATAAAATAAAAATATTGTAATTATGAGTAAAAGAATTAATCTCCTTTTCATCGTATTGATGATGATTTTTGTTGGTGCACGTGCCGATGAAGGTATGTGGCTCCCGTATTCCATTAATGGTCAGAGTTTGGCTGAAATGCAACGGCTTGGCTGCAAACTGACCGCAGAGCAGATTTTTAGTTTCAACCAGCCCAGCTTAAAAGATGCCATCGTGCAGTTTGGTGGCGGCTGTACCGGCGAGCTCATCTCTGCTGAAGGCCTCTTGCTGACTAACCACCATTGCGGTCTTAGTTATGTGCAATCTCACGCTTCTGTGGAACACGACTACCTCCAAGAAGGATTCTGGGCTAAAAGCAAGAGCGAAGAATTGCCAAACGAGGGTCTTACCGTATCATTTCTTACTTATATTGAGGATGTTACGGAACTAGTTTTGAAAGGTTACAGCAAAGATATGTCAGAAACCGACCGCGACAAACTCATTAAGGAAAATGGTCAAAAATTGATCAAAGAACGGAAGGCAGACCGCGACGTGGAAGTGGAAATCGTGCCGTTCTATCACGGAAATCAGTATATACTTTTTGTTTATGATGTTTATAAAGATGTTCGCTTGGTGGCTTGTCCGCCCTGGGGAATTGGCAAGTTTGGTGCCGACACCGACAACTGGACCTGGCCTCGTCATAAGGGTGATTTCTGCATTTTCCGTGTTTATACGGCACCTGACGGGTCTCCCGCAGAATATAGCAAAGACAATGTGCCGATGAAATCCAAACATTATCTGCCTATTTCTCTGAAAGGCGTTCAACCTGGTGACTACACGATGATTATGGGTTATCCCGGCTCCACCGACCGCTATTCCACTTCTGGTGCGGTGAAGAATGTTGTCGAACAGGAGGGTCCCGCCATCATCGCTTGCCGTACCACCAAGTTGGAACAGTACCGCCAACATATGGATGCCGACCAGGCCGTTTTTATCAAATATGCTTCTAAACAAGCCAGCGTCAGCAACTATTGGAAATACTATATTGGACAGGTAAAGCAACTGCAGCGCAACAAGGTGTTTGAAAAACGTACCGAACAAGAACAGGCCTTCCGCAAGTGGACAAATGAGAACAGTGACCGCAAGGCACAATATGGTGGCATTTTCAATGAAATTGACAAATATTGGGCACATCAGGAAAAATACACGAAGGCGTTGATTTATCATCGTGAAGCCGGTTTGCGCGGCAGCGAAGCCGTAGCCTTCGCCTTACAATTCAGACGCCTCAATAACACCATCAACCAGAAGGCTGCTTCTAAGGCAGACATCGCCGCTTACGCCAAACAAAATATGACGGGTGCCGTGAAGGACTATTTTAAGGATTATGACAAGGCCACTGACCGCGACGTGACCATTGCTTTGCTCAACCTTTTCTATAAAGACATCAATCCAGCACAGTTGCCGACCACTATCAAGAAAGTGGGAGACAAGACCGGTGGCGATTTTACCGTTTTTGTGGATAATGCTTTCGCTAAATCTATTTTCGTAGATGAAGACAAATTGAATGCTTGGATAGCGAACCCTAAATCTTTGGATAAAGACCCTATCTACGCCTTGATGTATGAGATTTTAAACTCTTACTGGAATTTGAGCGACCAGGCCGAACAGCTTGGCAACGGTCGTGCTGAACGTCTTTATATGCAAGGTTTGATGGAAATGCAGAAAGATCGCAACTTCTATCCGGATGCCAATTTCACGATGCGCCTCACCTACGGTAGCGTGCAGGATTGCAAACCCGCCGACGGTGTCACCTACAATTATATTACGACTTTGGACGGTGTGATGGCCAAGTACGTGCCCGGTAACTGGGAATTTGATGTGCCCGAAGCACTTATAAAATTATGGGAAAAGAAAGATTATGGCCGCTATGCGAATGAAAATGGAGATTTGGTCGTCAATTTCATTACTACCAACGATATTACAGGTGGAAATTCCGGCAGTCCCGTTATCGACGCCAATGGCAACCTCATCGGTTTGGCCTTCGATGGAAACTGGGAAGCTATGAGCGGTGACCTGTCCTTTGAAAATGAAGTGCAACGAACCATCTGTATGGATATGCGCTACCTGCTCTTTATTATTGACAAGATGGCCAACGCCCAGAACCTAATGCGGGAAATTACGATTGTGGAATAATTGATTATATACGAATGACACACTGTAGAGATGTGGCGTGCCGCGTCTCTACAATATTATAATAGAATCCCTCCCGTTACAACAATGGGAGGAATTTTTTTGTGAAAAATTTTTGTATTTTTGCTGTTCAATTTTAATGAATCTAACAATGTCAAAAGAAGAAGTTCGATCTTATCGACTCAATTCTATGGAGGAACCAACGGATGAAATGTTGGAATATGTGATGCTCCAAGTGCGAGATGCTGCGATAATTGCCACGCAAAATGCCAAGGAAGAATTGCAGAGAAGATTTGCAGAAATGTGTTCAAATATATCCCGAAGAAAAAAATGTAAGGCATGAACGATGTAAAACGTCCTACGCTGTGTGTAGTTGCAGGTCCCAATGGTTCTGGGAAAACTTCTACTACGGTTCAACTTCTTGCAAACGAGTGGACCGAAGACAGTTTGTATATAAATCCTGATAATATTGCCATGCAGAAATTCGGTGATTGGAATTCCTCCAAAGCGGTGATGGAAGCTGCTCAATACGCTACTGAATTAAGATATAAATGTTTATCTGAAAGAAGAGATTTTGTGTTTGAAACGGTGTTTTCATCAGATGAAAAACTCAATTTTTTGAAGAATGCACATCAGAAAGGGTTTTTTATCCGTTTCTTTTTTGTCTGTACAAATTCACCCGAAATAAACATTATGCGTATTGCAAAGCGTTATCTCAACGGGGGGCATGAAGTGCCGATATCCAAGGTGTTTTCAAGATATTACAAATCCATTGAAAATGCATGTTTGGCCATAGAATTTGTTGACAGAGCATACATTTATGATAATTCGATTGAGAATCAAACTCCGCAATTATTGTATCGTACTATAAATGGGAAAGTTGTCAAAAGATATGTGAATACACTTCCAGAATGGGCCGAGCAACTTATTAACCCTATGTAACTCATACTTTCATATAAATGCACGACCGTACATCTCCACAATAATACAATATTATCCCCCCGCAAATGGGAGGGATAATATTGTTTTTATTATTTTCCTTCAGATTAGTTTTTTTCCCCAAGGTTATCGTTAATTTGCTTTACCAAATCATTGCATCTTCGGTTGAAGTTTACGCAGATGATTATATTTAAAATAACGACAATGCCTACTGCCAACAATAGTTTTGGAAGACTGTAAAGAGTATTAATAGGGGTGAATATCAGTAAACCAAAGAATGCGATAGAAAAGGCTACATTGTATATAAGGTATTTTTTGCCAGCTTGTGTGGCTTGCTGTGAAAGTGTGAGAAGGTCTTTATTCTCTACTTGAGTGTTCCCCAAATGGCGAGTTATATGTAATTCAACAATAAAGCCAATCACCATCATTATGCCAAGAATAATGCAGGGCCACAACATCACTGAACCATATAAATGCCAGAGGAACCAGATGGCGAAAACGCAGGCGATGGGGTATGAGATAATCATCTTTTTGCGATAGTTCCGAAAATACTGGTTTTTACTCTGTATTGCCGACTTCATCAAGCGGTCGTTGATGATTTGTTGCTGATCGAATTGCTCCTTCAACAAGTCATATTGTTGTTTGAGATTGTCTAATCCGGACATATTGTTTTCGATATTTTCCATAATAATTGTCTGTTTAATGATTAATGACTATTTTCCCATTTTTACGAGTTTGTCCTTAATGCGTAGCAGGCGTATTCCCACATTGTTGGGTGTAATGCCGATGATAGCGGCAATCTCGTCGTAGCTTACTCCATCAAGCCATAGTAAAATAAGACTGCGGTCAATGAGGTCGAGCCGGTAGATACGATCATACAACTGTCGAATTTGTTGTGTTTCAGGATTGTCGGCTTCGTATGGATCGATATCCATCGTTAAAGGAATGGTTTCGATGCGATTGCGCTGTTTTTTGCTTTGGTTAATGGCCGTGTTGAGCGAGATGCGGTAAATCCAGGTTTGTTCACTGCTGCGCCCTTCAAAATTGTCGAAACCTTTCCACAAACGGATGAGGATTTCCTGAAACAGGTCATCTACTTCGCCTTTGTTTTTGGAGAACATATAGCAGACCGTGTAAATGGTACGTTTGTGTTTCTGTATCAGTTCTGTAAATTTCTGCTCTTGTGTCATAACTTGTAAGGTTTTTTTCGTAGAAATGTTTTTTTTGATGATCATCTGCCATAATAGACAACAAATTATCAGATTTATTACATCATTTTCAAAAAAAATTTTTGAAAAGTTAGAATCGTATTATTTTTAAGAAGATGAATATGCAAAGGTATCATTTTTCTGTAGATACACCTACACGCATACTTATATTATCAAATAAAAATGTACTTTTGCATTTCAATTAATGCTCAATAATTTATTTTAGTTACATATAAAATTTTATAGACCTTGAATTTATTCCAACTTTTCAAAAATATACGACCTTTTGTAAAACCATATAAATGGTTGGTTTTCATTACGTTAATTTTAACCTTGGTGGGTTCGTTTATGGCGCAGGTGAATGCCATCGTGCTGGACCGAACCGTGGATGCCGTCAATTCGTTGGTGGGAGCCCCGGATTTTGCCTGGAGCAAGGCCGCCAAAATTCTTACTATCATCACGATTGTGTTGTTGGGCAAGGAAATCCTTTCCGCCATCATCACTTTCGCGCAGAACTATTTTGGCGAACGTATGCGCATCTTCGTGTCCAAGGATTTGGCACAGTCGGTCATTGAAAAGGTACTGACCTTCAAAATGGCTTTTTTCTCTCAAAATGACAATGAAACCGGCAAATTACAAACTCGTATCGATCAGGGCGTAAGCAGTTTGTCGCGAACCGTGCAAAATTTCTTCATCGACTTGTTGCCTCTTTTTACCAGTGCTTTATTGGCACTTATCCTGATGTTTATGGCTAATGTCTATGTGGGTTTGGTGGCACTCTTCATCGTGCCTGTCTATTTCTTTATCACTTATCGTCAGGCCAAGCGGCTAAAGGGTTGGCGACGCGATATGCGTCATTATCTGGAAATGAAAAGTCACGGCATTATGAATATCATTGAGTCCATCAATGTCATCAAATCTTTCAATCGTGAGCGTATCGAAGGCGACAAGCAATTGAATATTCAAAACCAGGTTACCGAAAATCAGATGAAGACTCGTCAAGTTAGTTTCTATTACAACGGACTTAAGAGTTTCGTGAAGCAAGTCGGTACCGTACTCGTTATCATCCTTACGGCTTATTTGGTTCTCATCGATTATCCTGGTATGAGTATCGGTAAGATTATGTACCACGTGATGTTGTTCAGCAATGTGGTGGCCCCCATCACGCAGTTGCAGCGCATTTTCGATGATATGAACGATGCGCTCATCTATGCCGAAGGATTCTTCAGCATTCTTCATTCTGATAAGGATATTGAACCGTCAGGTGAATATAAATCAGATAAGATTATTGGAAATTTTGAGTTGAAGAATGTCGATTTTACTTATCCTAACGGGAAAAAGGCACTTCACGACATCAATATGACTATCGAAAGTGGAAAAATTACGGCGTTTGTTGGTCTTTCAGGTGCGGGTAAGAGTACGATTGTGAACCTTTTGGATAAATTTTATGATCCTGACAGTGGAAGCATTACATTGGACGGGGTTAGTTTGCAAGACTATGATACCCAATTTTTACGCGACAATATTGGTATTGTATTGCAAAAGAACCATATTTTTGATGGAACCATTGAGGAAAATATTTTGTATGGTAATCCCAACGCCACTCACGAACAAGTGGTGGATGCCGCCAAGAAGGCTTATATTTACGATCAGATTATGGGCTTGCCGAAGCAGTTTGAAAGCAGTGCCGAGGAACTTTCCGGCGGTCAACAGCAACGCATCGCCATTGCCCGACTGTTTTTGAAAAATCCTCCCATCATTTTCCTTGACGAACCTACCGCCAGTTTGGATGCCATTGCTACTGAACAGATTAAGAACAGCATTGATGCAATTAAGCAAAATCGTACCGTGATTATTATTTCCCATAGTATTTCCCAGATTATTGATGCTGATGTCATTTATGCCCTGAAGGATGGTCACGTGGAGCAAAGCGGCGATCCTGATGAAGTTTATGACAAAGGAGGTATCTACAAAGATATTATTGATGCGTCGGCACGTTCGTTGAATATCGAAAAAATCGCAAAAACGATAGAAAACGCTTGATATATTAGGCATTTTTAGTATCTTTGCATCATCATTTTAATCTGCGAAAAGGATTTATTCTTTTCAAAGAAAATGAGATAAAAATTTTATAAATATCTAATCTAAAGGAAATTCCAATGGAAAAGAGAATAGGGAGTATCAGCATACTCATCTCCAATCGTACCATAGTTCCGCAGGTTAATCTGCTCCTTTCGGAGTTTGCCGACCTTATTTTGGCTCGGCAGGGATTGCCGATGCGTGAACACGGACTTCATTTCATTTCCCTCATCATTGAAGGAACGACTGAGCAAATCAGTGCCTTGACGGGCAAATTAGGCCGTTTGGCCGATGTCGAAGCCAAGTCGATGGTGGCCAAGAAAACGATACACTCGGCTTCTGTTACCGCATTATCAGTATAAAGTCAAATATAAATCATTAAATTATATAAATTATGAAATTTAATCCTGAAAAATGTCGTATTCCCGACGAAATAGGGAAACCATTCATCGACCCGGAAGAAATCTGGGACTATATCAACAACACGAAAAGCACACCGGAACGCGTCCGTGCCCTGATTCAAAAATCATTGGACAAACAGCGTTTGACGATGGAGGAAACCGCTGTCCTCATCAACACGACCGATCCTGAGTTGGTAGAAGAAATCAAGGAAGGTGCCCGCGAGTTGAAACGCCGTATCTACGGAAATCGTATCGTGCTTTTTGCTCCTCTTTATGTGGGAAATTACTGTGTGAACAATTGCAAGTATTGCGGTTTCCGTTCGTCTAACCACGAACAGGTGCGTACCACCCTTACCGATGAGGAGTTCGTACACAATATCGAGGCCTTGGAAGAAGACGGTCAAAAGCGTTTGATTTTGGTGTATGGCGAATCTCCAAAATATTCACCGGAATTTATTGCCCACACCACTCGTCTGGCCTATTCGGTTCATAAGGGCAATGGTTCTATTCGTCGTGTCAATATCAATGCCGCTCCTTTGGATGTGGAAGGTTTCCGCACGGTGAAGGAAGCCGGTATCGGAACCTATCAGATTTTCCAGGAAACCTATCACCCGGAAGCTTATACCTGGTACCATCCGGCCAATACCATCAAGGGAAATTATGAATGGCGCTTGACTTCTATGGACCGTGCCCAGCAGGCCGGCATCGACGACAACGGTCTCGGCATTTTGTTCGGCCTTTACGATTGGCGTTTCGAAGTGTTGGCAATGATTCGTCATACCAATCACTTGGAGGCCTGTTTCAATGTTGGTCCTCACACGATTTCTTTCCCGCGTATCAAGGATGCTTCAGGTTTGAATATCGATACCAAGTATTTTGTTGATGACGAAACTTTTGAAAAGATTATTGCCATTTTCCGTTTGGCAGTGCCTTATACGGGTATGATTTTGACAGCTCGCGAAACCGCCGAATTCCGTGCCAAGGCCATTCAGTACGGCATTTCACAAATCGATGGCGGTACCAATTTGCAGATTGGCGACTATAAATATCATCACGAAGAAGAAGAAAAAAATAGCGATAAAGTTGAAAACCAAAACCTGCACCGCGAGCAGTTCAAGATTGGCGATGACCGTAATTTGGGCGAAATCATCGAAGAATTATTAGATGAAAACTTCATCCCGAGTTTCTGTACGGCTTGCTATCGTTTAGGACGTACGGGCGAGCATTTTATGGAATTCAGCGTTCCCGGCTTCATTAAGCGTTATTGTACGCCGAACGCCATTCTGACACTTAGTGAATACTTGGTTGATTATGCCACCCCAGAAGTCGCCGCCAAGGGTTGGAAGGTGATTGAAAACAATATCGTCAATGTGGATGAAAAGTTCCGTGAAGAATTGCTGAAACGTATAGAACGCATTAAAAATGGCGAAAGAGATTTGTATTTCTAATCGAAATCAATTTAAAAGAAAAAAGGGACGATTTGCAGAAATCGCCCCTTTTTCAATAATAACTAAGATTTATTTACTATGTTTAACCCAAATTAATTTATTGGTGTCATAGCCGCGATTTTTAGCTTGCTGGAGTACAAACTCCAAGTCTTTCCCATCCATTTCCGGTGTTCGACTCAAAATCCACAGGTATTTGTCGGTTTTGCTTCCTACCAACGAAAACCTATAGTCCGGAGCCAATTCCATTACGTTGTATTGAGAATAGAAATTCATAAAGAAAGAAACCTCCAATTGTCCGGGGACATTCTCGTTGGGACGGCGGGCTTTACCGATACTTTGCTTGAAATTTCCGTCTAAGCTGCCGCGGTAGCCCGAGTTGGTGACTTTGACGGTGCCGTCGCTTTTCAGCTCGTAATCAGCCGTACATCCTTCCAAACCTCTTTCAAAAGAATGGTCAAAGCGTGCGATTTCGTACCAGTGCCCCATATACTTGTTGATGTCCAATTCGGTCACTGTCGAGTTGTTGATGGGCGTGCTCTTGGTGCAGGCACAAGAAGATAATCCTACAAATCCGAGGATTCCGCATAAGTAAGTGAATAATTTGTTCATGGTTTTTTGTTTTTGATGGTTAATACTGAGGTTGATAAATTTTGTTTTTTTGGTTTTAATTTCGCCGACAAAAATAGAGTTATTTTTCCATTGAAAAAGCATTGTTTTATGAATGCTTTTATTGAGAAAAACGATAAAGCGAAAAAACAGGGAAAGATATTTGTGATTTGTGAACTGTGAACAGAAATATGCGTTTCCAACGACAAATTGTCAAAAAATGTTGTCATTTTGCAGAAGCGAAGGAATGAATCTTTTTGCAAAACGAAAAGGAGTAATTCTGAAAAAAAAGAGGTCCTGAGTCACGCAGGAACCTCTTTCAGTAGCTCCGCTGGGAATCGAACCCAAATCTAAGGTTTAGGAAACCTCCATTCTATCCATTGAACTACAGAGCCAATTTCAAAATGCAAAAGTACTTCAAATTTCTTTATCTTCGGCGAAATAAAAAATTTTACTATTTTTGCCACCGATATTATAAATAATGATAGTATGTCGAATGAAAAGTTTGCCATTATAGGAGCGGGGCATTTTGGCTCGGCTATCGCAACGGCTCTTTCGGAAAAGGGCGCGGAAGTGTTAGTTATTGATTCTGACATCAATGTGGTGCAGGAAATCTCCGAAGACGTGGCGTATTCCGTGTGTATTGACGCCACGAACAAGCGTGCCCTAATGGGCGAAAATATTCAGGATTTTGATGCGGTCATTGTCGCCATCGGCAACGATTTTGTCAAACGACTGCTCTGTGCCGCCAATTTGCTCGACTTGAATGTGAAGCGCATCATCTGTCGTTCTATGGGCGAAAGCCAGCGTATTATTTTGGGAAAGATGGGTATTACCGAATTTCTTTCTCCGGAAGATGAAATCGGAAAGCTTTTTGCGGAAAGGTTGATGAATCCAAGTATGTTGTCGTATCTGCAACTTCCAGATGAATATCGAATCGCGGAAATCATCACGCCGCACCGTCTCGTCGGACTTACGGTCGGAGATATTAATTTCCGAGATAATCACCGCTTGAGTCTGATTACGATTCGACGTGCGTTTGAAGAGGTTGTGGCGGATAAAATCGACAAGGAGGAACATATTCTCGGCGTGCCCGAAAACACTGCCCAAATCAAGGAAAATGATGTCTTTGTGCTTTTCGGAAAATCAATAGATATCGATAATTTTATCAAGATAAATCAGTAGCGTGATGACGGATCCCTTGTTGACCAAAACCAAGACAAAAATCGATTTGCATATTGTCCAGCGCAAACAATCGGTGGAGAAGACTATGCAGATTCTGAGTTTTATTGTCTCTGTGGTCACGATTGCCGCCATTGTCTTTTACCACGGCTGCTATATGAGTTCTACCGTGGTTTCAATTATTCGAGGCCTGGTTTATTCCAGTTTGATCTTTTATATTTTCAAGTATTTCCTATTGATGTTTTATTCGCTCCATAAACGTAAATATATTAGGAAATCTTGGTTCGAATTTACGATTATTGTCGTTTTATTGTTGCATTTTATTCTATTTTCACTATTTGGATTCGATCTTTTTCAATTATCCAAATATGAAAACATATACATATTATGTATTCAGTTGTATTTTCTGGTAATTGTGATGATTGAATTGGCAAAGGCCAGTACGCTTTTGGGAAAAATTGACCTCAGCCCGCCGTTTTTGCTGATGGCGTCATTCTTCATTTTAATTGTTCTTGGTACGATTTTGCTTTCGTTGCCGCGAATGACCACGCACCATATTTCGTTTATTGACGCGTTGTTTACGGCTACGAGTGCCAGCTGCGTTACCGGCTTGACGGTGTTGAGTACCGCCAACGATTTTTCCTTTCAAGGACAAGTGGTGATTATGATTCTAATGCAGTTGGGCGGTATGAGTATCTTGTCGTTTGCAACATTCTTTACCACGTTCTTGTCCCGTTCGTTTGTGGGTTTGCGTTACCAGTATCTGGTTAAGGATATGCTGTCGGCCAACAAGGTTTCCGATACTTTCAGTTTATTACGTCAGATTATCTTGGCAACCCTCATCATTGAGGCGTCTGGAGTTCTGATGTTTTATATGTATTGGCGTACCACCGGCTTTTTTGACGGAAAGGGAACGACGTTCTTTTATTCGCTTTTCCACGCTGTTTCGGCTTTCAATAATGCCGGTTTTGCCCTTTGGGACGCCAGTTTCCGCGATGCCCAGGTCTGCAACAGCTTTTTCCCTCAAACAATTATTATGATCCTGGTCTTCTTGGGTGGCATTGGCTTTGTGACAATCAGCGAGTTCTTCAATCCGGCTATCATTCGTGAAAGAAAAAAATACAGATGGAAACAGCTTTCTCCAGGAACAAAAATCGTTTTGCTGACTACTTTCGGCATTATTATCATTGGTACGCTTCTGTTTTTCTTCTTGGAGTATAATCATTCCCTGGCTGAAAAAAACACCTTGGTAGATAAAATCTTTGCCAGTATGTTCCAGATTATTTCTGGTCGAACTGCCGGTTTTAATATTATTGATGTCAATGCGATTTCCATTCCGGGAATGCTGCTGGTGATGATGATTATCTTTATCGGAGCGTCACCGGGTTCTACGGGCGGCGGTATAAAGACAACCACTTTCTTCGTGTTGATGAAGTCTGTTTTTGCTACCATCAAGGGCAAGAAACACATTGAGTTCGATAAAAAGACGATTCCTTTCAGTTTGGTGGACAAGGCCTATTCCATCGTGGTACTGTCTATTGGCATTATCTTTGTTTCCGTGTTTGTGTTGGCTATTTTAGAACCTGAAACCAACCTTATCAATATCTTGTTTGAATCCATTTCCGCCTTTACGACTTGCGGTTTATCCACCAATTGCCAAGCCGCGTTCTCTGATGCGGGCAAGTTTGTCTTAGTGATGGATATGTATATCGGTCGAATTGGAACTTTGACGATTGCCTACGCCTTGGGCAAGCGTTCTGTCGAATCCAATCATACTTATCCGGAAACTTATTTTATGGTGGGTTAGAAGTTTTAGTCGGCTTCGGAATAGCCAAAACGCTTCATCAGCAGGTCGTTGTTGCGCCAATCCTTGAGAACCTTGACCGACATATCCAGGTAAACGTGTTTGCCCAAGAATTCTTCGATGGCGGTGCGGGCCTCGATTCCCAGTCGTTTGATGGCGGTGCCTTTGCTGCCGATGATGATGGCTTTCTGGGTGTCGCGTTCAACGTACAGGATGGTGCCAATGCGAATCATATCGTCTTCTTCCTTGAAACTATCTACGACAACTTCAACGCTATAGGGAATTTCTTTTTTGTATAATAGCAATAATTTTTCTCTGATGATTTCCGAAACGAAGAAGCGGACGGGTCGGTCGGTGAGTTCGTCTTTTGGGAAATAGGCCGGAGAAATTGGAAGGTGCTGTTTGATTTTCTCTATCAGCACCGGAATGTTTTTGTCGTCGCGGGCCGAAATTTCCACGCAGTCGGCTTTGGGAAGCAGTCCTTGCCAAAGCTGTTTGGCAGCTTCGATTTGTTCGGCTGTCGCTTTGTCTATTTTATTGATAACAAGAATGATGGGGATTTCAAGGGCATTCAGTTTGTTGATAATTTCCTCGTTGTACTTACTTTCTCCGCATTCTACCAAATAAAGCACTACGTCGGCGTCTTTCAGTGATTCGGTAACAAAACGCATCATCATTTCCTGCATTTTGTAGGCAGGCGTGAGAATGCCGGGAAGATCAGAATAGACAATCTGAAAATCATCGCCGTTGACAATTCCTTTGATGCGGTGGCGCGTGGTTTGTGCCTTGGCCGTAATAATGGACAGGTTTTCACCTACCAAGCGATTCATCAAGGTACTCTTTCCCACGTTCGGATTGCCGATGAGGTTTACAAATCCCGCTCTATGTGTTGTTTGTTCCATAAATTTCTTCTATTTATCGTATTGCTTTAATTTCGGTCCATCGTTTTCCTTAAATTCCAAATAGCTATAATGGCTAATCCAATCGCCGATGTTGAAATAAACCGCTTTGTCGCCAATGTTTTTTTCAATCATCAAATGTCGATGGCCGTAAATGAAAAAATGAATATCTTCGTGTTGGATAATCTGTTGGCAGTATTGCACCAGCATTTCCTTGTCATCACCCATATAGGAAATCTCGTCTGCCGAGGTCATCGTGCGGCTTTTGTGTGAAAAAAAGCGTGCGATGGCGAAACTGTGACGGGGGTGCAGGCAGCCGTAAAGTTTGCGGTTGGGACGGAAGGCAAAAACGCCTTTGATGAATTTATAGCCCAGATCTTTGGGCCCCAATCCATCGCCGTGCCCCACCATACATCTTTTCCCGTTGATGACAAACGCTTGTTGCTTCCTGAAAACAATCGCTCCAAATGTTTGGGAGAAATAATCTTGTACCCACATATCGTGATTTCCGGTGAAATAGTAAATGGTGATGCCTGATTCGTGTAATTCTTGAAGTTTGGCCAACAGCATAATATAGCCGCGAGGAACCACGTCCTTATATTCAAACCAGTAGTCGAAGATGTCGCCTAAAAGGAAGAGGTGGGTACATTCCAACTTGATTTCGTCTAACCATTGGACAATTTTTCTTTCACGGATATTACTTTCCTTTTCATTGGGAACACCCAAGTGAAAATCGGATGCGAAAAACGCATTTCCCTGAATCGTAATTGCCTGTTGAAAGATAGTTGCCATAAAAATGATTATAAATGCAAAAATACGAATTTTTTCAATAGTCTTACGGTTCCGTGATGAGAACTCCGCTGACCGACCAATAACTGAAGCTTCCCGCCTGGGGTTCGCCCTGCGGAATGGCAATGGTAAGTTTGTGTTTTCCGGGTTTGAGCTGGCTTAAGTCAAAATAGACGGGTTGGGTGGCGGTTCCCGGACACCAGCCGCTGCGTGAATAGTCACTGCTGGAAACGCCGTTCCAGAAGTTTCCGCTGACGGGATTCAACTGGCGGTAGCAGCCGCAGTCCTCGCGCCACGGCGTGTGCGAAAACATCGGTACTCCGTCAATTAGCAGGGTGTTGGTCTTGGGGTTGAACTCGTCGCCGCCGCCCCAGCCGCCGTGGCCGGTGCTGATGTAGCGCAGACGGGCGTTTTGGGGATTGACGAGGTCAAATTCCACGCTTAGACTGTCGCTGCCGAAAATCTTGCCGTAGTTTTGTCCCGCCATCTCCAGCACGTTGCAGGTGTTGAACAGCGATTGGCAAAATGCATCCTCACCCTCGCTGCTGTCGTCGTCCCAAAGGTAGTCGCCGGGATAGGATTTGATGTCCAAAGTGACTTTGTGGCCGCCCCCGTCATAGTTGCCGATCCATACGCCGATGACGATGCCGTCGCCTTGCAGATAGCCGCTGAGGTCGGTTACTTCTTGCTTGTAATAGGCTTCGTCCGCCCATTCGAGTCCGTCAATTTTAACGCGCTCGTTAAAATGTCCAACACCGAAAGGCGTGAAAAAACGCATCAATTCCACAGGCGGCTGGTAACTGAGCAGCGTTTCCCCATCCAACCAGCGTTTCATAACCATACCTTGATACTTTTGGCCGTCACGACCATAAATGATGGGCAGCAAATCCGGATGGTGGTTGATGCCGTCAAAAAATGTAGGTCCTGAATATCCGTCGGGAATGACAAAGACACTGCCGGTGCGGTCGTAGGCGTCGCCGTTGGAGCGTTGGTGCAGTTCAATGAAAGTCTGATAATGCTTGGGCAGAGCGGGTAGGTTAACCTTTTTCAAAATCAGGGTGCCGCCTGCGAAATGCAGCACGCTGTCGTAAGGAATCTGGTCGGCATTTTCAACGTGGTCGTCCTTCTTTCCCCAGCAAAGTTGTTCGTTATCAAAAATCCGATGCGTGATAATCATCTTTTGCCTTTTCATTCTGGAAAATTCCTTCTCGCTGATTCGTTGGAAAGGACCAACGACGAATGGATTCTGTAATTCGTTTTTGATGGTTTTATCTACAAAAGTCTTATTCAGTTCCAGTCGCTTTTGTCCGTTTCGCCAATAACTGACGAGAATGCCGTGAAATCTTCCGTAGTAGGGAATCGGCGTGATGTCGCTGGCGTAATCCTGAACATAAAATTCCAATTTGTTGCTGTTGATACTGCAGGTGTAGCGCGTCAGTCCGTTGATTTTGGCCGTGTCAAATTGTATGTCGTCGCGGCTAAAGCCGGAAGCCACTTCATACAGTATCTCGTTGGCGTCTCCTTCAAAATGGACGTGCTCGTAAGCACTGTCTTGACTCAATTTCACTACCAAAAGTTGCTTTGCGTAGCCGGGCACAAATTTTCCGTTTTCTTCCTCATCCATAATGATATAATCATTGCCATTCAGCAAAATATGGGTGGCGGAAGTGTCAATTACATCGCCATATTCATAAACATTGTATTGAAAATGGTTGGCTTTGGGCGAAATTTTGACCGGGTTTGTTTGTGCTGTGCATAGGGCGTAACATCCTAATGCCATCAACAAAAATAGTAAGTTTTTTTTCATTTTCATCGAAAGTTTTTTATTGCCGAAAAATACAAGGCAAATCTACGCAAAATTATTGAATTGCGTGAGGATGAATCAAAATTGAAAGCTATAAAATTTACCTGATTCTGTTGTCTTGACTAATTTGTAGCCAAAATGAACCTCCGTGTTTTTCCACACTCGTTAGATTTGGATGTTCCCACATCGGAGCAATGATTTTTGACAGTTCGTTATCCTGGCTTATGAAATAATTCGGAAGAATAGTTTTGTACCTTTCTGGATTTGCCATTAGAAAAGCAGCGAGCGTATATTGTTCATTGTAAAATCTGTCACACATAAATTGCGGATAATCGTAGGGAAGATAAATGTCGTGAAAGTGGACAATGACTCCTTTTTTTAGAAATGGGAGTAATTCTAAAAAGCAAATCATCGCGTCAGAATTGGGAAATACCCGATGAGAATTGTCGATGAATAAAATGTCATTTTCATCAAGAGATTCAATGATGAAATTATTTTCTGATAAATTCTCGAAAGGTTTTCTGATCACTTTGTCGGCAATGTGGTTAATATTTGCCCTTGGGAAGGGATCTATTGAAATTATTTCTGTATTTAAGCCGTTTTCTTGAATGGATTTTTTTGCCACCTTGGTTGAATTTCCAGATCCGATTTCAATGTACCGCGATGGTTTATACCGGGCTATCATCCCATAAATGCCGATAATGTCCAGCCCTGGTAAATATCCGTTGTTCCAAGCGGGATTGTTTTCGTTAATTTCCGCTTGTGCATCTTTAATTTCTTGAATTCTATCCGTGTATTTTAAAAAAAACTCTAAATTGCTCTGATACAATTCTTTATCTCTGTTTATGATATCAAATAAAAGAGAATATGCTTGATTTCCAGATTTAAATCTTGGCTTAGGGCTTACTTTATATTCCAAATGAATGCTTTGAAATTTGGGTGATAAAAATCTATATACTGATTTCATTTTATTCATTGGAATTAAGTTTTTGCGGATTATCCCCTTTAATCTTGTTGAGATGTTTGCGGTGACATCGTGTCCGAACTATATCGTAGTTGCCTTCCGTCGCCGCCACTTTTTGCTCAATGGTTTCCCACCATTCCGCCGCCGCAAAGCGGGGGACGGAATCTCTTCACAAGACCTAAAGGAGATTATCCCGTTATTTTTTTGTTATTAATTGAGTTGCAAAAATACAAATTCTTTTGATTTTAGTTTTTTTTTTTAACTTGAGAATGCTTTTCTTTTCCGTTACTTTCTTTATAACCCAAAGAAAGGTTTAGTGGCTGATGTAGAGATGCGGCGCGCCACGACAATTTCCCTCCTTTGTTGTGTAGTTCAATGGATTGAAATATGTAAAGTAGTCTGAGATACACAACAAAAAGGAGGGGTGGCCGAAGGCCGGGGTGGTTATGTCGGCTTGATCTGTGATCTGGGATTTGTGATTTGTGATTTGTAGCGACGCGGTGCACCACGTCGCTACTATTTAAAAGGATAATTCCATTTTATTTTTGAAATATTTTTTGTATTTTTGCACGCTGAAACGAAATATGTGCAAAATATGAATAACGACCAAGTGACAGAATCTGTGTTGGCGGTGGCTGAAAAGCTGTTCGGCCACTATGGCATTGAAAAAACGTCTATGGACGATATCGCAAAGGCCGCCCATAAGTCAAAACGTTCGTTATATAATTATTTCACGGGAAAGGAAGATATTTTCCGAAAAGTTTTGATTCGTGAAATGGATGATATTAGGGACAAGGCCAATGAGATTTTGGACAAGAACATCAGGAAGCGTCCCTGTTCACTCTTGAAGGCCTATCTGTTGCTGCGTCCGGAACTGATACGTGGGGCGTTGGCGTTTTGCCAGGTGCTGAAAACCAAATTTCAGGATGATATGGCTTATCAGTTGCTCAATGTCAACGAAATCGTTCAAGAATTTAATCATTGGGAACATTCTCTGTTTCAGCGTATTTGCGAAGTCCACGTGCGAAATGAGTTCAACGAATGTGAGTCGGCCAATTTTGCGTTGGCGTATGCCGATATGATGCAGATGGCACTGCAGGGTATGAATTATGCTTTCTTCGTCGAAGACAAATATGAGCAATATAAGGTTTCTTATACGCATTTGGTGAATGTCATTATTGATAGTGTGGAAAATAAACTTGATTCTAAAAAAGAAAAAATTGGCGTGATGTTATTAAAAATCAATAGAAAATCTAAAAAGTAAAAATATGAAAAAAAACATTTTGTGTTTGTTGCTAATGGTGGCAATGGTTTGCGTGTCGTGCAATAAGGAAGTGAAAAAAGCTTCCGGAGATTATAGCTTTAAAATGTCCGGGAAAGTGGATTTTACCGATGCGGAAGGCAATACGGCTTTTATTTTCTACTCGGAACGTGGTCAAATGAACATTTTGGCCGACAAAAAGGGAAATAAAGGCGATATCATCGTGACTTTCAATACGATGAATGGAAGCAATTATTCCTGTACCGGGAAAATCAAGGGGGATTCTATTTTCTTTGACTCCCACGAATATTTTACCAAGTTCAGTACGGCCGATACGGCATTAAATTCCTTGCAGATTGGTAAACTGTATAGAATAACCGCATCGGGCAAGGGTATTATCAATGACAATATGATTATTGCCGAAGAAAGTTGGACGGGCGTCAGGGAAGATGGCGAGGGAACTTTTATGAAAGCGAAAAAAATATCCGTATTGGCTGAAAAGAATTAAAAAAGATACTATGATGAAAAATAAATACTTTTTTTATGTCAAAAATAGAAGAAAAACAGTGGTTTTGGGCTTGTTGATGCTTCCTATGACCATTTTGATGTTTTCTTCTTGCAAACGGGAAGGCAAGGCGGACAAAGTTGCTCCCATCAAGGTGGAAATCGTAACGATTGACACCATTCGTAGCGGAATGGTGCGTACCTACGTGGGCGAAATTGAGGAAAGCGTGTCATTGGCGTTATCGTTTGCCACGGGCGGAAAAGTAGAAAAGGTGATGGTGCATGAAGGTGATTATGTAAAAGAAGGGCAGTTGTTGGTGACCGTGAATAAGACCAATGCACAAAGTGCCTATAATTCGGCAAAGGCACAGCTGGAACAGGCCGAAGATGCCTATCGGCGTTTGAAACAGGTTTATGAGAAGGGCAGTCTGGCGGAAGTGAAATGGGTGGAAATGCTGACCAATTTGGAAAAGGCACGCTCTTTGGAACAAATCGCTCAAAAACAGCTGAATGATTGTGAACTGTATGCCCCTTGTGCAGGAGTTGTGGGAACTTGCAATGCCAAGGTGGGAGGGGCACTGCTGCCTGGTGAACCTGCTGTAACACTTTTGGGCGTCAACCAGGTGTCGGTGGTGTTTGCCGTTCCGGAAAACGAAGTGTCGGCGGTTCCTATCGGACGCGAAACAGAAATCGTGGTGCCGGCGTTAAACGATTTGGTGCTGAAAGGGAAAGTGTCGGAAAAGAGTATCGCGTCGAATCCAGTGGCACATAGCTACCAAGTGAAGATTGATTTGCCCAATGCCAACCGAAAACTGTTGCCGGGAATGGTCTGCAAAGTGTATTTTTCACAGTCTAATGAAGCCGGTTTCGTCATTCCTGCCAATTGCGTCCAAACTCGACCAGAAGGTCTGAGTATATGGCTCGTGAAAAACGGAAAGCCCGAACGCCGCATTATCGAGGCTTCGGAATACGTGGTGAATGGTGTTCTGGTAACCAAGGGGCTTTACCAGGACGACACGTTGATTGTGGCGGGCCAGCAAAAGTTGTTCACGGGTGCCGAAATCGTCATTGCCGAATAATATAAAAGGTAACAGAAATTGTTGCCGTGTTTTCAATAAATTTGAACAGATAAAAACTTTATCCAGTGTCTAAAAAAACAAATCATATACAGTCCGCAATGCGCTATCATAAGATTATCTTCTTGATAGTGTCGTGCTTGGTGGTGTTGGGCTTTTACAGTATGACGAAGATGAACAAGGATGAATTTCCGCAGTTCACCATTCGCCAGGGAGTCGTGGCCGCCATCTATCCTGGTGCGTCAGCCACGGAAATTGAGGAACAGGTAACCAAGCCGTTGGAAGATTTTCTTTTTACTTACGATGAAATTGATAAAGAGAAAACGCATTCTGTTTCGGAAAACGGAATTGTCTATATTTTTGCCGAACTTCGCGTGACGGTGGAAGACAAAGATGAGGTTTGGTCGAAGATTCGACACGGTTTGACTTTGTTTAAGAAGACCTCCTTGCCGGCGGGTGTCTTGGAAGTGGTGGTGGTAGATGATTTTGGCAATACGTCGTCTATGCTTTTGGCGGTGGAGTCGCCCGACCGCACGCCCCGCGAATTGGAGACCTTCGCCGACCAAATCAATGAGCAGTTGCGTACGATTCCCGCTATGGGAAATTTGAAGATCTTGGGCCAGCAGAAAGAGGAAATCGCGGTGCTGATAGACCAGGAAAAGTTGGCAGCATACGGCATCAGCCAGCGTTCGTTGCTGGTGGAGTTGGCCACTCAGGGATTCCGTACCATTGGCGGTACCATCGAAAATGAGGCAGGCGAGTCTATGGTGCATTTGTCTATTCCTTATCAGTCCGAATATGAAGTGGGAGAACAGATTATCTATGCCGATCCGACGGGAAATGTCATCAGACTGCGTGATATTGCGAAAATTAAGCGGAGATATGCAACCCCGAAAAGTTATGTGAATTATGACACGGCGGAAGCGGTGATTATCTCTATGGAAATGTCACCGGGTAACAATATTGTGGCTTTCGGCAAGGAAGTGGAAAAACGCATCGAAAATGTGAAGCAGACGCTGCCTCCGGATGTGCAAATCCATAAAATCACCAACCAGCCGCAAGTGGTAAACGATTCGGTGTTGTCTTTTTTGCGCGACTTGCTGATCTCCATCATTGTCATTATCGTGGTGATGATGTTACTGTTCCCGCTGCGTACGGCATTGGTGGCCAGTACGAGTGTGCCGGTCTGCACGGCCATCACTTTGGGCTTTATGTATTTGTGTGGCATTGAGTTGAATACGGTGACTTTGGCCGCTTTGATTGTAGTTTTGGGCTTGATTGTGGATGATTCCGTAATCATTATTGATGGTTATGTGGATTTTCTGAATGAAGGGCATTCGCGCTGGTATTCGGCGGTGACAAGTACCAAACAGCTGTTTGTGCCGATGTCACTGGCCACTTTGGCCATTTCGGGTATGTTTTTCCCAATGACAAAGATTATTACGGGGCCGTTGGGCGATTTTGTGCAATTGTTCCCTTGGACCATCACTTTCGCCCTGGTAGCTTCTATTTTTTATGCGGTCTGGGTAATTCCGTTCCTGTCAACGCAGTTTATCAAAAGGCGTCTGCCCACACAAAAAATTGGAAAATTTGAAAAGGCACAGAACTGGTTTTTCGATTTTCTGCAAAATACATACAATAAAATATTGGAAAAATGTTTTGTTCATCCTGCCATCACCATCTTATGCACTGTTTCGGCAGTGTTGCTGGGGATTGTTTTGTTTCTGAATTTGGATGTGCAGATGTTGCCAAAGGCCGACAGAAACTGTTTTGCGGTGGAAATACATTTGCAGGAAGGAAGCACTTTGGAACAGACCGCTGCGATAGCCGATAGTTTGAGTCAGATTTTGCGACAGGATAAGCGGGTGACAGGTGTGACTTCTTTTGTGGGCTGTGCTTCCCCACGTTTCCATGCGACATACGCACCGCAGATGGCCAAAAAGAGCTACGCTCAGTTTATTGTCAATACGACTGGAGAGGACGATACGCGTGCTTTGTTGAAGGAATACGGTCCGAAATATGAACACTATTTCCCTAATGCGTATGCCCGTTTTAAGCAAATGGACTATCAGGCGGTGGGAAATCCTATCGAAATCCGTTTGTCTGGTGGAGATTTGGACTCATTGAAGGTGGCAGCCGACTCGTTGAAACGCTTTTTGAATACGATTCCTGAACTGACTTGGATTCATTCGGATTTGGATGAAACCAGCCAGAACATCAGGGTGGTGCTGAATACGGATGAGGCCACGCGTCTGGGCGTGACGCAGAGTGTTTTGTCGCTGTATTTGTCGTCGGTGTTGGGCGGCCAGGAGCTGACCACGGTTTGGGAAGGCGACTACAAGGTGCCCGTGATGCTGTATTCTTTGCAGGAGAATGACGATATGTCCTATCAGGATTTGGAATCGGTGATGATTCCGACTTCCATTCCGGGAACGTGGGTGCCCTTGCGTCAAGTGGCGACCGTGGTGCCGGAATACCACGACGCAACCATCAACAGACGCAATAGTGTGCGTACGGTGACGGTGGGTGCCGATATCAAGTACGGTTTTAGCGAACCCAGACTGATGAAGCAGATTAAAAATTATGTGGAGAATGATTTCAATACCTATAAACCCGAAAATGTGTTGGTGGAATATGGCGGCTTGAGTGGTGCCAACGATAGTGTAATTCCACAGATTGTGCTGTCAATTTTAGCGGCATTACTGGTGCTGTTTGCCTTTTTGCTCTACCATTTTCATCATATTAAGTTGGTGATGCTGAATATGTCGGCCTCGTTTATATGTATTTTCGGTGCCACTCTTGGTCTAACGCTTTTTGGCTTGGATTTCAGTATTACGGCGGTGTTGGGTTTGGTAAGTCTGATTGGCATTATCGTGCGAAACGGCATTATCATGTTTGAATATGCGGAAACTTTGCGTATAGATAATCATTTGTCGGCACGGGAAGCCGCTTTTGAGGCAGGCAAGCGCCGATTGCGTCCGATTTTCTTGACTTCTGCCGCCGCGGCTTTGGGTGTGGTGCCGATGATTATCGCCCATACTTCCCTTTGGATGCCTATGGGTGTGGTCATCTGTTTCGGTACGATTTTTTCTTTCCCCTTTGTGGTAACACTCTTGCCGGTTTGCTATTGGCAACTTTTCGAAAGTAATGATAAAAAAATGAATTTAGCCTTGGTAAAACATCTTAAAAAACACATCATTACCATAATGTTGTTATGTCTTGCGATGCCGTTTGCTTCCGCCCAGTCGCTGTCGCTGGATAGTTGCAAGTCGTTGGCATTGCAGAATAACGTGGCGGTGAAAAATGCGGCATTGGATGTGCTGGCGGCACGCAAAGTGCAAAATCAGGTGCTGACCAAATATTTTCCCAATATCAGCGTCGTGGCGGGCGGCTACCAAACGCTTAATCCATTGATTGAATTTGGTATTGAAGACGTGAAAAATGCGGAAGCACGTCAAATGCTTTATAATATGTATGCTGAATATGGTGCCACGATGGGCCTGCCCAACAGCATCTCATTGTGCGAAAATGGCTTGACAGTGGGTGCCACGGCAGTGCAGCCCGTGTTTATGGGCGGACAAATCGTGAACGGAAGCAAATTGGCAAAAGTAGGCGTTGAAGCGGCGGAATTGCAGAATGAACTGACCAGGGAAAAATTGGTACAGCAAACGGAAGAGGGCTATTGGTTGGTGGTTTCGCTTCAGGAGAAAAAGAAAACCTTGCAGCAGGCAATGGTTTTCCTGGACACGCTTTATAGAGATGTTTCTTCTGCCAAAGAGGCAGGTCTGGTGACCCAAAACGACCAATTAAAGGTAGTGCTGAAGCAAAACGAATTCAAATCCAATATGTTGAAGGTCAATAATGGAATCGTGCTTGCCACGATGGCCTTGTGTCAGGTGATTGGTGTGGAGTATTCGGAAAATTTACAGTTGACGGATGTGATTGAAGAATATCCTTTTGAATTGGAAGAAAAAGACGCAGCCTCGGCTGTGTCGCGCCGAAAAGAATCGCAACTGCTGAATCTGAATGTACGTGCCGAGCAGCTGAAGAAGAAAATTACGATTGGGGAAACGCTGCCACATATTATGGTTGGAGCAGGGGCCTCGTACGGAAATTTGATACTGGACCGTTATAAATTCAATGGTCTGGCTTTTGCCACGGTGCAAGTGCCGCTCACCAATTGGTGGGAAACCGCCTATAAGATCCAACAGCAGAAAATTATGATTCAGAAGGCCGAAAATGACCGTGACGACCTGACTCAAAAGATGATGTTGGAGGTGCAGCAGGCCTGGAATAATTTGGCAGAAGCCGCCGATCAAATCGAATTGATGAAAGTGACGGTTCAAGATGCCGAGATTAATTCCCAGACTTCATTGGTAAATTATCAGGCGGGAATGATACCTATTTCTGAACTTTTGGAGGCGCAAACCCTGTACAGGCAGGCGCAAGACCAGTTGGTGGATGCCCAAATCTCCTTCAAAATCAAGTGGGCACGTTATCAGACGTTGGTGAAATAGCTGAACTGGAGCATACCCTGTATAGAAAATAAGAAATTAAGACGATAAGAAGTTAAGAGTTTTTAGGCCTATAGGTCATTTTGCAGGCTGAGAACGACATTTTTCCTTAGGGGGATAAGAGTTTCCGAGCATTGAAAATTTTTGATGAATTGCAATCCCAGCGGACGAAATGAATTGTAACATCCCAGCGGACGCAATGAATTGCGTCCCTACGGAGGTTCGGGAATTACGTCGCCACCCTAACCCCTGAGCCCTAAACCCTCTCGTTACTTCTTCACCACGAATTTGCAGTCGCTGATGCCGGCCTTGGTTTCTACGTGCGCGATGTAGGTGCCGGCGGACAGGTTGCTGACGTTGAGGGTGCAGTGGGTGTCATCCACGGGTAGGATGCCTACGATGGTACCCTGCATGTCGGCTATACAGACGGACTTTATCGGGAACGTATCCTCGCTCTCGATGGTGATTTTGTCCGTTGCGGGATTAGGCCACAAACGCACATTGACCTTGACACTATGCTCGGCAATGCCCGTGGTGTCTTCCGGCAACGGCTCCGCAAGACTTGGGTCGTGGTAGAGGGCGAAAACGGCACTGGAGAGGCCGGAAGGGCAGTTGGAAGAAACGTTGTTGCTAAAAATTATAGGTGAAGTCGCCAAAAATGAAGCAAGTAAATATCCATTGTCGTTTACGCACGCTCCAATCGAATGAATTATTTCGATAGCATTGGGATTTTGACATTGAATTGTTTCACTTTGTATGAAAGTACCGTCATTTTTCCACATCGACAATCCGTACAATGTGTTTGAATTGTATTTAGAAATGGCTAGTACACGATTGCTCACCACAGCTGGTGCTTTACTTGAAGTAGCATTAAGCGCAGGAACTATACCGTGATTAAGATACGCTCCTGTTTCGGCATTGTATCTGGCAAAGAAACATATATCGGAATGGCTGTCTTGAAATCTTTGAAGCGGGGAGTTTTCATCGTCAAAATAAATAATTGACTCGTTATTATAACCTGCTGAACCAAGCAGATATAAATAATTGTCAGCAATAACATTCCTGAACCAAGTACTCCTTGCAGCAAAATTTTCACCCATAGTGTGCAATTGATTGCTCCAAAGAATCTCCCCATCATTGTTGCATTTTATTATAAAATTACAATATTCGGCAGACGTAATGTCATGCATTGTGACATGATGAGTACTATCCCACCAAATATAAACAGGATAGTTGTGTGATTCACCTCCAAAGCCATAATAGCAGTCTGCCAATTGAAAATAGCCGGTTAAATACATATTGTCATTTTCGTCAAATGACAATCCTTCAAAATGGGTGTTAAAGATGCGGTTAACACTATCACCAGTGTATTGATATGATGAAGCAATACCGTCCGTGTGATCTACAAGTAGTTTGTAAAGTAGCAATTCGCCAGATAGAGAGAATTTGTATAATATAGCATTGCTTATGCCAGATGATAGGACAAGTTCTGGACTGACATTCCCCGGCAAAAATAGTTCATACGTTTTGTTAGAATCACCATCGACTATTACAGTTAATGGGTCATTTTCAGAACCTCTATAATCAATTTGGGTGTAAACGTAAATGTTCCCTTGATCATCAACATGGAATGGAGATGTTGTCCCGAACGCATTTGCGCAAAGTGGCATAACTACGCGGTATGATTCGGTTCCAGCAGAATAGTACTCTCTTGAGTGAACTTCAACAAAATGGTCTCGTAATAATTCTCCATCCGTATTCAAAGTCACAAAGAAAGTCCATCTGCCCGTCATATAAGGAGGTTTTCGACTTTCAATAGGAAGCTCGTGTACTTGAGAGCCACGAATTAGGGTGTCCAGATAGTAGAGCCATACGTTGTTCCAATTGTAATCAACATAATCCATTTCCACATCCCCTGATATGTAAATATTATTATTTCGAACTTCCATCCATCTCGGAAATGCTGGACTCACACTGCTTTTTACCACTTTATACCACAACATATTTCCCAATGTGTCAAATTTGGCCAAAAGAATGGAACGATCATTCTTGTCTAGTACTGTGCCATTGTTGACGAATTGAAATGTAAGACCATCAAACTGTGGACTTCCGCCCATAGTTCCGTAAATATAGATGTTTCCTTCCTCATCGAAGGCGGTGTTTGTAATTGTGTTGAAGTAATCACCGTAGGAGCCGTCACCGCCGCTCCAGTAGTGCGCCCACTTCCACTCGCCCTGAGCGGAGGCTGGAATCTGGAGGAGAAGCAGGAATAACGTGAAAATAAGGGTAAAGTGCTTTATACGCATTTGTTGCGATATAACGTTCTGTATGTCAGTCTTTGTAATCATAACGTCAATATTTTTTTCAAATGCAAAAATATGATTATTTTTTAAGTTCGGCCTGATTTCCATTATGAATGGATATTTATTTCCATTATGAATGGATATTTATTTTTATCTTCCAAAGACATCGCTCTGCTTGAGCAGCATAGATGCGCCTACGGCGGACTTTCCACCAATTAGAATTGAGAATAATTATTTTAGGTTAGTTCTACCTTGTCGGCGTAACTCATTCAGAATGAGCGAACCTATATGTACACTATCCTTCATCGCTGTCAATTTTTTTGGGTCATTTTCCTAAAAAAATTTATAGTAACAGATTCGATTTTAGTGATTTACAATACACTTGCTCCCTGACATACGATTGGCTGTTTAGATGTGGAAGAACTAAGCTCACTACCCATATACCTCATGTATAATATTCAAAATGTTATTAACGGTTGGGTGAAAGCCGCCGCTCTTGCAAGCACACTGCCATAATTTGTATTAAAGCAATGTGAAAACCTCGTTGCTTATGGTCTTATTATCCCGCGTGCCGCTGGCATAACCTTCACTCGGTGAAATAAAATACAGAGACAAGGAGCCCGATGTGCTATATGACATGGTTTCTCCCGAATATGAAGAACGGTAAGTAAAACTCACATTGTATGTAAAAGTGGCACCATTATCACTATTCTTGGCATAACTCACACTTTTAGAGGTCAATTGAAAATTGGGATATAAGGTTGAGTACTTTGCTGTCACATTCCAGGAAGAGCCATCATAAGAGAAATTAACATGATTGGACAAACCTTGAAATGTTTTTCCTGATGTCGCGTCCAAGGTTGGTGCATAGCCGCTATAAGAAGTTGAATTATCTCCTGACACTTTCTCTTTTTTGCAAGAAACTGTCACTAAACCCATTGAAAGCAGTAATGCAAATAGAAAAATGAAATATTTTTTCATAAATTGCCAAAGGCTGTTTTCCCATCGCCCACATCGGTTTTTACATGAAGGGGACTTCTATTTTTACTCTTTTCTCGCCAACACCCCAGACCTTGCGAAGTCCGTTAGACAAAGACTGAAAAGTTGACGCTGCAAAGTTACATATTATTTTCTCATTTCCAATAATTTAGCTATATTTTTTTGAAATTTATCGGGGGGGGTAATATATTGGTATTCAGTGTGTTATAAAATTCAATTCATACCTAATCGTTTGATTTGTTCGTATCTGATGAGGTTGTAAACCAGTCTGGAGAAGATGATGTAGGCCTCATTTCGGAGAAATCCCACCGCCCGGTTTCTCATCCCGTGCAGGCATCCCTCCATAATTCCGAACACATGCTCCACTCGCGCCCGGACCTTTGCGTTCTTCTTGTTGATGGTTTCCTGCCACTTGCTGATCTTCTTTCCTCTCACATTGCGTTTGATGACCCTGTCCTTCAGGTTGTATTTCCGCATCACACGTTTCACCCCCTTGCCGATATATGCGCTGTCTGCATGAAGTGTCTGTCCTCTATCGCTCTCATCCACAAGTTGTTTTGTGGGTTTTGAATCATGCTCCGAAGCAGCTGTGGCCACGCATTTCTTGATCAGTTTGCTCTTGGCATCTATCTTGGCGTGTGCCTTGTATCCGTAGAACTTCTCGCCGCCCTTCTTCACCCAGCGCGCGTCGGTATCCTTGTGGCGTTTCTTGTTGGCCTTGCGCTTCTTCTCTTCCTCAGTGTCGCCCTCTTCGGGATTCCACAACTCGCCGCCCCTGTCTTCCTTGATTAGTTTGTTCTCTTCGCGTGTGTTGCGCTGGCGCGGCACCTCCACAAAACTGCCGTCAATGACAATCCCTTCATTCATAATCAGATTGTTGTCCTTGAGGTACTGGTTGAACTTGTCGAACAGCATGTCAAAGAGCCCCTTCTCCGTCAGCTCTTTTCTGAACACCCATATAGTCCGGGCATCGGGCACCCTGTCGCCGCTGGCCAGACCGAGGAAGTCGCGGAACGACAGCCTGTCGCGTATCTGGTACTCGGTCTGCTCATCGCTGAGATGGTACATGCGCTGGAGCACGAGAATCTTGAACATCAGCACATAGTCGTAAGGTTTGGCACCAACATTGGTGAACTTCTCCTTGTAAAGCCCCGCCTCCAGCTCCTTCCTAAACATCTCAAAGTCAACGACTCTTGAAAGTTTCTCCAAAGGATTGCCCAGAGAATTGAGCTTGTCCATAGTATCTTTGCTATCGAAAAGGCTGATGTTGCCCTGCTTCTTGTAAGTCTGCTTCGACTGTTCCATTACCGTTCAAATTTTCTGCAAATATACGAATAATTATTTGAATAACAATGGATTACGGTTGTTTTGTTTTATAAAAAAATATGTTTAACGACATATTAACGTAAACGGGGAAAACAGGTGCAAATTTTGGCTGATTTTTGCTTGTATTTATTTGATTGTCAGAGAGAAATAATTAGAAGTCACCTTTAGTAATTTTAATTATTCTAATTGGTGGATATGGAGCGGCAGCGACTCGTCCCAGCGGACGCAATGAATTGCGTCCCTACGGAGGATCGGGAATTACGTCGCCCACCTACCTAACCCCGGAATCCTGAACCCTCATCACCGTTTCACCACGAATTTGCAGTCGCTGATGCCGGCCTTGGTTTCTACGTGCGCGATGTAGGTGCCGGCGGACAGGTTGCTGACGTTGAGGGTGCAGTGGGTGTCATCCACGGGTAGGATGCCTACGATGGTACCCTGCATGTCGGCTATACAGACGGACTTTATCGGGAACGTATCCTCGCTCTCGATGGTGATTTTGTCCGTTGCGGGATTAGGCCACAAACGCACATTGACCTTGACACTATGCTCGGCAATGCCCGTGGAGTCTTCGGGCAACGGCTCGGCAAGACTTGGGTCGTAATAGTAGGCAATGACGGCGCTGGAGTGGCCTGACGGACAGTTTAGAAAGATATTATCACCAAACGAAATTGGACCTGTCGCTTGCAACAACACTGCAAGATGCGTATCATCCTTTTTCTGGATGCCGTATGAATTGTACGTTACAATTGAATTGTCTGATATTTTTTCGTTTTTGATAAAAGTCCCGTCCTTTCGCCATGTAGTAAGAAAAAGCTTTTTTTGAAAATTGTGCCAGGTTATGGCCAACACCCTGTCGTTCATAATTGCCGGTTTCCTGGTAATGGATAGTTCTTGGGTCGGCTCAATGCCGTGACTCTGGTACTCTCCCGTTGTAGCATTGTACCTTACAAAAAAACCGAAGTTGGTTAACGTATTGGGATTTTGAACAAGTGTTTGCTGAGGGTTATCAAAGTATATATGACCGCTATTATAGCATCCGCACTTACCTAATACGTATATTGAATTGTCGTCAAACGTGCTTTCCCGATATTCCACTAACGCCAAATCCGTTGCACTGTTCTGGACCAACGTATGGAGTTGGTTATTCCATAGCAGCTCTCCCATAGGATTATATTTCAGTATGAAAGAACATTGTTCTGCCGAAGATATATCGTCCATGGTTGTGTGATGATTGTCATCCCACCAGATATGGACGGGAAAGTTGTTTAATTCTCCGCCCGAGCCTGGCATCCATTGTACCAAATTGAGTCTCCCCGTTAAATACATGTTATCGTCCTCATCAAACGTCATCCCATGAAAAAATGGGGAAATGTAGTCCCTAAGCGTATCAGATGTTCCTTCTATTTCTGTTATAATTGGGGCAATGCCATCGGCGTGGTCAACCAGCAGTTTCGCGAAATCCAATTCCCAGTTCGGAGTGAATTTGAACATGATGAAATTCCAAATGTTGTTTTGGGGCAAAGTGCTTCCCGGAAAATACAAGTCATACGTCTTGTTGGTGTCTTCATCCACAACGATGGTGTAGGGATATTCCTCTTTATCGTTATATTCTATAGTTGTAAACACGCAGATACTCCCGTCCTCACAGATATGAACCGGTGATATGGTGTTTTCGCACAGAAACCACCTTGGTCTGATAGTGTCTGTCCCCGTCCAGAAATGCCACCTTGTTATTGCCTCTACGAAATGGTCTTCTATCAGATTCCCATCCAAGTCTAACTGGGCGAAAAAAGTCCATTTGTACCCTGGTTTGAATGGAGGATGCTGCTGCTCAACAGGAATGCTGCTGCATTGATATTTATACACCAGGGTATCCATATAATACGTCCAAGAATTTTGGGCATCACCAGTAAATGCACAGTTTCCGGCTACATAGACTTTGTCATTTCGGACTTCCATCCATAGAGGAAAGGAAAGATGAGTGCTGTTTTTCACCACCTTGTACCACAGCATGTTGCCCAAAGTGTCGAATTTGGCCAGCAAAATAGTTTTATCGTTCATGCCGAGTACCGAACCGGCTTGGGTGAATTGGAACGTCATTCCGTCAATGGTAGGATTTCCGCCCATAATGCCATAAACGTAAATGTTCCCTTCCTCATCGAAGGCGGTGTTTGTAATTTTGTTGAAGTAATCACCGTAGGAGCCGTCACCGCCGCTCCAATAGTGCGCCCACTTCCACTCTCCCTGGGCGGAGGCGGTGAGAACGGTGCCGAGGAGAAAGAGGGTCGTTGCTAAAAGGGTAAAGTGCTTTTTCATAATATTAAAATTTGTTGGTTATTTATCAGAGTCTATTACCTCCCAGTGGCCGCCCTTGTCGGGACCGACACGGCGGATGAGACCGTCGGATTTCATTTGTCCAATTATTTTACGGACTCCTGCATTGCTCATAGAAATAATTATGGTTAGTTCTGCAATCGTTACATTAGGATTTTTTGCCATTTCTCTAAGTATGTCCGCTGCTTTTCCCGTAACTTTTCTTACTACTTTACTCGCTACTTTACTCGCTACTTTACTCGCTACTTTTTCTGTTACTTTATCCGTCACTTCGGCATTTCGTGGAATCCTCGACCACTCGTATTTCCTTCTTTCGTCTTCAATGAAAGGCAGCACGGCAGGGGCGGCGTCAAAGCGGAGCATTAGGTCATAGGGATGAACGAGGTAAACTGGCTCAGGAGCTTCGTATTCACGACAGGCCTTGCACATTTTTTCAATGCCGCGACCCCACGCCTCAATATAGCCAGCCCGGAAGAAGGTGTTGGCAATATCTGGATTGAGCTGCAGCGACTTGTGCGAAGCGAGAAAAGTTTCCGCAGTCCATCCGTCCGCCAGCACACAGTTGTTAGAAATGTATAGCACATCGTCCTCCACACGGATTTGAATGGGGCAGGAAGCAGACCAATCTGAATGAACCAGCGCATTGTAAATTGCTTCACGCACGGCGGATTTCGGGAACGGATAGGTCTCCACGCGGGTGAATTTCTCGTATGTAATGTAGGCCTTGAGGTACTTTTGGTAGAGCAAATCCAGCACTCTGTCGGCCTGTATCATTAAAGAGCCGTGTACTTCATCCATATAGAGGATGTCGGCTTCCTTGTTGAACATTCCGATTTTGGTATAGCATCCTGTAATCATCTTTTCCGGGTCACGATGAAACAAAAGCACCGCTGCCCGTTTCAGTTTGCCGTCAACTGTGAGGTTGAGCTTGTCCAAAAGTTCTTCATTGGAACAATCTAGGTCTTCCTTAGTCATACGCTTGCTGCGAAGGGCTTCGCGACGGAAGATGTTGAAACTCTCAATATCAAGGTCGGCATAAGTGAAATTGTCAACAGGGATAGCATCCCATTTCAAGCCAGTGCGTTTAAGTAGAAAATGGGTGAGTGCCGGACCTTGAAGCACCTGTTTGGTCGCCCCTGAACGTATATGATATTCCCCTTTGAAATTGATGGGATAACTGCTGGGCTCGACATCTATTTTGAGAAACGTTTTCCCATTATGTTCCAACAGTTGGATATCGACCAAAATGCCAAGCGCATTTTTGGTTTTGTTGGGAATATCCTCCAGCAACCGCTTGGCATCGTCCACACCGACGACTTCGCCTTTGTCGTTGATGCCGATGTAGAGCGTGCCGCCCTGCGCATTGGCGAAACCGCATATCCATTTCAGATATTCGTCCCTCCAAGATTCCTTGTATTCAACAACCTGACTTTCCATGTTTTCTATTTTTTCAGGCGGCAAATATAGTAAAATATTTGATAATTTTTATAATAAATATTGCGGTTTTTTATATAGATTTAAGCGTACGCAATGAATTGCGTCCCTACGGAGGTTCGGGAATTACTTCGCCACCCACCTAAACCCTGAACCCTATACCCTGAACCCTCATCACTTCTTCACCACGAATTTGCAGTCGCTGATGCCGGCCTTGGTTTCTACGTGCGCGATGTAGGTGCCGGCGGACAGGTTGCTGACGTTGAGGGTGCAGTGGGTGTCATCCACGGGTAGGATGCCTACGATGGTACCCTGCATGTCGGCTATACAGACGGACTTTATCGGGAACGTATCCTCGCTCTCGATGGTGATTTTGTCCGTTGCGGGATTAGGCCACAAACGCACATCGACCTTGACACTATGCTCCGCAATGCCTGTGGTGTCTTCCGGCAACGGCTCCGCAAGACTTGGGTCGTAATAATATGCCACAACGGCACTGGATTGTCCAGAAGGACAATTGGCAGAGACATTGTTACTGAAATTTACAGAAGAAGTTGCTGTAATGGAAAGAGTTATATAGCCATTCTCATTTATAACGGACCCTATAGACCTAATCATTTCAATGGTATTGTTGCTTGATATAGTGTCTGCTTTTATAAATGTGCCGTCATTGCGCCATTCTGACAACAGGTAGCCATAGCCAATAGTTTGATACCTTGACATAGCAAAAACCCTATTGTTTACAATTGCTGGTGTCAAACTTGTGGTCGCATTTGCAGAAGGTACAATTCCATGGTTGACATATTCACCAGTGTTTTTGTCATATTTAACAAAGAAACAAATGTCCGTTATCTCATCTTGAAAGCGTTGTAAAAGGTTGCTCTCATCATCAAAATAAATCATTGCCGCTTCATCGTTGTTATAAGCGGCCCCACCTAATACATATACATTCTCATCATAACAATTGTTTCGAAACCAATTTCCAAAAGCAAAGCCATTGTTGGGATTTTGTGTTCCTCTTGAATATAATTGATTACACCAGATGACATTTCCGCTAATATCATATTTGACAATAAAGCTACACTGTTCAGCCGAAGATATGTCGTTAATCGTTAAATGATGAACACTGTCCCACCAAATATGAACAGGATAGTTGTGAAGTTCTCCACCTAATCCATACAAACAATCGGCCAAATTAACATAACCAGTCAAGTACATATTGTCATCTTCGTCAAAAGATAAGCCTTTGAAATAAGTGTAAAAATATCGATTTATACTATCGCTTGATAAATAAGAAGGGGCAATCCCATCGGTATGATCAACTAACATTTTGGCATACAACAATTCTCCTGTTGGAGAAAATTTATATAACATTGCATTATTTATAAAGGATTGGATATTTGAAGAATCGGTGTTCCCTGGCAAATACAAGTTATATGTCTTGTCGGGGTCATCATCCACGACTATTGTATATGGTCTCTCCTCAACACCTGCATATTGAATTGGAGTAAAGATATAAAAGTTACCGTCTTCATCTACATGTGCAGGTGTCACTTCTGTCCCCGCAAAAGAGCATAAACTATAATTAAATCGAAGCCAATTGCTACCATTAAAAACCGATTCTCTGGAATATGCCTGAAGAAAATGATCCTTTAGAAGATTGCCATCCAGGTCAAACTGTGCAAGGCATGTCCAACGGCTGAACGCCTGAAATGGTGGTTTTTGTAATTCTTGTGGCAACGCATTGATTTGTGTTCTTGTTATTAGGGTATCCCAATAGTAAAGCCATGAATCTGACTGTTCACCATAAAAGCCGCAATCGACCGCAACAAACACTTTGTTGTTTCTGACCTCCATCCAACGAGGAGAGGCCGCTTCGTTATCACTTTTCATCTCTTTGTGCCATAACATGTTGCCCAAAGTGTCAAACTTGGCCAATAATATTGTTCGATCATTTTTGCTTAACACGCTCGGATTCGTTGTAAATTGGAAAGTCAACCCATCGAATATCACATCTCCACCCATGGTACCATAGACGTAGATGTTGCCCTCATCGTCAAAGGCGGTATTGGTGATTTTATTATAATAGTCGCCAAAAGAGCCGTCACCGCCGCTCCAGTAGTGCGCCCACTTCCACTCGCCCTGGGCGGAGGCGGCGAGAACGGTGCCGAGGAGAAAGAGGGTCGTTGCTAAAAGGGTAAAGTGTTTTTTCATAATATTAAAATTTGTTGGTTATTTATCAGAGTCTATTACCTCCCAGTGGCCGCCCTTGTCGGGACCGACACGGCGGATGAGACCTGCTTCTCGTAATTTGCGCATGTTTTCTTTTGTCTTTCGTAAAGAAATGCCTAAAATTTCAGATAATTCAGAAGCAGTAACAAATGCATTTTTCTGTATTTCCTGTATAATAGTCTGTTGATTTTCAGTGACCTTTTCAGTGACCTTTTCAGTGACCTTCGGGTCACCGTTGTTTCCATTCCACATCGTGACAATCTCTTTCTTCCTATGAAAAGTGACCGTTACACCCAAAGAGTCTGCGACAAATTCGGGAGCTTCCATTTCTGCGGCCTCCATATCTGCAATCATACGTTCAATGCCCCGCCCCCAGGCTTCAATGAATCCAGCGAGGTAGAACACATTGGCTATGTTCCGATTTCTTGAAACGGACGTGTGCTTCTTAAGCAACCATTCTGTCGTGCATCCATTTGGCAAAGTCCCATAGTTCCACAGCTGGACTCTGTCGTTATAGACTTTCAGTTGTATGGCATATCCCTTATAGTTCTTATGGATAATGGCATTGAAAATGGCCTCCCTCAAAGCTGATTCAGGGATTTCCAGCGGTTCAAGGCGTTGCAATCCTTCATAATGAATCGGTGAAATGAGGTATCGGGAGCGTAAGGATTCCACAACTCTGTCCGCCATTTGCATGATATTGCCAGTGACGACATCTTGAAACCACAAATCGCTTTCAGTATTGCCAAAACGTCCGATTTTGAACTCTGTCGCAGTGAAAAAACTTGACGGTTTGACTCCGAAAAGGATGATGGCGGCATTCTTCAGTTTCCCGTCAACTGTCATCACGTCAATATTTTTCAAAACAGTTTCCACAGAATCCGTCAGAGCCGCATTGGGCATACGATTAGCCATCACCGCATGCTTTACGAAGTATTGGACAGCAAGCGGATCAATGTCGTCGATGGTAGCCCGTTCATTTACAGTGTCATCCCATTCCATCCCAACTTTGTCCATGAAGAACTCCTGCAAAGCGATACCGTTCAACTCTTGGACAGTTGCGCCGGAACGGATGTAGTAAACCCCTTTGTAGGAGATTGGGACACGGCTTGACGGCACGTTGATTACAAGGTATGGCTTACTTTGTTCTTCTTGAACACAAATTTCCAGAACAAGACCTAATGTGTTGGACACCTTGTTGGGAATATCCTCCAGCAACCGTTTGGCCTCATCCACACCGACGACTTCGCCTTTGTCGTTGATGCCGATGTAGAGCGTGCCGCCCTGCGCATTGGCGAAACCGCATATCCATTTCAGATATTCGTCCCTCCAAGATTCCTTGTATTCAACAACCTGACTTTCCATGTTTTCTATTTTTTCAGGCGGCAAATATAGTAAAATATTTGATAATTTTTATAATAAATATTGCGGTTTTTTATATAGATTTAAGCGTACGCGATGAATTGCAACATCCCAGCGGACGCAATGAATTGCGTCCCTACGGAGGCCCGGGATTTACGTTGTCACCCATCTAAACCCTGAACCCTAAACCCTGAACCCTCATCACTTCTTCACCACCTTTCCTTCCCACTGGCCCATCTCGCCGCTTGCGGTGATGATGTAGGTGCCGGCGGGCAGGGCGCTGAAGTCCAGTTCTGTGCGGGTGCCGCTCACGGTGCGTTGCAAGACCACTTTCCCCGTGAGGTCCGTGACCGTGACGCGCTCCATTGTGAAGTTGCTGGTGACGTCTCCCAAATAAATCTCGTCATCCTCAAGGGGCATCATTACTTCCACCGTCACCTTGTCTGTGGTGGGATTGGGGTACGCGCGCACCACCGCACGACTGAGACTTCCACGGTCCGCGATGCCCGTGGTGTCTTCTGGGTAAGGCTCTAAAATAGACGGGTCGTGACGAAGGGCGAACACGGCACTGGATTGTGAAGATGGGCAAGTTACCAAAATATTATTTCCAAACTGTACTGGCCCTATGGCTGTTACGCTGGTAAAAAGGTAACCGTTTTCATTCACAATCAGCATACCATCCTGCATTTTGTCACCAATCAAGGTGTCAGCTTTGATAAAAGAGCCATCCACTCCCCACTGCATCAATATTCTTCCTTGACCAGCCAAATTATAAGGGCCAACTCCAAAAACCTTGTTGTTTATACAGAAGGGTTTTCTGTCCGTCCCAGAAGTCACCATTGGTACTACTCCTTGGTTGACGTATCTACCGTCATATTTGTTATATCTGACAAAAAAACCAATATGGTCAGAGTCTTCCTGATAATACAGAAGTGGCGAGTCCTCCCCGTCAAAGTATAATAGGGAGTTATTAGAGACGGTATATCCACCGTCACCTAAAACGAAAACAGAATTTCCCATAACACAACTCCTTCCCCAGCGGGCCATAGGGCGAAGATTCGGATTGTTACCGCATCTTGATGAAAGTTGGTTGCACCACTGGACATTGCCGGATGTGTTGTACTTTACTATGAAATTAAGCCTGTTCGCAGAAGAAATATCATGCATGGTTTGGACATGTGAACTGTCCCACCATATATGTACAGGGTATTGGTTCAATTCCCCTCCCAGACCTGGCAAAGACTGGAATAATCGGATAAAGCCCGTTACATACATGTTATCATTGTCATCAAAAGACAAGCCCTCTAAATGGGGTTCGAACTGATACTTGACATAATCTCCCGGTTGTTGTCCGCTATACGGTGCTATTCCTTCGGTTTCAGCAACAAGTGGCTTCGCAAATTCCAACTCCCAATTGGACGAGAATTTATATAAAATGAAATTGTATATGTACCACGAAGCATTCGCACTGCCGGGAAAATATTGGTTGTATGTTTTGTTTGAATCTTCATCAACGACTATTGTGTAGGGTTGGTTTTCGTTTCCTGCGTACTGTATGGGAGTATATACGTACACGTTCCCGTCATCTCCTATGTGTATAGGGCTAATATCATTCATACACAAATACGTATTTTTTCTGATGGAATCTGATCCATTTACAATCTTTTCTCTTGAATACGCCACCACAAAATGGTCTTCTAACAGATTGCCGTCCAAATCCATTTGGGCAAAGAACGTCCACCTGCTGTATGCTTTAAACGGTAATACTTGTTGTTCCATAGGAATGTTGTTGATTTGATTTCTAAAAACAAGTGTGTCCAAATAATACAGCCAGTCATCAGGAGAGCTTCCATAAAAGCCGCAATTTCCCGCAATAGTGATTTTGTCGTTTCGAACCTCCATCCACAAGGGGAAAGCCATTTCGGTACTGCTTTTCACCACCTTATACCACAACATATTTCCAGATGTATCAAATTTGGTTAACAAAATAGCCCGCTCATCGTCAGAGAGTACTTGGGGGTGGTTATCATAATGGAATAGTTCTCCATCAAAAACAGCATGTCCTCCCATTGAGCCATAGACATAGATATTGCCATCATCGTCAAAGGCTGTGTTGATGATTTTATTGTAATAGTTGCTTGCCGATTCATCACCGCCGCTCCAGTAGTGCGCCCACTTCCACTCGCCCTGGGCGGAGGCTGGAATCTGGAGGAGAAGCAGGAATAACGTGAAAATAAGGGTAAAGTGCTTTTTCATAATATTTAGGGTTAAAATGTTAAGTTCTTTTGATTATTTGCCTTTTAAACGTTTGATTTCTTTGTCAAAATCGGAAATGTAATATTGGTCTTGGATTTTTCGGAAAATCTCATACTCGCGCTCTGCTTTTATTTTGGCTTCAAGGGCGGTGATTTTACCCGCATCTTGAAGTATGGGGTATTCAGCGACTTCTAAAAATTGAGTCAAAATATTTGCCCACTGATTGCCCAATGGAGTTTGTTTTGAACTGAGGCGAAAAATTCATGCGTTATGAGTGCGTTTTTGTCATAATCTGTTGCTAAAGAATAGATATCAGTTATTTTTTGGTAAAAACGACGTTCACTGGCACGTATTTCTCGAATTTGTTCAAGCAAATCCTCGAAATAGTCTTTTCCGAATTGTTCGCCTTGTTTTAATCGTTCCTTGTCAAGCACATAACCCTTGGTTATGAATTCATTGAGTGTTCGTGTGGCCCAAATGCGAAATTGTGTGGCCTCACGACTGTTCACTCGATATCCCACAGCAATAATCGCATCAAGGTGATAGAAATCCAATTCGCGTTCCACTTTGCGCTTTCCTTCCTTTTGAACTATTCGAATTTTTCTAATAGTTCGATCTTCTTGAATTTCACCCGTTTGAAATATTTCCTTAAGATGATAGTTGACAGTTGGAACTTCCACGCCAAACAGTTCTGCCATCCTTTTTTGGGTGAGCCAAAATGTGCCGTCTTCGTACTGCACTTGAACACTTATGTTTCCGTTATCTGTAGTATAGAGTATAATATTGCTATTCATAACTTGAGGTTTTTCTTGTTGAAGAATGGGGCAAAGATACAAAAAACTGAAATGATACTTGTCATTATTCCTATTAGTGTTCAGAAGCGGCAGCGACTCGTCCCAGCGGACGCAATGAATTGCGTCCCTACGGAGGTTCGGGAATTACGTCGCCCACCTACCTAAACCCTGAACCCTCATCACTTCTTCACCACGAATTTGCAGTCGCTGATGCCGGCCTTGGTTTCTACGTGCGCGATGTAGGTGCCGGCGGACAGGTTGCTGACGTTGAGGGTGCAGTGGGTGTCATCCACGGGTAGGATGCCTACGATGGTACCCTGCATGTCGGCTATACAGACGGACTTTATCGGGAACGTATCCTCGCTCTCGATGGTGATTTTGTCCGTTGCGGGATTAGGCCACAAACGCACATCGACCTTGACACTATGCTCCGCAATCCCTGTCGTATCCTCCGGGTACGGTACCAAAATGGACGGGTCGGAACGATAGGCGACAACAGCGTGGAAATGTTGATTGTCAGTAAAATCAAGATTAAAGTCATTCCCAAATGTTAAGTTCTGTTTGGTGATAAAATCACATAACAGCGACCCTTGCTGGTTTACGATGACATTCTGACCACCTTTTATAGGACTGTATAGGTGTGAAATAGTGTCTGCTTTTTGAAATGTTCCGTCAGTATTATAATAGCATAAAAGGTGGTAGTTGTTGTCAATCATGAAATTTCTTGTCATGTGTATCAAATGATTGTTGATTACGGCAGGTCTTATTGGGCTGCCGTAAGAAACATTTGTTTTATTCCCAGGCACCACTCCAGCTCTCTCAAAGTCTCCTGTATATTTGTTAAAACGCACAAAGTAAGTAGTTGATTTCGAAGTGTTTAATAAATTGTTCGAATTGTCAAAATAATAGGTTGCATCTGTTCCATCAAAATGGCTTGTCCACCCAACAAGGTAAATACTGTTGTTGTGAACGTAGTTATCCATCCATGATATAGAGTTAGGAAGTGAATTTTCGGGTGGATTAATTACAAATGCTTGATTCGCCCACAAAACTTTACCACTCGAATTGTATTTGATGACAAAAGGCATGAAATGTTCAAGCCCAGCATCGTCTATCGTTGCAAAATGAATGCTGTCCCAATAAACATATTTAGGATATTGGTCATTTTGTTCATTTAGATAAATGTCATACAAATAGCCAGATAAATATAAACAATCATTCTCATCTATATTCATACCACCTATAATCTGCACGATATTGGGATTAAGCGTATCAATTGGTACGCAAGGGGAAATTCCCACCGTGTGATCAATCAGCAATTTCATCCATTCTAGTTCCCAATTTGTGGTGAATTTGTATAACATAACGCTATTTATGACATTGGGTTCATAACTATTGCCTGGCAAGTAAAGGGGATATGTTTTTGACGAATCCTCGTCAATCACAAGGGTAAACGGCATAGTGTCAGTACCTGCATAATATCTGTTTACAGCAATATAAATATTGCCTGCTCTATCAACACAGACAGGTCGGGTCCCTGGATTTCCATCTGAAATCGGCTGTTGACCACCCTCTCCATTATGAAGTTCACGAGTAATCGTTTTCAAAAAATGGTTTTCCAAAACATTGCCATCCAAATCCAACAAGGAAAAGAAACTGTATGCGCCAAAGGTATATGGCGGATTGTGTTCTTCTGTCGGATAGGAAGCTGCTGTATGCTCAGTAATTAAAGTGTCGAAAAATAACAGTTGTTCGTTTAGACTCGGAGAAAAGGAATATTCCCCTGAAATGATTATTTGATTGTTGTGGATTGTCATATCATAGGGTTTACAAGTTGTGTTTTTAAGCGTTTTGACTGCTTTACTCCACAAATAATTCCCTAATGAATCAAACTTGATCAGGACAATTCCTTGGGTGTTGGCCGACACCACCATTGCATTGTTGGAAAAATGCATGCTCAAGTTTTGGTCATACAGCGTTGCATTGCCCCCGAAGCTACCGAACACATAAATATTCCCGTCATCGTCAAAAGCGGTACGCACGATGTAATTGAATGGATTATTGCCGCTCATCGGGTCGTCGTTGCCCGTCCAGTAGTTGGCCCACTTCCACTCGCCCTGCGCGGAGGCGGGAATCTGGAGGAGAAGCAGGAATAACGTGAAAATAAGGGTAAAGTGCTTTTTCATAATATTTAGGGTTAAAATGTTAAGACATAAATGGGGTTGTTTATTATATAGACGATAAAAAATGAAAAATGTTGCCTGGGGGTGAAAAATTTTTATCCATTTTTCCGAAATTAGGGTGGCGGAAGATACGGTTTGGTTTACGCAGGCTCAGATGGCAAAATTATTCTGCGTTAAAGAAAATACTATAACGTACCATATAAAAGAAATTTTCAGGATTGACGAATTGAAACAAAATTCAACTACTCGAAAAATTCGAGTAGTTTGAAATGAAGGACAACGCTTGGTAAATCGAAAAATAGATTTTTATAATCTAGATATGATTTTATCTATAGGATATCGCGTGAATACAGTTTCAGGTATTCAATTCAGGCATTGGGCGACATCCATTCTTAAAGAATTTATGATTAAAGGATATGTGGCCAATCACTATCTTTGTGATTTCGAACAAAAAGTCAAACACCATTTGGAAAGTCACGACCAGCAAATTCAGTCCATTAACCAACGAATTAATGAAATGGTGCAGATTGCATTCTTTTGAACTCAATTTCGCGATGGTGAAATTCAAGCAATTAGAATCCTAGAAATTCCCTTACGCGTTTGCGGTCGCTGTCGAAACTCAATTCTTCTAAACAGTCGGCGTAATTATTGGGGTCGATGCAGTAAGAATAGGCATATTTCAAAAATTGCACTTTGGTGTCATCGAATTTGAATGCTTGCGTCAGACGCTTAATTTGATGCGATCCCAAGTGTTTATTGGTCACGAGCGATTTTGCCACCGACAATCTGCCATCGTCAAAAGATTCTTTGCAAATTTGTTGGTATATGTGTTCCACTTCTTCAAAAGTACAAATATGCACGCCTTGAGGTTGAGGTATTGCTGGTGTGTTGGCGTGTTGGGGAATGAGTTCTAAATGGTTGTGTACCACGTCATAAGACACGAAAAAAGTCTCGGTGAGCGTATGGGCGTCATAATGCATCATCGTGATTTTGTCGGCAGGATATTTCAGCACCACATAAATATCGTGAGGGCCCAATGAAAGGTTGGGAATGGTAACATCGCTGAGAATTTTTGGGCTGAGGAGGTTACCATCCACATAAACCATAAATGATTCATTGTGGTGGAAGGAAGTGAGGGTGAGTGAAGCTGTTGGCGGAACGCTGTGGGCTTTATTGTGATGAGGATGTCCAGGTTGAGCTATGGAAATTGCGTAAGATAAACAAAGAAGGATTAAAAGAATTGTTTTTTTCATAATAAAACTATATTGTTAATTATAAGATGCTGAAATGAGTGGAAAGTTTAATTTTGTGGTCGTAATTCCCAAAAAGCGACTGCGCTGGCGGCAGCTACGTTGAGAGAATCCACGCCGTGTTGCATGGGAATGGTGACCACGTAGTCGCAGGCGGCAATGGTTTCAGGCGGCAGTCCGTCGCCTTCGGTGCCCATCACGATCGCTAACTTTTCTTCATTTTTCAAAATAGGATGATCCAAGGTGATGGCATCTTTACTGAGTGCCATTGCCGCGGTTTTAAAGCCCATTTCGTGTAATTTTGCCATTCCTGTTTTAGGCCAGTCTTCATTTTCGTAGCTGATGAATGCCCACGGAATTTGAAAGACTGTTCCCATACTGACCCGTACTGTACGGCGGTTGAGCGGATGGCAGCAGTTGGGTGTTAGCAAAACCGCGTCCATACCAAGGGCGGCGGCGGAGCGAAAAATGGCACCTTCGTTGGTGACGTTGGTAATGCTGTCAATGACTACTACACGTCGTGCGTTGGCACAAGCGTCGGTAAGTTTTTGGTCGGTAGGGCGTTTCATGGCGCAAAGCATTCCCTTGGTTAGATGATAACCGGTAATTTGAGTCAACAGGTTGATGTTGGCGGTATAGACCGGGATGTTGGGGCAGCGTTCGATGACGGTTTTGGCGTGGCTTTCAAGGATTTTGTCCTCCACCAAGATAGATATGGCTTCGTAGCCGGCGTCTAAGGCAATTTCGATGACCTTTGGACTTTCTGCTAAGAAAAAGCCGTTTTCGGGCGATTTCTTGTTTCGCATCTGGGCTTCCGTCAACATCGAAAAAATATCGACCCCCGGCATATCAAGTGTGGTAATTTCAATTATGTTCGCCATACTTACTTCATACAATATTATTTTGCAAACTTACATAAAATTCGAGAATTTTGTATATCTTTGCATTAAAATTATTGTTATGAAACCAAATGTTTATTTTGAGGATCCCACGATTAGACCCAGCGACTTCCAGATTGCGGCGGCGAACCAGCAGTTCATTGTCAAGGTGTATGGCTGGATGTGTTTCGCATTGGCCATTACAGGCTTCGTTTCTTTGTTTGTCTGCCATTTTAGGCCACTCATCAATTTTTTCATTTCCAATACGGGTCTGTTCTTCGGCTTATGCATTGCGGAAGTCGTTCTCGTGTTTGTCCTTGCGGCTCGTGTAAATAAGATGTCCCTATTTAGTTGTGCGCTATGCTTCATTTTGTATTCTGTGCTCAACGGCATTACTCTGGCTCCGATTTTCTTGATTTACACACAAAGCTCCATTGCCACCACTTTCTTCATCTTGTCGGGAACCTTCGCCGCAATGTCACTTTTTGGATACTTCACCAAGCAGGACTTGACTCGTTGGGGCAATATCCTCATTATGGTATTGTTAGGTGTAATTGTAGCCACACTGATTAACCTTTTCGTTCACAGCACTGCCATCTATTGGATAACGACTTACGCCGGCGTGTTTATCTTTGTCGGCCTCATCGCCTATGATACCCAAAAACTGAAAGAAATGAATATGATGGGCATTGAAGATTCCGAAATGGGAAGGAAGGTGGCCATTATGGGAGCCCTTACGCTTTATCTCGATTTCATCAACTTATTCATCTATCTGTTGAGAATTTTTGGCAAGGAAAGATAAATCCCTTATCTGCAAAAAATATAAATTTTGCATTAAAATACTGATTTAATGATATTTATAAAGATTGAAAAAAGTATGGATTTTTTTGTCCGATAATTAAAAAAAATTGTATTTTTGCACTCGCAAACTGCCCAATGGTGTAATTGGCAACACTACAGATTCTGGTCCTGTCATTGGAGGTTCGAGTCCTCCTTGGGCAACAAATTTCTTTCCTATGTTAGTCATTGGCATTGCCGGTGGTTCCGGTTCCGGAAAAACTTCAGTAGTAAAAAAAATTATCAGTTCTCTTCCTCAAGAGAGAGTTGCTGTTTTATCGCAAGACGCTTATTACAAAGATAATGGCGACATATCGCAAGAAGAGCGGGAGAAAATCAATTTTGATCATCCATCAGCCATTGAATGGCCTCTTATGATTCGGCAGATAAGCGAATTAAAGGCAGGTCGCAGCGTGCAAATGCCCACCTATTCGTATGTTACCTGTAAGCGAGGAAAAGAAACCATCACGGTCAATCCTGCTGAGGTGCTAATTGTGGAAGGTATTCTGATTTTCACCAGTCCGGAGTTGTGTGATATTTTGGACCTGAAGGTTTTTGTCGATACCGAAGCCGACGAGCGACTTATCCGCATCATACAGCGTGACGTTGTAGAGCGCGGTCGTGGCTTGGATAAGTCTATCCGCCATTATCGGACCTATGTCAAGCCGATGCACGAATCCTTTATCGAACCCACGAAAAAGTATGCGGACATCATCATTCCCGTGGGAGGTTTTAATGAAAAAGGCATTGACATTTTGACTTCCAAAATCAAGCAGACTTTGGCAATCCAGTAAAAAAAATTAGAATTTTCCGCCGGCGCCGCCTCCACCGAAACCGCCGCTGCCGCCAAAACCGCCAAAACCGCCGAAACCACCTCCGCCGAAGCCTCCTCCGCCAAATCCTCCACCAAAACTGCCGCCACTACTGTAGCCTCCGCCACGGTGCCGTCCGCTACCTAATAAGGCGGTCCAAAATGCGATTTTGGCCGCATCTTTTAAAAAGTCGTCGTTGTTATTGTCATTATTTCCGTCTCGATCATGGTGATCAGATTTTTTGTTGGCCATGCCAAGGATAACAATGGTTGCAATGATAAAGAAAACCAACATCGCAATGTAGATTCCGTCATTTTCATTGTTTTCTCTGGCAACGCTGATTTCTCCGGCCACGACAGGAAGTATCACATCCAAGCCCTTGACAATGGCTTCATAATAATGTCCTTGAGCCAGTTCGGGAATAAACTGCTCGTTAATGATGCGCTTGCAGGCGGCATCGGGAAGAACGCCTTCCAAATCGTAGCCCGTTGCGATAAAAATGTCGCCGTCACCGCCTTTGTCACTGCTGGTTTTGATGAGGATGACGACGCCATTGTTGAAATTTTTGTCCTTAACGCCCCATTTGTCTCCGATTTCGTAGGCAAATTCAGCAGCGTCGTAACCCCCAAGGTCATTTACGATGACCACGCAAATCACATTGGAGGTGGAATCGTTAAATGCCACTAAGCGGTGCTCTAATTCATCTACCTGATAAGGGGTTAGAACACCAACGAAATCATTGACTAAGCGTGGCGGATTGGGTGGCGGCGGAATTTGCGCCCAGCCCATTATCGCCCACGTGGCAGCCAATAAGAAAATAATGACTTTCTTCATTAATCAAAGTTAAAATCCACTTCTGGAGCATTTTCCGCACCTTCTTTGGCCTTGAAATATCCCTTTTTATCAAAGTTAAACATTCCTGCGAAAATATTATTTGGGAAACGACGAATTACCGTATTGTAATTTTGCACTGTTTCGTTGAATTTCTTGCGTTCTACCGCAATGCGGTTTTCGGTTCCTTCCAATTGTGCTTGCAGTTCAAGGAAATTTTGGTTGGCCTTAAGTTCGGGATAGCGTTCTACGACCACCATCAAGCGGTTCAAGGCAGAACTCAGTTCATCTTGCACCTGTTGAAATTTGGCAATGTTTTCTTCAGTTAAGTTAGAAGGATCAATTTGCATAGAAGAAGCTTTTGAACGAGCGTTGACGACAGATTCTAAAGTTCCTTTTTCAAATTCCGCTGCTCCTTGCACGGTTTTTACCAAGTTTGGAATCAAGTCGGCACGGCGTTGATATACGTTTTCAACTTGTGCCCACGCTTGTTGCACGGTTTCATCCAATTTTACCATTTTGTTGTAAATGCCGGCCATAATGGCAATCAAGACGACGATCGCAGCGACGACAATTAAGATTTTTGCAGGTTTACTCATTTTAATTTTAGTTTTAATTATTTGATATATTGATTTTTACATACATAAATGCTGAATTAGGATTTTGGTTCCAATGCCAATGAGAATGATGCCCCCAATGATTTCGGCGTAGGAAGGCTTGATGCGTTGGGATAGAAATTTGCCCATATAAATTCCTATAATTGAGAGTGCAAAGGAAAATAGACCGATTATCAGAACCGAAAACCAAATATTGACCGCCAACATTGAAAAACTAAAACCGACAGCCAGGGCATCGATGCTGGTGGCAATAGACAAAATAAGTAAGGTGGCAGGTTTCATCACGTCGATTTTTTCCTCATCGGGAGAAGGATGAACGGCTTCGAAAATCATTTTTCCACCAATAAAAAGAAGGATTCCAAAGGCAATCCAATGGTCAAAGACCGCACAGTAGTTGACGACGATTTCACCGCCGAAATAGCCGATAACCGGCATCATCGCTTGAAAGAAACCAAAGAAGAGACCAACAATGCACGCGTGTTTAAAACGTAGTCCCGACTGTAGTCCGCCAGCAGAGAAACTGACGGCGAAGCAGTCCATGGCCAGTGCAATTGAGAGGAAAATTAGTTCTATGATGCTCATTGATAAGGTTTTAATCTTTCATTAGTTGTATGGTACAAAAACGGAAATAGTCGCCTTTTTGCCGCATAAGTTCTTCGTGTGTTCCTTCTTCGCTGATGTGACCATCTTTCACGAAGAGTATTCGGTCAGCATTGCGGATGGTGGATAGACGGTGGGCAATGATAATGGCGGTACGGTCTTTCAGCAATTCCTGAATAGCTTGTTGAAACAGGTATTCCGATTCGGTATCCAAGGCCGAAGTAGCTTCGTCGAGAATGAGAATCTGCGGATTGCTTAATAGGGCCCGTGCAATACTTATTCTTTGTCTTTGGCCTCCGGAAAGCCGCATTCCGCGATCTCCTAAAACCGTTTCATAGCCCTTTTCCATTTCCATAATGAAATTGTGGGCTTGGGCAACTTTGGCGGCAGCTTCCACTTGTTCTTTGCTGACGTCATTCATACCAAAGGTAATATTGTTATATACCGTATCGTTGAACAACATCACGTCTTGGTTGACAATGCCGAAAATTCTTCGTAAATCACTGATCCTGTAGCGGTTAATATTGATTCCGTCTAAGGTGATTTCTCCTGCGGATACATCGTAGAACCTTGGAAGCAAATCTACCAGGGTTGATTTTCCGGCACCGGAAGCCCCTACCAATGCGATGGTTTTTCCTTTTTGCAATTCAAAATTGACGTCATTGAGGACATCGTATTTTCCGTTAATCAGATTATCATTATAAGAAAAACCAACATTTTTGTATTCAATTTTATCTTTAAATTCTAAAAGTGAAATGGGATGTTCGTCTTCCACAATAACTTCTTCACCATCAATAATTTCGTATATTCTTTCTGCGGAAGCGAGTCCTTTTTGAATGGTATAGACGGAGGTTACCAAGGTCTTTGCCGGAGAAATAATCCTGGCGAATACCAAAATGTACAAAACGAATATTCCTCCGTTAAAAAGACTTTCCGGAGCAAAAAGGCCGCCGAGCAGAAGGATGAGCATCAAGGCAAAAATGCTGAGAAATTCAACCAATGGAGATCCCAATTCGTTGATTCTGAATATTTTCTTGTTTAATTTATAAAATTCGTGATTTTCATTTTTAAAATTTTCAGACATAAAATCAATGGCGTTATATGCCTTGATGATTCGCAAACCACTGATGGTTTCTTCAAAAATGGAACTTAAGCGGCCCAGAAGTTGTTGTGCTTTGACGGATTTGCGCTTGATACTTTTTCCAATGATGGTAATGAAGTAGCCGGCAATGGGCAGAATAATGAGCACTAACAGCGTTAATTTTGTGCTGATGCTGAAAAGCACGATGAGGAAGATGGTCACGATGAAAGGATCGCGGCAAATGGAATGCAAGGTGGCTATGATGGACCATTCCACTTCTTGCACGTCGGCTCCCATACGATTGAGAATATCTCCCTTGCGGTGCTTGGTATAAAACGAAAGAGGCAGAATGATGAGTTGATGGTAGATTTCGCTTCGCAGTTGATTCAGAATACCGCAGCGTATGGCGGAAAGGAAAAATGCGGCCATATAGCGGCATAAATTGGACAAAAACGAAAGCACAATCATTGTCCCAGCAATGTAAAACAAGGCGGCAAGTTTTCCGTATGAACTGATAATCAAATACATAAAGTAGTAAAAAGTGTTGATGGCATAATCAACACTCAAGGCAAATTCCGGCTTGGCGGTGACCGCTTCGGTTTGTTCAAACAATACCTGCAAAAACGGCACCACCATCGAAAGCGAGAAGATGGAAAAAATCGAATAAAGCAAATTGAAAAGTATAATAAGCGCAATATTACCCTTGTAAGGCAGCACGTGTTTGAAGAGGCGGATAATAAGCTTCATTTTTTTCAATTTAAAACGCAAAAATACAAATAATTGTTTTATCTTTGCAAAGTTAATAATATTCTAATGCAATATGAAAAAAATATTAATATCATTGATTTTTATTGGGTTTTCGATAGTCGTTTTTGCACAAAGAGATAGTACAAAATGCTTGATTTCGTTTTACAATGTGGAAAATTTGTATGAGCCGGAGAATGATTCCTTGTTTAAGGATGATGATTTTACGCCCGAGGGAATGTATCATTGGACGTATGGCAAGTATGTCAAGAAAATCAACAATATTGCAAAAGTGCTAATTGCAATGGGACAAGGTGATCCACCGGATATTGCGGCGATGGCGGAAGTGGAAAACGACAAGGTGTTTCAGCGATTTTGCTATCATTCGCCGTTGCAAAAGTATCATTATGGTTTCGTTCATTTTGACGCGCCGTATGTTCGTGGCGTGGAAACGGGTTTGCTGTATCGAAAGGACAGGGTGCGGATTGTCCATTCGGAAGCGATTCCTATAGTTTTTCCGTTTGAGCCGTCAACCAAAAACCGTGACATTTTATATGTGGCGGCACAAATATGTGGGGGCGACACTTTGCATCTTTTTGTTAATCATTGGACTTCTCGCTATGGTGGGTACGGCGCAACCATTCCCAAAAGAAATTATTATGCCCAGGTGCTTCGTTCTCGAGTGGATTCGTTGCTGTCTGCCGATGCCAATGCGAAAATTGTTATCGTGGGTGATTTTAATGATTATCCGACCGACGAAAGCGTGAGCCAAACCCTGGGTGCGTGCAATAAGAAAAAAACGGACACGGCAGCATTGTACAATTTGATGTATCGGTTTCTGGAGATGAACAATGTGGGAACGCACAAGCACGAGGATTTTTGGGGTTGCCTGGATCAGGTAATTGTTTCAAAACCGCTATTGACAGCGTCTGACAGTTCCTTGCATATTGTTGAAAATCAGGCCCATATTTTCAAAGATGATTTTATGGTGCTGGATGATGAAAAGTATGGCGGATACAAAGTGTTTCGTACTTTTTTAGGTCCTCGATACCTTGGTGGTTATGGCGACCATTTGCCGGTTTATATCGTTTTGGAAAATGGAAGTCGCCTGGTTCAACGGGAATGATTAGTGTTTTTTTCGTTGTTCCATTTCTTCTTCAAAAAGGAATGTTCTTATTTCGGACAATTGTGCTGTGCTTAGTTGGTCGAAAGAAAAATCTTGTTGAATGAATGGGGGAATGGTGCGTTGGGTGAGAAAAGGCAGATTTTCTCGCAGGGATTGTTCGTCACTGACGGAAAGTTGGCTTTGTTCGCTTTTTAGAAATTGCATAATGCGCAGTCCATCGGCTTTTTCGTGAAAAGCGTGTCTAAAATGGACTAAATCCTTGGCATTTTTGCGAAGTGGCTGCCACAAATTGTCATCTTTGAATTGCTTTTCTAAGAAATCGATGAATTTATTGTGTTGGTCTTTTTGATAAAGATCATCAATCAAATCGTAACATTTTTTGACTTCATCGAAAAGTGAAAAATGGTAAATGGGATAGCTGTCCCAAATGCCTTGGCTGCCTTTGCGGATGGCGGGACCCGTACCAAAAAAGACGCGGTCGGAGAAACGGGCGGCAGGATACACCAGTTCGTCGTTCCAGTTGCTGATGGGGGACATTTTGCGAAGTTTCTGTAGCAGATAAAAATCTTCACCGCTTTTCATCGGGGTAATGCCGTTGATTTTTTTCAATGCCTTGATTTTTACGGCAATGGCCGATCCAATGGCGGTGAAACTGTATGGACATCCAATGCGAAAGAGGTTCAATAGGCAGTTTCGCATATAGATTTCATAGCGGAGAATGGCCCTGTTGGCTTGGTCGTCGTGGGTGAGTGGGTGAAAGTAGGGCACCGAGATCACGTTTTGATCACGGTGCCGCTCAAAATTTTGTGCGATGGATTCCACATAACGTGGTCCGAAAACGGTGTCGGCGTCCATACTGATGAGGATATCGTCATCGGCGGCTTGGCACACGATTTTTTCAAAAAGCACTTTACGGGCAAAACCGACACCGAAATTTTTGTCGTCCCATCCCTTGCCTTTGGAGCTTTTGTCGATAAGGTGCAAAGGAAAAGGAAATTGTTGTGACCGTAGCCATTTCAGCAAGGTTTGATTATGCTGGCAGACAGTTCGTTTCTCTGAATTTTCCCACCAACTTTCAGGTTGATTGACGCAAATGCTGACCTCAAAATGATGCCTTCCCTGCTGATGGGCAAGTGCCTGCATCGTTTGCGGGAGAAAATCGAGTTCGTCTAAGGCGGGAATGGCAATGAAAAGTCGCACAATTAGTCTTTTAAGGGGTTGGCAATGAATGGTTTTTTCTGTAAGTTGATGTCAGGATTCTTATTGAGTTCAAGTTCTTCAAAAAGTATGGCTTTGGGCAAAATAAAGCTGACAGGTACTCCGTAGAGTTGAAAGTCGTTGGATGCGGGCCAGGCGTCTATTTTTTGTCCGCCCATCAGGGTGTTGAAGACCTGTTGCTCAGATGATACACTGGTTACGTGTTTGAAAGTCTTGAGTTTGGGAGTTGACAATTGAGCCATGCGAACCAATTTTTCTTCGCCTGTTTTGACGTTGATCTGATAACAGTAGGTTGGAATTAAATAGTTATCGCTGATGTCTTTTATCTTGGTGACGATATATCCGTATTCATAATCTTCGGATTTGGCCATGGCTATCAATTTCTTTTTGAGTTGTTGATAGGAACTTTTGTTTTTACTGCTCATCTCGATGACGCCTGGGGCCAAGGTGGTTTGCAGTTTGTTGCCGTTAAGTACGAGACGATTGTGTCCGTTGCTGAAAGGAGCGTTGTCGGCGGGTTCTCTGTTATTCAGCAATTGCATCAAAACACCGTCCTCAATCAATAGGGTTTCGTCATCAGAAGTATAGCCGTCGGCATCGTGTTTGAAACTGCCGATGAGGGGGATGCCGTTATATTGTGTAAGCGTGTTGCGGCTGCGGAGGCTTAGGTCTCTGGAAATGACTTTTTTATTGATAAACGGGACAAGGGCGTTGTCTTTATCAGCGAAATCACCATACATAGATGCTATTTCCGGGGAAGAGAAAATGGGTTTTCTGGAGGCCATTAATCCGTTGTCGGTTTGGAAAAAGCATTGTTCTATAAGCGTGGCGGCGGCATCGTCGGCAAAAACGATGGGACCGCTGTAGGCGTCTTCTATCACGGGAGCTTTGCGAAGTTGCTCAAGTTGATCGGCGAAGTTGGCGATTTGCTGTTTTAGTTTGTCAATGGAAGGGAGTTGTGAAATGTCTTTGCGATAAATCCAGATATGGTCGGATAAAGGTTCCCCGTCTTCTGTCAAAGTTTCTGCAAAAATATTGATACCCACGATGTTAAAGGCTTGTTTGTATTGCAATCCTTCGCTGTTTCTGTAATAGGCGTTTCCTTGATAGGCATAGAGATTAACGCCGGAGTTGGTAAATTCGGGATATTTTGAAAATATATTTGATAGTTCGGCGATGATGGTTTCATATTGCATTCTGTCGATGGCGGTCGATGACTGCTCCTCACTGAAATTGGAACATGCCACGGCACTTCTGTCGGGCATGTCGAGCTGCTTTTGAGGAAGGTTCTGTTGTTCGATGGCCGCATTCTTGGCTTCCAATTGTTCGGCGTTGGTTTTATAAAGATTGTCGGTAGTAAGCCACAGATTATAACGGATATTGTAGTAGTCGTTATCGATAGGCATACTACCCGTACCGCTGCCGTTGCCAAAAATCAGCGAGTTCATATCGAAGTAATGCAGGTTGTTGCGTTTGTCGTTGCCGACCAAAACGGTGACATCCTTGTCTCTACAAGGTCTTTGAAAAGAGGTGATGATGCCGCCGAGCGAACTGCAGATGCTTGTGATGGTGGCATCAGAAATCAAATAGCTGATAAAGTAAGGAGCTTGAAGGTCTTTGATTTGCAAGGAAGCCATATTTTGTTCCAATTCGTCTTCCATAGCTTCAAAACAAGTCGTTTCAAAATTGTCGGTATTGGGAATCTGGCTGTATTTTTTAGGAATGATGGGTGGGCGTTGTTGGCTTTTGCTTTTTTTCTGCATTTCAATTTGCTTGATGAAGAGGGCGGGGGAGCAGCAGCCAACGGGTACCCAGCCGGATTCCGCCCCGCAAGTGCCGGCGAAGTTTCCGTGTTCGTTGCCGGCGGCTTCAATCTTGGAGAACATCGACAACGGGGTGCCGACCAGATCAACACCGCGTACCAATTCGTCGGGTCTCCCATCCACATAAATTCGATACACTTCCAGAGGAGTTACATTGAAAGCGTTGGGCGAGTAACGGCCGGTACTTGTAAATCCGCCTTGAACACTTGAAAATAGGTATCCGTAATCCTTGCCTTGTGCCTTGGCTTCGGCAATAAGCATTGCTCGAAGTTGCTCGTCGGTATAGGGATGTTCCGTTTCAACGATGAGGTTGGATTGGCGTGAAACAGGTTGATAACCCGCCTGTGAACGGGCGTGACCATTGGATAAGGGGAAACTGTCAATGGGTGTTCGGGTCATCAGGAATTTTTTCAGGATTCCGTGATCCACGACCTTAACCTGATAACCGAAAAATCCTTCGTCATCATATTTGTAACTACCATTCAATGGAATATCCTTATAAAATAAAATGGATGGGTCAAAAATTACGGAAAGGTCTGTGGGAAGCACTTGCTCATTGAGTTTTTGTTTGAATGTCTGTCCATCCGTACTTTGTTTAAGTCGTTGTCCTTCCACCCGATGTCCGAAAATCTCGTGAAAGAATACGCCGGCGGCTTCTTTGGATAATAAAGCCGGTCCTGTATAAGGATCCACGACGGGAGCTTTGATCAGTTGGCTGATTTTGCTATTTAGCGTTTGCGCGTCAGCCAACATCGTTGATTGGTCGGGAAGCTGATTTGGCGTATGGGCAAAATAGGATTGATACAAAGGCAGATACATTCCGTCATTGGCTTGTCCTTCCACATTGATGAACAGGTGGCAGAATGTGTTGTTTTGTACGATGCTGGTGTTGTCGCTATTGACAAAATACTTTCGTAAAATCGTAAATTGAATCGTGCTGCCGCCTTCTTGTGCGTCCTTATTATGATTGAAAACCGCAGATAATTCCTTGAGTCGTTGAATCCATAGCGTTTCGTCTAATGAAAGATCGGTGATGGCCGGTTCAAAATAAATTTCTTGGGCGGCAGTGGAATAGTCTGGGGCGTGGTCTTCCTCTTCGGCTTTAACGGCAACGTTGGCCTTGACTTTGTCATATCGTTGCTTGGCTTCACGAAAGGCCTTGTCGGTTTCGCGCCATAAGATTTGGGCTATGGCTTTGGAATCGTCAGTAAGAGGTAGTTTGATGCTTGACGTTCCCGTAATAAAATAATCAGAATAGTCATCACGAAGTTCATGAAAATTGTCCATCTCGAAATTGCCAACGCGGACTTGTACCGTCAATATGCGTTCGTGGCTTTGATTATTTCCCACCAAACTGCCAAATGAACTGCCGATATAGTGTGTGGTTTTATCATCCACACGATAGCTGAGCAGATAAACTCCGGCTTGGTCTTTGTCAAATTGGGCTTTGTTTTTGTTTAATTCGCTTTGGAGAATTTCCAATAATGCGTCGTTTTGTTGGGCAAATGATGAAACCGCGACCATCATCATCAACAAGAAAATCCAAAAAAATTTTATTGTTTTCATAAGGGTTGCTTTTAATGAAAAAAGGAAAATAATAATGATTTTCTTTATAACGACAAAATAAGGTTTTTATTGTCATTATGATAAATAAAAATTTTCCTATTGATGAAATTAAATAGCTATAAATAATGTGGTTAAGTTAGAATTGACGGAAGATTCGGCTGTTTTTTTCGTTGTTCTTATAAATTTTGTTTTTGACAAAAAAATGATTAGTTTTTCGGAATTTTATCAAAGATTTCGAGTGCGTTTTCGGTGGTGGCAGCCATAACGGTTTCTATGGTTTCGCCAGTGATTTCCGCCACTTTTTGGGCAATGATGGGAATGTAGCTGCTTTCGTTGGTTTTGCCGCGGAATGGGACGGGGGCAAGGTAGGGAGAGTCGGTTTCCAAAACGATGTGTCGCAGGCCCACTTCTTTAACAATGTCTTGCAGTTTGTTGTTTTTAAAAGTGACGACGCCACCCACGCCTAAGGCAAATCCGAAGCGAATGCCCCATTGTGCTTCTTGAATGCCGCCCGAAAAGCAATGCAGTACGCCTTTCAGTCCGCAATGATCAAATTTTTTCAAGACGGGAATGGCTTCTTCGTAGGCATTTCGAATATGCAGCGACAAGGGCATTTGGCGTTCTTTGGCCCAATTGAGCTGTGTTTCAAAGATTTCTATTTGCTCTTTTTCATATTCGCGACTGAAATAATAATCCAAACCGATTTCCCCGACTCCGATCACGCGAGGATCATCCAAATAGGCGGCAATTTTGGCCAGTTCTTCTCGGTAGTCGGGGCGAATTTCCTCGGGATGCAGTCCCACCAATGGGAAAATATGACCTGGAAACCGGTCCACAGATTCGAAAATCTCGTCCAATCCTGCCGCGTTGACGCCGGGTAAGATGATGGGATCTACGGCGGCATCGATGGCTCGCTGAACAACCTGGTCAAGGCAGTCGGGATAATATTCTTTGCACAAATGTGCGTGGGTGTCGATAAAGTTCATCTTAAATATCGTATTCTTTCCAATGGTTTCCGTCCAAATGCACCAACTGGTCAATGCCAAAGCTCTTTAACTTTTGGACGGCTTCATTATAGTAAAGGTTTAATTCTTCGGATTTGTGGGCATCACTGCTGATGATGAAAGGAAGGTGCATTTTTTTTGCTTGGGCAAGGATGTAATCCGAAGGATAAAAGGCATCGCAGCGTTTTTTGTATAGCCCGCGCGTGTTAATCTCAACAATGACATCGTTTTTCTTGATAAGCGAAAGTGCGTGATCCACCAGGTCGATGTACCATTTTTCCTCTTCAGTGAAAAAGCGGTGTTGGTTGTGCATTTTGATTTTGTCGAGATGGGCGATAATGTCCAAATGCTCTTCTTCCAACATCTGAAAGGACTGTTCCCAAAAAGTGGTTACGGCCTTTTGAATATTGTTGTTGAATAAAATGTCAAGTCCCGCATCGTAAATTTCTCGTTTTGAACCATCAATGAACCAGAGTCGTTCATCGTTGGCAGGGCGTACCAAATGTACGCCGCCGATGATGTAGTCGAGTTGGTATTCGTTGCGGTAATGGTCAAATTTTTGAGTCATTCCGGGAATGAAGTCACATTCTAAGCCCACAAAAAGCTGCGTGTTGGAATTTTCCTGGAAAGAGTGGACTTCCTTGACATATTCGGGAATGCGATTTTCCTCTATGGCAAAATCGTTTTCGTTGGGAACGGGTGCGTGAGAGGAAAAGCCCAAATGGTTCAAACCTATTTCGTTGGCTTGTTTAACGAAAGCTTCAATCGGTTCCTTGCCGTCACAATAAGTACAATGAGTATGATAGTTGCATTTCATTCCGTCAAAATTTTTGGCAAAATTACGAAAATATTGTCTTTCGTCGGCTTGTTTATTTAAGTTTGATTTTGTTGGAAAGAAAATTGTTTCGATGACTTTGCAAATAGAATCAGCCATTGATTCACCGGTCAAATTTTTTCTGACAAAGCATTGCAATTTATTTGTATTTTTGTCGTTTATATTTATAATAAGAAAAATATATAGTTTAATGCGATTAATTTACTGTAAAATACTATCAATCATTGTTTTAGCTTCTGTGCTAATGGCTTGTAACTCATCGGTGAGCTCAAATAAGGTGGAACAACGCATCATTTTTCCTTCCTATTCTGTCTATTACGATGCGGGAGCTCAAACGCTTACTGCCCAGGTGGCCTTTCAAACGGATAATGAGTCCGGGGCTTATATCCAATTGTCCAAAAATAGTTCAATATCATTTAACGAACAGACAATGAAGAAGTCGTCGGATGATGTAAAAGACTGTTTTTATATGTGCACGCAAAGTGAGGTGGCTGCTTTTCCCGATAGGTTGAGTTTTGAATATCAAAATGACGACGGTGATGTTTTTTCTAATGAATTGAAGATGAAATCTATCCAGATTTCAGAGGTCAGTTTGAGAAAAAACGAGACTAACGTTTTGAAATATAAGGGCACGGCCATCGATGAGGATGAAACCATTACCTTGATTTTGAAAAACGGCGAAAAGCGATACGAAATTTTGCCAGATGTCGGGGATAACCATCAATTGATCATTGATGATTCTATGTTGCGGGATATCAAATCGGGAAATTATGATGGATTTTTACAGCGAACCTCTTATTCGACTTCGGTAAAGGCGATGGATAGAGGTGGCAGCTCGGAAACGACTTATTATTCGAAAATTTATAAAATAACCATTCAATAAAATTTAGTTTTGTTATGTTAAGAACACATACTTGTGGCGAATTAAACGCTTCCAATATCAATCAAACCGTAACTTTGTGCGGCTGGATTCAGAAAATTAGAAAGCTGGGCGGTATGATTTTTATCGATTTGAGAGACCGCTACGGCATTACGCAGTTGGCATTCAACAACGAAACCAACGCAGACCTTTGTCAGAAGGTGGAAAAGTTTGGTCGTGAATGGGTAATCCGGGTTACGGGTGTCGTTACGGAACGTTATAGCAAAAATAAGAATATTCCTACGGGAGACATCGAAATCATTGCTTCCGATGTGGAGGTCCTCAACGAATCTTTGGTTCCTCCTTTTACCATCGAGGATGAATCTGACGGTGGCGATGAGTTGCGTATGAAATACCGTTATTTGGATTTGCGTCGTAATCCTGTGAAAAATAATATCCTTTTCCGTCATAGATTGGCGATTGAAATTCGTAACTATATGAATAACATTGGTTTCGTGGAAATCGAAACGCCGTTTATGATTAAGTCAACGCCCGAAGGCGCTCGCGATTTCGTGGTTCCTTCCCGTATGAATCCCGGCGAATTTTACGCACTTCCGCAGTCTCCGCAGACGTTCAAACAGTTGCTGATGGTGTCGGGTTTTGATCGCTATTTCCAGATTGTTCGCTGCTTCCGTGATGAGGATTTGCGTGCCGACCGTCAGCCCGAGTTTACTCAAATCGACTGCGAAATGTCATTCGTGGAACAGGAAGATGTGCTCAACACTTTCGAAGGTTTGGTTAAGCATATTTTCAAGAAAATAAAGAATATAGATATTGATCCTATCGAAAGAATTACTTGGGCAGATGCCATGAAATATTATGGTTCGGATAAACCTGATGCCCGTTTTGGTATGCGTTTTGTGGAATTGAATGAGGTTACGAAACATAAGGATTTCAAAATCTTCAATGAGGCAGAATTGGTAGTGGGTATTGTGGCAAAGGGTTGTGCCAACTACACGCGTAAGCAACTGGATGGACTGGTTGATTTCGTTCGTCGTCCTCAGGTGGGTGCCGGTGGTTTGGTGTATGTGCTTTGCAATCAGGACGGGACTTTCAAGTCATCAGTTGATAAATTCTATGACCAAGCCGATTTGAAGGCCATTGCCGCCAAGTGTAATGCCGAGGTCGGCGACTTGATTTTGATAATGTCCGGTCCTCGTTTGAAAACACAAAAACAGCTTTGTGAACTGCGTCTGGAAATGGGAAGTCGTTTGGGCTTGCGTAAGGCCGGTGAATATAAGTTGTTATGGGTTATCGATTTTCCGTTGTTGGAATGGGATGAGGAAACGCAGCGTTTTTATGCGATGCACCATCCGTTTACAGCACCGAAGCCCGAACACGAAGCTATTCTTGAAAGTGATCCGGGTGCCGTCAATGCCAATGCCTACGATTTGGTTATCAATGGTACCGAAGTTGGTGGCGGCTCCATCAGAATCCATAACCGCCAATTGCAAAATAGAATGTTCAAGGTGTTGGGATTCAGCGAAGAAGAAGCACAAAAGCAATTTGGCTTCTTGATGAATGCCTTCCAATTCGGAGCACCACCTCACGGAGGTCTGGCTTTCGGTTTCGACCGTATGTGTTCCGTTTTGTCTGATTGTGATTCAATCCGCGATTTTATCGCCTTCCCGAAGAATAATTCAGGTCGCGATATGATGATTGACGCGCCATCAGCTATTTCTGATGAACAATTGAAAGAGTTATTTATCAGTGTTAATATTAAACCAGAATAATCTATGTCCAATCAAAACGACAAAAATTTCAATTCGTTTAGTTTGGTTCAATTTATTTGGGCCAATCGTAAAATATTGATAATCATTTGTGCGATTGCAGCCGTGCTGTCTTTGATAGTGTCATTGCTGATTAAGCCGAAGTATCAATCTACGGCGGTTATTTTCGCTCCCAGAACCAATTCCGTGGCCAAAATCCTGTTGAACGAGGAGTCTTATAATGAACGTTTGGATATGAAGGCGTATGCGGCAGAAGAGGAAACCGAACAGATGATGGAAATTTTGAATTCTCGCTCCATCAAGGATGTCCTGATTCAAAAATTCGATTTGTATAATCATTATGGTATCGGCACGAATGAAGCCTATCGTCAGACTAAGGTCTATAAGTATTTGAAAAGTGCCATCACGATTAGAAGAACGCAATATGGTGCTATTTCGGTGAGCGTTATGGACGAAGATCCTCAAATCGCTGCCGATATGGCCAATGAAATCTTGGCACAATTGGATACCGTAAAGCATCATATCGAATATCAAAGAACTATCGCCGCCTATAAAATTCTGCAAGAACAAATGGATTTTGTAGATAAAGAAATGGCTCGTCTTGACGATTCGCTGCAGTTAATCATGAAGGAGGGCGTTTATGAGTTTACGACCCAATCGGATAGAATGATGCAGCAGTATGCCATTGCGCTCGCACAGGGAAATACTGCCGGTCAGCAACGGTTGGCAAAGGAATTGGAAAAATTGTCGGCTTATGGCACCCGCTACTTGACGTTGCAGGAAGAACAGGAAAAGTTCTGCGAATATCACGCGATGTGCAGATCCAAAATGCTGAATGCCATTGTGGATAATAGCGATAATATTCCTGTTAAATTCGTTGTGGATAATGCAATCCCGGCCGATAAAAAGGCATACCCGAAAAAAATGCTGATTGTTTTGGTTTCTACTATTGCCAGCTTTATCCTGGGTGTGATTGTTCTGTTGATACTCAATAATCTTAAACAAACTCCGCTGACTATAGTACCGAAAGAAAACGATTAGGTTTTATGGAACAGGGACAGAAAAACAAGTACGTTTTATATGGTTGTTTCGGACTTTTTCTTCTGATCAACCTTTTTTGCCTATGGAAGCAGTTTTTTTATTTTTCGGCTGTTTCCGTGGTTTTACTTGTCCTCTACCTGCTCGTTTTTCGTCTTGATTTATTGATGTACGGTTTGGCTTTCGTCACGCCGTTGTCCGTTGTCATCAGCGATGATAAAATTCAATTGGGCTTGTCGTTGCCTTCGGAATTTATTATGATTGCGGTGACATTGTTGTTTCTTTGTCGCATTTTATATGATTGGACGTTGGATAAACGGCTGATTACGCATCCGGTTTCCATAGTTGTCTATGTGTATCTACTCTGGATGTTTATCACTTGTTTGACCAGCGAACAGCCAGCGGTATCTTTCAAGTTTTGGGCATCCAAGATTTGGTTTATCACTTCTTGTTATTTTATGGTGATACAGTTGATTAAAGATGATTTGAAAAATGCGAAAACCTTTTTCAACTGTTATACGGTCGGTTTGGGTATAGTTGTCATTTATACCACGATTCGTCACGCCTTGCGCGGATTTTCGGAATTTAGCGGGCATTGGGTGATGACACCGTTTTACAATGACCATACGGCGTATGGTGCGGTTTTGGCCTTCTTCATCCCGATTGTGATTGGCTTCCTATGTACGGCAGAAAGCAAGAAATCCAAATGGTTTTATCTTATTTCCGCTTTGATTTTGTTGGTCGGTTTGTATTTGTCAAATTGCAGGGCTGCTTGGTTAAGTATGGTTGTGGTCTTGTTTGTCTGGCTGGTGATGAAGCTGAAAATAAAGTTCACTTGGTTAGTTGTTGCCGCCTTGGTTTTCGGTTCGTTTTTTTATTTTTATGCCGATGACATTTTATACCGAATGGGACGAAACGACCAGGATGCTTCGGGCAACTTGACCGAACAAATCCAATCAATGACCAATATTAGTACCGATGCTTCCAATGTGGAACGACTCAACCGCTGGACTTCGGCACTGGCGATGATTAAGGAGCGGCCAATTGTCGGTTGGGGACCTGGAACGTATCAATTTCAATATGCACCATTCCAAAAATCAAAGTATCAAACCATCATTTCCACGAATCTGGGCGATGGTGGTAATGCACATAGCGAGTATCTTGGTCCTTGTGCGGAAACTGGAATTGTGGGTTTGCTCACCGTTTTGGCTTTGTTGGTGGCGAGTTTATATACGGGCATCAAAACCTATATGAATGCTCAAGATAAAAATAGGAAACACTGGGCTATGGCTATGACTTTGGCATTGGTGTCCTATTTTGTCCACGGAATTATGAATAATTTTCTGGATACTGATAAACTGTCGCTCCCGTTTTGGGCGGCTTTCGCGGTTATTGTCGTGCTTTCGTTCTCCGTAAAAACCGAATATAATCCATCAAAATGATAATGTTAAAGTTGGATTATCATTGAAGGCAATTTTATAAATCATTGATAACCGTAGCTGCCGCGTGGCATCCGAAAACGGCGGGCATATACGATATCGTGCCAACCGTAGATAAGTGGTTTATGTCGGGATCGGCTTCGATGAGGATGGCGTTTTCGTTGACGGGCTCGGGCGAAAAGACGGCTTTGAATCCGGTGGTAATGCCCATTCTGTGCAATCTCTTACGAATGGCGTGGGCCAATTTACACTGATGCGTTTTTTTGATGTCGGCCACCTGTACCAGTGACGGATCGATTTTTCCACCGGCTCCCATAACCGATACCAGTCGAAGATTTTTTTGTAAGGCAAAATAGATGAGGAAGACCTTTGGTGACAAGGAATCTATGGCATCCACCACGTAGTCGAATTTTGCGCTGTCCAGCACTTCCGGTGTCCTTTCGTCGCGAATAAATTCGTGAATGCTATGTAGTTTGATATCCGGATTGATGTCTTTTAAACGTTGGCACATCACATCTACTTTGCTTAAGCCCAGGGTGGAATGAAGGGCGGGTAATTGGCGGTTGAGGTTGGTGAGAGAAACGGTGTCGGCATCCACCAGGGTCATTTCTCCAATGCCGGCGCGGCAAAGCTGTTCGGCCGCGTAGGCACCCACGCCGCCAATGCCGACCACCAAAACGTGTGCATTTTTCATTCTTTCCAGTTTCTCTTTGCCAAAAAGAAGCTCCGTACGACTTAGCCAATCTGTATTCATTTGAAATATAAGTGGTTATAAATTAATTTCTTTCCGAAGGGTAGCTTTGGGATAGTTTAATTGTTCGCGGTACTTGGCAATGGTTCTGCGGGCAAGCGTGTAACCTTTGTCTTTTAAGATTTCGCATAGCTGGTCGTCGGTATTGGGTTTGTTCTTGTCTTCCGAGTCAATGATTTCCGCCAGTAGTTTTTTGATGGCCCTGGACGAAACGTCTTCGTCTCCGGCAGCTTCAGAAAACAGGTCTTTCAAAAGAATGATGCCAAAATCTGTTTGTACATACTTGCTGCTGGTTACGCGTGAGACTGTCGAAATGTCTAAATTCACTTTTTCGGCAATATCTTTTAAGATCATAGGTTTTAACTCGCTTTCATCTCCACTGAGAAAATATTTCTCCTGCCGTTGCATAATGGCCAACATCGTATTGTATAAAATCATTTCCCGAAGCGAAAGCAAATGAATGAAATTGTGGGCGTTGTCAAGATTCTCCTTGAGAAATTTTTCCGCATCAGAACGCAATTTGTCATTTTTTTCTTGGCTTAAAAAATGATATTCTTTAGTAAAATCTTGATTGATGGTAACTTTTGGAATATGGACATTATTTAGGGTTAAATCCAATTTGCCTTCGCAATTATGAATGAGAAAGTCGGGAGAGATGACGGAAGTGTTTTTTTCGATGAAAGAATCATTGGAAACGGGGTGCGGATCCAGGTTTTTGATTTCTGCCAATGCCGCTTTGAAGTCTTTTTCGTCAAGATTGAGTTGTTGGCATAATTTGTCGAAGTGTTTTTTTGAAAAACTGTCGAAATGTTTAGCGATGATTTCCCTGGCAATGAGGATGGCGGGACTGTCATTTTTCCTTTTTAACTGAAGAAGTAAACACTCCTGAAGATCGCGGGCTCCAATGCCGGCGGGTTCTAGTTCTTGAATGTAATGCGTGATGATGTGTTCAATTTCCGCCGGAGAGGTTTTGATGTTGTAAGAAAAAAGCAATTCATTGGAAATGGCCGTGCTTTCCCGAGTCAAATATCCATTGTCGTCAAGATTGCCAATAATGTATTTCCCGATTTCGGCGGCCCGGTCATCCAGGTCCATTTCGTTCAATTGAAGCAGGAGTTGTTCTTGCAAAGAATGGTCAAAGGCGATTAGTTTACCTTCTTTTTGTGAATCATCAGAATAATTGTCCGCATATAGTCGATAGGCGGGAATGTCTTCGTCTTGTTCGTCTTCGGCAAAAAAATCGTTGTCAAACGGGTCTTCGTTGTGATTGCGATCTACTTCAAGGGCAATATCGTCGGCATTGTCGTTTTCATTTTCATTGTTTTCCGTTTGATTGACAAATTCGTCTTCCATATCATCGTGTTTGATGTCTAATGCGGGATTTTCGTCAACGCTTTTTAAAATCTCTTCCTCCAACGCAACATTGCTCAATTCAATCATTTTCATCAATTGAACAGTTTGTTGTGAGGTGATTTGCTTTTGGGCAAGTTGCTGATGTTGACTTAATCCTTGCTTGGACATACAATGATAGTTTGATTATGCAAACTTACGTAAAATTTTTGAATTTTACGCTATGAATGAAAATTACTTGTTATTTTCGGGATTATCCCGTTTAATCTTGTTGAGATGTTTGCGGCGACACCGTGTCCTAACAATATAGCAGTTGCTTTCCGTCGCCGCCACTTCTTGCCCAATGCCTCATCGTCATTCCGACGAAGCATAGCGAAGTCGGAATCTCTTTACAAGACTAAAAAGGATAATTCCGTTTTTGAATAAAGATTGACAGGGATGTCATTCTCTTTATTTTACCACCACGCTGTTGATTTTTTTCAGGGCGGTAACGATGCGGTCGGATTCGCGTCTTCTTAATTTGAATGTAATGACATATTGCGTGTCGTATCCTTGACCTAAAATGGTAACGTAAGGGTCTTTCAAAAGCTGCATTACGCTGTTCATGACGCTATAGTCAAAGCTTACATTGTAGGTCTCGTCGATGGTCTTTTCGATGATGGTGGCGGCTTCCAAGGCCTCTTTCGCGGCTGTCTTGTAGGCGTTGATCAGTCCGCTTACTCCTAATTTGATGCCGCCGAAATAGCGTACGACAATTATCAAAGTATTGGTAAGGTCCTTGGACAGAAGTTGTCCGTGAATAGGCCGGCCTGCCGTGCCGGAAGGTTCTCCGTTGTCGTTGAGGCGGTAGGCATCTTTATTGGGCCCCAAGATATAGCTGTAGCAATGATGTCGGGCGTCGAAATACTGTTTCTGAACCTCTGCCAGGCGTTCCTTGACCATCGCTTCGGTTTCGACAGGAAATGCCAAAGCAATGAATTTGCTTCCTTTTTCGCGGTAGATTCCTTCTGATGGGGCAGCGATGGTTTTATAGGTGTCGTCGAACATAGAGAATGCGGTTGTGGTTAATAGTGCTTTCTTTGGTGGTAATGCCGGAAATGTGAGGTGCGGGAACACCATTTCCCCAAACTTGGTCTCCGATAAGAATGCGGGCTTCGTCCCAAAGATCTGCGTCAATGAAGCGTTGAAGGGTTTTGGCACCGCCTTCCACGATGACGGATTGAATCTTCAACGCGTAAAGCTGCTGGACGGCTTCGCTTACGTCTTCCGACAATATTTGGTAGGGAAGGGTGCTGTCAATTACTTCGCCTCGTTGCATAACAAAACGCTGCGGGTCTTTGCCTGGAAATAGTCTTGTGGTCAACTGCGGACGGTCGTTCACCATCGTGTTGTAGCCGACCAGAATGGCATCTTCTTCGCTTCGCCATTGATGAACAATGGTTTTTAATTCCGCATTGGTAATCCAGTATTGCCCATTGGGATTTTGCTGACGGTCAATATCCATAAAACCGTCGGCGGTCATAGCCCATTTTAAAATAATGTATGGGCGTTTTTGTTCGTGGTAGGTGAAAAAACGCTGGTTCAATTCACGACACTGACTTGGTAATATCCCGGTAATGACTTCTATGCCTGCATCTTTCAGTTTTTGAATGCCGCCTCCGTTCACCTTGGCATTACTATCTACGGTGCCGACAACGACCCTGGGAATGCGTTCCCGAATAATGGCGTCGGCACAAGGCGGTGTCTTGCCAAAATGGGAACAGGGTTCTAAGTTGACGTAGATGGTGGATTCGGGCAACAACTCTTTTTGTCTAACCGAAGACAAAGCGTTCACCTCGGCGTGGGCCTGTCCGTATTGTCGATGCCAACCTTCGCCAATAATAGTGCCGTTATGGACAATGACTGCTCCCACCATAGGATTGGGTTGAACGCGACCTAATCCCAATGAGGCCAATTGTAGGCATCGTGCCATAAAGTGTTCATCAACGGTCATAACAACCTATTTTTGAATGGTTTGATGGGCAAAATATGACAATGGCTGAATTTGTCTGTCAAAATGATAAAATTGCATCAAATAGATGTTGTTATAATTGTGATTGACTAATCCCAAAAAATTGTCTTCATTCAATTTTGTAATAGGATTTCCTTCTTCATCAACATCTTCATTATATAAATGGCAAAGTTCCAAGGTGGTCTTGTTCCCTTCAATATCAGTAAGTATAATTGTTTTGAAATGTTGTTCGTGATAAATGGAGTCAATTTTTGCACGATCCAAGGTCAGCACCTGGTCTTCAAAGTTTTTATCTCTAAATTCAGAAAGCATGTCAATCAATTTCAAAGTGTCATAAACCAGAACTTTTTCATTTTGATAATTATAAAGGTCAAAAAAACGTGCACCCACTTTAACGGCTTTGAATGATTCTTCGGGATGTTCCAAATCAATGAATTCCGCAGATTTGATACGGGTGATTTTGGTTTGAAACACGTCGTGATTTATCCAATCGGCATAATTCGTGGAATAAATGGGGGTGGCATAGCCCCTGAATCCAGGAATATAAACGATATAAGGGGCATCGGAACCTTCGAGCAAGGCAAAATTTGCGACGTTGTCCATCGTGGCGGGTCCCATATAATAGGTCTTCGTTTTTCTTTCCTTCGTGCCAAAAGGAATTCCGAAAATTTTGAATTTTGGAGCATATTGATAAATGTCAACCTTTACCGCACCCGTTGCCAAGACCTTGTTAATGGCATTTTGTCCGGATTTGGGAACCATCTGCTTAACGGTAAGATTGTTGAGCGTGTTCAAAAATTCTTCCATAATGGGCTTCATAACCAAAATGCTGTCACAAACGGTCCAACCCTTGTCGGTCCTTTGCAATAAAACACTATTCCCATCCATATCGGCCATAAAAACCTTGGTAATCGAAGCCGTGTCCTTGATGGCAAAGGCGTCGTGGTCAAGCAAGTCGCCGGAAGTCTTGATGACATTGGTTTTGAATAACACGACAAGAATAGTGGCTGCAACGAGAATGGCTGCGATAATAATGTAAATAGTGTTCTTTTTCATCGGTCTAAAATTTTGAAAATGCAAAAATACAAATAATTTTAACGGTAGTGAAATGTATTAAAAAAAAGTGTATTTTTGCAACCCCAAATTTGGGAAGTTTATTTTTAGTATTAACTTAAAAAGAAAGAGGTATTTTTTATGATCGTTGTTCCCGTTAAAGAAGGCGAAACCATCGAAAGAGCGCTGAAAAAATTAAAAAGAAAATTTGAAAAAACAGGTGTTGTTCGTGAATTGCGTGCAAGACAAAAATTCACCAAGCCTAGCGTTCTCAAAAGGGAGCAAAAGCTTAAAGCTATCTATGTTGAATCTTTAAGAGCTAAAGAAGCCGACAAATAGTAGAAAGCTTTCATGAAAAAAAATTACGGGGAGCAGATAACGTCTGTTCCTCGTTTTTTTTATCTTGTGTGATTCGCAATATTTTTGTATTTTTGCGTTACATATAATATATAGATGGTATGAACGCGATTCCAATCACTCAGCATCTCGATTATCTTCGTTTTGAGCGACGAATGTCACCCAATACGGTTGTCGCGTATCAAGGCGATTTGGAACAGTTCGCACAATATGCGGAGAAGACCTTTCAGATTTCCGATCTTCTTGCGGTTGATGCGGATGTTATTCGTACCTGGATTTTGACGATGATGGAGGAGGGTATCACCACGCGAAGCATCAATCGAAAGATAAGCTGCCTGAAATCCTTTTTCAATTATCATTTGAAAGTGGGACATATAACGGAAAATGTTATGCATCGTGTTATCGCTCCGAAAGTGTCCAAGCGGCTGCCCCATTTCGTGGAAAAAAACGATATGGAGAAATTGTTTTCTTCAGATTTATTTGAGAATAATTTCGAAGGATACAGGGATCGGGCCATTATGGAACTTTTTTACGCCACGGGAATGCGATTGTCGGAATTGTTGAATATCAAATTGTCGGATATCGATTTTTATGAACAGAATGTCAAGGTGCTTGGAAAACGAAACAAAGAAAGAATCATTCCTGTTAGCAATGTTGCCAAAGAGGCCCTTGAAAAATATTTTTCGGTTTACAAAGAACAATTTGGAGAAATGAATAAAAATAGTTGTATTTTTGTTACCGATAAAAATAAAAAAATGTATCCGAAGGCTATATATAATATTGTACGTAAATATTTAGATTGCGTTACGACGATTGATAAACGCAGTCCGCACGTTTTGCGTCACACTTTTGCCACCCATCTGCTCAACAATGGGGCGGATATCAATGCGATAAAGGAAATTCTTGGCCATAGCAGTTTGGCCGCCACACAGGTCTATACTCATAATTCTATAGAAAAATTAAAATCCATTTACAAACAAGCCCATCCAAGGGCATAAAAAAGGAGGTTTTTTATGAATGTAACTATTTCTGCAATTAAATTCAAAGCTGATCAAAAATTGGAAGCTTTCATCACGGACAAAGTTGAAAAACTTTCAAAACTTCACGACGGCATTATCGGATCGGAAGTAACCTTGAAATTGGCGAACACAGATAAACCTGAAAACAAGGAAGTGGAAATTCGGGTGATGATTAAGGGAAATGACGCCATTGCGTCTAAAATTGCCAAGACTTTTGAGGAAGCCACGGATTTGGCAGTCGAAGCTTTGAAGAAACAGTTGGTCAAGAGCAAGGAAAAAGAACGCGCCAAATAAAATAAATTTCGGGTAGATTATACAAAACTTTCCCATTTTGATCTCAAAAGTCAGATGGGAAAGTTTTTTTTGTGTAAAAAAGGGTGAGAAATTCACAATTGGTTGTTAGTTTGAAAATCGGTTTTTGTACAAGATTTCGGAAAAGTTTCCAAATCGGGAAAAAAAGGGGACCCCAAAAGGGCAAAAAAACGCCTTTTTTCAGGGAAAAAGCGGAAAAAAATCGGGTCGTATGAATTTTTTCTCACTGACAATCAGTGAGA